>NZ_LMKP01000017.1 GCF_001421715.1 Sphingomonas sp. Leaf22
CGAGCTTGAACTCGCGGCTGAACTTCCGTCGTTGCATCTCCATCCTCCGGTTCCGAAAAACACCTTATCTCGGTGTCCACGAAACCGGCAGCAGCTCAATGCGCCGCCTGGAAGCGAAGCTGGGTCTGCGATTGCTGACCCGGACGACGCGAAGCGTCGCTCCTACCGAAGCCGGTGAGCGGCTGATCGCAACATTGCGGCCGGCTCTAGAGGAGATTGACAACAAGCTTGCATCGCTGACCGAGCTACGCGAGCGTCCTGCCGGCACCGTCAGGATCACTTCGAGTGCCCATGCGGCGCGAGCCGTGCTGTGGCCAGCCGTTGATCGACTAACCGCGGAAAATCCCGACATCCATGTCGAGATTAGTATCGACAGCGGCCTCGTCGATATCGTCAGCGGCAGGTTCGACGCCGGCGTTCGGCTAGGCGAGCGACTGGATCAGGACATGATCGCGGTGCCTATCAGCCCGAAGCTGCGCATGGCTGCGTTTGCGGCACCGGGGTATCTGGACCGGCACGGGACGCCTCAGACCCCCTATGATCTGGCGAAGCACAATTGCATCAGCCTCCGAATGGCGACCTCGGGTGGTTTATACGCCTGGGAATTCGAGCGCGATGGCAAGGAGTTGAAGGTCAAGACACAGGGCCAGCTCGTATTCAACGACGCTGACCTGATTGTCGCTGCTGCTCTGGCTGGCCGTGGCATAGCGTTTACGATCGAAGGTCATGTCGCTCGTCACTTTACAGATGGCTCGCTTATCAGAGTGCTCGCAGACTGGTGCGAACCGTTCGATGGCTACTACCTCTATTATCCCAGCCGGCGACAGCCTTCCCCCGCATTCAGCTTGGTGCTGGAAGCGCTACGTCATTGGATCTAATGCAATGGAATAATGGAGCGGATTAGAGTCGGCTTGGGAATTGCTATCAACCGTTTCGGACGAACACCGCACCTCGGGTCAGCGCCGCAGAACTGAAATTTGCCAGCATTCTGAGTGCCCAGTTTTGTCTGACGGGCGGCACCACTCCCAGTCAAACATCGGCACCATGCCCATGATGACCAGCTCCGTTCTCCCGATCGAGCCAAGACGAACTAAAAATTCGAGTCGTTTCCTGATCGTCCGCACTTCGTAGATTAAACGGACCAAACAGCATTTGCGGAGCGTAGGATCGTCCCCGCTCAAGCTCTCACGCATCAACGCGCTGAACGCATCCATCATCTCCCGGCGTTACGCGTTTGGTGGTCTCGCGCTTCACAGCCGGCTTCAGCCCTACGAACATGCCGCTAGAATCAGAACCGCCGACCCAAACCGGTTCGTCCTTAATCCGATCCTCCAGATGCCGGGACTAACCCCCTAGTCGGCGACGCCAAGGTAGAGAAGCAGCAGGAAGAACAGCGTGGAGGTGATCGATACCACATGCAGCAGCGCGACCGTCCGCCATACGGCACTCAATCGGCGCAATTCGTAGCCGTAGCGGAGTTGCTTGTACATATGGACTGGCGGCACCGCGAGCAGCGCGATCCAGGCAAAGGTCCGCCCCGCCCCGCCGAACGCATAGCCGAGCAGAGTCAGCACCACGACCAGCAGCGACATGAAGGCGATCGAATACGTCGCGAAGACGGTGTGGTCGTACAGCCCGAACCTTCGCCGCCACGCGAACATCAGCCACAGAAACGGAAGCGTCAGCGGGATCAGCGCCCAGCTGTACTTATAGCCGGCGCTCTTCATCTTGTAGATGAGCAGCTTGGGATTCTCGCGGGCATGTTCGACCTTGACGAACAGCCAGTCCAGCAAGTCCTGATCGACCGGTTCGCCCAGCGAGCGGGCGATGAGCCGTGGGCTGGCCGTGTTGAGGTCGGGCAGCATCCGCGCGGCGGTGGTCAGCTTCGCCAGATCCTTGCGAAACCGGGTCAACTGCGTGTCGATCGATGCGACTGACCGGCCGGCGGCCACGGCCGCGGCGCGGTCGCGCTCGAGCATGGCGATCGTCTCGGTCTTGTCGCGGACCGCCTGCCCGATGCCCCGGTGGACACTACCCAGCGACGGCGTCGCCTCACCCATTGCCGGGACCATCCCGCCATCGGTCCAGCCGGGCACGTTGGATACGATGGCAAACATCAGGAACACCGAAAACAGGAACATCGCCATCGGCGTGACGAACTTCGTCCGCTCGCCATCGATATACCGCCGGGTCAGCTGGCCCGGACGAAAGGCGAGGAGCGGCAGCGTCGACCAGAACTTGCCGTCGAAATGGAAGACGCCGTGCAGCACGTCATGCGCGAAACCGATCAGGTCGCTGTGCAGATGCGAGGATTGCCCGCATTCCTGGCAAAAGGCACCAATTCGAGCCGAGCCGCAGTTGAGGCAGCGTCCGGCATGGAGATGGTGCCGGTCGTCGGTCGAGGCGTGCGAGCCGCCCGTGCGATCAATCCCCCGGTCGCCAGCGCGCCCGCATCGTCTAGCCCCTGCATGTTTCACCCCCGCTAAGCGGCCATGCTAGATCACCTGTTGCACTGCGGCAATCGGTCGAATTCGCATTCGACCATGACCCATCAAAAGCAGCGTACCGGTGCTGATACCCGGCTTACGGCTTACCGTCGTGAGCAGAGCTTGCGAGAAGCTGGGACGAGGTGTGTGTGGTCGTGGCGCGACGCTGACGGGGCTGTTCCATAGGCATCCCTTCCATTCCAATGGAAGGATCGCACCATCAAACCGTGGGAACATTCGACGAGGCAGCAGGGGGAGACGCTTCGCTCGATCTGTCTCTGCGGCTGCCCTGGCCCTGCATCAACGCCAACCAAGTGCGGCTTCGTGCGGACGAATGCCGCTCCGCAGATGCCGTCGACACGGGGAACCAATTCTGTTCCTTAACCAAAAAACGCCCCGGCTTTCACCGGGGCGCTTCCAGTCCATCAACCCGGCAGGGTCCCGCCCCGCCGACCGCGATCAATACATGTGCTGGCCGCCGTTGATGCTGAGCGTCGAGCCGGTCACGAAGCCGCCTTCTTCCGAACACAGGAACGCGACGCCGCGTGCGATTTCGCTCGCCTGACCCAGCCGGCCGACCGGAATCTTCGCCACGATCTTTTCGAGCACGTCGGCCGGTACCGCCGCAACCATGTCGGTATCGATATAGCCCGGAGCGATCGCGTTCACGGTCACGCCGAACCGCGCGCCTTCCTGGGCCAGTGCCTTGGTGAAACCGTGGATGCCCGACTTGGCGGCGGCATAGTTGACCTGACCATATTGGCCGGCCTGACCGTTAATCGAACCGATGTTGACGATCCGGCCCCATTTGCGGTCCCGCATGCCGGGGAAGGTCGCTTTGGCAAGGTTGAAGCAACCGCCGAGGTTCGTGCGGATCACGTCGTCCCACATGTCGTAGGTCATCTTGAGCAAGGTGCCGTCGCGGGTGATGCCCGCATTGTTCACGACGATGTCGACCGGACCGATCGCTTCCTCGATCGCCTTCACGCCCGCCTGCGTCGCTTCGAAATCGCCCACGTCGAACTTGAAGGCGGCAATGCCGGTGCGATCACTGAACGCCTTCGCCTTTTCGTCGTTGCCCGCGTAGTTGGCGGCAACCGTGACGCCCATATCCTTGAGCGCGAGGCTGATCGCCTCGCCAATACCGCGCGTGCCGCCGGTGACGATCGCTACCCGTGCCATGCATTCTCTCCTACGACTGTTTCGTCCCTGCTAGGCGGGGTCGACCCAGCCCGCAAGTTCGCGCGCGATAATGTTGCGCAACATTTTATTGCCTGTGGGCTCGGCGTTCAGGCAAGGAAGATAGGCAAAATCGGTGCCGCCCGCTGTTTCGAAGCTTTCGCGGCCACGGATCGCCAGTTCCTCCAGCGTCTCCAGACAGTCCGCCGAAAACCCCGGCGCAAAGATCGCGACGCGGCGCTTGCCCGCCTTCGCCAGTTCGACCAGCGTTTCGTCGGTGGCCGGGCCAAGCCACTTCGCCGGGCCGAAGCGCGACTGGAAGGCGATGGTCAGCGGCCGGTCGAGCGCTTCGGACACCAGCCGCGCCGTCTTCTGGCAATGACAGTGATACGGATCGCCGAGTGCCAGCGTGCGCTTGGGCATGCCATGGAAGCTGGCGACGATCGCATCGGGTTCGAAGGCGAGCTTGGCCAGATCCTCGCGCAGGGTCGTCGCGAGTGCATCGATATACAACGGATCGTCGTAATAGGGCGGCAGGGTGCGGATCGCCGGCTGCCAGCGCAACGTCGCGAGATGGGCAAACGCCTTGTCATTGGCGGTGGCGGTCGTTGCTGCGCAATATTGCGGGTATAGCGGTGCCAGCAGGACGCGGTCGCAGCCCTGTTGCCGGAGCGCGTCGATCCGGCTGGCGATTGAGGGATTGCCGTAGCGCATCGCCCAGTCGATCACGACGCCGTCGCCGAACGCGCCCTGCATCGCGTCGGACTGGGCGCGGGTGATCGCGGCAAGCGGCGAGCCGCGCTCGCTCCACACCTGTTGATAGGCGTGCGCCGATTTCTTCGGACGGGTGTTGAGGATGATGCCGCGCAGGATCGGCTGCCACGCGATCGGCGGGATTTCGACGACACGGCGGTCGGACAGGAATTCGGCGAGATAGCGTTTCACCGATCGCGGCGACGGATCGTCGGGCGTGCCGAGGTTCATCAGCAGTACGCCGACGCGGCGCTGGGGAATGGCGGGGTGATTCGACGGCAGGTCCATGGCGCCGTGTAACGCTTTAGCTCCGGCTTTGGTGCAAGGGGATTTGGTTCGCGCAGAGGCGCGGAGAAGAAGGTTTGTTTTCGCGCAGAGGCGCAGAGGACGTAGAGGGGTTGCGTTATTGGCTGGCGTTTCGCGACCGGGAGACCTCTTCGTCCGCTGCAACCGGATATCGAAGGCGCTTACGCGCGAAGCGTTTCCAAGAGCACCTCTTCTCCGCGTCCTTTGCGCCTTTGCGCGAACATCCGCTTCTGCGTTCTTCCCGATCACCCGAGCAGCGGCAGCGTCCGATACCGCCGCCCCGTCGCGGCGTGCAGCGCGTTGGCGATGGCGGGGGCGACGACCGGCACGGCCAGTTCGCTCACGCCGCCGGGATCGCCGTCCGATTCGATCAGTTCGACCATGATGTCCGGCACATCGACCAGCCGGGGCAGATGCAACCCGCCAAAGCCCCGCACATCGGGCAGGTTCGCGTCGAAGCCGGTGGCGGCACCGGTCGCCTGCGCCATGCCGAAGATCAGACCGCCCTCAATTTGCTGGCGCACCAGATCGGGGTTGATGATCCGCCCGCAATCGACCGCGACGACCAGCCGGTCGACCTTCACCCGCTGGTCATCACCGATATGCGCCTCCGCCATGCAGGCGATCGCCGATCCGCGCATCCGGTGACAGGCGATGCCCTGCGCACTGCCCGGCACCCCGCCCTGCCAGCCGCCCATCGTCGCGACCGTCGACAGGCAGCGGGCGAGCGCGACATCGCCGCCCAGCATCGCGATCCGGAACGAATGCGCCTCCATTCCGGCAAACCCCGCCAGTTCGTCGAGGAAGCATTCGGTGAAGAAGGCGGTGTAGCTATGCGCGCCCGAGCGCCACCAGCCGGCAGGTAGGCCGAGATCGGCGGGATGATGATCGACCGCGACATTAGAAACGCCATAGGCCGGCACCGCACCCTCGGTCGCCAGCGCATCGCCCCGGTCACCCGGCAGTGCCATGCCGAGCGAGGCGGCGACGTCGCCGCCCAGCAGCAATCGCGCCAGATCGCGCCCGGTGCGCGGCGCGGCGATCTGCGCGCGCCAGCCAAGGATGCGACCGCCGCGGCCCAGCCGGGCGGTCATCCGCGCGGCGGCGGGCGTACGATAGCGATCGGCCAGACAATCCTCGCCGCGCGACCAGGTCAGTTGCACCGGCCGTTCCAGCCGGCGCGCCAGCACCGCCACCTGTTCGGCGACGCGATGGTCGAGATTGGCCCCGAACGATCCGCCGGCGATGGTCGGGTGCAGGACGACGCGGTCCTCGCCGATACCGATCGCGCGCGCGGCGGCAGCGCGGGCCAGCGTCGGCGCTTGCGTAGGCATCCACAGCGTCAGGGTGCCGTCATTCCATTCGGCGGTCGCGCAGGTCGGTTCGATCGCGGCATGGAGCGCGGCGCGGACGCGATAGGTCGCGGTCTGGGTCCGCCCGCCGGTGAACGCCGCATCGATATCGCCAGCATCATGCACCCGCGCGCCCTCCCCCGCGAGCGCGGCGTCGAGGGCGGCCGCGATCGAGCGGTCGTCGATCAGCCCATGCGTTTCGAAGCGCGGGGCCATCGCGTCGACCGCGCGATTGGCTGCCCACCATGTCGTCGCGGCGGCGGCGACCCAGCGATCGGTTTCGATCACGCTGACCACGCCGGGCACCGCCTCCGCTGCCGGTTTGTCGGCGCTCAGCAGCTTCGCATCGCCGATCGGCCCCTGCCGGATCGAGGCGAAGACCATGCCCGGCTTGCGCACGTCGCCGGCGAACGTCGCGCTGCCATCGACCTTGGCCGGGGCGTCGAGCCGGGGGGCCGGCGTGCCGGTCAGCCGTTTGTCGTCGCCGGTCCGCAAGGGGAGCTCGCCCCCCGGCAGGCTCTCGCGCGCCGCGCGTTCGGCCAGCACGCCGAAGCGTTCGCGGCGGTCGCCCATCACGACGAATCCATCGGCGGTGCCGCAACTGCGCCAGTCGCCGTCCCAGCCCCGCGCCGCCGCCTTGCACAGCAACACCCGCGCCGCCGCCCCCGCCGCGCGCAGCGGCGCTTCGAACCGGCGGACCGAGGTCGACCCGGCCGTCAGCATCAAGGCGGCCCGCTCGGCATGGGTCGCGCGCGTCGCTTCGGGAAGCAGCGCCAGCGCGTCGCCGAACAGGATGCCGGCGGCCAGCGGATTGGCGTAGAGCGGGTTGATCGGTGCCGCCTCGACCGCGACCGTTCGCCAGTCGGCCCCCAGTTCGTCGGCCACGATCTGCGGCAATGCGGTATAGACGCCCTGCCCATGCTCGGTTTGCGGCACCGCGACCGTCACCTGTCCGTCGCTGCCGATCTTCAGATAGGCGCCGAACACGCTTTCGCCCTCGGCAGCCGCGAGATTGACGCCATAGCGGCGCGGCCACAGCCCCCATGCGACGATCAGTCCGACGCCCGCCCCGCCGCCGATCAGCAGGTTGCGGCGGGTGACGGTCGGACGTTCGGAAGCTGCCATAGGAAAGGCCGTAGCAAATCCTCCCCGGCACGGGGAGGGGGACCATGCGGAGCATGGTGGAGGGGGGTGGCCTGCTCCACGACGGCTGCTCCTGCGGACGTCCCCCTCCACCATCCGCTACGCGGACGGTCCCCCTCCCCGCGGAGCGGGGAGGATCTTGTGTTCCCCTCCACGCGCTTCCCCGATATTACCCGCCGCCACACAGCCGGAGCGTTCCCTTGATCCTTTCCACCCTCGCCGCTGCGACCGGCGATATCGGCATGGCCGCAGGCCATATCCGCTACAGCGATCTGGGGCTGGACCCGGTCGCGCTGAACCTCGGCTTCTTTCAGCTCAAATGGTATTCGCTGGCCTATATCACCGGCATCCTCGCCGGCTGGTGGTATATGCTCAAGCTGCTCGACCAGCCCGGCGCACCGATGGCACGGCGGCATGCCGACGACCTCGTCTTCTATGCGACGCTCGGCATCATCCTCGGCGGGCGGATCGGCTACGTCCTGTTCTATGCGCCGGAAATGATTACCGATCCGATCAAGATCCTGCGCCTGTGGGACGGCGGCATGTCGTTCCACGGCGGCATGGTCGGCCTGATCCTCGGCATCTGGTGGCTGTCGCGCAAACACAGCCTGCGCGCGCTCCGGGTCACCGACTATGTCACCTGCGTCGCGCCGATCGGCCAGTTCCTCGGCCGGCTCGCGAATTTCGTGAACGGCGAGCTGTGGGGCAAGCCCAGCGACGCGCCATGGGCGGTCGTGTTCCCGCGCACCGTCGCCGGTGGTCTCGATCCGGCGCGTCACCCCAGCCAGCTGTATGAGGCGATGGGCGAAGGGTTGATCCTGTTCCTGATCCTCGCCTTCCTCTTCTGGCGGACCGATGCGCGGTACAAGCCGGGCTTCCTGCTCGGCACCGGCATGGCCGGGTTCGGCGTGGCGCGGTTCGTCATCGAATTCTGGCGCGAACCCGATGCCCAGCTGGTCGAATTCGCGCAGGCGACCGGGCTGCATATGGGCCAGTGGCTGACCCTGCCGATGATTGCGGTCGGCGGGTATCTGATGGCGACGGCGAAGAAGCGCCGCGTACGGGTAGAGCCGATCGCCGGCACGGAGAGCGTCGCGTGAAGCTCCTCCCCGACACGGGGAGGGGGACCATGCGCAGCATGGTGGAGGGGGTTCGCCTGCTCCACCACGGTTGCGTCTACGGATACCCCCTTCCACCGTCCTGCGGACGGTCACCCTCCCCGCGCAGCGGGGAGGATTTCGCGTGACCGACGCCGCCCTGCCCGAACGCCTCGCCCGCGCGATCACGCTGGCCGGGCCGATCAGCCTCGCCCAGTTCATGGGGGCGGCCAACGCGCACTATTACGCCACGCGCGACCCGCTCGGCGCGAAGGGCGATTTCACGACCGCGCCCGAAATCAGCCAGATGTTCGGCGAGCTGATCGGCCTGTCGCTGGCCGACGGATGGGATCGCGCCGGGCAGCCGGCGGCGCGCTATGTCGAATTCGGTCCGGGTCGCGGCACCCTCGCCGCCGACGCGCTCCGCGCCATGGCAGCGGCGGGCTGTACCCCCGGCGTCCATTTCGTCGAGACCTCGCCGACGCTGCGGGCCGAACAGGCCAAGCGCGTGCCGCAGGCCGAATGGGCGATGGACGGTGTCGGCCTGCCCGACGACGGCGCGCTGCTGGTCGTCGCCAACGAATTTTTCGACGCGCTGCCGATCCGGCAACTGGTAAAGACGGCGGAGGGCTGGCGCGAACGGCTGGTCGCGTGTCAGGATACGCTGTTCCTGCCGATCGTCGGCACGCGCGGTTTCGACCCGATCATCCCCCCGCATCTGCGGGGGGCGCCGCTCGGCTCGGTCCTCGAAACCGCCCCGGCCGCCGTCGCCATCCTGCGCCAGCTGGCCAAGCGGATCGTCGCGCAGGGCGGCTGCGCGCTCCTCATCGACTATGGCTATAGCGGCCCGGCGATCGGCGACACGCTGCAGGCGGTGCGCGGGCACGGCTTCGTCAATCCCTATGAGAATCCGGGCGAGCAGGACCTGACCGCGCATGTCGACTTCGCGACGCTCGCCGAAGCCGCGCGGGCCGAGGACGCTATGACTTATGGCCCGATCGAACAGGGCGCGCTGCTGAAGGCGCTTGGCATCGATGCGCGGGTACAGGCATTATCGGCGCGGTCGCCCGACCGCGCCGACGGGTTGCGCGCCGATCGCGACCGACTGGTGGAGGACGAACAGATGGGCAGCCTGTTCAAGGCGATCGCGATCACCAGCCCCGGCTGGCCGGTTCCGGCGGGGTTCGCATGACCCCGGTACTGCGCGCGGCGACGACCGCCGATGCCGCGCTGCTGGCGAGGATCGGGGCGGAAACCTTTACCGAGACGTTCGGCACGCTCTACGACCCGGCCGATCTTGCCGCCTTCCTGACCAATCACACGCCCGACAAGTGGACCGGGGAACTGACCGATCCGCGATTTCATGTCGTGCTGGCGATGGCTGGCGACGACGCGGCCGGCTACGCCAAGCTCGGCCCGCCGTCGCTGCCGTTCGAACCGCGCGGACGGCCGATCGAGTTGCGCCAATTCTATGTGCGAACCGCATGGCAGGGCAGCGGGCTCGCCGCGCGGATGATGGCGCATATGCTGGCGACGGCGCGCGCGACCGGTGCCGACGAACTCTATCTGTCGGTTTTCGTCGACAATCATCGCGCCCGGCGGTTTTACGAACGCTATGGCTTCGAACGGGTCGGCAGCTACGACTTCATGGTCGGTAATCATCGCGATGTGGACGACGTGATGCGGGTGGCGCTGTGACGGGCAACGGCGCGAGCGAGGTCGACGTGGTCCGCGCCGCCGCGCTGGACGGCGTGGCGCACGGTTTTCTCGGGCGGCGCGGCGGCGTGTCGACCGGGGTCGTCGCAGGGCTGAACGTCGGCCTCGGATCGGCCGACGATCCGGCGGCGGTGGCGGAAAATCGCGCGCGGGCCGTGGCGGCGGTGCTGCCCGGCGCGGCGCTGTGCGGGCTGTATCAGACGCACTCGGCCTCGGTCGTGCGGGTGCTGACCGCCTTTCCCGATGCCGACCGGCCGCAGGGCGACGCGATGGTCACCGAACGGCCCGACATCCTGCTCGGCATCGTCACCGCCGATTGCGCGCCGGTGCTGCTCGCCGATCCGGAGGCCGGCGTGGTCGGAGCGGCGCATGCCGGGTGGAAGGGCGCGCTGGCGGGCATTACCGATGCGACGATCGCGCAGATGGAAAAGCTCGGCGCACGCAGCGGCCGGATCGCCGCCGCGATCGGCCCGTGCATCGCGCGGGCAAGCTATGAGGTCGATATGGGCTTCGTCGAACGCTTCTGTTTGACCGATCCGGCCAATGAGCGGTTCTTCGCCGAAAACCGGCCCGGCCATGCCCGGTTCGATCTTGAAGCCTATGTGGTGCACCGGCTGGCGACAGCGGGCGTGCGGCGGATCGAGGCGCTGGGGCTCGACACCTATGCGCAGGCGGATCGCTTCTTCAGCTTCCGCCGCGCGACGCACCGCGGCGAGGCGGATTATGGGCGGCAATTGTCGGTGATCGGGATCGCCCAACCGTAACGCTAGTCATCCCGGCGCAGGCCGGGATCCATTGTGTCGGGTGCGCCCGTTTCTGCCGCGACGTCACTCCGTCCATGGATTCCGGCCTTCGCCGGAATGACGGGCAGGCACGGCCACCCGATTTGGTTTCTCCCGTAACTATCGCTACGCTCTCCTGAAAAAGCAGGAGAGACTCAGATGCCCGACGAAACCGAAGCCGACCTGACCGGCGTTCCGCCGCGCCGTCGCCCCAAGCCCTCGGTCGACACCGTTGGCGGTCGCCGGCTGAAACCCGCGACGCTGATGATGGGCCATGGCTATGACCCGGTCCTCTCCGAAGGGTCGCTGAAACCCCCGATCTTCGCGACCTCGACCTATGTCTTTCCCAACGCCGCGGCGGGCAAGCGCCATTTCGAGGGCGTGACCGGCAAGCGGCCGGGCGGTGCGGAGGGGCTGGTCTATTCGCGCTTCAACGGCCCCAATCAGGAAATCCTCGAAGACCGGCTGGGCGTCTGGGAAGCGGCAGAGGATGCGCTGGTCTTCTCCAGCGGCATGTCGGCGATCGCGACGCTGTTTCTGGCGATGGTCCAGCCCGGCGACACGGTCATCCATTCGGGACCGCTCTATGCGGCGACCGAAACGCTGATCGGCCGCGTGCTCGGCCGCTTCGGGGTGAAGTATCTCGATTTTCCGGCCGGCGCGACCCGCGAGGAGATCGAGGCAGTGCTGCGGCAGGCGGAAGGTCCGGTCCCGCTGATCTATCTCGAAAGTCCCGCCAACCCGACCAACGCGCTGGTCGATATCGAAGCGGTCGCGGCCGCCCGCGACGCGGTGTTCGGCGACGGGGCGGAAAAGCCGCCGATCGCGATCGACAACACGTTTCTGGGGCCGCTTTGGCAGCAACCGCTGCAACACGGTGCCGATCTGGTCGTCTATTCGCTGACCAAATATGCCGGCGGACACAGTGACCTGGTGGCTGGCGGCGTGCTGGGTTCGAAGGCTCACATCAACACGATACGGTCGATGCGCAACACCATCGGCACGATTTGCGACCCGAACACCGCGTGGATGCTGCTGCGCAGTCTCGAAACGCTCGAACTCCGCATGAGCCGGGCGGGCGAGAATGCCGAAAGGGTCTGCGCGTTCCTGCGCGATCATCCGAAGGTCGAGCGGGTCGGCTATCTGGGGTTCCTGAAGGATGCCGAAGGCATGGCGCGGCAGGCCGACATCTATGCCCGCCACTGCACCGGCGGCGGGTCGACCTTCTCGCTGTATCTGAAGGGCGGCGAGCGCGAGGCGTTCGCGTTCCTCGACGCGCTGGTCATCGCCAAGCTGGCCGTCAGTCTCGGCGGGACCGAGACACTCGCCAGCCATCCGGCGGGAATGACGCATCTGTCGGTGCCCGATGCGCGCAAGACGGCGCTGGGGATCACCGACAATCTGGTGCGGATCTCGATTGGGGTCGAGGATGCCGACGACCTAATCGCCGATTTCGAACAGGCGCTCGAAGCAATCTAGCTCATCCCCACTGCGTGGGGAGGGGGACCGCCGCGAAGCGGTGGTGGAGGGGGTTTGCCGCGCAACGCAACCGACGCGTACGCCGACACCCCCCTCCACCAGCTTCGCTGGTCCCCCTCCCCGCGGAGCGGGGAGGACTTAGGCGCCGCCTATACCTTCGATCACCTTGCCCGTCCCGCCGCAATTCTGGCACTCGCCCCCGTCGATCGTGCCAGTGCCTCCACAACGCGGGCATACATCCTCACCCGTACCCGGCGTGCCGGGTGCGGCGTCGTCACCGGGGTTCAGCGGTTCGGCCATGTCGTCTCTCCCATCCACAGGCCGCCACAACGGTCGACAGCGCGGGTAAGGTCCGGCATGACGCGACCCCTTATGCCGCCCCGTTTCGCCTTTACCGTCACCGCCACCTCCGGCCGCGCCCGCACCGGGACTATCGCCATGCAGCGTGGCGAAATCCGCACCCCCGCCTTCATGCCGGTCGGTACCGCCGCCACGGTCAAGGCGGTCAAGCCGCAGGACGTGCGCGCCGCCGGTGCCGACATCCTGCTCGGCAACACCTATCACCTGATGCTGCGGCCCAGCGCCGAGCGGGTGGCGCGGCTAGGCGGGCTGCACGCCTTCATGGGCTGGGACCGGCCGATCCTGACCGACAGCGGCGGATATCAGGTGATGAGCCTGTCCGAACTGACCAAACGGTCGGAGGATGGCGTCGAGTTCAAGAGCCATCTGGACGGCACCCGTCATCTGATGAGCCCCGAACGATCGATGGAAATCCAGCGGCTGCTGGGCAGCGACATCGTCATGGCGTTCGACGAACTGGTGCCGACGACGTCGACCCCCGACGTACAGGCCCGCGCGATGGAGCGGTCGATGCGCTGGGCGCGTCGCAGCCGTGCCGGGTTCGACTCGGGCGAGGAGCATGCCTCACGCGCCGCCCTGTTCGGCATTCAGCAGGGAGCGCTCGACGAAAAGCTGCGCAAGGCGTCCGCCGATGCGCTGATCGATATCGGCTTCGATGGCTATGCGGTCGGCGGCCTTGCCGTGGGTGAGGGGCAGGAGGCGATGTTCGGCGTGCTCGATTATGCACCGGGCCAGTTGCCGGTCGACAAACCCCGCTATTTGATGGGCGTCGGCAAGCCCGACGACATCGTCGGCGCGGTCGAGCGCGGCATCGACATGTTCGATTGCGTGCTGCCGACCCGATCGGGTCGCACCGGCCAGGCGTTTACGCGCACCGGCCCGATCAACATCCGCAATGCCAAGTTTGCCGAGGATCTGGGCCCCGCCGACCCCGACTGCGCCTGTCCGACCTGCGGCAATTTCAGCCGCGCCTATCTCCACCATCTGGTCCGTGCGGGCGAGATATTGGGGGCGATGCTGATGACCGAGCATAATCTGTATTTCTATCAGGCGCTGATGGCCGATCTGCGCGCCGCCATCGCCAGCGACACGCTGCGTGTTTTCTCCGACGATTTCCGGGCACGCTACACGGCCGGGAAGCGTTGAGCATAAAAGAGGGAGAGGATCATGACCGAAAAAACCGCACTGAACGAGGTTGCCGCCGCGGCCAAGGAAGCCAAGCGCCTCGCCGACGCCGCGGCCGATACCCGGCAGCCGTCCAAGGGACAGGCATGGCCGCTGGTGCCGATCGGCGTCGGTATCGGCATCGGATCGGCCGCGCTTGCCGCTGCGCTGCTCTACGCCAATGCCGGCCGTAAAAAGGGCTGATCGGCCGGCGGGAGCGTCACGGGGGCTGATCCGGCGTGACGCCCGTAGCCGATGATACATTGACACCCGCCGCCCGCGCGGCCCACATCTCCGGCATTCTTCCTGCCGGAGTTTCCCAATGCGTCTCGGCCTTGCGTTGCTGATTTCGACCGCCCTGTTTGCCCCCGCCTATGCGCAGCCGCGTGCCGTGCCCGCGGCGGCGCAGGCGACGGTCCCGCCGATCGCCTATACCGAACGCACCCTGCCCAACGGCCTGCGTGTCTATGCCATTCGCGACACGTCGAGCGCGAACGTGTCGGTGCAGGTGTGGTACGATGTCGGGTCAAAGGACGATCCCGCCGGGCGGTCCGGCTTTGCGCACATGTTCGAACATTTAATGTTCAAGGCGACGCGCAATCTGGTGCCCGAACAGCTCGACCGGCTGACCGAGGATGTCGGAGGGTACAACAACGCGTCGACTGCCGACGACTACACCAATTATTTCGAGGTGGTGCCGGCCAACCATCTGCAACGGCTGTTGTTCGCCGAGGCCGACCGGATGGCGACGCTGGTCGTCGATCCCAAGACCTTCGCGTCGGAACGCGAGGTCGTGAAGGAGGAATTGCGCAGCCGCATCCTCGCGCAGCCCTATGGCAAGCTGTTCGGCCTGTATGCGCCGATGGTGTCGTATAGCCGCCATCCCTATGCCCGGCCCGGCATCGGATCGATCGCCGATCTGGACGCGGCGACGATCGACGATATCCGCGCCTTCCACGCGACCTATTACCGGCCCGACAATGCCGTGCTGGTGGTCGCCGGCAATTTCGATCCCGCGCAACTGAACCGCTGGGTCGACCAGTATTTCGGTCCGATCGCCAAGCCCGGCCGCCCGATCCCCCGCGTGACGATCGACGAACCCGTTCGCCAGCAATCGGTGACGAAGACGGTGTACGAGGCGAACACGCCATTGCCCGCCGTCCTGATCAGCTATCCCCTGCCGCCCGCCAATCATCCCGATCAGGCGGCGCTCAAGGTGCTCGACGCGATCCTGTCGGGCGGCGACAATTCGCGGCTGCACCAGTCGCTGGTCTATCGCGACCAGATCGCGCAGGATGTCGGCGTCCAGCTCGACGCCAAACAGGGGCCGGGCACGCTGTCGCTTTACGCGATCCTTGCCGGCGGCAAATCGGTGTCGGATGGCGAGGCGGCGCTCAAGCGCGAGGTCGCCAGCCTGATCGCGACCCCGCCGACGGCGGCCGAACTGGCCGAGGCGAAGAACGAGATCACCACCGCCGAACTGCTGTCGCGCGAAACGGCGGAGGGCAAGGCGTCGGCGTTGGCGCAGGGCGTCATCGTCGAGCGCGATCCGCAGGCAGCGGACAAGGGCCTGGCCGCGATCGGCCGCGTCACCGCCGCCGATGTGCAGCGCGTCGCCAGGACCTGGCTGGCCGCCAACCGCGCGGCGACCGTCCGCTATCTGCCCGACACCGCCAAACCGGCGAACGCGACCAGCGACCCGATCGCCATCGCCAGCAGCGTCGTCACCACGCCGCTGGCGGTGCCGCCCGGCATCGCGGTGTACACCCCCGCCCCCGAAGGCCAGCGCATCCTGCCCCCCGCCCCGGCCGCACCGGTGCAGGTCGCGATCCCCGTGCCGATCGAACGGCGCCTGCCCAACGGCATGCGGATCGTGCTGGTCGAAAAGCGCGGGGTACCGATCATCACCGCCGCGCTGGTCGGGGGCGGTGGCGCGGTGGCCGATCCGCAGGACCGCGCGGGCGTCGGCGAACTGACCGCGGGATTGCTGACCCAAGGCACCAAGACGCGCTCGGCGACCGAGATCGCCCGCGCGGTCGAATCGCTGGGCGGCAGCATCGGCAGCGGCGCGGGCTGGGATTCGCAGAGCGTGACGCTGACCGTCGGATCGGCACAGGCCGCGCCCGCGCTCGCCATCCTTGCCGATGTCGCGCGCAACCCGGCCTTTGCTCAGGACGAGATCGAGCGGCTGCGGACACGGACCATCGACGGCGTGTCGGTGGCGCTGACCGATCCGGGGCAGCTGGCGGGCCTAGTCGCCGATCGCGTCGTGTTCGGCGCATCGCCCTATGGCCATCCGGCAACGGGCACGCCGACATCGCTGAAGGCGATCACGCGCGACGATGTCGTCACCGCCTATCGTCGGGCGTGGCAGCCGGCGGAGGCGACGCTGGTGCTGGTCGGCGATCTGACGGCGGACGCCGGGATGGCGCTGGCCACGCGATTGTTCGGCGACTGGACGGCGCAACCCGGCTCTGCCGCCGCGCCCGCGCCGGTATATGCCGCGCCGCAACCCCGCGTGATCGTGGTCGACATGCCCGGTGCCGGACAGGCGGGTGTGGTCGTCGCCCGTCCCGGCATCGCGCGGGACGACAAGAATTATTTCCCCGCCGCCGTTGCCAATGCGACGCTCGGCGTCGGTTTCTCCTCGCGGCTCAACCAGGAAATCCGCATCAAGCGCGGTCTCGCCTATGGTGCGCGATCCGAGCTCGACGCCCGGCGCCGGGGCGGTGCCATCGGCGCGTCGACCCAGACCAAGAACCCGTCGGCACCCGAGGTGGTCAAGATCATCACCGACGAGTTGCGCCGACTGGGCAGCGAACCGGCACTCGAGGCCGAACTGGCGACGCGCAAGGCGGTGCTGACCGGCAATTTCGGGCGGACGATCGAACGGACCAGCGGTATTGCCGGCACCTTCGCCACCTATGTCGCCGATGGCGTGCCGCTGGCGCGCATCGCGACCTTCCTCCCCTCGGTCGAGGCGGTCGGGCCGGCGGCGGTCCAGTCGGTGGCGGCGCGGGTGATGGACCCGAAGGCGGCAAGCATCGTCGTGGTCGGCGACGCCAAGCAGTTCCTCGAACCGCTGCGGGCGGCCTATCCGCAGCTGGTGGTGATCCCCGCCGCGTCGGTCGATCTCGGAAGCGCGAATCTGGGCGCCAAATAATCCTCCCCGCTCCGCGGGGAGGGGGACCAGCCACAGGCTGGTGGAGGGGGATGTCCGCGAGCGGTGCGCTTGTGGCGATCCCCCTCCACCACCGCTTCGCGGCGGTCACCCCCCCATGCCGGGGAGGATTTCTTCACGAGACGGGCAGATATTTCGGTTACAGGCCAGCACGATGGCGACGTTTTCGACCCTTGTCCGGAACCGGTGGATAGCGATCGGCATCGCCCTGATCTTCGCCGGGACCGTGCTCGCGACCTTCCACCCCCGTGAACCGCAACCGGCACCCCCGCCCGCCCGATCGGGCTACGAAGCCGACGACCATTTTCCAGGCGCGGCCCTGCTGTTGCTCGACGCCCCGGTCGGCCGCGGCGAGACCGGCACGACCGCCCTGCCCCCGCTACCCGTCCCGAACGACACCACCGACACCTCGATCCGCGCCGCCCGACCCTTTGCTCTACGCGGCAGCCAGATCGACCGTGCCCGCGCGCTGCAGTGTTTGACGAGCGCGATCTATTACGAGGCCGGCAACGAACCCGATGCGGGGCAGCGTGCGGTGGCGCAGGTCGTCCTGAACCGCGTGCGGCACCCCGCCTCTCCGGCGACGGTGTGCGGCGTGGTGTTTCAGGGTTCGGATCACCCGCGTTGCCAATTCAGCTTCGCATGCGACGGCGCGATGGCGCGGACGCCGGCTCCGGCAGTCTGGCTGCGCGCCCGGCGGGTTGCGGCGCGGGCGCTGGCGGGCGAGGTGTTCGCGCCGGTCGGGCTGGCGACGCATTACCATACCTATGCCGTCACCCCGTCGTGGAACCGGACACTGGTGATGACCGGCGTGTTCGGCGCGCATTTTTTTCATCGGTGGAAGGGCGGATGGGGCACGCCCGCCGCCTTTCGCGACCGCTATGTCGGTGGCGAGCCGCTGCCGGGGCCGCCTCAGGCCGTGCCGCTGCCCGCGACGACGGTACCGATGGCGACGGTACCGCCTCCGATCGCGGCGCTGCCGCTGCCCGTGCCGGTTTCAACGGCGACACCTGCGCCGGTCACGCTACCGGCGGATTCGCAGATCCTCGACCGGTGGAAGGATTCGGGTCGGCCGCTGCGCTGACGTGACATTCGCGTGTCCCGCGCCTACCTGCACCGCGAACCATCGGAGAGTTTCCCATGTCGCTGACCGTCGCCGTCCAGATGGACCCCATATCGGGCATCAACATCGCAGGCGATTCGACCTTCGCGCTGATGCTGTCGGCGCAGGCGCGCGGGCATCGGCTGTTCCATTATGCCGCCGAAGACCTGAACCAGTCGGGCGATCGGATATGGGCGCGGGCACAGCCGGTGACGGTGCAGCGGGTGGTCGGCGATCACTTCACGCTCGGCGATCCGGTCTTACTCGACCTCGGCGAACAGGCCGATGTCGTGCTGATGCGGCAGGACCCGCCGTTCGACCTCGGCTATATCACTGCGACGCACCTGCTGGAGCGGATCAGCGACCGGACGTTGGTCGTCAACGATCCGGCATCAGTCCGCAATGCGCCGGAAAAGCTGTTCGTGCTCGACTATCAGCGGTTCATGCCGCCGACGCTGATCACCCGGTCGGTCGACGAAGCGCGCGCGTTCCTTGCCGAACATGGGTCGGTCGTGGTGAAGCCGCTGCACGGCAATGGCGGCAAGGCGATCTTCAAAATCGACAGCAATGCGCAGAACCTGTCGTCGCTGATCGAGGTGTTCAACACCGCCTACCGCGAACCGCACATGGTGCAGGCGTTCCTGCCAGCGGTGGCGCAGGGCGACAAGCGGATCGTGCTGGTCGATGGCGAGGTCGCGGGCGCGGTCAACCGCCTGCCGGGCGCGGGTGAGATCCGGTCGAACCTCGCGGTCGGCGGCACCGCTGCCAAGACCGAACTGACGCAGCGCGAGCGCGAGATCTGTGCGGCTCTCGGGCCGGAGCTCAAGCGGCGCGGGCTGATCTTCGTCGGGATCGACGTGATCGGCGGCGAATGGCTGACCGAAATCAACGTCACCTCCCCCACCGGCATCGTCGCGATCGAGAAATTCGACGGCACCGACGTTGCGGGCATGATCTGGGACGCGATCGAGGCACGGGTGGCGGCGCGGTAACGGCACGAAAGCCGCGTCCGCACGTTCCCAGACCCCATGACGACCTTCATTCTCGATGCCATCGCGCGCGGCGGCTATATCGGCATCTTCCTGTTGATGGCGCTGGAAAATGTCGTGCCACCGATCCCGTCGGAGGTCATCATGGGCCTTGGCGGGATGGCGGTCGCGCGCGGCGACATGACGATGGTGCCGTTGCTGCTATGGGGGACCGCCGGGACTACGGCCGGCAATTACTTCTGGTACGCGATCGGGCGGCGGTTCGGCTATCACGGGCTCAAGCCGTTCGTCGATCGCTGGGGCCGGTGGCTGACCGTCGAATGGGAGGATGTCGAGAAGCTGCACCGCTTTTTCCGCAAACATGGCGGCAAGACGGTGTTCGTCTTCCGGTTCATGCCGACGTTCCGCACGCTGATCTCGCTGCCCGCCGGCATGGCGTGCATGCCGCGCTGGCGCTTTTTTCTCGCGACCTTCACCGGCAGCATCGTGTGGAATGCGGTGCTCGCCTATGCCGGGCTGTGGCTGGGATCGAATTTCGAACAGCTCGACCAGTATGTCGGCCCGGTCGCGATCGGCATGTCGGTCGCGATCGTGCTGTTCTACGTGTACCGCGTCGTCACGTGGAAGCCGCGGGCGCAACGCTGACGTCGATCGCGTGCGGTACCGGCCGATCAGAGCGGGCACTGGCGCAGCGCGTCACGCGAACCAATGCAGCCCCACATGAAAATCGCCCCGGTGTGACCCGGGGCGATTTCGTTTACGTGCCGTGCGCGCCCGATCAGGCGACGGGCGGGGCGGCCTCTTCTTCCGTACGCACGCGCCGGCGGCGGCGCGGGCGGTCGGCAGCATCGTCGCCGGCCGACAGCGCCGGCGGCAGGCGGTCGGCTTCGATCGACGGTGCCGCTTCCTCGACGGGGGCCGGCGCAGCTTCGGCGCGGGCGCGCGGCGTGCGGCGACGGACCGGCTTCGCTTCGGTCGCTTCAGCAGTAACCGGAACGGGTGCCGGTTCGGCTACCGGAGCCACGTCGATCTGCTGCTCGGCCTGCTGCGTGCCGACTTCGCCCTCGACACCGCGCCGTTCGCCCGGATCGGCGGCCGGCTGCTGCATCCGGCCACCGTCGCGGCGCAGACGCTCGCGCGGCTGGCGTTCTTCCCGCGGCGCGCGGTCTTCGCGCGACTGACGCTCTTCGCGTGGCTGACGGTCGTCACGGGGGGCACGGTCGTCGCGAGCCTGACGTTCTTCACGCGGCTGGCGATCCTCACGAGGAGCGCGGTCGTCGCGGGCCTGACGCTCTTCGCGCTGGCCGCGGTCTTCGCGCGGCTGGCGATCGTCCCGGGCGTAGCGATCGTCGCGCTGGGCGCGGGGCTGGCGGTCGTCACGATTGCCACGATCTTCACGCGGGCGATCGTCGCGCTGGTTGCCACGATCGTTGCCGGCCTCGTTCTCGTCGAGATCGAAATCCTCGTCATCGGCACCGTCGAAATCGTCGCGGGCGCGACGCTGTTCCTCGACACGCGAGCGACCGGCTTCGAGCACGCGGAAATAATGGTCGGCGAACTGGAGGTAATATTCGGTGTTCACCCGATCGCCGGCGCGTTGGGCGTCGGCGGCGAGGTTCTTGTACTTTTCCAGCAACTGCGCCGCATTGCCACGCGCGCGATTGTCGATGCGATTGCCGTTGTCGCGCGAATTGCCGCCGCCGGTTCCCGGCTGACGCTGAGTACCGCGACCGCGACGGCGGCCGGCCTGACGATTGTTCATCAAGGGTTGGTTGTCCTGTCCTTACCTGTCCGTCGATCTACCGATCGCGGATGCGAGCAAATCCGCAAGGCGATGCACGGGCACCGTCCGCCTGCCATGACCACCGGACGACAGTGGCGCACATGACGAT
Organism: Sphingomonas sp. Leaf22; assembly: GCF_001421715.1. GTDB lineage: Bacteria > Pseudomonadota > Alphaproteobacteria > Sphingomonadales > Sphingomonadaceae > Sphingomonas. The sequence continues at coordinate 20,982 of NZ_LMKP01000017.1, forward strand.
GGAAGGAGCCACGCCCCGCAATCAACGACCTGGTCGATGGTGCCTGCCCCAAGCCGGTCTTAGCGGCTGCGCACGGCTTCTCCAAGGAAAATATGGCTTCGAAGCGCCGGATTTCAACCGGCAACCACACAGCGCGGCCGGTCGCCGAGGTCGCGTACCAGTCGCGCCGACAGGCCGGCGGCACGGACCAGCGCGAGGACGGCATCGCCCTGTTCATGCCCGATCTCGATCGCGGCGATCCCGCCGGGCGCGAGCAGGCGCGGCAGGTCGGGGACGATGCGGCGATAATCGTCCAGCCCGTCCGCTCCGGCGAACAATGCCGCCGCGGGTTCGTGACCGGCCACCTCCTGCGGCAACGCCTCCGCCGTCCCGATATAGGGCGGATTGGCGAGGATCAGGTCGAAGCGTTCGTCGATCCCGGCGGTCCAGTCGCCCGGCTGCAGGACGGCACGATCCGCCAATCCCAGCGCGACAGCATTGCGGCGGGCATAGTCGAGCGCCGTTTCCGACGCGTCGATGCCCAGCCCGCTCGCCTGCGGCCATTCGGCCAGCGCCGCCAGCAGCAGCGTGCCGGGTCCGGTGCCGAGGTCGAGGATGCGTCGTGGCGGACGTTCCGCGAAATGGTCGACCGCCGCCTCGATCAGCGTCTCGCTATCGGCGCGCGGCACCAGCACGCCGGGACCGACCGCGAGATCGATCGTCCAGAAGGCGCGGCTGCCGGTGATGTAGGCCACCGGTTCGTGGGTCAGGCGTCGTCGAACCAAGGGCTCGAACGTTGTCGGCACCGGATCGTCGAGCCGGGCAAGCAGCATTGCCTCCCGCGTGCAGCCTAGCGCATGGGCAGCGAGGAGTTCGGCGTCGAGACGAGGGGAGTCGGAGACGGGGGCGACCCGCGCCGTTGCTTCGGTCAGCGCTTTGCGGAGCGTGGTCATGGGTTCACGCGAAGGCGCGAAGACGCGAAGGAAAGAAGAGAGATTTCGCGCAGAGGCGCAGAGGCGCAGAGGCGCAGAGAGGGTGCCCTATGGGCGACATTCTACGCTGTAAGGCGCCTTCCGACTGGATTGCGATGACGGTTGAGAGGGATCGCTGCGCGATCAGCCTTCGCAACCTCTCTGCGCCTCTTCGCCTCTGCGCGAAATCTAACCTTCTTCTTCGTGTCTTCGCGCCTTCGCGTGAACCAAAATCAAGCATCCAGCGTCGCCAGCCGCTCCGCTTCGTCCTGCGCGATCAGTGCGCCGATCAGTTCTTCCATCTCGCCTTCCAGTATTTCCGGCAGGCGATGCAGCGTCAGGTTGATGCGGTGATCGGTCACCCGTCCCTGCGGGAAATTATAGGTGCGGATGCGTTCGGACCGGTCGCCCGATCCGACCATCGACCGGCGCGTGCCGGCGCGTTCGTCGGCAAGGCGCGCGCGTTCGGCCTCGTACAGTCGGGTGCGCAGGACCTTCAGCGCCTTGGCCTTGTTCTTGTGCTGCGACTTTTCGTCCTGCTGGATCACGACCAGCCCGGTCGGCAAGTGGGTGATGCGTACCGCCGAATCGGTTGTGTTGACCGACTGCCCCCCCGGCCCCGACGAGCGATAGACGTCGATGCGCAGGTCACGCGCCTCGTCGATCTGGACGTCGACTTCCTCGGCTTCGGGCAGGACGGCGACGGTCGCGGCGCTGGTATGGATGCGCCCGCCACTCTCGGTCGCGGGCACGCGCTGGACGCGGTGGACGCCGCTTTCGAATTTCATCCGCGCGAACACGCCCGCGCCGGTCACGCTGGCGACGACTTCCTTGTAACCGCCCGCGTCCGACACCGATGCCGAGATCAGTTCGACCCGCCAGCCGCGATTGTCGGCATAGCGTTGGTACATGCGGAACAGGTCGCCGGCGAACAGCGCCGCTTCGTCGCCGCCGGTGCCGGCGCGGATTTCGAGCATCGCCGCGCGTTCGTCGGCGGCGTCGCGCGGCAGCAGCGCCAGCGCGAGCGCACGTTCGGCCGTGTCGAGTTGCTGGCGGTTGGCGTGCAGTTCCTCGACCGCCATCGCGCGCAGGTCGTCATCGGCGTCCTGCGTCATATAGGCGAGGCTCTCGCTCTCGGCGCGCAGCCGCCGCACCTCGCCCGCCGCCTGTGCGACGGGTTCGAGCTCGGCATATTCCTTCGACACCGCGACGAAGCGGTCGCCGGGCAGGTCGCCCGTCGCCATCTGCGCCGCCAGTTCGTCGCGCCGCGCCTCGATTTGGGCGATGCGTTCGGGAGCGATGGTCATGGATTATTGAAACCCGCGCTAGCCATGTCCCAGCCGAAACGCTCCCCAAGTGCATTCCGAACTAAGTCGTTGATTCGGTCCTGCTCGTAGTTTGGGGCGTTCGATCGGAAATGGCTCATACTCAATACTGACTGAACAGAAGAGCCCTGCCGTATGAACAGTACCGATCCAGTCTTATCCTTCTTTGCAAGCTCAATTCGTCGCTTCGCGTTGCCTCGATACGCAAGGATACTTGAAATTCCTGCTCGGCGTAGAAGAGCGACAGCTTCGACAGCGTCTTTTTCGAGATCGGGCTTGTCGGGTATGACGGTGACAGTTGGATAGACGGCCTCAGGCTCCTGCAGCAGCATCGCCAGCCGCTCAATCCCCGCCGCCCAGCCGACGCCGGGCGTGGCGGGGCCACCGAGGCTCTCGATCAACCCGTCATAGCGTCCGCCGGCCAGCACCGTCCCTTGCGCGCCCAGCCGGTCGGTGACGAATTCGAACGCGGTGTGGCGGTAATAGTCGAGCCCGCGCACCAGCCGGTCGTTGCGGGTCCACTTCACCCCCGCCGCGTCCAGCCCGCCGGTCACCGCCGCGAAGAAGTCGGCCGCCTCCGCCGTCAGATACCCGTCGATGCCCGGTGCCGAATCGGCGATCGGGCGATCGCGCGGGTCCTTCGAATCGAGAATGCGCATCGGATTTTTGTCGAGCCGCTTGAGGCTATCTTCCGACAGGTCGCCGCGATGGCCCATGAAATGCTCGACCAGCGCGGTGCGCCAAGCGTCGCGCGTCGCGGCATCGCCCAGCGTGTTGAGCTGCAACGTCACGCCGTCGGCTATGCCGAGTTCGTGGAGCAGCTGATCGGCCATCGCCAGCAATTCGACATCGGCCATCGGCTCGGCCGCGCCGATCACTTCGGCGTCGATCTGATGGAACTGGCGATAGCGGCCCTTTTGGGGGCGTTCGTAGCGGAACACGGGCCCATGCGTCGCGAGCTTGAGCGGCGCATATTGCTGCCACCCCTCGGTCAGGTACGCGCGGGCGATGCCGGCGGTGAATTCGGGACGCAGCGTCAGCGAATCGCCGCCGCGATCCTCGAACGAATACATTTCCTTCGACACGACGTCGGTCGTCTCGCCCAGCGAGCGCGCGAAGACCGCGGTCGATTCGAACACCGGCACCTCGACCCGCGAGAAGCAGTACAGGCGGCGGACGCGTTCGAACGTTTCGGCGACATGGGCGAAGCGCCGTTCGAAATCGCCGAATATGTCCTGGGTGCCCCGGACGGGGCGGGGGGTGGTGATCTTGGCCATTGGGCGGCGGTATTTATGGTCTTCGCCGTCCGAACGCCAGCGATTAGCGTGACGGTACGGCGTTCGCGCCTGCCCGGTCGGGCGGCGACGTCGCGAACGCGCACCATTGACCATGTCCGCCCGACTGTGGCAGTGGCATCGCCTCCACGCCGCAGCGTGCGGGCGGGTATAGTACAATGGTAGTACAGCAGCCTTCCAAGCTGAATACACGGGTTCGATTCCCGTTACCCGCTCCAATCCCCTATCGCGGACCGAACAGGATCACCGCGCAGCCGGCGACACACAGCGCGGCCCCGGTCAGGTCGAACCGGTCGGGCACCAGCCCTTCGACCGCCCAGCCCCACAGCACCGCGCTCAGGATATAGACGCCACCATAGGCCGCATAGGCGCGCCCGGCCCCGGCGGCATCGCTTTGCGCCAGCACCCATGCGAATGCCGCGAGCGCCGCGACGCCCGGCAGCAGCCACCATGGCGAACGGTCGAGCCGCCACCATGCCCAGAAGGCGAAACAGCCGCCGATTTCGAGCAGTGCGGCGATAGCGAAGAGGATCGGGGTCGGGATAGGCTTTTCCCGTAAAAGCACCGCCGCGCCGAAGCGCGGGCGGTGGTGGACAGGGCTGGATTCGAACCAGCGTACGGGAAACCCGGGCAGATTTACAGTCTGCTGCCTTTAACCACTCGGCCACCTGTCCAGCCGCCACCTGAACGGGCGGGCCGTTCAAGCGAGCGCGCCCATTGCCGGTCCGCAGCGGCGCTGTCAACGCCTTGCGCCACTTTGTCGGGCAACTTAGCGTCGCAGCCCTGACTTTTTTGATGTGAGGGCACCCCATTGCGCGCAATCCTGCTGGCCACCACCCTGATCGCCGCTCCGCTGGCGGCACAGAGCGTCGATCGCGACGCCGTGAACCGGATCATCGACGAGGGCACCAGCCATACGCAGGTCATGCCGATCGCCCAGCACCTGACCGACCGGATCGGCCCGCGCCTGCCCAATTCGCCGGCGATGCGAGAGGCGGAACGCTGGACCGAGGCCAAGTTTCGCGAATGGGGTCTCACCGCGAGCAAGGAAGGGTTCGAGTTCGGGCGCGGCTGGACGATCGAACGCTCCAGCGTCCGCATGGTCACACCGCGACCGGTACAGCTGACCGCGATCCCGATCGCGTGGACGCCCGGCACCAACGGCCGCATCACCGCGCCGGTGATCGTCGCCCCGATCGCGGAAGAAAAGGACTTTGCCGACTGGCGCGGCAAGCTGTCGGGCAAGGTCGTGATGGTCAGCAAGCCCGGCACCGGATCGGAACCGGATGAAGCGCCGTTCCGCCGCCTGACCGGCGAGGATCTGGCCAAGGCTGATAGCTGGCGCGAGCCGGTGTTCGACCCCGCCGATACCGATCGCCGCGCCAAGCGGCTCGACTTCGCGCGCAAGCTCGATGCGTTCCTGAAAAGCGAGGGCGCGGTGGCGATGGCGACCATGTCGTCGCGCGACGGCAAGCTGCTGCACGGGTCGGGTTACCTCTTCACCCGCGAGGTCGCGCCCGCCTTGCCAGCAATCGAGATCGCGGCGGAGGATTATCGCCGGCTCGCGCGCCTGTCGGTCGACGGCGCGGCACCGACGATCGAAATCGACACGCAGGTTCGCTTCGACGACAGCGACGCCACTGCCTACAACATCATCGCCGACCTGCCCGGCACCGATCCCAAGGCCGGCTATGTCATGGCGGGCGCGCATTTCGACAGCTGGGTCGCGGGCGACGGGGCCGCCGACAATGCCGCGGGCACCGCGGTGGTGATGGAGGCGGCGCGCATCCTCTCGACGCTGAAGGTCCGGCCGAAGCGCACCATCCGTTTCGCGCTGTGGAATGCCGAGGAACAGGGGCTGCTCGGCAGCCTCGCCTATGTCGAACAGCATATCGCGGCGCGGCCCGAACCGGCGGGCGGCAAGGATGGCGGGCTGGCGCGCTTCTATGGCTGGACCAACCGCTTTCCGATCACGAAGAAGCCCGGCTATGATGCGATGACCGCGTATTTCAACATCGACAACGGATCGGGCAAGATCCGCGGGATCAATGCCGAGAACAATGTCGCCGCGGTGCCGACCCTGCGCGAATGGCTCAGCCCCTTCGCATCGATGGGCGCGACCACCGTCGCCAACCGGCGGACCGGATCGACCGATCACTATTTCTTCCAGTCGGTGGGCCTGCAGGGATACCAGTTCATTCAGGACCCGCTCGACTATGGCAGCCGCTTGCACCATACGAGCGTCGATACCTACGATCACCTCAAAGGCCCCGATATGCGGCAGAACGCGATCATCCTCGCGTCGATCCTGCTGAGCGCGGCCAATGCCGAACGGCCGCTGCCGCGTCCGCCCCTGCCCACCCAGCCGGTCGCCACCGACCCCTACGCAATCCCTGAGAAAGACTGACATGGCCCGCAAAGGACACCGCCCCAGCAAGGCTTCACCGCAGCGTCCACGCTTCTGGGGCCGGCATGCCGCCTTTGCCGCGCTCGACAATCCCGAGCGGGTGATCCGCAAGATCTGGTGCACGCATGAAATGGGCGCGCAACTGGTGCTGCCCGAGGGGGTGCCGGTGGTCTATGCCGAGGTCGCCGATCTGGCGCGGCTGGTCCCGGCCGATGCGCCGCACCAGGGCATCGTGATCGAGGCCGATCCGCTGGAGGATATCTGGCTGGCCGACCTGATCGAACAGGGGCGCGACGACGACCGGCCGATCCTGTTGCTCGATCAGGTGACCGACCCGCATAATGTCGGCGCGATCCTGCGATCGGCGGCGGCGTTCGACGCGCTGGGCATCGTGACGCAGGACCGGCACGCCCCGCCCGAATCGGGCACGGTCGCGCGATCGGCATCGGGGGCGCTGGAAAGCGTGCCGTGGGTGCGGGTGGTGAACCTGTCGCGGGCACTGGTCGAGCTGGGCGAGGCCGGATACTGGCGCGTCGGGCTGACCGGCAAGACCGACACGACGCTGGCACAGGCGCTGGGGCCGAAGCGGGTCGCGCTGGTGCTGGGGGCCGAGGGCGAGGGCATGCGGCAGAATACCGAGGCGCATTGCGACATCCTCGCCAAGCTGCCGATTTCGGACCGGGTGGAAAGTCTGAACGTGTCGAACGCGGCGGCGATCGCGTTGTATGCGGTGGCGATGGCGAAGGGAGACTGACGAAGCAGCGAAGCTGGTTCGCAGCCCTCCCAAGCCCGGCCGGCGGGGCAAAGCTCCCGACCGACGCCATGGGCTTTGCCCATGGCGGGTTGTTGTTTGGGGAGCCGGGTTCTCGACGGACGCTTCTCGACTTCGCTCGAAGCTGCTCGAACTGAACGGGGGGTGCTCCCCTACTCCCTACCCCCCAACGACCCCGTTTGGTTCGAGTAGGGATCGAGCATCGTCGAGAGCCCGTATCGAGAACGGGGTTCCGCATACGCAGCCCGACATGGGCGAAGCCCATGTCGTCGGTCGGGCCGATCGCCCGCCGACCGGGCGGGGCATGGTGCGACCGGGGCTATCGCTGTGCTGCGTCTCTAATCTTCATCTGCAATGGTCACGGTGAGGCCCTCCAGCCCCGCCTCGAACCTCACCTGACACGACAACCGCGACGTATCGCGCCGGTCATCGACCGCATCCAACAGATCGTCCTCATCCTCGCCCATCGGCGGCAAGCGGTCGATGAATGCCGGGTCGACATAGACATGACAGGTCGCGCACGAACAGCCGCCGCCGCACAGCGCCAGCAGTTCGTCGAAGCCGTTGATCTTCAGCACTTCCATGACCGACAGCCCGGCCTCGCCGTCCACGGTTCGTTCTTCCCCGGCGCGGGTGACGACGGTAAGCTTGGGCATCGTTCGTTCTCCTGTCGCCGCCCCATGCCGGGACGGTCGATGCTTTTCAAGGACCGGTCATGGGACTTTCCGCCGAACAATTGCGCAGCTCGCTCGACGCGCTGGCGCTGATCGAGCCGGCGTTCGCGGCGGCGCTGGCCCATGCCGGCTATCCCGAACCGCGCATCCGCGACCGGGGCTATGCGACGCTGCTGCGGACCATCGTCGGGCAGCAGGTCAGCTACAAGGCGGCGGATGCGGTGTGGGCGAAGCTGGAGGCGGTGCTGGTCGACGCGACCGATCCGGCGCGGATCGCAGCGACCAGCGACGAGGACCTGCGCGCGGCCGGGCTGTCGCGGCAGAAGACCGGCTATGCCCGCAGCCTTGCCGAGGAAGTGCTGAGCGGGCGGCTCGACCTCGCCAACCTGCCCGCCGACGACGAGGAAGCGATCGTACAACTGGTGCGGATCAAGGGGATCGGGCGGTGGTCGGCCGAAATCTATCTGCTGTTCGCCGAGGGGCGGACCGATGTCTGGCCGGCGGGCGATCTGGCGGTGCAGGTCGAGATCGGACGGATATTGGGCCTGCCCGAACGGCCGAGCGAGAAGGCGATCCGCGAACTGGCGGAGAAATGGCGGCCGCATCGCAGCGCCGCGACGGTGTTTGCGTGGCACCATTATATGTTCGATCCGGCCACGCAGTCAGCGAAGAACAGCGCGATTTAGCGCGGCGGCCAAGGTCCAGCAAAGCTGGACTGAGGCTCAAGCCGCGCCCGGCCGGCGGCGCGAAAAGCGCCATCCGACGACACGGGCTTTGCCCGTGGCGGGCCTTCGAAAAACCGCGGATTTCCGCCAAAGGTCACAAAAGTCACACTTGCGGGCGTTTCGCCCAAAGTGTGTCGGTCAGGCATCGAAGACAGGACTGTCAAAGAGCCTGACCGACCATGGCAGGTCGGGCGGCTGTAGGACAGCGCCCCGCGCCGGTCACGGCATCGCGACGACCATCACGGTCAGCACCGCCGGTTCAATGCCGGCGATCTGCAGCAGGTGGCGGCCGGGCTGGAGGTCGAAGTCGACCATCTTGCGGATCGTCGAGCAGGCCGGGCCATGGCCGTGCGCCACGGAAGCCACCACCGTCGTCCCGCGCAGCACATCGATCCATGCCCCCGCCCCGAGCGCGACGCGGTAGCGCCCCGCCCTGGTCACGGTGAAGGCAAGGACGCCGCCATGGGTGCCGGGTTTTCCGGGCTTCGCCGGCGGTGCCGCGTAGGCGAGGCGCGACGCCGGGAGCAACGTCGCGGTAACCGCCGTGCCGATCGTCAGCGCGGCCGGCCGGGCCGCATCGGCGCTGGCCGTGACAGACACCGGACGCCGCCAGCCGTCCATGCCGGCGGGCAGCGCCACCGGGGTCGCCGGGCAGTCCGTTGCAGGTGCCGCCTGTGGCGTGGCGAGCAGGAGAAGGGTGGCAAGCAACATGGTCGTCCCCTGAACCAACGCGTTTTTCGTAGGATAGCGACCTTCGGCAAGATCGCCCCCCGTTCCGACCAGCCTATCTCGGTCGTGCTGTCGGGTCTATCATCGACCTGCAACAGCCGACCCCGCACCTGCTGGCAAGGAAATCCAGCCGGAAACTCGGTCGGGGTGCAGAACGGTCGCTGCGGAACAGGTCCGGGATGACGCGGACCATCGCAGTGGTTCGCTACCGTCGCGGGTCCGCGAGGCGTGCGCCTTTCGCGGCATCGGTCGGGTGCTGTAGCGCGGCGGTCGGTGGGTAGACCGCAAATCTACCGCCCCGCCCACCAATCGGCATAGGGCGTGTTCTCCACCTTGTGCCGGTTATAGTCGGGTGCGCCGTCGTCCCACCAGACCGGGCCACGTTCGCCCAACGCCACCTTCGCCGCATCGACCGCCTTGCGCGCCGTCGCCACCGCCGTGTCGTCGCCCGCGCGTTTGCCGGCCCCTACCGCCCGCCGCGCGTCCATCAGGTCGTGGACCAGCCGGTCGCGTTCGCCCTTTGACAGGTCCGGCCGGGTCGCGCGCCACACCACGCCGTCGACCACGATATAGCGGCCATCGGGCGTGCGGGGCGGGTCGGTCATGCCGGTTCGATCAGGCGCCGGGCCTGTGCGCGGGCTTCGTCGGTGATTTCCGCACCGGAAAGCATCCGCGCGATTTCCTCGCGGCGTTCGTCACTGGACAGCGGGCGGACGCCGGTGCGGGTGACGATGCCGTCATGCGCCTTCGCGATCAGCAGGTGGCGGTCGCCGCGCGCCGCGACCTGCGGACTGTGGGTGACGACCAGCAACTGCGTCGCGCGCGACAGGCGGTGGAGCCGGTCACCGATCGCCGAGGCGACCGCGCCGCCGACGCCACGGTCGATTTCGTCGAAGATCATCGTCGCCGCCCCGCCCTCTTCAGCCAGCGCGACCTTCAGCGCGAGGATGAAGCGCGACAATTCGCCGCCGCTCGCGATCTTGGCGAGCGGGGCGAAGGGCGCGCCGGGGTTGGTCGAGATTTCGAATTCCACCCGGTCGCGGCCCGACGACGACCATTGGCCTTCGTCGAGATCGGCGACGACGGTGCGAAACCGCGCGGCGTCGAGTTTCAGCGGGGCGAGTTCGCCCGCCACCGCCGCGTCGAGCCGCGTCGCCGCTTCGGTGCGGGCGGCGTGGACGCGATCGGCCTGCGCCAGATAGGCCGCGCGTGCAGTCGCAACCGCCGCCTCCAACTTGCCGATGCCGGCCTCACCCGATTCGAGCAGCGCCAGCCGCGCGGCGAGGTCGTCGGCGAGCGTGGCGAGGTCGTCGGGCTGGACCCGGTGCTTGCGCGCCATCGCCCGCAGCGCGAACAGCCGCGCCTCGTCGTCCTCCAGCGCGCCGGCGTCGAACGCCAGCGCATCGGTGGCGTCGCGCAACGCGGTTTCGGCGGCTTCGGCCTCGACCAGCGCGCGATCGACGGCGGCGAGCGATTCGGTCAGCGCCGGATGCGCTTCGGATATGCGTTCGAGCGCGCGTGCCGCCTGTCGCAGCACCGACAGCGCGCCATTGGGACCGTCGAGCCGTTCCTCGACCTGGGCCAAGTCGCCCGCGACCTTTTCGGCGCGCTGCATCGACCGGCGGCGTTCGGCGAGCGCCTCTTCCTCGCCCGTTTCGGGGGCGAGCGCGGTCAGTTCGCCGACGGCATGTTCGAGCCAGTCGCGGTCGCGCTGCGCCACCTCGATCTCCGCCAGCGCGACGCCGCGCGCCGCCTCCGCATCGCGCCAGTCGCGATAGGTGCGGGTCAGCGGCCCGGTATCGATCCGGCCGAACCCGTCGAGCAGCGCGCGGTGGCCGCGCGGGTTGAGCAGGCCGCGGTCGTCGTGCTGGCCGTGAATCTCGACCAGATGCGGGGCGAGATCGCGCAGCAATCCGGCGGATGCGGGCTGATCATTGACGAAGCCGCGGCTGCCGCCATCGGCCTTGACGATGCGGCGGATGATGAGCGGTTCGCCGGGTTCGAGGTCGAGGCCGTTATCGTCGAACAGCCGCGCGACCGGGCCGTCCTGTGCCGGGGCGGCGAAGATCGCGGTCACCGCCGCCTGTTTCGCACCATGCCGGACCAGCGCGGTATCGCCGCGCGCGCCGAGCGCGAGGCCGAGCGCGTCGAGCAGGATCGATTTGCCCGCGCCGGTTTCCCCGGTCAGCACGCCGAGGCCGCCGACGAAGTCGAGGTCGAGTGCCTCGATCAGCACCACGTCACGAATGGAAAGCGCCGTCAGCATCGCGCCCTCCTTACCCGTGGAACAGCCGGAGAACAAACCCCTTCGTGAGGGTCGGTGCGGGTTTGGGGTCGGTGATAGGGGGACCGCCAAAATTATCTCGTCACCCCGGACGTGATCGATACCATTGCGAAAGTCCCGACCCCTCCCCCTGTCGTACCCCCGCGTCGGCGGTCGTCCAGGGTTTCAAACGCAAGCCGTTGTTCTGCTTGGCTCTGGCCCCCCGCCTGCGCGGGGGTACGGTTAGCTTGCGGCTATGATTACGACTTTCGCAGAGGTTTCGACTTGATCCGGGGTCCCGCTTATCCAGCAGTCGAAACATCAGCGGGACCCCGGGGCAAGCCCGGGGTGCCGATCGCGTGCGGCTTCCCGAATGCCGCGAATCGCCCGGTCAGTTGCGCGGGGTGCCGGCCGGTCCGCCGGGGCTGCCCCCCGATGCGCCGGTGGTCGGGCCGGTCAGCGATCCGGTGACTGGCCCCGGCGTGGTCGCGGGCGGAGCCGGCGGGTTGATCTTCGCGTCCGGCGTATCCTCGGCCGGCTCGACGGTCACGGTGCCGACCGGCGGCGGGGCCGGGTCGGCATATTTGACCGGGATCGGCTTGGGCGGCGGCGGCGTCCGGTCGTTGATGAGGTCGTAGGCCCGCTTGTACCAGTCGGTGCCTGGATAGTTGGCACCGAGCACGGCGGCCGACTTCTTCGCCTCACCCGGCACGCCGAGCGCCAGATAGGTTTCGGTCAGGCGCATCAGCGCCTCGGGCGCGTGCGTCGTCGTCTGATACTGATCGACGACCGCGCGGAAGCGCATCGATGCGCCGAGCCACTGGCCGCGCTGCTGATAGAAGCGACCGATCTCCATCTCCTTGCCCGCAAGGTGATCGCGAACGAGGTCGAGCTTCAGCCGGGCATCGGCGGCATAGGCAGTATTGGGGTAGCGGCGCGACAATTCGCCCAGCGCGTCCATCGCCTGCATCGTGATCTTCTGATCGCGGGTCACGTCGCTGATCTGTTCGTAATAGGACAGCGCGATCAGATAATAGGCATAGGGCGCATCACGGTTGCCGGGATGGACCGACAGGAAACGCTGCGCGCCGGCGATCGACTTCGTATAGTCGCCTTCGAGATAATAGCTGAACGCCCCCATCAGCTGCGCACGGCGCGCCCAGATCGAATAGGGGTGCTGGCGCTCCACCTCGTCGAACAGGGCCGCCGCTACCTTATACTGCTGGCGGTCGAGCCGGCCCTTCGCAGCGGTGTACAGCGTGCCCACGTCGCGGGCGACATAGGGCAGGTCGCGGCCGGCACCGGCGCCGCCACGGGCACAGGCGGAAAGGCCGACGCCGGCGAAAGCGACGAGGATGAGCGCGGATGCGAGGGAAGATACGGTACGCATGGGCGACGCTTCTACTGCGCAAGGGGTAGCGCGAACAGTCCCTTTCGCGCGTTGGCCGGGGGTAGCGTAACCCCGGCGTTTCGCGCATGGGGTGCGCGACTCTTTCAACGCTGATCCGGAGCGTGTTCATGCCCGTTACCAAGCTCGAAATGCACCGCGTCGAAAAGCCGTGGGGCCGCCACCACCTCGGCTTCGGTTTCGCAGACCAGCCGGCGGACCGCGATCCGGTCGGCGAAATCTGGTACAAGACGCCGGGCGACGACACCCCCGACCTGCTGGTCAAATATCTGTTTACGTCGGAAAAACTGTCGGTGCAGGTCCATCCCGACGACAAGCAGGCCCAGGCCCGCGGGCTGCCGCGCGGCAAGGACGAATGCTGGACGCTACTCGCGGCGCAAGCCGATTCGACGATCGCGCTGGGTACGCTCGAACCGATGACCGCCGAACAGCTGCGCGATGCGGCGCTGGACGGGTCGATCGAGCAGAAGCTGGACTGGAAGCCGGTACAGGCCGGCGATTTCTTTTACGCGAAGTCGGGCACGGTCCATGCGATCGGCGCGGGCATCACGCTGATCGAGATCCAGCAGAATTCGGAAACGACCTATCGGCTGTACGATTATGGCCGTCCGCGCGAACTGCATCTGGAAGACGGGGTCGCGGTGTCCGACGCGCGGCCGTTCGTGGCACCGGCCGCGCCGGGCAAGATCGCCGAGGATCGCAGCATCCTGGTCGACGGGCCGAAATTCGTGCTGGAACGCTGGACCGGTGGTGCGCGCACGGTGACGGTGCCGGCCGGGGTCAAGGGCTGGTTCGTGCCGGTAACGGGCAAGGGCAGCGCCGACGGCGTCGCATGGGCGGCGGGCGACTGCCTGACGTTCGAGGGACAAGTTACCGTCAACGCCGACGAAGATTCCGACCTGCTCTTCGCCTATCCGGGCGAACAGTATAGCTGACCCGAAAGTGAACGGAACGTAGTTTTACGTTCACGCAACTTGGACACGGGGTACGCCGTTCTGTTTTCCGTCCTCACGGAGTGGAGAAATAAGATGCGTACCCCGATCCTGGCCGCGCTGGTCGCGGCGATTGCGCTGCCGACCATCGCCGCCGCCCCGGCCATGGCACAGACGCCGCGTCAGGAATATCGCGACGACATTCGCGATGCGCGACGCGACTACCGCCGCGATGTCCGCCGGGCCGACGACCGTCGCGACGTGCGCCGGGCCGACAACGACTATCGCCGCGACGTGCGCGAGGCGCGCCGCGACCTGCGGCAGAACCAGCGCGACTGGCGCGGCTATCGCAACTATGACTACAACCGGTTCGAACCGGGCCGGAACCGCTATTTCGCCGACCGCTATTATCGCGACGGCCAATATTACCGGACCCGCGCGCTGAGCCGCAACGACCGCATCTATCGCGGGCAGGACAATCGCTATTATTGCCGGCGCAGCGACGGCACGACCGGCCTGATCATCGGTGGTCTGGGCGGCGGCGTGCTCGGCAACGTCATCGCCGGCGGCGATTCGCGGCTGCTCGGCACGCTGATCGGTGGTGGTGCGGGTGCGCTGCTCGGCCGGTCGGTCGATCGCGGGCAGGTGGTCTGCCGCTGATCCGCTGAACGACTAGCGGGTGGCCGGGGCGGTGGATTGCCGCCCCGGCCGACGCCCGCCGACGACATAGACGGCGAGCCCGGCCCAGATCAGGCCGAAACAGGCCAGACGCGTCGGGGTCAACGTCTCGCCGAACACGACGATCGCCAGCAGGAATTGCAGCGACGGCGCGATGAACTGCAACATGCCCATCGTCGCCAGCCGCAGGCGGCGCGCGGCGGCGGCGAACAGCAGCAGCGGGGCGGTGGTGACCGCGCCGGCCAGCACGAGCTTCGCCGCCATGCCCGCCCCCTGTTCGAACGCCATCGGCTGTTTACTGCCGAGCCACAGCAGATAGCCGAGCGCGACGGGGGCCAGCAGGGTGGTTTCGACCATCAGTCCTTCGAGCGCACCGACCGACACCGTCTTGCGGATCAGGCCGTACAGCGCGAAGCTGATCGCCAGACTGAGGCTGATGCCGAGCGCGATCCACGACGATCCGAACGCGAACAGCGCCACCCCCGCCCCGGCCAGCGCGACCGCAACCCCCTGCGTCCGGTTCATGCGTTCGCCCAGCAGGACGACGCCGAGCAGGACGCTGAGGAGCGGGTTGAGGAAATAGGCGAGGCTGGCGGCAAGAACCTGCCCGTGCAGGACCGCCCAGACATAGACCAGCCAGTTGATCGCGATGAACGCTGCGCTGGCGATCAGGTTGGCCAGCGCCTTGCGATCGGCGAATGCGGCGCGCAACTGCGGGCCGCGACGCACGGCGAGGACGATGCCCGCGACCAGCAGCGCCGACCACAGCACGCGCTGTGCGACGATCTCGCCCGCGTCGATCGGCCCCAACAGCCGGAAATACAGGGGCAGCAACCCCCATAGCAGATAGGCGCCGACGCCGAACGCCAGCCCCTGCCGGTCCGCCCCGTCGTTCACCGGATCAGATCAGGCCGCCGGTGAGGAACAGGCGCAGGCCGCTGACGATCAGGATGATAAGGTTCAGGTTGCGGCCCGACGTCTTCGACGACAACAGCCCGACGACGAAGCCGACCAGCGCGATCGGGAACACGATCCAGTTCATCAGCGAGACGAAGGGAATGAGTGCCGGGATCGCCAGCACGAGCGCGACGAGGCCGATCAGGATCGAAAAGATGTTCAGCATGGCACAGGACATGGCCCGCCGCGCCGCGCGGAGCAATGGCAGCAATGGTTTTTTACAGTAGGGCTGAATCTTAAGGCGCGGGTCCATAGGGTCGCCGCCGATTGTTCACCGGAGCCGCCCGTCGATGATTCGTGCCCTGCCCCTGACGATCCTGTTGCTGCTGGCCGGATGCGGTGGCGCGAATGATCCCGGCAACAGCCTCGACACGCTGGATGCGCAACTGGCGGGGGCCAATGCGACCGATCCGGCGGTGACGGCGGCGTTGCAGGACCAGATCATGGTCGATCCGACCCTGACCGCCCAAGCCAATGGCGATGCGGTGCGCCCGCCCGACCGGCCGTACAGCGCCGCCGCCCCCGCGCCGACCGTCGCTGCGGGCAGCGCCGCGCCGGAGGAGACGCTGCAATCCGCACCGGCACCGGGAGCGTGCCCGTCGTGCAGGGGCGGACGCGAGGCGCTGACGCTGGGCGAACTGGCCAGCGTCCAGCGCAGCGGCAACCGGCAATGCGCGAACAAGGTCGGCTATTCGGCGGGCTGGGCCAATCGCCTGCCCGCCGCCTTCGCGCTGCATCCCGATGCGCGGGTGACCGAAGCGGCGGGGACCGATGCCGATGGTTGCCGGTTGCGGGTGGTCAGCTTCACGATCGCGCAGCCGGTCGGGCGGATGGTCGACTGGTATTACACGCGCGCGACCAAGGGCGGATATTCGGCGCAGCATCAGGCCGATGGCGACCAGCATGTGCTGGGCGGCACGCGCGGCAACGCCGCCTATGCGGTGTTCCTGTCGCCCGAGGGACAGGGCACGTCGGTCGACCTGATCGTCGACGGCGGCTGATCTTTACGGGCGATGGCCGGCTCCCTATTTCGTTGCGGAGGGGAAACATATGTTGATCGTAAGCGCCGTCCTGATCGCCTGTATTACCATCCTGCGGCTGTGGCCGGACCTGCCGATGGCGCAGGCGCTGGCGGCGATGCTGGTCGTGCCGGCGGCGCGGCGGATGGCGCGGATGACGCCGGGGCATTGGCTGCTGTTCGCGGGTCTGTCGGCGGCGGCGGGCACGGTGTTGTGGATGGGCGGCGACATGATCGTCGTGTCGGCCATGGGCGCGCCCGAACTGGCCGGCGTGATCGCGATGATCGATGTCGCGGCGTATCTGGATGCAGTGTTGGCGGCGCTTGCGGTGGCGAGCGCGGTGCGCGGGACGGCAGTGCGGCTATGGGTCGGGCGGTTGCTGCCCCGGCCGCGCAGCCGGCGGACGCGGCGGGTGCGGGCGGCGCGCAAGGCGGCGAATGATGACGAGCCGGCGGGGGTTTGGCTGGCGTTGGCCTGAACCCGATGGTTGCCCCGGACTCGATCAAGACCTTTGCGAAAGTCGCGCGCTGAACCAAACCGCGCCGTACCCCGGCGAAGGCCGAGGTCCAGTTGGGAAGGCTTTTCCGTACGGTACGAACGTCCCCCAACTGGGCCCCGGCCTTCGCCGGGGTACGGTAAACGGCGTTTCGTAGAGGTCCCGAATCGATCCGGGTTCTCACGAACGTGCCGGTTCCCTGCCTTCCGCCGTACCCCCGCGCAGGCGGGGGTCCAGGGCGATACAACGGAGCCTATCGATCCTGGCTCTGGACCCCCGCCTGCGCGGGGGCACGGTTGGTGGCTGGGGCGACGGTATCCGCCACCGGCACCGGCCCGTTCGCGCCGGCCTCCAGCAGCGAATCGCCGCCCAGCGTCCGGTACAGCGTCACCCGGTTGGTCGCCGCGACGAGCTGCGTCGCGACCAGCCGGCGCTGTGCGGTGTAATAGGATCGCTGCGCGTCGAGGCTGGTGAGGAAGGTGTCGATGCCGCCGCGATACCGTGCCTCGGTCAGGCGGAACGTGTCCTGCGCCGCGAGCAGGTTCGCGCGGTCGGCGCGGGTCTGTTCGGCGATCGTCCCCTGCCGGGCGAGCGCGTCGGATACGTCGCGGAATGCCGACTGGATCGTGCGTTCATAGGTGGCGAGGAGCGCGTCGCGCTGGGCCTGGCTGAATTCGACGCCGGCGCGGCCGGCCCCGGCGCGGAAGATCGGATAGCTGAGCGACGGCGCGACCGAATAGTTGAATGCGCCACCGGTGAAGAGCGTGCGCAGCGCATCGCTGGCGAAACCGACCAGCCCGGTCAGCGACAGGCGCGGAAACAGCGCCGCACGCGCCGCACCGATATCGGCATTGGCGGCGAGCAGTTCATATTCGGCCTGCACCACGTCGGGTCGGCGCAGCAATATCCCCGAATCGATTCCCGCCGGCAGGTCGGCGATGGTCGGCAACACGATGTCGATCGATGCGGGCAGCAACGCCGGATCGACCGGGGCACCGACCAGCAATTGCAGCGCGTTGACGTCCTGCGCCACCTGCGTCCGCTGTTCGGCGAGGTCGCTTTGCGCGGTGGCGAGGATCTGTTCGGCCTGCCGCAGGTCGGTGCGCGGCGCGACGCCGCCCTGTAGCCGCGCGCTGGTCAGGGTGACGCTGCGCCGGGCGCTGGCCGCCGTCGCCTCGGCAATGGTCATCAGGCTGCGGTCGGCACCATAGGCGGCCCATGCCTCGGCGATGTCGCCGACCAGCGTCAGGCGGGTGGCGCGTGCGCCGGCTTCGGTCGCAAAATAGCGATTCTGTTCGGCCTCGGTCAGCGACCGGATGCGGCCGAACAGGTCGATTTCGAACGCGGTCGCGCCGAGATCGAGCGAGAAGGCGCTCGGTGACCGGCCACTGGTGACGATCGTCCCGCCGGTACCGGTGCCGCCGGTGCCCGTCCCGTTGCCAACGGTCCCGGGAATGGTCGTCGTGGTCGCGCCGTCGCCGGTGCCGCGATAGCTGTAGCGGGCGGAGCCATCGATCTGTGGGAACAGGTCGGCGCGCTGAATGCGATATTGGGCGCGCGCCGCCCGGATATTGGCCGCGGCGATGCGAAGGTCGCGGTTGTTGACCAGCGCCTGTCCGACCAGCGTGCGCAGGCGCGGGTCGGTGAACACCTGTTCGAAGGTCAGCGCGGGCAGCGTCGCCTCGCGCTGCTTCAAATAGGCATCGCCGACCGGCCATGACGGCGGCACCACCGCCTGCGGCCGTTCATAGGCCGGGGTCATCGAACAACCCGCCAGCAACAGCGCCGGCAGCGCGAGCGTCAGCCGCTTCATGCCGCCACCTCCTTGCGGCCGCGCAACTTGGCGAGGCCGTCGCGCACCCCGCGCCGGACCAGCACGAAGAACAGCGGAATGTAGAAGATCGCAAGCACCGTCGCGGTGAACATGCCGCCGATCACCGCCGTGCCGATGGCGATGCGGCTGTTCGCCCCCGCCCCGGTCGAGATCGCGAGCGGCAACACGCCGAAGATGAAGGCGAGCGAGGTCATCAGGATCGGACGCAGGCGGATGCGCGCCGCCTCCAGCGCGGCATCGATGACGCGTGCGCCCTTCTTTTCCGCCTGTTCGGCGAATTCGATCATCAGGATCGCGTTCTTGGCGGCAAGGCCCATCGTCGTCAGCAACCCGATCTGGAGATAGACGTCGTTCTCCAACCCGCGCAGCGTCACGAACGCGATCGCGCCGATCAGGCCGAGCGGGATGACCAGCAGCACCGCGATCGGGATCGACCAGCTTTCGTACAGGGCGGCAAGGCACAGGAACACGACGAGGATCGACAGGCCGTAGAGGATCGGTGCCTGTCCCGACGACAGCCGTTCCTGAAACGACAGCCCGGCCCATGCGACGCTGGTACCCGGAATCTGTCCGGCGAGTTCGGCGATGCGGTCCATCGCCTCGCCCGAACTGACGCCCGACGCCGCCTGCCCCTGAAATTCGAACGAGGGCAGGCCCTGAAAGCGCGACAACGTGGTCGGCGCGACCGTCCAGCCGGTGCGCGAAAAGGACGAGAAGGGCACCATCTGCCCGTTGCTGCCGCGCACGAACCATTGCGAGAGGTCGCCGGGTTCGCTGCGATAGGGCGCGTCCCCCTGCACGAACACGCGCTTCACCCGGCCGCGATCGATGAAGTCGTTGACGTAGCGACCACCCCATGCGGTCGACAGCGTGTTGTTGACGTCGCCCTGGGTCAGCCCCAGCGTCGACAGCCGCTGCTGATCGAGATCGACGTTCAGCGTGGCGATGTCGGGCAGTTCGGACAGGCGCACGCCGGTCAGCATCGGATCGGCGCTGGCGGCGGCGAGCAGCTTGTCGCGCGCGGCGGCGAAATCGGCCGCGCTCATCCCGCTGGCGTTCTGCAATTCCATGGTGAAGCCGTTCGCCTGCCCCAGCCCGCGCACGGCGGGCGGCAGCAGCGCGAAGACCTGCGCATCGCGGAAATTGCGGAACGCGGACGAGGCGCGGTCGATGATCGCATCGGCGCCGTTGTCCTTGCCCGGACGGTCCGCCCAGTCGGTGAAGTTGATGAACCCCTGTCCGGTATTCTGCCCCGCAGCCCCGCCACCGCCGCCACCCGCGACGGTCAGCAGCGTGCGGACATTGTCCTTCTCATAGGTCATCAGATATTTTTCGACCGCGCGCTGCACCTCTTCGGTACGACCGCGCGTCGATCCGGCGGGCAACTGGAAGCGGATCGACGCCGCACCCTGATCCTCGGTCGGCAGGAAACTGGTCGGCAGGCGGAAGAATAGCAGCGCGAGGATCGCCAGCACCGCCGTATAGAGCAGCAGATACAGCCATTTGCGGTCGATGACGTGGATAACGCCGCGTTCGTATTTCGCGACGCCCCTGTCGAAGCGGCTGTTGAAGCCGTTGCGTAGTCGTTCGCCGACATGGGCGACGCGCGGGAATTTGCGCTCCAGCCAGCCGCCCTCAAAGCTGCCGTCCTCACCGCGCTTCTTCTGCTTGAGCAGCGTCGCGGTGAGCGCGGGCGAGAGGATCAGCGCGACCAGCACCGACAGGATCATCGCCGCGACGATGGTCACCGAAAACTGGCGATAGATGACCCCGGTCGATCCGCCAAAGAACGCCATCGGCAGGAACACCGCCGACAGGACGATACCGATCGCGATCAGGGCGACCTGGATTTCCTCCATCGACTGGATCGTCGCGTCGCGCGGCGAGAGGTCGGGATTCTCCTCCATCAACCGTTCGACATTCTCGACGACGACGATCGCGTCGTCGACCAACAGGCCGATGGCAAGGACGAGGCCGAACAGCGTCAACGTGTTGATCGAGAAGCCGAAGAGATAGAAGACGCCGAACGTGCCGAGCAGCACCACCGGCACCGCGATCGTCGGGATCAGCGTCGCGCGCCAGCTTTGCAGGAACACGAACATGACGATGACGACGAGGATGACCGCCTCGATCAGCGTCTTGACCACTTCCTCGATCGACAGCTTGATGAAGGCGGTGGTGTCGTTGGCATAGGCATAGGTCAGGCCGGCGGGGAATTTGGCCGATTGCCTTTCGACCTCCGCCTTCACCAGCTCGGCGGTTTCCAGCGCGTCGGCACCGGGCGCGAGGCTGATGGCGAGGCCCGCGCCGGGATGGGCGTTGACCCGGCTCAATGCCGAATAATTTTCCTGCCCCAGTTCGATCCGCGCGACGTCGGACAGCCGGACGGTCGACCCGTCGGGCAGGGTCTTCAGGATGATCGCCCTGAACTGCGCCGGGGTCTGCAGCCGCGACTGCGCGGTGACGGTCGCGTTCAGCTGCTGTTCGGGGCCGGACGGCTGGCCGCCCAGCTCGCCGGCGGCGACTTCGGTATTCTGGTTCTGGATCGCGGTGATGACGTCGCCGGGCATCAGCGAGAAGGAGGCGAGCCGCGCCGGATCGAGCCAGATACGCATCGCATATTGCGACCCGAACACGTTGGTTTCACCGACGCCGTTGATCCGCGCCAGCGGCTCGACGAGGTTCGCCTCCATATAATCCGACACGTCGCCATTGGTACGCTGGTCGGTTTCGTCGAAGATGCCGACGATCATCAGGAAGTCGGGGTTCGATTTGGTGACGCGAATGCCCTGTTGCTGGACCTGTTGCGGCAACCGCGACAGCGCCTGCTGCACCTGATTCTGGACCTGCACCTGCGCAATGTCGGGATCGACGCCCTTGTCGAAGGTCGCGCTGATCGTCACCTGCCCGCGCGAGGAGCTTTGCGAGCTGAAATAGAGCAGGCCGTCGATGCCGGTCAGCTGCTGTTCGATGATCTGGGTGACGGAATTCTGGATCGTCTCGGCATTGGCACCGGGATAGGTCGCGCGGATATTGACCTGCGGCGGGGCGACGTCGGGATATTGCGCGATTGGCAGCGACAGGATCGCGCCCAGCCCGGCCAGCATGGTGATGATCGCGATCACCCATGCAAAGATCGGGCGGTCGATAAAGATGCGGGACATGCGTTATCCGGCCTTTGCGGGCGCGGACGCGGCGTCACCGGCGGGTTTGGGGGCGATACGCTGCGGCGCGTTCGCCGGCATCGGCCGGATCTTCGCGTTCGGGCGCAGGTTCGCGGTACCCTGCGTAATCACCTTGTCACCGGGGTTCAGCCCGCCGGTCACGACCCAGAACTGACCCTGCGTCCGATCGGCCTGCACCGTCTTCTGCACGGCGGTATCGTTCGGCCCGACGACGAAGACCGTCGCCAGCCCCTTGGGATCGCGCTTGACCGCCTGTTGCGGCACGAGGATTGCTTGCGTGTCGATCGCCTGCGCGAATTTGGCGCGGACGAACATGCCGGGCAACAACACGCCCTGTGGATTGGGGAAGCGGGCGCGCAGCGTCACCGTGCCGGTCTGCGCGTTCACCATCACCTCGGCAAACTGGACGCTGCCGGTCCGGCCATAATCGCTGCCATCCTCCAGCGTCAGGCGCACCGCCGCCGATGCCGGCACCGCCCCGCCGCTCGCCAGTTGCCGGCGCAGCGCGAGCAGGTCGGCGGCCGATTGCTGGATATCGACGAAGATCGGGTCGAGCCGCTGGATCACCGCCAGCGGATCGGTCTGGTTACTGGTGACCAGCGCGCCTTCGGTGAAATAGCTGCGCCCGATCCGCCCGGTGATCGGCGCGGGCACGTTGGTGAACGACAGGTTCACGCGCGCCGTTTCCAGCTGGGCGCGGCTCTGCGCGACGGCGGCGGCGGCCTGCCGCGCCTGCGCGGCGGCATCGGTATAGTCCTGACGGCTGACCGCTTCGATCTCGGCAAGGGGGCGATAGCGTTCGGCACGGACGCGCGTCGCCTCGGCATTCGCCTGCGCGCTGTTCAGGTTCGCGACCGCTTCGTTGGTCTGCGCCCGGTACAGGCGCGGGTCGATCTCGTAGAGCGTCTGTCCGGCGCGGACCAACGCACCTTCGGTAAAGAAGCGGCGACGGATCAGTCCCGCGACCTGCGGACGGACTTCGGATTGCTGGAAGGCGACGACGCGCGCGGCGAGATCGGCGGTCTGGGCGACGCTGGTCGGCTGGACGACGACGAAGCCGACCGCGGCCGGTCCCTGATTGCCGCGACCGTTCTTGCCCTTTTCCTCACTTTCGCCGCTGCTGCCGCAACTCGACAGGAGCAAGGCGGACGACAACAGCAACAGGCACGGGCGAACGCGCGACGACGCGGATCGGATCAAGGCGGCAACCTTCACGACGGGATACGGCGCGGATGCGCCGGCCGCATAACCGGCCGGACACCCGAAAGTTTCATGAACCGTTTTCATACGCTTGGCGTCAAGCGACGCAATGCGCGAGTTGTCGCAAATTGTCGCGGGGTTTGGCCCGGACCGTCCGGCCGCATCGGATCGTCACCCCGGACTTGATCCGGGGTCCCGCTTTTCCCCGACCGAAGACGAAGAAGAAGCGGGACCCCGGGTCGAGCCCGGGGTGACGATAGGTGCCGGTTTAAACCGATGCGCCGCCCGTCCAGCGATACGCCTCGCGCGATTCCGGCTTCATCTCGATCGAACAGCCCGGCAGGGTCGGTGCGCGATAGGCACCCCGCTCGACGATGCACGGATCGACGAAATGTTCGTGGAGGTGATCGACGAACTCGGCGGCGCGGTCGTGCTTGACGCCCGAAAAGCACAGATAGTCGATCATCGAAAGGTGCTGGACATATTCGCACAGCCCGACGCCGCCGGCATGCGGCCAGACGGCGAGGTTGAACTTCGCCGCCATCAGCAGCACCGCCAGCACCTCGTTCACACCGCCCAGCCGGCAGGCGTCGATCTGCACCACGTCGAGCGCGTGGCGCATGATGAACTGTTTGAAGACGATGCGGTTCTGGCACATCTCGCCGGTGGCGACCTGCACCGGCTTCACGCCCTCGCGGATCGCGCGATGCCCCTCGACATCGTCGGGCGAGGTCGGCTCCTCGATGAAGCGCAATTTGGCGAAGGCGAGGTCGTTGACGCGCGCGATCGCGTCGGACACTTCCCACACCTGATTGGCGTCGATCATCAGGTCGATGTCCGGCCCGACCGTATCCCGCGCCAGCGCCACGCGGCGGCGGTCGTTTTCGGGATCGCCGCCGACCTTCAGCTTGATATGGGTGAAGCCGTCGGCCACCGCCTCGCGGCACAGCCGGACCAGCTTTTCGTCCGAATAGCCGAGCCAGCCGGGCGACGTCGTATAGGCCGGATAGCCCTCCGCCAGCAGCGTCTGCCGCCGCTCCGCCTTGCCGATCGCGCGTTCTTCCAGCAGCGCCACGGCTTCGTCGGGGGTGATGCAGTCGGTGATGTAGCGGAAATCGATCAGGCCGACGATCTCGGCCGCCGACATCGACCCGATATAATCCCACAGCGGCAGGCCGGCGGCCTTGGCCAGCAGATCCCACACCGCATTGACGACCGCGCCGGTGGCGAGGTGGATGATCCCCTTTTCCGGGCCGACCCAGCGCAGCTGGCTGTCACCGGTCATTCGCCGCCAGAAGCCTGCGCCGTCGCTGCGGATATCGTCGAGCGACAGCCCCTCGACCAACGGCGCCAGCGTCGCGATCGCCGCGCAGCACAGGTCGTTGCCGCGACCGATGGTGAAGGTCAGGCCATGCCCTTCCAGCCCCGGCGTGTCGGTTTCGAGGATGCAATAAGCCGCCGAATAGTCCGGCTCCGGATTCATCGCGTCCGATCCGTCGAGGAACGCCGAGGTCGGAAACCGGATGTCGTGCACCGATAGCCGGGTGATGATCGTCATGTGCAGCCCCCATGGGGCATCGCCGGTAATGATCGATCCGCCCCGTTCCGGTCACCGCGATATCGATGCCGAACCGTTTTCATATGTGAACGGATTTTTGCTTGCAACTGGAAAGCGTCGGGTAGTCTGAAGGGGCTAGCTCCTTCTCTCGTCACCCCGGACTTGATCCGGGGTCCCGCTTTCTTTCCAGTGTAGCAGAAGAAGCGGGACCCCGGATCAAGCCCGGGGTGACGTGCGTTTCGGAACCCGACTGCAAACTTCAAGGATGATGGTCGTCGTCCACCAGTTGCGCCGAGATCCGCGCCGCCGCCGCCTGCACCGCGGCCGCCGCCGCATCGATCGCGTCGGGTTCGCCGAGCTTCGCCAGATAGGGCATGGTCAGCGCCGCTGCCGCACCACCACCGCGCAGGATCGGGGCCGACAGGTCGGTCACGCCGCTGACGAAGCGGCTGGGGGTGCGTTCGACCGCGCGCTGGCGGATTTCGTCGGCATGGATGCGGAACGCCGCCAGCGTTGCGGCATCGGGCTGCGGGTCGAGCAGCTTTTCCCAGCGGGCGCGGACGTCGTCGGGCTGGAACGCATACAGCACCGCCCCCGACGCCGCCTGCAACAAGGGCCGGCGATAGCCGACGCGCACCGAGAACCCGAGCTGTTCGGCCGATTCCATCCGCGCGACCACCGCCATGTCGCCCATGGTATGGACCGCGACATGGCATGACTGGCCGGTATCCTGCGCCAGCCGCCGCATTTCGGGCAACGCGACCTCGATCAGATAACGGGTGCGCGGCTGGTTCATGCCCAGCGAGAACAGCCGGTCGCTCAGGCTATAGCCCTCGCCCCCCGCCTCGGTCGTCAGATAGCCGCGATATTCGAGCACCTGCACCATCCGGAACAACTCGCCATGCGACCGCCCCAGCCGCTGCACGATCTGCGTCAGCGTCAGCGGCGTCGCACAACCGGCCAGCAGTTCGAGGATGTCGAGCCCCTTTTCGAGCGCGGGCGCACGATAGCGGCGATCGTCCCCGGCGTCGGTATCGGGTTCGGCGGCGGGGTCCGGGACAACGGTGGTCATGGCCGCAACCCTCGCCAAAAAACGCTGCCCGTGCAACCCGATGCGCCGTACCGTCGTCGCTGCATCGCACAAACGACTTGATATGTTGTATCATATTACGGTAGCGCGACGGATCATCGTACTTCGGAGTCGTATCAAATGGTCCGTGCCGCCCTGTGGCTGTCGAGCGCCGCCCTGTTCCTTCCCGCCGCCGCCTTCGCCCAGACTGCCGCCGCACCGGCGACCGGCGACGACTATCACCGCGATGCGCCGCCCGAGATCATCGTCACCGCCCCCTATGCCCGCACCCAGGCCGACATCCTGTCGGGCACCAGTGTCCTGAGCGGCGAGGAACTGACCCGCGAACTGCGCCCGACCATCGGCGAGACGCTGGCGCGGCAGCCCGGCGTGTCGGCGACCAGCTTCGGCCCCAACGCCTCGCGTCCGGTGCTGCGCGGGCTTCAGGGCGAGCGGGTGCGCGTGCTGACCGACGGGATCGGCAGCTTCGACGTGTCGAATACCTCGGTCGACCATGCCGTCGCGATCAACCCGCTGACCGCCGACCGGATCGAAGTGCTGCGTGGGCCCTCGGCGCTGCTGTTCGGATCGTCGGCGATCGGCGGCGTGGTCAACGTCATCGACAGCCGCATTCCGCGCCGCGTGCCTACCGAACCCGTCCATGTCGACGCGCTCGCCACCTATGGCTCGGCCGCGAACGAGCGGAGCGGATCGGCGGCGGTCGACGTGCCGGTCACCGACAAGGTCGTGTTCCACCTCGACGGCACCTATGGCAAGACCGACGACCTCGACACCGGCGGGTATATCCTGTCGCAGCCGCTGCGCCGGCAGGCCGCCGCCAGCACCGATCCCGACGTCCGTTCGCTGGCCGACCTGCGGGGCAAGCTGCCCAATTCGCAGTCGGAAATGTGGGAAGTCGCCGGCGGTGCCGCGATCGTCACCGACACCGGCAATCTCGGTTTTTCGGTCAACCATCTCGACAACCGCTACGGGGTGCCGATCCGCTATTCGCTGAACGGCGGCGAAGCGGAGGAAGTGACGCTGCATGTCCAGCAGACCCGCGCCGACATGCGTGCCGAGGTCGATACCGGCGGCGGCCTGCTCGAAAAGATCCGCCTGCGCGCGGGCTTCGCCGATTACCGCCATGACGAGATCGAGGATACCGGCGAAATCGGCACCAGCTTCTTCAACCGGGGGATCGAGGCACGGGTGGAACTGGTGCAGGCGGCGCGCGGCGGGTGGCGCGGGGCGGTGGGCGGACAGATGTTCCTCCGCGACCTGAACATCGTCGGCGACGAAAAATTCCTGCCCAAGAGCGAGACGCAGCAATTCGGCCTCTTCACGCTTCAGTCGTTCGATCTGGGCGCGTTCCGTGCCGAAGCGGGCGGGCGGTATGAATATACCACCGCGCGCGCCGCGGCCGACGCGCTGCTCGGCAACGACGATATCCGTCGCAGCTTCGACAGCTTTTCCGGATCGCTGGGCGGCAGCGTCGCGCTGGCCGACCATGTCCGCATCGGCATCAACGCCAGCCACACCGAACGCGCGCCATCGGCCGAGGAACTGTTCGCCAACGGGCCGCATGCCGGCACGCAGGCGTTCGAGGTCGGCAACCCCGGTTTTGCCAAGGAAATCAGTGACGGGCTGGAAGCGACGCTGAAGGGGTCGGGCGACGGCTACAGCTTCGGCCTGTCGGCGTATCACAACTGGTTCCGCAACTTCATCTACGAGAACCCGACCGGTGCCGAGCAGGACGACCTGCCGGTGTTCCAGTACCAGCAGGCCGATGCCCGGCTATGGGGGTTCGAGGCGGAGGCGTCGGCACGACTGGCGAAGATCGGCGAGACCGCGATCAACCTCGACGGTCTGGCCGACTATACCCGCGCCACGATCGTCGATCGCGGCCCCGCCCCGCGCATCCCGCCGCTGCGCGTGCTCGGCGGGATCGAGGCGCAGGGCCGGCTGGTGCAGGTGCGCGGCGAGGTCGAGCATGTGACCCGCCAGGACCGCGTCGCCGATCTGGAAACGACGACCCCGGCCTATACGATGGTCAACGCCTCGGTCTCGCTGCGCCCCTTCGGCCGCGACAGCAAGACGACGCTGATGGTGTCGGCGAACAACCTGTTCGACGTCGAGGCGCGCCGCCATGCGAGCTTCCTCAAGGACTTCGCCCCGCTGGCCGGGCGCGATGTCCGGGTGACGGCGCGGCTGGCGCTGTAACCGCGGTTGCGGGGGAGGCCCTCGCGGCGCACATACCCCGTCGTCCCCGCGAAGGCGGGAATGACGAAGGGGGTCATCGTCTCGCTCCTCCCGTCATCCCGGCCTGCGCCGGGATGACGGGAGGAACCGACCACCCTATCTACCCGTCCATGTCCCGCGCCCGCGTCCTCCTGCTCAATGCCGCACTCGGGCCGCTCGACTACCGGGTGCCGCATGGCATGACCGTCGAGCCGGGCTCGATCGTCACCGCCCCGCTCGGCCCCCGCCAGTTGCTGGGCGTGGTGTGGGATGCCGAGCGGCTGGCGACCGAGGAAGTCGGCGACAATCGCCTGCGGCCGCTCCTCGCCGTTGCCGACGTGCCGCCGATCGCCGCGCCCTTGCGCCGGCTGGTCGAATGGACGGCGGGCTATTATCTGGCGGCACCCGCATCGGTGCTGCGCATGTGCCTCGCCTCGAATTCCGCGCTGGAGGGGGCGAAGCTCGCCATCGAATATCGCGCGACCGGCGAAATCCCCGACCGGCTGACCCCGCAGCGGGCACAGGCGCTGGAGCGGATCGGCGAGCGGCGCGGGCTGGTGCGTGAACTTGCCAGCATCGCCGACGTGTCCGACGCGGTCATCCGCGGCCTCGTCAAGCTCGGCGCGATCGAGGCGGTGTCGGTCGATATCGACCAGCCCTATGCGACGCCCGATCCCGACCATCACCGCCCCGAACTGTCCGCCGACCAGCATGCGGCGGCCGACCGGCTGACCGCGGCGGTCGAGGCCGATGCCTTCCACCCCTTCCTGCTCGACGGCGTCACCGGCTCCGGCAAGACCGAAGTGTATTTCGAGGGGGTGGCGGCGGCGATCGCGGCGGAGCGACAAGTGCTGGTGCTGCTCCCCGAAATCGCGCTGACCGAACCGTTCCTCAAACGCTTCACCGCGCGCTTCGGCTGCGAGCCGGTGCCGTGGCATAGCGACCTGCGATCGACGCAGCGCCGCCGGGCGTGGCGGGCCATCGCGTCGGGCCAGGCGAAGGTCGTGGTCGGCGCGCGATCGGCGTTGTTCCTGCCCTATGCCGATCTCGGGCTGATCGTCGTCGACGAAGCGCACGAAACCAGCTTCAAGCAGGAAGAGGGCGTGCACTACCACGCCCGCGACGTCGCGGTGATGCGCGGGCTGTTCGAGAAATGCCCGGTGATCCTCGCCAGCGCGACCCCGGCGATCGAGACCCGGCAACAGGTGGCGCAGGGCCGCTATACCGAGGTGAAGCTGCCCGGCCGCTACGGCAAGGCGCAGTTGCCGACGATCGAGGCGATCGACCTGATCGAACAACCGCCCGAACGCGGCCGCTGGATCGCAGCACCCTTGGTCAAGGCGATCGACGAGACGCTGTCGCGCGGCGAACAGGCGCTGCTGTTCCTCAACCGGCGCGGCTATGCCCCGCTGACGCTGTGCCGGTCGTGCGGGCATCGCTTCCAATGCCCCAATTGCACCGCATGGATGGTCGAACACCGGCTGATCCACCGGCTGTCGTGCCATCATTGCGGCCATGTCATCCCGACCCCGCGCGCCTGCCCCGAATGCCATGCCGAAGACGCACTGGTCGCCTGCGGCCCCGGCGTCGAGCGGATCGCCGACGAAGCCTCCGCGCTATGGCCGACCGCCAGGATCGCCATCGTCACCTCCGACACCATCTGGTCCCCGGCCAAGGCGGCGGAGTTCGTCGGGCGGATGGAGGCGGGCGATATCGATATCGTCGTCGGCACGCAGCTGGTGACGAAAGGCTATCATTTTCCCAACCTCACCTGTGTCGGGGTGATCGACGCCGATCTGGGATTGCAGGGCGGCGACCTGCGCGCGTCGGAGCGGACCTTTCAACAGATCGCGCAGGTCGCCGGACGCGCCGGGCGCGGGACCAAGCCCGGCCATGTCTATATCCAGACGACGCAGCCGAACGCCCCGGTGATGCAGGCGCTGATCTCGGGCGATGCCGACAGCTTCTACGCCGCCGAGACCGAAGCGCGCGAGGATGCCGGCGTGCCGCCCTTCGGCCGCTATGCCGCGATCATCGTGTCGTCGGAGGACAAGGGCGCGGCGGAGACGACCGCGCGCGCGATCGGCCGCGCCGCGCCGCATGTCGATGGCTGCCACGTCTATGGCCCCGCCCCCGCGCCGCTGGCGATGCTGCGCGGACGGCACCGCTTCCGCCTGCTGGTCCACGCCACCCGCGCACTCGACATACAGGACGTGATCCGCGACTGGCTGGACGGGGTCGACTGGAGCGCCAAGGTCCGCGTCGCCGTCGACGTCGATCCGTACAGCTTCGTATAGGGGGCACCCTAGCCTTCGAAGAACTACCGTCACCCCGCACTTGATCAAGACGTCTGCGAAAAGTCCTGATTCCTGCCCCCTGCCGTACCCCCGCGCAGGCGGGGGTCCAGAGTTACAAGCGCAAGCCGTTGTTACCCTCGGCTCTGGACCCCCGCCTACGCGGGGAGTGTTCACGTCGGACTCTGTAGGCGTTTTCTGGCGAGGAAGATGTCGAGGGTGATCTCGAGCATCTGTTGGGTCTTGGAGGCGCGTTTGGTTCGGCGGTTGAAGCG
>NZ_LMKP01000018.1 GCF_001421715.1 Sphingomonas sp. Leaf22
ACCCGAATGAGCGACCTTTTTTGGCTGACGGACGAGCAGATCGAGCGGCTGCGGCCGTTCTTTCCCAAGAGCCACGGCAAGCCGCGTGTCGATGACCGGCGGGTGCTCAGCGGCATCGTCTTCGTCAACCGCAACGGGCTGCGCTGGCGAGACGCGCCAAGCGCGTATGGTCCTCACAAGACGCTGTATAACCGGTGGAAGCGCTGGGGCGAGCGAGGCGTATTCACGCGCATGATGGAGGGGCTGGCGGCGGTCGATGCGGAGCCYAAGACCGTGATGATCGACGCGACCTACCTGAAGGCGCACCGCACGGCATCAAGCCTGCGGGTTAAAAAGGGGATCTCGGCCGCCTTATCGGCCGCACCAAAGGCGGCATGAACACAAAACTCCATGCCATCGCCGACGCGAACGGGAGGCCCTTGAGCTTCTTCATGACCGCGGGCCAGGTCAGCGACTACACCGGGGCGGCCGCGCTGCTCGATGACATGCCTGCGGCACAGTGGCTGCTCGGTGATCGCGGCTACGACGCCGACTGGTTCCGCGACGCTCTCCAGGCCAAGGGCATTCAGCCCTGCATACCGGGTCGCAAATCCCGCAACGAGCCGGTCCGATACGATAAGCGCCGATACCGGCGCCGCAGCCGCATTGAGATCATGTTTGGCCGCCTCAAGGACTGGCGCCGCGTCGCAACCCGCTACGATCGCTGCCCGACCGCCTTCTTCTCCGCCATCGCCCTNCAGCCGCATTGAGATCATGTTTGGCCGCCTCAAGGACTGGCGCCGCGTCGCAACCCGCTACGATCGCTGCCCGACCGCCTTCTTCTCCGCCATCGCCCTCGCTGCCACCATCATCTTCTGGCTGTAATCAACGAGTCCTGAGCCTAGCAGTGGAGCTGGTGGCCCTGAGGAAAGCAGCTTTTCATAGCCGAGGAATGGACAGCGGGCAACGTTGTTTAGATATGCTGGGCGCCGGTTCCGTATGACAACGTCTTACGCGCAAACCCGCAGATTTCCTGGCGTATTACAACGTAAGACATTTCGTAATACGATGTAATCGCACGTAGCCTGGTACTAACCAATTGCTTGATAAGTAGAAATAGCAAGCGAAGCTTGCGTAGGGTGTGCTTGTTTTCTCCCTTTACCGGCTACTCATATTCAAAGTGCCAATCGATCGATCTTGGGGCCGTTCTTTGCTTCCTGCGAGGACGTCAGGCCGGCGTTATAGCCGGCCAGTAGAGATTGGTTCTGTTGCATCGAGAGGGCCGATCGGCAGCGAGTTTTGGTCATCAATACGATAGGCGAGATCACGTTTGTGCGCGGTCCTTTCCCGCTTATCCAAATCTTCGCAACTCAGGTTCATCAGTCACGGCGGAACGCCAGTGCACGAGGTACCGGTAAGCTGTTCCGTACTGCATGGAGCAGCATCGTCATTCCCGAATCCTCGACCGGTTCGATGAGGATCAGCCCGGTCGTTTTACCACCCATCCACAGCCGCATGGCACACGTCAGATTGTCAGACGGAGGGGCTACTCCAGATGGCTGATTGGGCATGGCCAAATCCACCCCCTTAGATCGCCACCAGCACCTCGTCGCGCTAGGGTCAGGACTCGTTGATTACAGCCAGAAGATGACGGTGGCAGCGAGGGCGATGGCGGAGAAGAAGGCGGTCGGGCAGCGGTCGTAGCGGGTTGCAACGCGTCGCCAGTCCTTGAGGCGGCCGAACATGATCTCGATGCGGCTACGTCGCCGATAGCGGCGCTTGTCGTACCTGACCGGCTCGTTGCGGGACCGCCGCCCTGGGATGCAGGGTTGGATGCCCTTGGCCTGGAGCGCATCCCTGAACCAGTCGGCGTCGTAGCCGCGGTCACCTAGCAGCCACTGAGCCTTCGGCAGGTCGTCCAGCAACGCGGCCGCACCGGTGTAATCGCTGACCTGCCCGGCGGTCATAAAGAAGCTCAAGGGGCGTCCGTTCGCATCGGCTACGGCATGGAGCTTGGTGTTCATGCCGCCCTTGGTGCGGCCTATCAGGCGGCCAAGGCCCCCCTTTTTACCCGCAGGCTCGATGCCGTGCGGTGCGCCTTCAGGTAGGTGGCGTCGATCATAACCGTCTTCGGCTCGGCGCCTGCCGCCGCCAGTCCTTCCATCATCCGCGTGAACACGCCTGCCTCACCCCAGCGCTTCCACCGGTTGTAGAGCGTCTTGTGTGGCCCATAGGCGCTTGGCGCATCTCGCCAGCGCAGCCCATTGCGGTTGACGAAGACGATGCCGCTCAGAACCCGTCGGTCGTCCACCCGCGGCCGGCCGTGGCTCTTGGGAAAGAACGGCCGCAGCCGCTCAATCTGCTCATCCGTCAGCCAAAACAGGTCACTCATTCCGGTCTCCTCGCGGAGCCTGAATCAGATCGCGACGTTCACATCAATGGGTCCTGACCCTAGTCACATTACGCTTAAGAAGCACAAAGTTCTTGACGTAAAATTTCATTGCTTAATCGGATTCAATTTGACTTGATAGATACGCCCTATAATTTCTTCGTTTTTATCAGATGGACGTATGATTAGGCTGAGATATTGCACTGGACAACTTTTGGATACTTGAAATTTTCCAGAAAACTTCCCTTCCGACCGTACACCTATCGGAACTCTTCCGATTTCTGCAGTATTTGCACATATTAGCGCCCAATAAGGCTGGCTGCTTCCGGGCAAATCTATGCCTGTGGCACGCCCCTCCAGAAAATATTCTCCGGGCGGTAACAACTGAGCTTGGCGTAGAACAGGGCCACCTATCCCGGGGGGAACTGAAAATTCAAATACCCCGCCGCCTTCGTCGTGTTGAAACGTTGCAACAACGCCATCATTTTCGATTGAAACCCAATCGAATATCGAAGGCTCGGCAGGCGTGGCTGTGAAATTGGGGTCGCGCGATCGCCTACGATCTACGCCAGGTGTAATTGCCGAATAAAGATTCCATGCTTCGTCAAATTTTCCCTGCTCACCAAGGCGCCGTATCAGTACCGCACGCGACGCAGCAGGCAGAAGAACATCCGCTTTTGCAATATCCTTGAAAAGAGACGCGACGGAGATGGTATCGACGGCATTGTCGGCTAGGTACACAATGAACGGTCCGCTCCACGTCGGTTGCGTCTTTAACCGTGAGACCAACGCCAAACGAATGGCCGGATCATCGAGCGCTTTGGCCAGAACCGGAAACAGCAGATCGGGGGCAAGGCGTGACGTACGGAGAGCAATATCGTACTGACGCAACGCGCCTTTAACATCGCCACGACTTACCGCGTCCTCGATCCACCACAGACGAGTCCGCAGATCGCGGCGTGAGAGCCTATTGCCATAAGCGAAGATATGCCGCGCCAGCGCGGTATTGTTACGAATTTGAGCGTTGATACCCAGTGTCGCAACCGCTGCAATCGCCGTCGGATCTTGATGCAATGCCTGCCGGGCAAGGCTGTCGCTTTGCACACGATCCGCAGGGCTTGCTTCGGGACCCGAAAGTTGTTCGGAAAGCAGCGCAGTAATCCGCCCGTCGCCAGGAGCAAGCGCATGCGCGTAGGCCGGGTCAATCCCCCTGATTGAATAAGCCAACGCGTAAGTGATGGCGGTATATCCCAACCCGGTGGCCGCAATCGCGATGCAGATGCGAACGCACCACTCACCCTTGGACCACCGGGATGTCAGTATACCACCACCGGCCATCAACCTTCTTTCGCTCCTGTACCGTCCCGACCATAGCCATAGCCATAGTCATATCCATACCCGTTATGGGCCTTGCGCGGTTCGAATTTGGTCAATACGCCACCGAAGATATGAGCATTGGCTGATGCAAGCCGTGCCAGCGCAGTCTTGACCAGCGTCGAGCGAATACCGTGGGATTCGACAGCGTAGACGACCCCTTCGACCCGGCTCGCGATCAGCGGAGCATCGGCTAGCCCCATCACCGGCGGGCTGTCGATGACAATATGTTCAAATCGTTCGTGAAGTCGTTCGATCAGCAGAGACAGACGGTGACCAGTCAGCAGCTCGGCGGCATTCGGCGGAATGGGTCCTGCGGACATCGCGGTGAAGCCAAGATCACTCATCTCGAACGTCAGTTGCATGATATCCTCTTGTCCAGCGAGAAAGTTGCTGAGACCGCGATCGTTACTGACGTTGCCTAGATGATGGACTGATGGCGAGCGCATGTCACCATCGATCAGGATCACCCGCTTTCCGCTTCGCGCCAGCATGGTTGCCAACGCAAGTGCAGTTGTCGACTTACCCTCGGCGGGGCGGGTCGACGTTACCGATAGCGAGCGGGGAACTCCATGCTCTGTAGTAAAAGCCAGATTGGTTTGCACCGCGAGATAGGCATCGACCATATCCGACTTACGATTGAGCAACGCCTCACGCGGCGTAGACCCTTCAACTTTGGGCACCGATCCCAGCAATGGCAATCCGAGACGACGCTCGACCTCCGCCGGATCGGCGATCGCCTCGTCCATCTGTTCGAGCGCAAAGGCGAGTGCCGCCCCCAGTCCCAACCCTGCCAGCAAAGCGATCGCCAGATTGATGAGTAGTCGTGGCGACGACGGCTTCTGCGGCACTTCAGCTTGGTCGACAATAGCAATATTGTTGACTCCAACCCCGCCAGCGACTCCGATTTCCTTGAACCGTTGCAACAGTCCCTCGTACAGGGCGCGGTTAGTATCCACTTCCTGCTGGAAAATATTGTACTGGATCGATCGGCGCCGCAGATCAAGATAATTACCCTTGAGCTGCTCGACCCGTGCCTGCAATCCGCGCTCCCGTTCCACCGCGCTACGATAGTCCCCCTCAAGCGAACCTGAAACGCGCCGCTCCTCGCCAGCGATGCTGCGGTCGAGTTGATTGATCTGCGACTGAATAGCGAGCGCAGTCGGGTATTCCGGTTCGAACTGAGTCAGCAGCCGCTGATATTCGGCGGCCAGTTCGGCGCGACGCTGACGCAGCGCATTGATCGCTTGGTTGCGTAGGGCTTCGGACGAGGAACCCGCGCGGCCAATTTCCCGATAGCGCGCCTCCGTAGCGATGCGCTCAGCCGTCGCTTGGCTCAACGCTGCATTGAGCGAAGCGAGATCGTCAGCAACGATCGAGCGTTCTGCGGTTGACCCGTCGCCGTTCTGCTGGGCAGGCAGGTTGATGATCCGCTGTTGCGAGGCATAGGCTACGAGTTGCCGCTGGGATTCATCCAGTCGCTCCTTCTGCTGCGCCAGCTGGCGCTGCAGAAGGTTGCGACCGTAAGACGTCGCCTGGATCTTACGCTCCAAGTTGGTCTGGATGAAGGCTTCGGACCATGCGTTGACCACTCGGGCCGAAAACTCCGCGTCAGGACTGGTGAAACGGATATCGACCAGGCGTGACAAGCGCGTGGGCGAAATGTTCAGATGATCGCGCAACACCTGCCCGGCTACCCGTTGGCGGATGGCCCGGCCGGCGGCGGGATAACGGCCGTTCACCAACTGAAAGGCCGGCACCTCG
This sequence comes from Sphingomonas sp. Leaf22, assembly GCF_001421715.1. GTDB lineage: Bacteria > Pseudomonadota > Alphaproteobacteria > Sphingomonadales > Sphingomonadaceae > Sphingomonas. The sequence continues at coordinate 5,507 of NZ_LMKP01000018.1, forward strand.
GAGGACACCCCAAAGCGTTCGTAGAACTTAGGGTCGTCGATCAACCTCAGTTGCGTCGCAACGCGTTCGGAAAGCGAGCGTGCCTGTAGCAGGCCGTATTGGGTCTGATAAAATTCCTGGTCGGCGACGCTTGTCTCGCGCTCCACTCCTTGAAAATTCGTGACCTGGCTAGCCTCGCGGGAGATTTCGACCGTTGCACTTGCCGTATATTTCGGCGTCATCAACAAAGTGACGATCAGCCCGAGCAGGACGCAAGCAGCGACGGCACCAAGAATAACGTAACGCCAGCGGAGCGCAATCCGCAGATACTGCCGGATGATCGGCACGTTCTCAGGCGGCTTTTGCGTCCGGATGCCAATGGAAGCATCGCGCGAATAGGGAGTGACGAGGTTCATGTCGTGCGAGGCCTTATTGCAGGACCGCAATCAGCGGTGCTGCGAGAAGCGGAGAAAGCGACACGAAATCGCGGAACAGGCGGCGCTGGGGTGAATCGCCTACGATGATGACGTCGTTGGCGAACACTGGCGGATCGTTATAGGCCCCCCGCCGGATCGCATCGACATTGTAGAGACCGGCCATACGCTGGTTGCCGACAGTGCGCAGGATGACGACGTCGTCTTGACGCGCAAATTCGGACAGCCCCTTGGCCGAAGCGATGACCCGCATCAACGTCATTTGGTTGGTGACGGGGTACAAGCCGGGTTCGACGACCTGTCCGTCAATCGTCACGACCTGACTGACCGAACTCTTGATGTTGACCGTGACTTCGGGCTTCCGAACGTAGCGCGCGCGCAAGGCAGTATCGATCGCCTGCGCCAATTCCTCGGCGGTTTTGCCCCGTGCGTCGATCGTACCCGCCAGCGGCATAGCGATACGCCCACTGGCATCTACTTGCATCTCACGGCTTAGATCCGGAACACTGAACACGTCTACCTGTATCGTATCGAGTGGGCCGATCAGTGCAGGGCGATCGGCCGCGGTCAGATCACCTCGGTCGGGTGGTGGCAACACCGAGCTGCCATGAACCACGGTTAACCCCGAGCTCGATTGGAGAGGTTCCCGGCCAGCGCATCCCACAAGGGCACTTGCCAGTAATAAGGCGATACAAAGCTTGCGCATGCGCTTGAGAAATCCGCGATGGATGCAGGGAAAGAAGGCGCAGCCTATAATTGCTGCGGAGCATCGGGTAAAGTCGAGCGCGTCGACAGATTATCGCCGCTCGCCAGCCATGTTGCGGCGATGACGAAAACGGCCATCATGATCGGCGTGCGTGCTGGGTAATCGAATAGGCTTGCAACAAACAGAAGTAGCAGCAAGGAGGATCCGAGAAGGGGCGGGATAGCGCCTCCACCAAACCGGGGAGCGCGCAACGCACGAAGTGTGGTATGGCACCACCATCCCAGTCCAGCCACCAAGAGCAATGTGGCCGGAAGGCCACCGTCGAGGATGATTTCGAGCAGATCATTATGCGCGTGATTGAAATAGGTAGTCTTCAACAGTCCGAACGGTTCGTGTATCCGGAAGACCGGATCGAAACCGCCAAAACCCGATCCGACCGGAAAATAGGTTTGGATCATCAACAGCACCGTAGGCAACGCACGCGTGCGCATATCCTGCAACTGGTCGGTTTCGAATAATCGGTCGATCGATGCCGCGCGACCTGCCGCAAAGCTGGCTGCAACGAACGCGAGGATGAGCAAGACACTACCGACCGGCAGCACCCAGCGCGGATAACGACGCAGTTCGCGCTGGGCCCTCGGCCAAATCAGTAGGGCGCCCAGCAACAAGCCGATTCCACCGAGTAGCAGTCCGGCACGCGATCCGCTGGCAAGGATCGTTAGCAGAAACAGGACCAGCAGGCCGCCCAAGACCGGTAGTCGCCATCCCGGCGACCGACCCGCAGGGAATGCCCAGACGGGTGCAATTGCGCAACCCATCGCCATGAACAGCGCAAAATGATTACGATTGGCAAACAGACCGCTGACCTGACGCGCATCGCCATTAAGTAGCGGATTGCGCAAATCCACTCCCGAGAACTGAATCAGGCCGATCAGCATCGACGTAACGATCAACCCGAAGAGAAGGTTGAACACCCAACGACGTTCGTACGCGCGCACACCGCCAAGAGCGAATAAAATGGCAAAGGGCACGACCAGCGACGATGCAGCGTTAAACGCGGCACCGGGGACGATAGCGATCGGGCGCCACGGAGCCACCCCTTCCTCTACCGCACCTGTCAGAATGGAGCGTCCAGGCAACGCCTGCCAGATGGACGGCGGCAACGGGATCAACTGGATCGCTACCGTCAAGAGAGCAACCAGCATCAGCCAGAATACCGGACGAGGGCCGACCAATGCAGCCCGGCGCTGAAAAAGAACGCAGGCGACGAGAACTGTCCATGCACCTGTACGAACCACCACTTGGCCCAGCACGTCAGCGCGCGCACTTCCTCCGGCCAGGAACAGCAAAATCAGCAACAGGCCCGTTAAGACGAAGGAAGGGCTGAGACGGAACGAGACGAGACGAGACTGCACCATGCCCGTGAGCCGCTACTCCATTTTGACCAGACAGAAAACCATTTTGATCGGCCGGGGCTGCATATCGCAGCTACGCCTTGCAACGAAAAAATTATCCGTCGTCCGTGGACGGCGAATGAAGGTGCCATGATAATATTTTACTATTCCCGTGCGCTGGCATATAGGCCCTGTAAAATGGCGAAATTATCATTTGCTTCCGTTCTTCGGATAATAATCCGCCAGCCCTGACGAGAATCCGGCAATATAATGATTACCAGCAAAAGCATGCCTTACGCAGGCTTAAATCACCAACTGCTTGTTTCCTTCTTGTCGTCCGTCATCCCGTATCTGATAATTTTGATGACTCTGCCGCAAGGGCAGGGGGGGCCTCCGCTTGCTATTACGGCGGTAGCTACATTCGTCACAGTTCTGACAGGTTCGATTATTCTACGCAATGTCACCAGTTATCCTGGTGTCGAAGCTAGTGTTTATTTTGTACCTTCATTTTTGATAACTTACGGTTCTTTGCTTCTTATATTTACAATGGGGCGAATTCCGTACAGCCGTCCGCAAATCATCGGGTCGTTCGTGTGTGCGGTATTCCTCTATTATTTTGCAATCGTGCGTTTAATGCGTCGGCGCAAGCCATGTATTGCGGTTGTTGCAGTTGGTGAAATCCAACCACTTCTGAACGAGGAATATGTGGACTGGCGCATATTGGCGAGCCCCGATACGCCGCTGAACGGTGCGATCGCGGTGGCCGCCAATCTGTGGGCCGACCTGCCCGACGAATGGGACCGCCGCCTTGCCGACTTCGCGCTGAAAGGTATTTCGGTTTACCATAGCAAGCACTTGTTGGAATCGCTGACTGGACGGGTCGAACTCGAACATCTTTCGGAAAGTACGTTTGGCACCCTCTCTCCGATTTCGGCCTATATGGCGCTGAAGCGTGGTATCGACACGCTAGTAGCGTTGATTACGCTGATCGTGCTGTTTCCCGTGTTGGCAGCGCTGGCTATCGTGATCCGACTGAACTCACCGGGACCGGCGATATTTCGCCAGCAACGGATGGGGTATCGGGGCCAACCTTTCACGCTTTACAAATTTCGTACCATGACCAATGCCCCGCCTTCGCAGGATCAGCGAGATGCCGCGATGACGAAAGACAGCGATAATCGTATCACTTCGATTGGCCACTTCTTGCGTCAAAGCCGGATTGACGAATTACCGCAGATCATCAACGTCCTGAAGGGCGAGATGAGTTGGATCGGTCCCCGTCCGGAAGCGATGGTACTATCGCGCTGGTACGAAAAGGAAATCCCCTTCTATCGCTATCGCCACATCGTGCGCCCTGGCATCACTGGTTGGGCACAAGTTTCGCAAGGCCATGTTGCTGAGGTGAACGAAGTAAAAAGCAAGCTGCATTATGATTTTTATTACATCAAAAACTACTCACTTTGGATCGACATTCTTATCGTCGTCCGCACCATCCGTACCATGTTGACCGGGTTCGGTGCCAAATGACGGCGCCGGATAGATGAGCCATCGGAGCATCGATCCTTGAGAAATTCATCCGATTCTATGCCAGGCAGCCACGCAAATACGTGGTTCGATGACACTGGGGTGCCAGTTACGCGTACCACGGGGTGGCTGATGGCGTTCATAATGCTGGGAGCCTTGTATTTCTTGCCCGCGGCATTGCCGTTCCTGTTCAATGCATCATCGTTCGCAATTGGCACCATAGCCAGCCTGATACTGTTCTGGTTCTTCTATGGCATGGGTTGGACGCCACGACGCACCGCTGGAATGAGCGATATTGGTTGGTTGTGGGCGATTGGCACCGCGGTGTTCGCCGTCCTGCATCTCGTCGTCGCATCGCAGATCGGGACGATAGATATCGGACGTGCGTTGTCCTCGTTGACGATGCTGATTTTCATGATTGTATCGGCTGCACTGATCGCTGACACGCTGTTTGTCATCGAAGATCGCGCTTTGATGCGGACGATGACCCTACTCGCACTCGTTTTCTTTGGTATTGCCGCGATGTCGATCGCGGGTATTCAGCCGCCAACCCAAAGCATCGGTGAAAAGCCGATATTTCCCTATACAGAACCGTCTTTTTTTGCGTTGACCTTTGCTCCGGTACTAATATTTCTTTGCGTGTCATCACCACTTTGGCTCCGGCTGATATGGCTGGGAGCTGGAGTAGTCCTGGCACTGCTACTCGCGAACCTGACACTGATGGTTGCAGTGTTGCTGGCGGCGATCGTCAGCTTGCCGTTAATAATTCTCATACCCACGCTTTTAGCTGCAGTCAGTTTCGCAAGTCTACTAGATCTTAGCTATTTCACCGACCGAATCAATTTTACGCTAACGTCCAACAATCTATCGACGCTGGTTTATCTCCAGGGTTGGCAGTTGCTGGATGAATCTTTGCGCAATACGTTGGGCTGGGGCCTCGGATTTCAGCAGCTAGGCATCGGCTACACGAATGTACCGGCATCGATTCGCCTCAATCAATTGATTGGATTTGATCTTAATCTGACCGATGGCAGCTTCATTTTTGCTAAAATTGGCAGCGAGTTTGGCATATTCGGCATAATATTTTCGGTTTTCGCTTTATATCTTTCTATAAAATCCTTTGTTGTACTGCGCTATGTGGCACGAGGCAAAAAAATTATTCCAGCCAGCTTGTTATTATGTTATGCTATATTGTTAGGAAGTTTGGTAGAATTGTTAGTTCGTGGAGCGAACTATTTTACTGGATCTATGGTCCTATTTCTATCTGCCTGCTTTTTCTTGTTGAGATTTAGAAGAATCCGTTCCGGAGAAATCGGGTGATCGGCTTTAGCTTTTTGGGCCTTGCTCCCGACCATCTGTCAGGCATCGGACGATACTCGGTGGCGTTGTTCGAAGCGATTGTTGTGATATTGGGCGATACGCCGGACCAACCAATCGTCGCCTTCGTTCCCGTTGGCAGCGAGCATCATTTTTCAGATGCTGCGCGCGCCTACGTTAAACCGTTACCCCTGCCGCACAACGCGGTGGCGCGTATTGCCTATGAGCAACTCGTCTTTCCGATCGTCCTGCGCCGAACCGGTGTCCGTACCTTGCTCAATGCCTCGTTCACCGGCCCGTTGTTCTGGGGCGGGGACATGGTGACCGTAATACACGATCTTTTCTATCACATTGTGCCTGCCATGGTACGATCCGACCGCCGGATGTACTTGAAGACGCTGGTACCGCCCACGATGCGCCGCAGCCGTGCGATTATCGTCGTGTCGCACAACACGGGACGGGACGTGGCACGGACCTATCCCGATATCGCGGATCGTGTAGTGGTCGTACCGCTGGCATGTCGCCCCATGTCCCGATCCGCCCGGCTGGAAACGATGCCTTCGGACTGCGCAATGATGGTATCGACGATTACCGCCAATAAGAATCCCGGCTTGTTCGTCGCCGCGCTGAAACTACTGCGGACCGATCACAACTGGGCCTGCGGAATGATCGTTGGCAACGATCCGGAAGGTTTGGCCGCCACTGCGATTGCCGCTCACGACGCTGCACACATTGTCGAACAGCGGCATCACGTGTCCGATAAAGAACTGACCAGACTTTATGCGAACGCGCTGGCGGTGGTGATCCCGTCCTATTACGAGGGCTTTGGCCTTCCCGTCCTTGAAGCGCAGGCGATGGGCGTACCGGTGTTGTGTTCGGATCGCGGGTCGTTGCCTGAGGTTGCAGGCGATGGTGCATTATTCTTTGATCCGGACGATCCTGATGCGCTGGCGCAGGCGATCGATACCGTTCGGAACGATCGGGGCACACGTCGTCGCTTGATCGATGCGGGTACTGCGAACGTTGCTAAGTATAGCTGGGAGCGTACCGCACGCGATACCCTGGCCGTTCTGTGCGCGAACCGGAAGAAGATCTAATGCGCATCGTTCAGCTTGGCAAATTCTATCCGCCCGAGAATGGAGGCATCGAAACCGTCACCCTCGATCTTGCCGAGGGGTTTGCGAAACGCGGGTGGCAATCGGAAGTCGTCGCATTTACCCGGCAACGGCCCGAAAACATCGTACGCAACGGCGTGTCAATCCTGCGGGTTAAATGCCGGGCAGTGTTTTCGTCGCAACCTTTGGGGCTTGACTGGATTTTCGCGACGATCCGCCGTGCCCGCAGGGCTGATGCGACCATTCTGCATGCACCCAATGTCCTAGGGGGGATCGTCAGTCCGTTTTTGGGACAGGGAAAGTCCATCGTGCTGTGGCACAGTGACATTGTAAACAAGGGCTTTTTCGAGGTTTTGATCCGTCCACTGGAAGAACTGATGCTGCGTCGCGCCGATCAGATCTGGGTGACGTCGGACATCTATGCGGCGAATTCGCAGCGACTGCAGAAGCATACGGACAAGATTCGTACCCTGCCGCTTGGCATCCACGACGTCGCTGCCGGTCCGGTGCATCCGCTATCCGACGAAATTCAGACCTTTCTGCGTGGTCGCCGCTTCGCATTGTCAGTCGGTCGCCTGGTTCCTTACAAGGGTTTTCACGATCTGATCGAAGCGGCTGCACTGCTCGATGACAACCAAGTGATCGTCATTGCGGGAACCGGACCACTTAAGGACGAACTGGCCGCCGCAATCGATCGCCTAGGCGTTGGCAACCGAGTTCTACTTGCTGGACGGGTGCCGGACGAGTTGCTCAAGGCGCTGTTCGCCCATGCCGCACTGTTCGTGCTGGCATCGAACCAGCGATCCGAAGCCTATGGCGTAGTGCTGCTCGAAGCGATGACGTTCGGATTGCCGATCGTTGCGACTGATATCTCGGGATCGGGCGTACCATGGGTCGCCGGGAGCGGTAAGACCGGTCCGATCGTGCCTGTAAAGTCGCCTACCGCACTGGCCGAGGCGATCCGGACACTGTTCACCGCCAAGGATACCAGCACACTGCGCCGGCAATCGCGGGAACGCTTCGTCGAATTGTTCGGCGTCGAAACCATGGTGGATCGAGCCTGTGCGTTCCTCCGGTGACGATGCGCCTTCGATGGCGGGCGGGATCGGGCGACGACGGTTGCTGGCGGGGATCGGCGGTGCAGCCGGACTGGGACTGGCGTCCAATGCGGCCTATTGTCACCGGCAATCGGACACGCCAGCTCCGGACATCGGAACGATCGCCAAGCTAAGCGGCATTCTTGACGCACAAAGCTTTGGCGTTACCATGTCAGGACGTACTGATGACAGCGCGGCGTTGCAGGCAGCGATCGATGCCGCCCACGCCGCTCGCAAGATGCTGCTGATTCCCGGCGGCGTGGCCCTACTGGGCAAGCCGCTGCGTCTGCAGGGGCGCTCGGTGCGGTTGCTGGGGGTCGGTATGGATCGTACGATCCTGCGGGCCGAAGTGGCGATGGACGTCATGATCGACGTTCGCGAAACCGAGGACAAGATCGTCTCTCCCTTCGAGATCGAAGGGCTGTGCCTTGACGGTGCCGGACGGGTGGGCACCGCACTGGCGATCCGATATCGTCATCATTCGGTACTACGCGACATGCTGTGCACCAGCGCGGGCACCGGAGTTCGTGAAACCGACTGCTGGTTATCGCGGCGCTATAATTGCCGGGTCGAGCGGCATCGCGTCGGATGGTTGATCGAACGTAACGGTCACAGCAGTCTGTGGGAGGGATGTTCGTTCGTTGAGTGTGACGAAACACACTTGGCGATCGACACGCCGGGACAGGGCGAACCGAGCAGCGCACTGACCTTTCGGGGCTGCGATGTCGAGTTCGGGCGGGGCACCGGGATACGTATCGGCAAGGGGGTCGTAGCCGCGTTCGACAACTGCTATATCGGTGAGAACATCGACGGCATCGTGTTCGACAACGCCGGACTGGCAACGGTATCGGGCGGTGTAGCGTTTTTCGGCCATACACCGGCCAGTGCGCTGGTCCGTCCGGGCGACGGAACGATCCGGTTCCAAGGGGTAAAGGTGAATGGCCAGAACGCCGGCTCGCTCACTAATATGGTCGCTCCATCGAACGGTCCAGGCAAGATCGACATTCGTGATATTACCCCCGCATTCTCGATCGCAGGTGATCCGACCATAGCCGGGCGACCGCTGATGATTGGGACGGCGAACAGCATGGTCGCTGCACAAGGTCGCAACTGGAACACCGTCGCGCGCGGTTGCATGGTCGATCGGGCAGCGAGCGGGACTGCGGGAGTGCGTCTGCGCTGCCGGACAGCCACTGCCACTGCCAATACCCAATTCGGTGCCAGCACGCCGCTGCCTGCCGATCGTACGGCATCGGGACGCCCGGTCAGCGCAATCGTCGTCTATGCTGCGTCGGCTCCGCTGACGCTGCAGGCGGTGGGGGTGCAAACAGGCAGTGAAGGCCGCCAGAACGCGCCCGCCTTTATTCAGGTGCTCGGCATATTACCCGCTTCGACGAGCGAGCGTACCTATCTCAAGCTTGACGAACGGTTAGCGGACCGCCCCTTTACCCATTTGGAGATTGTCGGCCCGGCAACCTCTGGCAACTGGATGACATTGGAGAACGTCACCCTTGCGCTGCGGGCAGATGCGACCAATGCAACGCTCAACCTTGCGATGGCGCAGTGAACGCTATGGCGGATTTTACTCCTTCCTGCGCAAGCGGTACGGTTTCCATGCAGGCCACCGCGCATCGTTCGGACCCGGATCACCGTGAATAGAAAGATATTCTCCAACGGCCTGTGGAACGTGCTGGGGGGTATGTCGAGCGCGTTGGTAGCCGTGCTGGTACCGCCGTTTTTGACGCGCATGCTGCCGCTCGAAGCCTATGGTGCATGGGCGGTGGCGTTGCAGATCGGCACCTATGTCAACATTTTTGGTCTGGGCGTGCAGGCTGCGGTCGGGCGATATGTCGCCTTCTACCCAGCGCCCGAGCAGACCGACGAACGCGACAGTATCGTCGCATCAGCCTTTTGGGCATTGCTGGTCATCGCGCTGCTTGGTTGCGGCGCGACTGGCATGCTCGCGACCCATACCGATCGATTGTTCCCGCACCTTTCCCTGGCATGGCAATCCGACGCCGCCCGCGCCACCGCGATCCTCGGCCTGTCATTCGCGGTTTCGCTGATCGGTTCGATCTTCGGATCGGTGTTCCTGGGCTTGCAGCAGAGTCATGTTCCCGCAATCACACAACTTGGCGGACGTGTGCTTCAAGGAGGATTGCTGATCGCAGCGGCTTCTACGGGCAGCCTGACGATCATGGCATTGGCGCATCTGGCAGGGTCGGTAGTCATTACTGTCATATTATGCTGGCTGTGGCGGACACGTACGCGGCATCCAACGATCGCTACGCACCGGATCAGCCGCGATAGCCTGAAGGAATTAGGCGGCTTCTGCCTCAGTCTGACCGTCTGGAACCTCGCAATGCTGCTCGTGTCCGGGCTCGATCTCATTATCCTTGCGCGGTATGCACCGATATCGGTTCCTTTCTATGCCGTTAGCCTGACACTGGTTAGTTTCATCGCAGGGACGTTGCAGGCGCTGGCATCGGCACTAACCCCGGCGGCTGCGGGAATGCAGGCGACCGATGGCGGCGATCGACTGAAGGAATTGCTGGTCCGTGCATCGAAGTTGATCGCGATCGCATCGCTGCTGGTATCGGCACCGTTGATGTTTACCGGGCGCGAGATACTGACGCTCTGGGTCGGCCCGGTCTATGCCGATCATGCGCAGGCCATTCTAGCACTGTTGGCCGTCGCAACGGTCATTCGGACCTGCCTGCTTCCCTATGGCATGATTGCGATCGGTACGGGACAGCAACGCCGCATGATCTACACCCCGTTGATCGAGGGTCTGACGAGCCTCGTACTCAGCCTGTGGTGGGTTCGCGAGCATGGCGTGATGGGGGTAGCCGCCGCCAAGGTGGCAAGCGCGACATTGGGTATCGTGCTGCTGATCGGCCAGAACGCACTAGCGCATACGATACCGCACCTGTCCCGCCGAACCGTGACATGGGAAGGTGTACTACATCCTCTCCTGTTCTGGGCGGCGCTGGGTGCGCTCTTCATACTTGCCTCGCCACTGCGCAGTGATCCGTGGAGGTTCGCGCCCCTCATGGCGCTGGCCGTCCTGATTGCCGCGATCGCAATGGGGTGTCGCGATATCGTACAGTTATTGCGGCGTTTCTCGAAACGGAGCCAAGTCCGTGCCTAACTTTGCCCGACGTGCGATCACCTATCTGCGATGGTTGCCCCCATTTCGCTTTCTACGCCGTGGCGAAGGTATCCGCGTCGCGCGCCCCCGCTTATGGGAACATACCGACCGCATCACGGTGGGCGCGCGGACCGTCGTCCGCGAACATAGTTGGCTGTGTCCGCTACCCTCCTGGAACGGCGTTACGCATTCGGCCCGAATCACGATCGGTAGCAATGTCTACATCGGTCGTTTTTGCTGTATTTCAGCAATCGATCTGGTTGAGATCGGCGACGACTGCGTCTTTAGCGAACAAGTCTACGTTGCCGATGCCGTGCATGAGGTGGACCCCCGTGCCGGACATATCTTTACGCAACCAATGCGGAGCAAGGGTCCGGTCCGCATCGGTCGCGGTACGTTCCTCGGCTATGGCAGTCGTATCCTGACCGGCGTCACGCTAGGCGAGGGATGCGTTGTCGGAGCCAATGCAGTCGTCAACCGCTCGTTCCCTGCCTACAGCATGATCGCCGGCATCCCCGCTCGCCGAATCAAGGCCTTTAACCTCGCAAGCGGCGAATGGGAGGCGGTCGGTGATTGATACCCCGCCCTCCGACGGTATCGCCCGGCACATTGCACCCTTCTTGCGGATCAGCCATGCGCTACGCTTCCGGATGCGCCGACTTTATACGACACTGGTGCTTGCTCGCTGTTACGGCCGGATCGGCAAGGGCAGCGTCGTCTTTCGACAGGATATGGTGCGCTTCCCACATCGTATCACCATTGGTGAACGTACGATCATTCGCCACGGTGGACGAATCGAAATGGTACTGCATGGTCAGGATCCGCTGCCTTGGCTGAGCATCGGAGACAACGTCAATATTGAACAGAATGTGCACATCGTCTGCCATGGTTATGTTCGGATTGGTCACAACGTCTCGATCACGGGAAATTGCGCCATCGTCGACGTATCGCACCCGATAGATGCCATCGAACGCGGCATGAAAATCGGCGACGCGATTGATCCTGCACTGCGCCGGGTGGAAATCGGCGATAATTGTTTCATAGGGTTTGGTTCGACTGTCCTGCCCGGCGTGACGATTGGCAAAAATTGTGTCATCGGCGCGGGATCTGTCGTTACGCGCGACATCCCATCGAATTCCATCGCGTCCGGTATTCCTGCTCGGGTTCTACGCTCCCGGACCATGCAACCTGCCAGAGAGTCTTGATATGCCTCGTATTGCCTTGGTGACGGTGACGTACAACGGGGAGACGGTCTGGCCCGAATTTTTTGACAGCATGCTCGCGCAGCTGGGGGTCGAATGGCATTTGATCGTCGTAGACAATGCCAGTACCGATCGTACGACCGACATGGTGCGTGCTGCGCAGGACGCGCGGATCACGCTCATTGCCAACGACCGCAACGCAGGCGTCGCCGAGGGTAATAACCAGGGCACGCAATGGGCGCTCGATCATGGCTATGACGAAATTCTGCTCATCAATAACGACACCGCGTTCGGTCCCGACCTGTTGCAACGCTTGTCGGCGACCCTCGAACAGAGCGGTGCGGGAGCGGTCTCCGCACTGATTCCCTATTATGATCAGCCCGATATTTCGTGGTATTCTGGTGGCCATTTTAGCAAACCGCGCGGCATGCTGAGCCTGCACGATGGTCAGGGAAAGCTGTTTTCGGTAGGTGACGCTCCGTTTCCTACCGACTATGCCCCGACTTGTTGCGTATTGTTCCGGGCGGAGGTTTTCAAACGGGTTGGTTTGATGGACGAGACGTATTTCGTCTATTGGGACGATGTCGATTTCCTGTGGCGAATGAAACGTGCCGGAATCAAGATCGTTGTCGATCCAGCGGCGGTCATGTTGCACAAGGTCAGCATTTCGACCGGCGGGCGACAGTCGGATTTCAGCATCCGTTACGGGCATCGCAACCAAATATACTTCGCGCGCAAGTTTTTTGGCCCGGTGTATGCGGCCTATGTCACTGTATTTTCTACATCGACGGGGCTGGGACGGGTTGTACTGGGCAAAGATAGTGGGCGGCAATGGCGTTTGCGTTTGAAGGCGATGAGCGAAGGCTGGAAGATGCAGCTTCCGGCACATGCCGGCGCCTGATCCTTCTTAGCTATCATTACGGAATTACGGGGTACATCAATGAATATTCTGATTACCGGCGGTGCCGGTTTCATCGGCAGCCGGACCGCCGCCGCCCTTGTCGCGCGCGGGGATCAGGTCACGATCATCGACAACCTGTCACCACAGATTCACGGCGACGCCGAGGCCCGGGCGCGGATCGCGGCAAAACTGTCTGAACAAACCAATTTCATCGAGGACGATGTCCGCAACGTAAATCTGCTGACCTCGCTCGCGCGCGAGCATGACGCGGTTCTGCATCTTGCGGCCGAAACTGGCACCGGGCAGTCGATGTACGACATGGTCCGCTACAGCGACGTGAACGTCACCGGCACGGCGGCGTTGCTGGAAGCTGCGACCGTATCCGGATCGCGGATCGGAAAGATCGTCGTGGCATCGTCGCGCTCAATCTATGGCGAAGGTGCCTATCGCTGCGTGTCACACGGGTTGGTCTATCCCGGCGATCGTTCGCCTGCTGCAATGGATGCCGGCATATTCGATCCGCGTTGTCCGATCTGCGACGAAGTGGTCGCGGTTGCGCCGACACCGGAAAGTGCGCCGCTGACGCCCGCCTCCGTCTATGCGGTCACTAAACTTGCCCAAGAAAATATGGTGTTGGCGGTCGCACGTGCGCACGGATTGTCAGCCTATGGGCTACGCTATCAGAACGTGTTCGGTGCCGGGCAGTCGCTAAGCAATCCATATACCGGCATTTTGTCGATCTTCTCGCGCGAGATGGTGTTCGGCCGTCCCATCGAGATTTTCGAAGACGGGTTGGAAAGCCGCGATTTCGTGCATGTCAGCGACGTCGTCAGGGCCAATTGCGCGGCATTATCGGCCGATGCCATCGGCGTACATCCGATCAACGTAGGTACGGGCGTCGGAATTTCGGTCGAGACGGTTACTGCCGAACTGGCACGGTTTTTGGAATATCAAGGTACGGTTCGCGTCTCGGGTCGTTACCGCGCAGGAGACATTCGCCACAACATTGCCGATGTCGGCTTGCTGCAGGCCGAATTGGATATGACGTGCGGCATTGATTTCCGGACTGGTCTAGAAGAATTCGTGACGTGGTCGCGCGCCGAACTGATGCGTGGCATGGACAACGATGGCTATGCCCGTTCGCTGGCCGAACTGGCAGAGCATGGATTGATGAAGGGCGGGTGAACATCCTCGACCTGACCAAGGGAGCATGCCACCCCAAGCCCTTCGCATCGACTAAGCAACGGTAGTTTGAAATGCCCCCCTCCCCCGTCCAACTCATCCGCCCGAAACGCCATGGCGACGCCCGTGGCTGGTTCACCGAGGTCCACTCCGTGCCCGCCTTCGCCGCGCTCGGCATCGATTGCACCTTCGTGCAGGACAACCATTCCTATTCCGCCCCCGCCTTCACCCTGCGCGGCTTGCATTTCCAGACGCCGCCGCGCGGCCAGGACAAGCTGGTCCGCTGCATCCGCGGGCGGATCTTTGACGTCGCGGTCGATGTTCGCAAAGGCTCGCCGACCTGGGGCCACTGGGTTGGTGCCGAGCTGTCCGCCGAAAACGGCCACCAGCTGTTCATCCCCATCGGCTTCGCACACGGCTTCGTCACGCTTGAGCCCGATTGCGAGGTCACCTACAAATGCTCGGACACCTACGCGCCCGATCAGGACGGCGGCATCGCGTGGGACAGTGTCGGCATCGACTGGCCGATCCCCGCCGGCGTCACCCCCGAACTTTCGCCCAAGGACGGTCGGCAACCGGCACTGGCCGACTTCGACAGCCCGTTCGCCTATGACGGCCGTCCGCTGGCCCCGCTTTCCTGATAAGGACCGATCGCATGCGCATCTTCGTCACCGGCGGGGCCGGCTTCATCGGCTCGGCTTTGGTCCGCCACCTGATCGAGAACACGACCCACGACGTCCTGAACTTCGACAAGCTGACCTATGCCGGCACGCTGACCACGGTCGAGCGGGTCGCCGACAGCGACCGGTACCAGTTCGTCCACGGCGATATCTGCGATGCGGAGGCGGTCCGCGCCGCGATCGCCGGCTTCCGACCCGACGTCATCACCCATCTGGCCGCCGAGAGCCATGTCGACCGATCGATCGATGGCCCCGGCGCGTTCGTGCAGACCAATGTCGTCGGCACCTATACCATGCTGGCCGAGGCACGTGCCTGGTGGCTGAGCCTCGACGAGGAGGCGCGCAAGGCGTTCCGTTTCCACCATATCTCGACCGACGAAGTGTATGGCACGCTGGGCGATACCGGGCTGTTCACCGAAGACACGCCCTATGATCCGCGCTCGCCCTATTCGGCGTCGAAGGCGGGCAGCGACCATCTGGTCAGCGCATGGGGCCATACCTTCGGCCTGCCGGTGCTCATCACCAACTGCTCGAACAATTACGGGCCGTATCATTTCCCCGAAAAGCTGATCCCGCTGATGATTGCCAAGGCGCTCGATGGCGAAAAGCTCCCCATTTATGGCAAGGGCGATCAGGTCCGCGACTGGCTGTATGTCGAGGACCATGTCCGCGCGCTGCAGGCGGTGTTCGAACGCGGGCGACCGGGCCGGACCTATAATGTCGGCGGCCATAACGAACGGCAGAATATCGAGGTGGTGCAGACGCTCTGCGCGATCCTCGACGAACTGCGCCCGCGCGCCGATGGCCGTCCTTACGCCGAACAGATGACCGAGGTGGCCGACCGCCCCGGCCATGACAAGCGCTATGCGATCGACGCCTCGCGCATCGGTGCCGAACTGGGCTGGCACCCGGCGGAAACCTTCGAGACCGGCATCCGCAAGACGGTCGAATGGTATCTGGCGAACGAGGCGTGGTGGCGTCCGCTGGTCGCCGCCAAGGCCGCCGAACGGCGCGGGGTCGCGTGATGCTGCGTCGACCTGTCGACATGTCGGGTGCGCGATGAAGCCGATCCTCGTCACCGGTGCCAACGGCCAATTGGGCCGCGAACTGGCGCGCATCGCCTGCCCCGCCGGCTATGAGGTCGTGGCACTCGACCGCGCCGCGCTCGACCTGACCGATCTGGCGGCGATCGCGGACGTGATCGCGTCGCGCGACTGGGCGGCCGTCATCAACGGCGCGGCCTATACCGCCGTCGACAAGGCCGAGAGCGACGTCGTCGCGGCCTGGACCATCAACGCGCTGGCCCCGGCCGCCTTCGCGCAGGCCTGTGTCGCGGCCGGCATCCCGCTGGTGCAGGTATCGACCGACTATGTCTTCGCCGGGGACAAGGACGGTGCGTGGGAAGTGACCGATCCGGTCGCGCCGCTCGGCGTCTATGGCGCGTCGAAGCTGGGCGGCGAACTGGCGGTCCGCACCAGCGGCGCGCGCCATGCGATCGTCCGCACCGCATGGGTCGTGTCGGCACACGGCAGCAACTTCGTGAAGACGATGCTGCGCGTCGCCGCCACCCGGACCACGCTGTCGGTGGTCGATGACCAGATCGGGTCGCCGACCAGCGCCGCCGATCTGGCGAGCACGCTGCTGACGATCGCCGTTCGTCTGGCCGAGGACGCCGACGCGCCCACCGGCACCTTTCATTTCAGCAATGCCGGCGCGGTCAGCTGGGCCGGTTTCGCGCGCGAGATCTTTGCGCAATCGGGGCTGCGCGGCGGGGCCTCGGCCGAGGTCGCGCCGATCCCGAGCAGCGACTATCCGACCCCGGCGAAACGCCCGGCCAACTCGCTGTTCAGCCACACCGCCATCCACGCCGCCTATGGCATCGCCCCACGTCCGTGGCAGGCGGCGCTGGGGCCTATTCTCGACGAACTGATCGGACATACAGCATGAAGGGCATCATCCTCGCCGGCGGCTCGGGCACGCGGCTTCACCCGGCGACGCTGGCGGTGAACAAACAGCTGCTGCCCGTCTATGACAAGCCGATGATCTATTACCCTCTGAGCGTGCTGATGCTCGCGGGCATCCGCGACATCCTGATCATCTCCAGCCCTGAATTCATCGACAATTACCGCCGCCTGTTCGGCGACGGATCGGCGTTCGGCCTGGCCATGTCCTATGCCGAACAGCCCAGCCCCGATGGCCTCGCGCAGGCGTTCACTATCGGTGCGGACTTCATCGGCGACGACAACGTCGCGCTGGTGCTGGGCGACAACATCTTCTTCGGTGCACACCTGACCGACCTGCTCGCCAGCGCCGTCGCCCGGCCGACCGGCGCGACGGTGTTCAGCTACCGCGTCGAGGACCCCGAGCGCTATGGCGTGGTCGAATTCGGCGAAGGCGGCCGCGCGATCAGCCTTGAGGAAAAGCCGGCGGTGCCGAAGTCGAACCACGCGGTCACCGGCCTGTATTTCTACGACAACCGCGTCGTCGACTATGCCCGCAACCTGAAGCCCTCGGCCCGCGGCGAGCTGGAGATCACCGATCTCAACCAGCTCTATATGGAGGCCGATGACCTTTATGTCGAACAGATGGGGCGGGGCTATGCCTGGCTCGACACCGGCACGCATGACAGCCTGCTGGAGGCCGGCGAATTCGTGCGGACGTTGCAGAAGCGGCAGGGCGTGCAGGTCGCGTGTCTCGAGGAAATCGCGTTCGAGATGGGTTTTATCACCGCCGATCAGGCACGCGCGGCAGGGGAGCGGTTCAAGAAGACCGCTTATGGCCAGGCGATCCTGAACGCGGTCGAGGGGCGCTAGTCCCACTCCCGCCGGCCACCGGATCGGGGCCGGCGGTGACAAAGGGGGGCAGACCGACTAGGGACGACGCTCCCTATCTTCCCGGAAAATCGTTCGTGCCGCCACTCGCCATCATCACCATGGTCTATAACGAGGCGGAGAAGCTGCCGATTTGGCTGCGGCATTATGCGCGGCAGGTCGGGCTGGCGCATTGCTACGTCATCGATCACGGGTCGGACGACGGCTCTACCGAAGCGCTCGGCGGCGCGAGCCGGATCATACTGCCGCGGTCACCGCAGGACAATGACCAGCGTCTGGCACTGGTGGCCGACCTAACCCGCGGCCTGCTGCGCTATTACCGCCGCGTCGCCTATGTCGATGCCGACGAACTGCTGCTCGCCGATCCGGCGGGCTACCGCGACCTCAACGACTATGCCGAACGGATGACGGCCGACGCGGTCACCTCGATCGGGCTGGAGATCGTGCATGGCACGGGCGAGCCGCCGTTGGAATCCACGCGCGGGGTCGGCGGACAGCGCGGCAGCGCGATCTTTTCCTCGTCGATGTGCAAGACCAACATGGTCGGGCGCGGGGTCAACTGGGCACCAGGCTGGCATGCGCACGACGCCGCCCCGCGCTTCGACGATCTGTACCTGTTCCATCTGCGCCATGCCGATCTCGATCAGGCGCTGAGGCGGCTCGCCATCACCCGGGCGATGCCATGGGCCAGCGAAGCCGCAGGCCGGCACCAGCGCAACGACGACGACTGGATGCGCGGCGTCGTCAGCCATTTCGGCGGGCTGCCGTTCGATGTTGAAACAGGAGTAACGCAGCCCGACGGGCCGGTCGCGCAAGCGTTGCAGGAATTCGTGGCGGACGCCACGCCCGGGGCGACCCCGGCGCATCCATGGTCGGTGCCGCTGGCGCGCTATGGCCGGCCGCGCGTTGCGATCGAACCGCGCTTTCGCAAGGCGTTGGACGTATAATCCGCAATATCTTTAAGCAATTTTTACCATCGTCATTTACCGCTTGCGCCATCGCATCGCTGCCGGAGGGGCAAGACAAACGTGGCACGTAGCAAGCCGTCGAGGCTCGGCACGATCCGGCCGGACCATAAGCCGCCGGCCTCAATTGTGCCGGCCTCTCTACCCGCAACCGTGCGCTGCGCCGGGCGGGTGGAATCGATCGAGACGGGCGAGGGCTTCATCGTCGTCACCGGATGGGCGACCGATGCCGCGGGGCAGCCGGTCGATACCGGCCTGACGATCGAGATCGATGCCGAACGTCACCCTATCGCGGGCCTGTTCCCGCGCAGCGACCTGAAAGCCGAAGGCGTGTCGGCCGAGGCCTGTGCATTCTGTGTCGATGTCGCGCATGTTGGCACGCTGCCACGCGTGCGGTTGCTGGCGGGCGAACAGGAATTATGGTCGAGCACCCGCCATGCCGTCGGCATCCACACCTTCCGCCCGGTGGCATCGTTCGATCAGGTCAGCCGTGAAGTGGTTTCGGGCTGGGTATATGATCCGGCGCTGTGGCATGGCAGCCGCGCCGCACAGACGCTGAAGCTGCGCGTCGGCGATCGGCTGTTGCCGGTCACCGTCGACGGGTGCCGTACCGACCTGCCCTTCTCCGCCGCGCGCGAGGGCAGCTTCCTTGGCTTTCGCGTGCCACTGCATGCCGCAGCGACGGCCGATTACCGCACCGGCAGCGACGTACTGGTAACCCTGATCGCACAGGGCCATGACCTTGTCGAGGCGATGCTGCAGGTGACTGCGCCGCCCGCCCCGCCGGCCCCGGCAAGGCCCGTCGGCGTGCCGGACGGCTATATCGACTTTCATGGCTGGTCCGCCGGATTGAACGGTTGGCTGTTCGGTGGCTGGATTCGCAACGATGCGTCGGGGGGCACGTCGCTGACGCGGGCGCAACTCGACCGTGACGGTGCTGCGGACGACGCGGTGCTGCTACTTACTTATCCGCGGGCCGACGTGGCGGCAATCGGTCAGGGCATCCTCGCCTTCGTGCCCGGCGGCGCAGGGGAAGCCAGCGACATCGTCCATTTGCGGAGCGACGACGGACAGCGACTGGCGCTCAAGGTATCCGACACCGCGCAACGACTAAACGACCTCGAAGCGGTACGCACGGTGCGTGCGATCGTGCGCGACCTGCCGCACGCCGCCGACAGCGCGTTGGTCGAGGCAGTATCGCGCCCGGTGTACGAGGGCGTCGACACGCTGGCCCCGTTGAACCGCCCGATCTTTCTCGAAGTCGACGAGATCGTCCGTGGTGGTACCGACGGGGTGGTGCTGATCGGTTGGCGAGTCGACCCGACGCAATCGATCGCGACGATCCGCGTCCGTTCGGGCGTGCTTGCTTCCCAGCCCCTTGGCGAGCGCTGGCTGACGGTCGATCGTCCCGACATTCGCGACACGCTGGGCCGCCGGTTCGACCTCGACCATGCCGGTTTCGGTTTCCAGGCCTATGCGGCGATCCCCGGATACGATCCGGCGCAACTCTATCTCGAAATTACGCTGAGCGATGGTGCGGTGGCGTTCAAGCCGCTGCCGGTCGCGGCGCAGGCCGGTCGCGGCGGCATCGTCCGGCTGCTGTCGGGCATGACGGTGACCGCCGACAATGTCCGCCATATTTGCGGCAAGGTCCTTGGCCCGCCCGTCGTCGGCATGAACCGCGAGCGCATCGCCGCCAGCGGTACGCCTGTGGTGATGGCGCTCGGCACCCTGTCGCCACGGCCACGCTGCTCGGTGGTCGTGCCGCTCTATGGCCGGCTCGATTTCATGATGTACCAGATGGCGTTGCTGTCGGAGGCCGGACTGACGGAGGACGAGCTGGTCTATGTCCTCGACCAGCCCGAGCGGAAGACCGAGTTCCTGAACCTCGCCCGCTCCTGCCACCGCCGCTTCGCCATGCCCGCGCGCGTGGTACTGCCGCCCGAAAATCTGGGGTTCGCAGGTGCCAGCAATGCCGGCATGACCGCCGGCGTCGGCGACTATGTCTGCTTCCTCAATTCGGACGTGGTGCCGATCACCGGCGACTGGCTCGACCGGTTGGTGGCGGCGATGGAGGCCGATCCGGGCATCGGCATCCTCGGCGCGCAATTGCTGTTCGAGGACGGCACGCTGCAACATGGCGGCATGGCGGTGCAGCGACTGGCGAACTTCGGCAACATGCCCTTCCCCTGTCATCCCGGCAAGGGACGGCTGCCGGCCACCGGCGACACCGTGCGCGACGTGCCACTGGTGACCGGCGCGCTGATGCTGATGCGGCGGACGCTGGTCGAGGAACTGGGTGGGTTCGACACCGACTATGTGGTCGGCGATTTCGAGGATGCCGATCTGTGCATGAAGGTGCGCGCGCGCGGCCTGCGCTGCGCGGTGCATGACGGGGTCCGTCTCTATCACCTCGAACGGCAGAGCCAAGGCAGCGCCGCGCAGGCATGGCGGCAGAATCTGACGCTGGTCAACGCCTGCACCTTCGCCGAACGCTGGGATGGCGCGCTGGCCGATATTCCGGTCGAAGACGAATTGATGGTGCTGGCATGAGTCGTTCCGCAAGAGCCGCCATGGCGGTCGCAACCCCGCCGGCCGTAGCCGCGTCGGACACGCGCGTGCTGGTGATGTCGCACATGGACCCGCGCGTGTCGAAGGGCGGAGCGGAGATCGCCGCGTTCCAGCTGCACGAGGAACTGTGCCGCCGTCCGGGCTATCGATCCTTCTTCGTGTCGTGCGCGCCGGGCAAGATCGAGCGGCGCGACGGCGTGGTGTTCGGCCAGCCCTTTGGCGCCGACAATTTCGTCTATACGATGCGCGAGTTCGACCATTTCCTCCATTCGAACCCGGATGGCGAGACGGTGACCGAGCTGACCGCGCTGCTGCACGAAATCCGGCCCGACGTGGTGCATATGCACCATTACACCAATTTCGGGCTGGAGATGCTGCTGACCGTCCGCCGGGCGCTGCCCAAGGCGCGGATCGTCGTGACGCTCCACGAATATCTCGCGATCTGCAACCATTTCGGCCAGATGGTGAAACGTGGCAGCTTCGCGCTGTGCCAGAAATCCGGTCCGCGCGAATGCCATGGCTGTTTCCCGGAGATCAGCCCGCAGGACTTTTTTCTACGTGAGCTGTTCATCAAACGCTTCTTCCGCCTGGTCGACCGGTTCGTCGCGCCCAGCGCCTTTCTGGCTGAGCGCTACATCGCATGGGGCATTCCGCGCGAGCGGATCAGCGTCGTCGAAAACGGCATTCCCGACCCCGAGCGGCGCGGGCAACTTCCATACCCGACACTCGATCGCGGCATCACCTTCGGTTTCTTCGGGCAGATTTCGCGGCTGAAGGGGTTCAACGTCCTGCTCGACGCCGCCGCCCAACTCGACGGCGACGACGATATCCGGATTGAGGTGCATGGCGATTATTCGTCGCAGCCCGAGGATTTCCAGCGCGAGGTGCGCGAACGCCTGCTCACCGCGCCGCGTAACCTGCGCTATATGGGGCCGTACGACAATGGCCGCGTCGACACGCTGATGCAGTCGGTCCATGCGGTGGTGGTGCCGTCGATCTGGTGGGAAAATTCCCCGCTGGTGATCCAGGAAGCGCTCGCCAATCGCCGTCCGGTCCTGTGTTCCGACATCGGCGGCATGGCCGAAAAGGTCCGCGACGGCGTGGACGGTTTTCACTTCCAGAGCGGCAGCGGTGCCAGCCTTGCCGCGCTGCTACGCCGGTTGGCGGCGGACCGGGGGTTGCTGGCGGAGATACAAGGAACGATGGCTATACCACCGACAGTATGCGAAACTGCGGATCGGATGATTGACATTTATTCCGGGTAACGGTCGACAAGCATACGATCAGCTCAGGTGCAGATTATACATTATTACAATTACGCAATAAAAATAAATACTTATGATCGATCTCATATAGCTGCGCAGATGCTACAACTGATTGGACATGAGGTGATATGCAACTCGACACGAATGCACTGAAATTGGTCGGTATCGATCTGGCCTTTCCCCGGTCGTTCGATATCTGGGGAGATGCCGCAATTGAATCTCCGGTATTTTGCGCCTCGAACCTGCGGTTCGACACGTTCCTGCGGATCGGCGCCTTCAGCAACCTGAACGCTTCCACCGAGATCGGCCACACCTCGATCGGCCGTTACACAAGCATCGCACAGAATTGCTTCATCGGTGCGGATCGGCATCCCACCGACTGGATATCGACATCGCGTGTTTTCTATGTCCCCGATTTTCGCGGCTTTTCCACCTTCGTCGGCGGCCGTGATCCCAGCACGCCGTTTTCGGCGACGGGAACGCCGACCAGGATCGGCAACGACGTGCTGATCGCCAACAGCTGCATCATCAATCGCGGCATCACGATCGGCGACGGTGCGATCGTCGCACCGGGCAGCGTCGTGACCAAGGACGTCCCCGCCTATGCCATTGCCGGCGGCAATCCGGCACGGGTGTTGCGATACCGGTTCCCGGATGCGATCATCGCAAAACTGCTCAACCTGCAATGGTGGAACTACTCGATCTTCCACCTCGAAAGCATCGATTACACGGACATCGGGAAGATGATCGATCGCTTCGAGGAAGTTCGGGATGAATTGACCGTGTTCGAACCCGGCTTTCACCTGACCCGGGAAAATTATTCCGGCTTCCTGCAATAGCGGCGCTCGCCGCCGCCACGCGCGGCGACGTTCGTTCGATCAGATTGCGTGCCTCTTCACCCGGTCGATATAGGCCTCAACCTTCTGCTGGAAGAAAACGTCGCCTAGTGCGACGAACTTTTCGTAATCCGATCGCCAGTGGCTGCCCATGCCTTCCATTCCGGTTGCAGCTTTGAGCGCGTTGTAACCGTTGACCGTCTTGCGTTTTGCCTGTTCGACGCTGCGGACGGCATAATGGATCATGGCGAAACCATGTTCGGCGGCGATGACCATATCCGCTTCCCGGTCGGCACAATCGCGGATGAAATGGGCACCCATTTCGACCATCGCGACGCCGTCGATGCGAAATGCACATTTGCGGACCAGTCCCGGCCCGAAACGGCTTCGGCATGGAAAACTGCGATGCAAATCCTGTTCGGGTTCGAACCGCTGCAGGGCAGTCACGGAGGCGGCATGGCTCCACGCGAACACGATCATCTTCGCATCCTGGCGGTCGGCATGATTGACGATCTGTCGCAGCGAGGCTTCGCTGTCGAACGCCTGCAATTCCTCGTCGGCATCTATTGGAAACGCCCAGCGGATCGGACTCCCGATCCCCGCGAATACCCGAGCAGCATAATCCACCAGCGCCATCGTCTTCACGTCCTGATAATAGCCGACGACCGGATCGCTGACGATGAAGGTGATCGCCGATGGATGATCGGCAGCGAAGCGGCGTATCTCGTCGGCCGTATTGTCCGTGCTGCCATTGTCGGCGATCATGAACTTTCGGAAGCCCTGCCGGTACGATGCCGCCAGACAGGCGTAAATCACGTCGCCTTCGTCCTTGGCCATCGTCACGTGCACGCATCCGGGCAATTCCGGAGCCTCCGCTGCCGGCGGTGCGAGCCGGATCTCGTAACCGGACAGACGCTGAACCGCCAGCAAGGTGCGGGCGGACGCGAGTTCCTTCAATATCGTCTGATATTCAGCGGCCAGCACCCGCCCATGACAATGCCGTTCGCCCCGCCGCAGGATGTCCACTTCCGCAGCAAAATCACCATGTCGGCGATGGATTTGGGCAATGTGATAGTAAGACCACATATTCGCTGGCGCGACGGCAGCGGCGCGTTCGAACCAGCCAAGTGCCGATGCCTTATCATGAAGGCGCAGATACATCTTGCCGAGTTCCAATGGCGCTCGAACATCGGACGGCGATCTGGCCTGCGTTTCATGCAGCAAGGAAAGCGCGGCTTCTGTATCCCCTTGCGCAAACAGCGTTTCGGCATGGAGATTGCGCGCGACAATATTCCCATCTAAATCAGTTGCATGGCTTTCGTACAGACGATGGGCAGTGTCATAGTCCGCTTTGGCAACCGCTGCCTGCAGTGCTGGAACCACATCGCTCATATTCGAAACTTGCCCTAAGAAAGTTGAAAATCCGATACGCCCAATCGAAACTTGCATGCTAGCCAAATAAAGTTCGTGAGCGGGCATCGCTTACCCGGCCGTCAAATCCCGCCGCCGCCCGTTCGGCATACAGCGCGCGGTCCTCCGGCGACACGGCAGCGGCTTCCTTGTCCCAGTCGACCTCGACCAGCATTGCCTGCGGGTCTTGGCGCAGCGCACCGGCTGCCATCGCCAGCACGGTCAGTTCGGTATCGGCATAATGGCTGCGATAGCCGGGGTGGAACAGGTCGCCGGCATAGTTGCCGTGTGCCCAGTCGGCGCGGACCATGCCGAACGCCGCCAGCGCGCCTGCCCATTTGCCGTCATGAAACGCCAGCAGCCCGCCCTGTCCAGCGTCCAGCGCACGCACCCCATGCACCAGCCATCCACGCCCGGCGAACGCATCCTGCGCGACATAGGCGACGTACGGCGCATCCGTGCGGCGAAAGGCCGCGTTGGCGACGGCGATGAAGCCGCGCCGCCGATCGTCGGCGATACACGCCACGCTGACCGGCGTACCGGCGCGGCGGGCCAGCTGCACCGCCGACCGCTTCGCCGCTGCCGCGTCGATATACGGCATCACCACCAGCGGCCGGTCGTCTCGACCGATCCGTGCCGGCAACGCCTCGGCACTGGCGAACACGACCTCGGCCGCAGGAACGGGCATGTTAGGCAAAACGGATCTCGCCCGGCGTCACCTGCCGCAGATAGCGTTGTGCCCATTGCCGGCCGTGCTGCTGCTGGAGATAGAGGCTGCGATAATTGACCCAGCATGCCGCCAGCCAGGACGACCGGTCGCGACAGGCATGGTCCTTCATCTCGCGCAGCAGCTTCTGGTGCACGTTCATCTCGTCCTCGGGGATCGGCAGCGGTAGCTTGAACCCCAACAGATGCGCGCCGGCGGTGCGCAGAAACAGCGGGAACAGCCGTTCGACGATGAACGGCATATAGGTGCAGCCCTTGTGCACCATGCGGTCGTCGGCGGCGGTGCTGTGCAGTGCGGCCTTGTCCGCGGCCGACAGATTGGCATCGGCGCGCCGGATCGCGCCGCGCACGAACGGCAGATAGGCCGACCAGAAGGCCGGCGTGCCCACGAAATAATTGGCGGTGGAATACTGGCTGGACGGGTCGATCGTGTCGACCGCCTCCCCCGGCAGCCCGGCCGCGACCAGAAACGCCCGCGACAGCTCGACGAACCGGGGATGCGCGGTTTCGCCCTGCACCCACAGATTGTGGTAGATACCCTCATGCTGCGGATGCGGGTTGCAGAAATAGACGTCGTGACCCGGATGGGCGGCGATCAGGTCGAACAACTCCGCCCCGTCCAGACCGGTCTTTTCGGTAAAGCGCCACGACAGGGCACCCCATAAGGCCGCCCCCTGGACATGCGGCGAGATCGACAGCCGTTCGAACAGGTCGAATTCGAGATATTCGGTCGCCGGCCCGCGATTGTCGAGCGGGATGAAGCGCGGGTCGCACACGCTGCGATGCCAATCCTCGTAATGGATCTGAAAGATGCGTGGCGGCTCTCCCTGCATCCCCTGATCGCGAACATCCGGCATCGTTAACCACCTCGTGACCTCCGGGCGGTAGGGTGCGGCGACATGCAGACCACCTGCCCGGTCGAGGGACGTTAACCATGGAACTGATTGACAAACCGTCACCATCGCCGACGATCGGCTATCTGGGCGCGGTCGACGACGACCGGCAGGGACGGCTGAGCGGTTGGGCGATCACGCGGCAGGGCGATCCGTGCGAAGTGACTGCCACCGTCAACAGTCGCAGCTTTGCCACCGCATCCGACCTGCCGCGCCCCGATCTGGCCGCCAAGGGCCAGTCGCGCGGTGCTGGCGGATGGCGGATCGAACTGGTCGACGCACTGGAGCCGGGGGAGAACCGTATCGATATCACCCTGCCCGACGGCACGCCCCTGTCGGGCAGCCCGCGCATGGTGACATGGACGCCGGCCCCCACGGCTGCGCCGGCACCACGCCATCTGGGCGCGATCGACAGCGCCAATGCCCGGCTGCTGTCGGGCTGGGCACTGACCGCCACCGGCGACCCGTGCGAGGTGACGATCACGGTCGGCGACGGCGATCCGGTGACCATGTTGTCGGAAGGAACGCGCGCCGACTTGGCGGCCAAGGGGATGTCGCGCGGTGCCGGGGGCTGGCACCTGTTCCTAGAAGGCCGTCTGATGCCGGGTGCGAACCGGGTGACGATCGCGCTGCCCGACGGTTCGGCCATGCCCGGCAGCCCGCTGACCATCGAGGGGCAGACCGTCCCCCCGGTGGAGGTCAGGCCGGCCCCCGTCCCGGCAATGGCACCGGTGACCGCCCCGCCGCCGCCCTCAGCGAGCGCGGTCGTGACCGAATTGCCACCGCGTCAGCGTCCGGCGATGCCGTCGCTGGTCGAACTCGACGAATTGTCGCTCGACGATCTCGCGCTGGCGGTCGCCAGCGGGCGGATCCGGGTCGACACGCCACCCCCGCCCGAACCCGTCGCACCGCCGGTCCTGTCGGAAGCGGCGGCTGACCCCACCCCGCCGCCCCGGCGCAGTGGCTGGGTAGCACGGTTGCTGGGGCGATAGCGGAACGGGCTGCGCCGCCCGCCTATTCCATAATCGACGCCATATAGGCCGCCCGTTCCGCCGCCCGGTCGGGATCGGGGTCGAGCGCATGGATGCGGGCGATCTCCATCTGGTGACGTCCGGCATCGCTGCGTTCGGCGAAGGACGCGGTGTGCTGGCGGTGGCGGCACAGCGGTTCGGGCACGAACACCGCACCATATCCCGCCGCCGCCGCGCGCAGATACAGCAGCCAGTCGAACGCGAAGTCCAGCGTCGCCAGTGCCGCGCGCTCGCGCTCCAGCAGTTCGGCCAGGACCGCGCGCCGCCAGACCACCGAACTGACCGACAGCACCGGATTGCGTATCCGCATTCCCGACGCCCGCAGCACTGCCGCATTGATCGCGCCGTCCTGAACGGCCGTACCGATCACCGATGCCGGATAGCCCGAATGATCGGCGATCACCTGATCGTCGCCATCGGTCCATTCGACTGCGGTAAAGGCATAGGCGGCGTCGGGCGCATCCTGCAACGCGGCGACGCAGCGGTCGAGCATGTCGGGCGCGATCCAGTCGTCCCCTTCGGCCAGATGGAGGAATTCGGCATCGCTGCCGGCGACGATCTGCCGCCAACTGGTCGGCAGATGGCCGCCATTGGCCGGATCGGCACGAAAGCCGAAGCCGAGCCGCGCGGCTTCGTGGCGCGCGGCGGCGGCGCTGCCGTCGGTCGAGGCGATGTCATGATAGGTGACACGCACGGGCGGCAGCGTCTGCCGTGCGATGCTGGCGCAGCGCGATGCGACGAAGCGGCCGTGATTGTGGCCGATGATTGCGACCTCGACCGCTGGGGGGGCAAGCACCAGCCCGAGCAGCGCACGGACATAGCCCGGCCAGTCGAACCGTTCCGCCGCCCACGCCGCACGTGCCTCCGACCGGCTGAGCGCCAGCCCGGCCTGCACCGCCGCTGCCAGCGATGCGACGTCCTCGCCCTTGGCCAGCACGCCCAGATCACTATCCCCGGCGATCAGGTCGCTTATCCCGCCGGCATCGGCCAGCGCCACCACCGGCAGGCCGCACGACCACGCCTCGATCGCGGCGGAGGGCAGCGGGTCCTCGCGCGACGACAGCAGGAACAGGTCGGCCGCCGCCATCAGCGTCTCGATCTCCGGGCTGTCGGGCAGGTGCAGCAGCCATCCCGCCGTGACCAGCGGCTCGACCCGGTCGGCCAGTGCCTGCGCGGTGGCGGGGTCCCAGTCGCCTTGCCACACGAACAGCATCGCGTCGTCCGCGGCGCAGGCGGCTTCGGCGGCCGCGACGAACAGGTCGACCCCCTTGCGCCGGTCGCCATAGCCCAGCGCGACGACGACCGCACGGTCGTCGTCCGGCCCCAGCAGCGCGCGGCGTGCGGCATCGCGACCAACGCGCGCGACCCGGCGATACTGGCCCTGCGGCAACAGGGTGATCGCATCGGCGGGCACGCCCGCATCCTCAATCACCTGCGCGACCGACCGGGTGGAGGCGACGAAGCCGCGTACCGCCCCCGCCGCCGCGCGCAGATCGGGCGCGAAGCCCAGCGTGTCGGCCATGGCGGGCAGCTCGTGGATCAGCGACAGGACCTTGAGCCCCGCATCGGCCAGCAGCACGAGGGCCGGAGCCGACGCACCGCTATTGACGATCGCCGCGCCGAACCCGTCGCGCACCAGGTCGGCCGCGACGCGGTCGACCGGGCGGTGCGTGTTGCACACGATGGTCGGCGCGACCGCCTGATAGTCGGGCAGCAGCCCGTCATAGCCGGCATCGCCGCGCAGCAGGACGAAGCGGACGCTCGCTCCCAGATCGGCGGTCAGCGTGCGACCGAGATGCAGCAGCAGCCGCTGCGCCCCGGCCGGAAAGGCATCATGCCCGACCAGCACGATCTTCAGCCCGCCGGCGTCCTCCTGCGGGTGCATCACCGCCTGTACGGTGTTGAGATAGGCATAGCCGAAATGGCGATCGGGTTCGAGATAGGCACCCTCGCCCCATTCGTTCCATGCATTGATGCAGACGATCGGATCGTCGCTGTCCGCCTCCGCCGCCGCGACCAGCGGTTCGAGCCACTGGCGGAACAGCGCGGGCGTCGATCCGTGGATGACCGAGGACGCCCCCTGTCGGCGGCTGTCATTGTCCCATGACGGAAAACAGGCACGCACCAGCGGATAGGGGGTCGGTTCGGCCAGATCGGCCAGCGCCGCCGCGACGAAGCGGTCGTAATCCCACACCTTGAGCGCCGGATTGCTGCCGAACGGGCGCTGCGGCATCGCCAGCGGCAGTTCGCGGCTATGCTTGTGCGGCGGAAACTCCATCGCCCCGTCGAGGTCGTAGACGCGCGGGTCGAGATCCTCGAAAGTCTGCGCCATCCAGATCACCGGATCTTCGCCGAGCGCGCGGCAAGCCTCGCGGAACCGCGCGATCCAGCCCGTCGGATCGGGCAGATGCCCGACGCGATAGATCACGAACAGCGGCCGCTCCCCGATCCGGCGATAGCGCGGATCGGCGGCATAGCGCACCAGATCGGCGGCGACCTCACCTGGCAGCGTGTCGGGATAGCGCTGTTCGAGCAGGATCTCCGCCTCGGACCCGTCCCAGCGGCGCGACCAGGTCTCGTTCGCCCAGATCAGGAAGAAACCGGCATCGAGCGACGGATCGGCAACGAAGCGGTCGAGCGGCCGCTCGAGCAGCCGCTGGTCGCCGAAATGATAGTAATAGAAGGCGAACCCGGCGAGGCCCGCCTGCCGCGCCAGCGCCACCTGCCGCGGCATGATGCGCGGGTCCTCAAGGTCGTAGAACCCCAGCGCCGAGGGGACACGCGGCTGATAATGGCCCGAAAAGCGCGGCGTGCCGCGCACGACATTGTGCCATTCGGTGAACCCCTCCCCCCACCACGCATCGTTTTCGGCGACGCGGTGATACTGGGTCAGGTAGAAGGCATAGACGTCGCACGCCCGCCGCGTGTCCGCAACCGGGGGCGCGGCGTGATGTTCGTACAGCGGCGAGGGCCGGTGATTGGCGCGCACCTCCTCCTGCATCCGCTCGGCCGCCGAGGTGCGGTCGGTGCCGCTATCGTCGTCGCCGTCGCCCAGCAGCCGCCAGCGCGCCATCAGCGCGCGAAACGCCTCCGTATTGCTGCCCGACAGATGATAGCGTTCGCGGAGCGCAAACCAGTTGAAATCGTGCGAGGGCAGCCGCCCTTCATCGGCACCGACATGGACCCAGTGCCAATAGGGATCGACCCCGGCCGCGACCACATCCGGATTCTGTTCGCCATACCATGCCGCCGCGAAAAAACGGTTGGGATCGACCGGACGCCCGGCCTCGACCGCGCGCACATAGCCGACGAGCGCGGGTTCGTCGCGGCGACCGGCCCGCGTCCGGACGAAGGCGGGGTCGAGGCCGATCATCGGCTGATAGCCGTCGCCGTCGCCGACCGTCAGATAATGCGCCAGCAGGCAATGCCCCTCGGGCACGCGACGCAGCTGTCCGCGATACCAGAGAGGATCGAACCAAGGCGACGGCGCGCGGTTCTCCGCCTCGCCCCGCACGATGTACTGCGCCAGCAGATCCTCTTCGCCAGCCAGATCGGGATTGTTCCGGGCGTAGAAGGCGGCGTCGAACGTGCGCGTGGCGCGGATCAGGCGGTGGAACTTGCGTTGAAGCGGGGTCATCCGGATGCCGAGCGAGAGGGACGGGGTCAGGCGGGTTGCGCGATCAGCGCCGCGATCTGACGCGCGAGCGTCGGATTGCGGCCCCGGGTGCGCGCATGGGACAGCACATGGCGCTGCGCGAACAACGGCCCGCCCGATGGCGGCCCGATCACGCGCACGCCCAGATGATAGGCCTCCACGGCGGTCAGTCCGGCGGCATAGGGGGCGGTGTTGACGATCGCCCGGTGCCGCGCGACCGCCGCCAGATAGGCGTCATGGCCATCGGGCGTGACGACCGCCGCGATCGATACCCCGATCGGCTCCAGAACGCGGCGCACCCGCTCCAGCGTGGCAGCATAAGCATAGCGGCGATCGATCAGCGTCACCTCCCGCACGTCTTCGGGCCAGAGCGGGCGCAGCGCGTCGGTCACCTTCACCGGATTGCCGACCAGCGCGACGCCCTGTTTGGGCAGGTCGCGCAAGGCGGCGATGGCGGCGGGCGGGGTATAGTCGCAATAGCCGCGATCGATCTCGACCAGCGGTTCGGCATAGAGCGCGCGCGACGTCGCGGGCGATTGCCATTTGTCGCCGATCCACCCGTCGAACGCATCCAGCCCGGTGGTGGCCGACTGGCCGCCGATCCAAGTGAAGGCCCGCGCCGCCGGCCGCGCCGACAGGGCCGACAGCGCGCCGACGTCGCTCCACCCGCTCAAGTCGAACACCACGTCCAGCTCGGCGGCGACCAGACGGTCGGTCAGCGCCTCGGGCGGCAGATGGGCGACGTCGTGCCATTCGCCGGCAAGGGCACGGAATTGCGCGGTCGCGGCATCGTCGCGCGTCCCCCGCTGAAAGATCACCAGATCATGCGTCGCCGCCAGCGCGGCCCAGGTCGAGAAGGTCAGGAAATAGACCGGTGAGGCGGACAGCAACGGCGAGATCAGCCCGACCCGCCGCCGCCCACTGCGCAACACCCGGACGGGAGCCGCCGGGCGTTGCAGATGGGTGCGCGCGAAGGTCCGCAGCCCTTCGCTCAACGCCGCCGGGGCAAGGGCACCGGTATAGAGCGCCGCCATCAGCCGCGTCAGTTCGGCGTCGCTCGCCCAGTCGGGGTCCTGCGCGACCCGACCGGCCAGCGCCGCCGCCTGCGCGGCATCACCGAAGACGTTGAGGTGCAGGTCGGCCAGCCCCATCAGCGCCGGGGCGCTGGCCGGATCGTGCGCCAGCACCGCCTGCCACTGCCGTCCGGCCTCGACCGGCTGTCCGCCGTCGCGCGCGACGCGGGCGAGCAGGGCCCGCGCCTGCCACAAGGCGGGCCGGATCGCGACCGCGCGCGCGGCGGCCTCGGTTGCCCCGCGTCGTTCGCCGGCGGCATAGCGTGCCAGCGCAAGGTTCTGCCAGATCGCGGCGTCGGCCGGGCGCGCCTCGGCGGCGCGTGCGAACAGCGCCGCCGCCGCCGGCCAGTCGCCCGCATCGCGGCGCGCCTGCGCATCAGTCAGCAACGTGTCGATCGGGTCCATCGCCCCCGTCCTGCCCGCGTATGCGACCGCCGGCAATGATCAGTTCCCCAGCAGAAAGGCTTGGGTCGCCGCCATCGCATCCTCGGGTGCCGCCCCGGCCAGCAGCTGGAGGTTCAGATAGTTGATCGAGAGCGTCGTCGCCGCCTGAACATAGGCGTTCTTCACCTCGAACACCGTCTGGATCGCGTTGACGACATCGACATTGGTGCGCACGCCGCCTTCATAGCTGCGGCTGTTCGCTTCGACCGACAGTTCGGCGGCCTGGATCGCCTTGGCATTGATCGCCAGCGCCTGCCGCCCGCCATCGACCAGCGCGTGGAGCCGTTCGAGTTCGGTGCGGGCGCGTTCCTCGACCTGCCGCCGTTCCTCGTACGAGCGACGGACCGTCGCATTGGCCGCCCCCACCTGAAAGATCGATGCGGCGTTGAGCGGTGCCGACAGCGACAGGCCGACATAGCTGTCGGCCAGTCCGTTGCGCCGGGTATAGGTCGCGCTGGCGCCCAGCACCGGAAAGATCGATCCACGCACCCGTCGCGCTTCGAGCTGGTTGATCCGTTCGGTCTGGCGCGCCGCCTCGATCTGCGGATTGGCGGTTTCCTGCGTGCCGAGATAGGCATCGACCGGGTCGAGCACGACCGGACCGAAGCGTTCGGGCAGGCGGAACGCATCGACCGGCACCGGCTGCCCGGTGATCGAACGCAACCGCGTCGACGCCGCGATCAGATCGCTTTTCAACAGGATGCGGTTGGCCAGCGCCTGTTCGTAGCGCACCTCGATGTCGCGGGCGTCGGTGACGGTGCCTTGCCCTGCCTTGTACAGCCGGCTCGCGCGCTGCGACTGGCTGCTGAAGGCGTCGATGCGCGCATCGTTGAGCGCGATCGCCTCGGTCGCCTTGATGATGTCGGCGACGGCGGTCATCGTGCGCGTCGCCAGATCCTGTGCGCGCACCTCCAGCGTGGCGTCGGCATAGGCACGGCGCGGGCGACGCTGCTTCAGCGTGGCGAGGCCCGACATGCTGACGATCGGCTGTGTCACCGTCGCGACGTGCCGCGCGCCGCCTTCGGTCGGGATGTTGTTATAGGTGTAGCTGGCCTGCGGGAGATAGGCGGTGATGGTCTGGCCCGCCGTTTCGCGGTTCACGTCGCGCTCGGCGAGCGCCGCCTGAAAGGTCGGATCGTTCTCGCGGCCGAGCATGTAGGCGGAGACGAGGTCGATCTCGCCGGGCGCGCGCACCCGCCGTTCGCCGGGTGCCGGCGGCCCCTGCACCTGCGGATCGACCGGTCCGACCGCCTCGGGCGTGTTGCCGAGCGGTGCCTGCGGCCCGGAAACCGGCCGCTGCGGCACCGGCGGCACGTCGGGCGAAAACGACGTGGCAGGGGGCAGCGGAAAGCTGGTGACGCGTCCGCCCAGTGCCGGTTGCGGCAGCGCCGGGCTGGAAGGGACCCGATCGATCGTCACCGGTGGCGGCGCGGTGCCGCCCGACGGCGCGGTGCTGCCCTGTCCGGCGGCGCTGCTCATCGGCACCGGCGGCACGCTGACCCCGCCGGTCTGGGCGCGGGGGGCGGCTCCGGCGGGATTCATGGTTAATGCGATGGCCGCTGCGAGGGCGGTCGCCGGCAGGCGATGCGATGACATGGAAATCAGTCCTTGAAAGCGCGCGCGAACTTGTCGGCCAACGGCTTGAGCAGCCACGACATGAAGGTGCGCTCGCCGCGCTTGGCGATCACGTCGGCGGGCATGCCGGGGCGTAGCTGGTTGTCGCCCAGCTCCTTCAGCGCGTCCGGCCCGATCTCGACCTGCGCGAGATAATAATCCTCGTTCTCGCGCACTTCCTCGCCGGGCTTGGCCTTCAGCTTGTCGATGCCGACCGACTTCACCGTGCCATGGACGACGGGGGTGATGGCGGCGTTGAACGAGGTGAAGCGGACATCGGCGGGCATGCCGACATGGACCTTGTCGATTGAGGCGGGTGGCACCTTGGTCTCGACGATCAGCGCGCCGTCCAACGGCACGACTTCCATCAGCACCTCGCCGCCGTTGATGACGCCGCCTTCGGTAAAGACCTTCAGGTTGACGATCGTGCCCGCGACGGGCGCCCGGATCTCGCTCAGCGACTGGTTGAAGCGCGCCGCCGACAGCTTGGTGGCCAGTGCCTCGCGGTTCTTCTGGAACTCGGTCAGCTCCTTGGCGACCTCGCTCTGGAACTGAGACTGGGTCTCGGCCATCTGCGCGCGGATCTTGCCGACATCGGCCTGCGCGGTCTGCAGCGCCGCTTCCTGATCGACCTTGTTGCGCAGGGTGGTGTTATACTGCGCCTTGGGCACGAACCCGTCCTTGGCCAGCGTCTCGACGCTGTGCAGCTCTTCCGACAGCGTGCCCAGCTGCACCCGGTGCGATGCGACCGCACCCGACAGGCCGGCGATCTGCGCGCTCAGGCCGCGTGCCTGTTCGGCATATTGCTGGCGGCGGGTGGTGAAGAAGCGCTGTTGCAGCATCTTGGCCTCGGCGACCTCGTTCGGGCTCTCGCGTTCCAGCGCGGCCAGTTCGGGGTCCCAGACGATGCCACGGCCGAGCAGTTCGGCCTTGGCGCGGCTGACGCTGACCAGCGTGTTGATATATTCCTGGCGCAGGTTGGTAAGCGTCGCCTCGGTTTCCAGCGGGTTGATGCGCAGCAGCACCTGTCCCTGGCGCACCTGTTCGCCTTCGCTGACCAGCACCTTCTGCACGACGCCGCCGGTCGGATGCTGCACCGCCTTGCGATAGCCCGCGACCGTCACCGTCCCGACCATGTTCGACCCGGCATCGATCGGCGCGGTGATCGACCAGATGAAGAACGCGCCGACCGCCGTCACGATCAGCCATGTTCCCCGGCGGCGGACGGTCGATTCCTCGACCGCGACCGGCTCCAGCCCGCGCTCGGCGAGCCGGGCGGGGTCATAGGGGTTCCAGCTGCGCTTCAACCGGGCGGCCCAGCCCCCTGCATCGGTTACCGTTGCCATGTCGTCCGTTTCCTTCAGGCGGCCTGCGGCGTGATCGGGGCGACCACGACGGGCTTGGGGGCGGGCTTCGGGTCTTCCGCGCCGGTGCGCACGGTGCGCACCGCCGCGATCATCTCGGCCGCCGGGCCGAAGCCGACCTGCCGGCCCTGACGCAGCACCAGCAGGTTATCGACCACGCTCATCAGGCGCGGGCGGTGGGTGGTGATCGCAAAGCTGGTGCCGCGCGCCTTCATGGCGGTGATCGCCTTGAGCAGCGCGGTCTCGCCCACTTCGTCGAGGTTCGCGTTCGGTTCGTCCATCACGACGTACGCCGGATCGCCATAAAAGGCGCGGGCGATGGCGAGGCGCTGGCGCTGCCCGCCCGACAGCTGGAACCCGGTCTTGCCCAGAAACGTGTCATAGCCGTCGGGAAAGGCGAGGATGGTGTCGTGCATGTCGACCAGGCGCGCGGCGGCGATGACCTTTTCGCTGTCGACCTCGCCCAGACGCGCGATATTCTCGGCGACGGTGCCTTCGGGAAACCGGATTTCCTGCGGCACGAAGCCGATATGCGGCCCCACCTCGTCATGGTTCCATTCGTTCAGCTCGACGCCGTCGAGCCGGACCGATCCGGCGGCAGGCTTCCACACGCCGACCAGCAGCCGGGTGAGCGAGGTCTTGCCCGATCCCGACGGACCGATGATCGCCACCGCCTCGCCTGGGCGGATCGTGAAGCTGACGTCGGTGACGACCGGGCGGGTCGCACCCGGCGGGGCGGCGGCGGCGCCGATCACGTCGAGCCGGCCGGTGGGCGCGGGCAGCGCCATGCGCCCCGCGCTCCGGGCTTCCTCGGTCAGCAGGATGTTCAGCCGGTCATAGGCGGCACGCGCCTGCACGATCTGCGGCCAGTTGCCCATCAGCCGCTGAAGCGGTGAGACCGCGCGCGAGATCAGCATCGACGCGGCAATCACCATGCCCCCGGTGATCTCGCCATTGATCGCCAGCCATGCGCCCAGCGCGATCTGAAGCGAGGGCAGCGCCTTGTTCAGGAATTTCGACAGGCCGCCGGCGATGCCGCTGGCCTCCGATGCGTTGACGGACATCTGCAAGAACTGCCGATGCTTGTCATGCCACCGCCGACGCACCGCCGGCAGCATGCCGAGCGCCAGCGTCGCATCGGCCTGCGCTAGGCCATCGGCGGCGACCGCCTGCGATTCCGTATTCTCGTCGTTGGCGGCCTTCAGGATCGGTGAGGAAATCTTCTGGGTGAACCATGCCGATACCAGCATCAGCACCACCGCGACCGCGATGAACGCCGCCAGCCATGGGTGGAACAGCGCACCGACGATGATGAACACGATCGCGAACGGCGCGCTCATCAACGCGAGAATCGGTTCGCCGGTCATGAACTGGCGGAACGACACGACGTCGCCCATCAGCTGCTGGACATTCACGTTCCGCCGCCCGACCGAGCGACGGAACGAGGCGTCGAACACGTCCGCCGCCAGATCCCAG
This sequence comes from Sphingomonas sp. Leaf22, assembly GCF_001421715.1. Classification (GTDB taxonomy): domain Bacteria; phylum Pseudomonadota; class Alphaproteobacteria; order Sphingomonadales; family Sphingomonadaceae; genus Sphingomonas. The sequence goes on from NZ_LMKP01000018.1 coordinate 42,343, forward strand.
TCGGTCCGCAGCGAGATGCGGATGAGCAGCCGGGTGCGCATCCATTCGAGCGCCGACCAGAACAGATAGACGCCGACGATCAGCAGCGTCAGCGAGACGAGCGTGACGCCGCTGCGCGTGCTGATGACGCGGTCATAGGCGCTCATCATGTACAGCATCGGCGCGACCGCGAGGCATTCGGTGATCGCGGTAAAGAAGAAGACGAGGTAGAAGGAGTGGCGGCATGCCTTGAGCAGCCGTGCCACCGGCTTGTCCGCCGCGCGAAGCGGTCCGCTGCTGCCCTGTCCGTCCGTGGCCATTCACCTGCGCCTTGCCGTTGTTCGGATCGGCTATGCGGCGGAAATGGTTAAGATGGGGTTAGACGATCGTTGCGCGAACGGTCCGATCCCCAGGAGGACCGGACCGAAATCGGCGCGAACCGATTGATTTGCAGGCAATGACCGTCCCGGCCAATGGCCGCCCCCTCCCGACCGGGAAGGGGCGGAGTATCGGCCGGTCTTACCGGTCGTGATGCAGCTGGCGGTACAGTTCGTCGTCCTGCCCGATCAGCTTCACCTCGATCCCGACATCGCCGAACGCCGGCGGGGTCATGTCGTCGGCATCGGTCAGCACGTCGATTTCGGTGATGCCGATTGCCTTGAGCTGCTCCACGCCGCCTTCGACCTGCGCCAGCGCATGGGCCGCGTCGGCGTCCATCACCAGCGCGACCTTGTCGCTGCCCTGGAAGATCGGATCGGGTCCGTTCTGCCCATCGCCCAGCGAGCGGAGTAGGGCGCGGATCTCGGCCATGCCGCTATCCCCGTCCAGCCCGTCGAGGCCGAGGTCGACATAGACCGGCCCATTCTGACCATCGTCGAGGCGGACCTCGTCGACGCCCATGTCGCCGATGTCCTTCAGCGTCGCGAGCAGCTTGTCCGACGAACCGGTGCCGTCGATGACCAGCGTATCGGCGGTATAGGCGCGCAGCAGGCCCGATTCCGCCAGCGCATGATGCGCGCCGTCGGTGATGCGGTACACCCCGCCGGTGCCGTCGTCGTCGGCCCCTTCGAAGCCGCTGCGCATCTCCTGGATCAGTTCGGCCTCGACGCGAGCCTCTTCGGGATCGAGGAAGCGCTGTGCCACCGGATCGAAGGGTTCGTAGGTGAAGTCGATGCCGAACAGGTCGGTGATCTGGTCCAGCACCGCCAGCTGATCGGGATCGAGCAGGGCGATATCCTGATTGGTGACGATATGGTCGATCCCGGCATCGGCCAGTCCTTGTGCCAGTTCAACGATCGCACTCAGCTGGCTCGCATCGACCCGCAGCGTGACGTCGAGAAGGTCGTCCGACTGTGCCACGTCGAACTGCGGCAGGTCGTCGGCGCTGATCCCGGTCAGGTCGCCGGCATCGATCACCAGCTTTCCGCCGATGGTCCCCGCCACCACATCGACCTTCAGGTCGTGCAGCCCGCGCAGCGTGGTGGACATCTGCGTACCCTCCGCCGCGACGGTGATGTCGTCGCCGTCCGCGAAGTGCAGGCCCGCCGCGACCAGATTGGCCGCCTGATCGTCGGAAATGACTGCCTGATCCTCGATCACGTCGAGCGTGTCGACATTGATCTGGCCAAGCAGCGCCGCCTCGCCAGGGGCGGTGACCGCCGCCAGTTCGGTCGCGCCCAGATGCACCACCACGTCGGCGGCAGGGGTGAAGTCCATGCCGTTGACCGACACGCCCCAGGCCTGCTGGAGCGACAGCCCCAGCGTGCCCGACCCGGCGACGCCGATATGGTCGATACCCGCATCGGCCAGCGCCGGTGCCAGCGCGAACATGTCGAAGTCGCGACCCAGCATCCCGGCATCGACGGTCAGCGTCACGTCGAGCGCGGCGTCGCTCTGGTCGATGACGAACGATGGCAGATCGCCGGTCGTGATGCCATCGAGTGCGCCGCCCGCCTCCAGCGACAGGACGGTGACGCCCGCGCCTACCGCAACCGCATCGACATGCAGCCCCTGAAGCCCCTTCAGCGTGGTCGACATGTGCGTACCCTCGACCGCCAGCGTCACATCGTCGCCCTCGACGAAGTCGACGCCCGCGCCGATCAGCCCGGCGGCCTGCGCCTCGGTGATGGTGGCGGCACCGGCGACGTCGAGGTGATCGACATGGAGCTGCGCCAGCAGCGCCGGATCGCTGGCGATCCCCGCGAGCTGTCCCGCATCCACGTCGAGCGTGATGTCGGCGGTGGTCGCGAAGTCGAGCCCTGCGCCTGCCAACGCCTGCGCCTGACCCAGATCGAGTGCCAGCGCGCCGTTGCCGGCCACGCCCAGATGGTCGATGCCGCTGTCGCGCAGTCCGGCGGCCAGCTGGGTCAGGTCGACCCCGACACCCAGCGTGCCCGGATCGACGTTCAGCGTCACGTCGAGCGCGGCATCCGATTGCGCCACGTCGAACTGCGGCAGGCTGCCGACACTGAGCGAGTCTAGCGATCCGCCCGCCTCGAGCGACAGTGCGGTGACACCCGCACCGACCGCGATCGCATCGACATGCAGCGCCTGCAGCGACTTCAGCGTGGTGTTGAGGTGGGTCCCCTCGACCTGCAGCGTCACGTCGCCGGCTTCGGCGAAATCGATGCCGGCGGTGACCAGCGTGTTCGCCTGCGCATCGTCGATGGTCGCGGTGTCGACGACGATCGTCTCCACGCCCGCGGCGGCCAGATCGGCGGCGCGGGTGATCGCGAAGTCGAGCTGTTCGGCCGATACCATGAGCAGCGGCACGTCGAGGCTGGCGGTGGCGGTGCCGATCGCAGTCGCGCCAGCGCTGTCCGCCACGGTGTAGCTGAAGCTCTGGCTACCGAAGAAATCGGTCGCCGGGGTGAAGGTCAGCGTGCCGTTTTCACCCAGCGTCACCGTGCCGTTCGTCACGTCGACCGACTGGCCGATCGCGATCGCGCGGCCTTCGACCGCGACGACGCTGAGCGGGCCGCCGTTCGGATCGGTGTCGTTGGCCAGCACGCCGATCTGTACCGACATGCCCAGACCGAATTTGGCGGCATCGGCCAGCGTCACCGGCGGCAGGTTGGCATCGGGCTGGTTGAGATCGCGGACGGTGTCGACCAGCGCGTCGGGCGAGGTCGCGCTCGCCACCGCCTGGTTGATCGCTGCCGCCCTTTGCGCCGTCGCTGCCGCCACGCCCGCATCGGTACCGGCCGCGACCAGCACGTTCGCCAACTGCCTCGGATTGCCGAGATCGACCGCGCCGGTCTTTGCCAGCTGCGCGATCTGTGCGCTGACCGCGGTCGCGCTGACGCCCGCCGCCTGCGCCTGGATCATCACCGTTGCGATCTGGGTCGCGACCTTCTGGATCGCGAAACCGATCGCCGGATCGGCGGTGGGCGCAAGGAAGTCGAAACTGCCGAGATCGACGCCTTCGGGCAGGCCGAACGCGCGGGCGATCTGCGCCTGCGCGGTCGCCACGTCGACGCCGGTCTGGGTCAGTTCGGCGACCAGCGTGGTCAGCGGCGTCACCGCCGTCGATCCCGCCGGGGCCTTCAGCGCAATGGTGTTGGGCAGCCCGGTGTCGGTGTTGACGCCGCCCAGTGCGATCATTGTGCCGACCGGTTCGCCGACCAGCGTGAAGCGGCCCTGTGCGTCGGTGACGGCGACCACTTCGCCTTCGTCATATGCGCCGTTGCCGTTCGCGTCGAAGAAAATGCGCGCACCGGCGACATAGCCGTCGATGACCACGCCCTGCGTGACCTGCGCCACGGTCAGGTTCAGCGTGTCGGTGTCGGTCGCCTGACCGTCGCTGGTGACCATGGTCAGAGTTTCCGCGCCGACATAGCCCGAAGCGCTGGTATAGCCGACCGTGGCAAGCGTCGCGTTGACCTGTGCCAGCGTGCCGGTCAGCACCAGTGCGCCGGTGCCGGCACCGCTGATCGTGGCGCCGCCGGCGACGGTGCCGGCGACCAGCACACCGTGCGCAACGCTCAGCGTGGTGGTGAAGCTGGTATTGCCGCCATCGACATCGGCGATCGACAGGCCGTTGATCGCGACGGCGCTACCCTGCGCCACCGGTGCGACGCTGGCGGGCAGCGCGTTGACCGGAGCGTCGTTCACGGGGGTGACGGTGCCGTTGACGGTTGCGGTGGCCGTGCCGCCCTTCCCGTCCGACACGGTATAGGTGAAGCTCGGGCTGCCGTTGAAATTGGCCGTCGGGGTGAAGAGCAGACCGCCGGCAGCATTCAGGCTGACGACGCCACCGGTGATCGTGACCGGGGCGGCCGCGGTGATGGCGGTGCCGTTGATCTGCGTGACCGTAAGCGTGTCGCCATCCACATCGCGGTCGTTGGCAAGCACCGTGATGGTGACGGCGGTGTCTTCGGCGGTGGTGAAGCTGTCGTTGGTCGCAACCGGTGCATCGTTCACGGCGGTGACGGTACCGGTGACGGTTGCGGTGGCCGTGCCGCCCTGCCCGTCCGATACGGTGTAGGTGAAGGTCGGGCTGCCGTTGAAATTGGCGGCGGGCGTGAAGGTCAGCCGGCCATCGCCATTCAGGCTGACGACGCCGCCGGTGATCGTGACCGGGGCGGTCGTGGTGATCGCGGTGCCGTTGATCTGCGTGACGCTCAGCGTGCCGCCATCGCGGTCGCTGTCGTTGGTCCGCACGTCGAAGGTGACGGCGGTGTCCTCGGCTGTGGTGAAGCTGTCTGCGCTCGCGCTCGGCACGACGTTGGGCGCGGGACCGTCCTTGTCGCCGCCGCCACTGCCGGCCAGCGCGACACCGCCGCCGACCACCGCCAGCCCGGCCAGCAGCCATAGCGGCGAAAAGCCGCCGTCGAGCGCCGAGTCATGATGCGTGTCAGCGCTGGCGCGCTCGGCATGGGCGACGTCGCCATGCGCGTCGCCGGCGGCGGCGATCTTCGCCTCGCCCTTGGCTGCGACCTTGATCTTTTCGCGGAACGCGGTTTCAAGGCGACGGATCGCCGCCGAGGCATCGACGTCCAGAAGCTGGATGAATTCGCTGTCGAGCCCAAGCGAGGCCAGTGCCTCGGCATCGAGCAGTTGCTTGAGTTCGTCGATCGACAGGGTGCGGATCGCTTCCGGATCGATCGCGGCGATCGCCTCGGGCAGCGCGTCGGTGGGCACGGGACCGGTATCGCCGGCACCGGTATCGGCCGGGAGCGTCTCGGCATGCGCTGACTGGGTTTCGATCATGACGGCAGCGAGCAGACCGACCGCCAGCTCGACCATGTTGCCCTTAAGCTTCAAAAATCGCCGACGCGGCAACCGGATAGCCGAAGACTTCACTTGATATTCCCCTTCTACGCCCGCTCCGGCCGGTCGCGGCGCATATAGGATCACCCCTGCAGGGGCGGCGCCGGCTCGACCGGATCGGCGCGCGTGCGACGATCGCGATACGAATGTCCGAAACTGGAACCACCGCTGCGACCGTGGCCGCCCCGATGCCTGCTCCGGACGGGGCCGTTTTCGCGGGGAAAGATTAAGGTCGGGTCAAAAATGCGGCGACGCTCAAACAAATTTTGCGTTGAGGTCTACTCAATGTGCATCAATGTCACTGGAAAATAGGTGTCTCGACCTGAACGATTTCAACCTTGGACAAAGCTCATCAGCACTTTAGGGGGGCGTTCGCAACGATAGTAACAGCAACGACAGCGGTCATGGCAGTTGCAAAATAGGCAAAATGTCAAACTAGCCTGTTCCAGTTGTAATGACAGTAAACCCCGGTGCGTAGTTACTGCCGGATACGGCAATGAATAATGATGTATATCTCACATACCTACCATAAGGAATGACAAGATCATATTTTGGCACGAAGCAGTCAGCTAGGTGTAGTGGAAAGCGATATGCTGATCGGTTTTAAGACGATAACGTGATTAGTTCTCCGCCTAGATGTTTAATCCTACTGTTTAATGATGCAATCCTTTTTTTGGAATGGAAGGAAGTCGTATGGGACAGGTACGTCACGGGAGCGCCACGACCACGCACGCCGTCCGAGCAACAATACAGCTTTGTCGTAAGCTTCGCTTGCGAGGCGGAGCCCTTGAACTGGGGATTAACCCGTAGACGGTGGCGAAATAGCGGAAGCGGGCAACAACCGAAGATTTGAAGACCGGGCCGAAGGCCTCTCATTCCACCATCCTAACCGAAGCCGAGGAGGCGATGATTGTGGCGTTCCGGCGGCAAACACTGCTGCCGCTCGACGACCGCCTTTACGCGTTGCAGCCATCGATACAACACCTCACACCGTCAGCGCTACACCGCTGCCTACAGCGGTACGGCATATCCTGTCTGCCGGACATCGAGGGCGACTGAAGTGCTCCCCGGAAATCATGCCATAGGTAAGTTAGCTCGTCATATGGAGACGAGCGATGCGGCGAGGCCGTTTTACCGAGGATCAGATCATAGGCGTGCTGCGTGAGCACGAGGCTGGCGTAAAGACCGCCGAGCTGTGCCGGAAGCACGGCATCAGCGATGCGACGTTCTACAACTGGAAGTCGAAATACGGCGGGATGACCGTGTCGGAAGCGGCACGGTTGCGGACGCTGGAGGACGAGAACCGGCGGCTGAAGAAGCTGCTGGCGGAGTCGATGCTGGACGTGTCGGCGCTGAAGGATCTGCTGGGAAAAAACTGACCCGGCCTGCGGATCGCTACGCTGCGGTGGAGAAGCTGATGACCGACCACGGCTTCTCCGAGCGTCGCGCCTGCAGACTGATCGGGGTCAACCGGTCGGCATGGCAATATGAGCCGCTTCGCGGGAAGGACGATACTGTCCGCGAGCGGATGCGCGAGCTCGCCAACGAGCGTCGCCGGTTCGGCTATCGCCGGTTGGCAATCCTGCTCAGGCGTGAAGGCAAGGGCATGAACCTGAAGAAGGTGTACCGGCTGTATCGCGAAGAGCGGCTGACGGTGCGCAAGCGTGGCGGCCGGAAACGGGCGCTAGGCACGCGGGCGCCGATGGCGATCCCGCAGGAACCCAACCAGCGCTGGTCGCTAGACTTCGTGTCGGATGCATTGGCCTGCGGCCGGCGGTTCCACGTCCTCAACGTCATCGACGATTACAGCCGGGAGTGCCTGGCGTGCATCGTCGACACCTCATTATCAGGTCGGCGTGTCGTCCGCGAACTCGCCGCCATCGCCGAGCGTCGCGGGCTGCCGTGCATGGTGGTCAGCGACAATGGCACCGAGCTGACCAGTCATGCCGTGCTCGCCTGGTGCCAGGACACCGGCGTCGAGTGGCATTACATTGCGCCCGGCAAGCCGCAGCAGAACGGCTTCGTGGAATCGTTCAATGGTCGCTTGCGCGACGAGTGTCTGAACGAGCACCTGTTCCCCTCGCTGGCTGCGGCGAGACGGATCATTGAGGCATGGCGGACCGACTACAACACCGTGCGTCCGCACAGCAGCCTTGGCGGCATGGCACCCGCCGAGTTTACCAACCGCCCACGCCACGGGCATGAGGACACCAAAGCTAACTTATCAGCGGCCTGAAAATGGGGAGCACGTCAGCGGCACCGGCACTTCTCGAACGCGCCGGGCGCATGCGCTACCTGCTCGGCGACAAAGGCTACGATGCCGACAGGCTACGGCGCTCGCTGCGCGATGGAGGCGCTGTTCCGGTCATCCCGGGCCGACGCAACCGCAAGCGCGCCATCCGCTACGACAAGGACCGCTATCGCGGTCGCCACCTCATCGAAAACGCCTTCTGCCGTCTCAAGGACTTCCGCCGCGTCGCCACCCGCTACGACAAGCTGGCAGCCAACTTCCTCTCAGGCGTCGCGCTTGCAACCGCCATCGCGTTCTGGCTCAGAATGAGGCTGAACCCTAGTATAGATCGATACCGTTGATGATGGCACCGCTCATCAGGTTATAATGTTCCTGGCTCAGGCTGACCTCGGTGACGAATGCCGCCGGGGCAAAGCCCTTGTTCAGC
>NZ_LMKP01000019.1 GCF_001421715.1 Sphingomonas sp. Leaf22
CCCGCTTCAACCGCCGAACCAAACGCGCTTCCAAGACCCAACAAATGCTCGAGATCACCCTCGACATCTTCCTCGCCAGAAAACGCCTACAGAGTCCGACGTGAACACTCCCCCGTGCCGGGGAGGAGTTACGCCGCCTCCGCCGCCTCGGTCGTCCACCCCAGATGCGGCAACGCGATCGACCGCTTCCCCGCCAGATCGATCCGGCACACCAGCAGATCGCGCCCCTCGATATAGGCAAGCAACCGCTTCACCCGCCCCAGCGAACTCGTCCCATAGGTCCGCGCGATCGCCGCGTCGCTCGGGCACGGCCGCCCTTCGCGTGCCGCCCGCGCGATGAGCATGAACGCGCCGAGCATGTCGTCGGGCAGCACATCGGCAATCGCCAGCGCCTGCGCCCATTCCTCGTCCGGCGCTTCGAAAATCCCGGCCCGCGCACACGCCAGCCGGCGCGTGAAGGCCGGAAGGTCGAGCGGCGGGCGCGGCAGGCCGACCATGCGACAGCGCACGTCGAAATCCTGATACAGCACCGCCGCCGCGCGCGGCTGATCGCCTTCGTCCTCGACAAGTGCCCGCAGCACCTCCGCGACGATCGTATCGGTTTCGTCCGCCGACCGTTCGGGCAGGTCGGGCGCGTTGCTGGGCCGCACCGGCGCGGCAATCGCCGCCTCCACCGCTTCGGGTGGCGCGACGTGCCGGATCGGCGGCCCCAGCGGCAGCATTGCTTCGACCGGGGCAAGCAACAAACCCTTGATATCGGCCACCGGTGCGCTCGGCAGCGGCGTCAGCTTGGGACTGCCGCTGCGCGCCGACGTCTGCACCGGACCGATCTTGATCGACAACGGCCGCCGCGACACCGCCGGCCCCAGCGCGAGGAAATGCCCGCGCTGCAAATCGCGGATCGCCTCGGCCTGCCGTCGCTCCATGCCCAGCAGATCGGCGGCCCGCGCCATATCGATGTCGAGGAAGGTGCGCCCCATCAGAAAGTTCGACGCCTCGGCCGCGACGTTCTTGGCGAGCTTCGCCAGACGCTGGGTCGCGATCACGCCGGCAAGGCCGCGCTTGCGCCCGCGACACATCAGGTTGGTCATCGCCGACAGCGACGCGCGGCGCACTTCCTCGACGACCTCGCCCCCGCCCGCCGGTGCGAACAACTGCGCTTCGTCGACGACCACCAGCGCCGGATACCAATGTTCGCGCGGCGCATCGAACAGCGCGTTCAGGAACGCGGCGGCGCACTTCATCTGCCCCTCCGCCTCCAGCCCTTCGAGGCTGAGCACCACCGACGCGCGATGCTCGCGCGCGCGCGTCGCGAACCTCGCGACTTCGCGCTCGCTATGGTCGGCCGCCTCGATCACGACATGGCCATAGGCACCTGCCAGCGTCACGAAATCCCCTTCGGGATCGATCACCACCTGCTGGACATGGCCTGCGCTGCGCTCGAGCAGGCGGCGGAGAAGATGCGACTTTCCCGATCCCGAATTGCCCTGCACCAGCAATCGGGTCGCCAACAATTCTTCGAGATCAAGGGGAACGGTCTTGCCCGCCGGGTCCGTCCCCATATCGACGTTCACGGTCATCGAGGGTCTTTAGGCGGTGGTGCCGCGTCGGGGCAAGCGCTTGCGTCGACGCCCGTCGCACGCCATGCCGATCGCACCGTTCGGGGAGCGACCATGCGACTGCACAAGGGCTATGCCGCGCTGACCATCGCGCTGCTGGCGATCGAGCTGGCCATCGCGCTGTTCCTGCACGATCCGATCATACGGCCCTATGTCGGCGACGCGCTGGCGGTGGTGCTGGTCTATGCCGGCTTGCGCGCCGTCACCAGCGCGGGCGTCCTGCCGGCGACGCTGATCGCATTCGCCATCGCCGTCGTGATCGAGTTCGGCCAGTATTTCCGGGTACTCGCCGCCATCGGCCTCGATCACGACCGCTTCACCCGGATGATCCTCGGCAGCGGTTTCGATCCGAAAGACTTCATCGCCTATGCCAGCGGCGCGGTCGCGGTACTGCTGGTCGAACGTTACCGCCGCGCGTCGCGCGCCGCGGCCGGCATCCGCACCGTCAGCCCGTCGAGCGACTCGTCGAGCACGATCTGACAGGCCAGCCGGCTGGTCGCGACCGCGCCTTCGGCAAAATCGAGCATGTCCTCCTCGTCATCGCCTGGCGGCGGCAGGCGCGGCGCGTCGGCGGGATCGACGATGACATGGCAGGTCGAACACGCCATCTGCCCGCCGCACGTCCCTTCGAGCGGCAGGTCATAGGCCTGCGCCAGATCGAGCAGCCGGTCGCCGGTCGCCCCGCGCGCTTCCTCGACGCTGCCATCGGCACGGACGAAGCGGACGATCATCGTTGCCCCCGCGCCGCGCGATCGATCGTCTGCAATGCCGCCACCAGTTCCTCCTGCGTCGTGTAGCGCCCGAACCCGATCCGGATCGCATTCTTCGCCTGCGCATCGCTCAATCCGATCGCGCGCAGCACATGGCTGGTCCGCCCCGATCCGCTGGCGCAGGCCGATCCGGCCGAAAAGGCGATGTCACGACATTCGCTCATCAGCCGCGCCACATCCAGCCCGTCCATCCGCACGTTGAGATTGCCATGCCAGCGCGCCCCGGCATCCCCGTTCAGCACCCAGTCGGGTGCCGACAACACCGCCCGCGCCGCATCCCACAAGGTCTCGACATGCGACGGATCGTCCTGCGTCAGCAACGCCGCTGACACGCCGAACCCGGCGCACAAGGCGGGACTGAGCGTGCCCGATCGCAACCCTCCTTCCTGCCCGCCGCCGTACAGGAGGGTGGCCGGTTCGGTTCCGGCGCGAACCCACAGCGCGCCGATCCCCTTCGGTCCATAGATTTTGTGCGCCGACACCGCGATCAGGTCGCAACCAGAAACCGGCAGCGCGACCCGCCCCCAGCCCTGCACCGCATCGCAAACCATCACCGCCCCGACCGACCGGGCCAGTTCGCCGAGCCATGCGATCGGCTGCACCACGCCGATCTCGTTATTGACCAGCATCGCGGCGACCAGCGCGGTTCGTTCATCGATCGCTGCCACCGCCGCGTCGCGATCGACCAGCCCGTCCGCGCCGACCGGCAGCACCACGACCTCCGCCCCCCGCGCCGCCAACGCCCGCACGGTATCGAGCACGCAGCTATGCTCGGTCGCGATCGTCACCACCTTCGGCCGGGCAGCCCCCGACCGTTCGAACGTCCCGGCAATCGCCCAGTTCGCCGCCTCGGTCGCGCCGCTGGTAAAGAACAGCCGCCCCTCCGCGCCCGGGGCCAGCGCCGCCAGCACCTGATCGCGCGCGACCTCCACCGTCGCCTTTGCTCGCCGTCCCTCGCGATGCGCCGAATGCGGGTTGGCGTGGTGGTCGCGCAGCCACGGCACCATCGCCGCGAACGCCTCCGGCGCGAGCGGCGTCGTCGCCTGATAATCCAGATAGGTCACGCCATCGCCTTCCATGCCTCGGCGAATCGCTCGACCTCGTCGGCGGTCGTTGTCCAGCCGAAACTGACGCGGATCACCTCGCTCGCCGCCCTGGCGTCGAGGCCCATGGCGGTCAGGACGTGACTGATCTTGAGCGTCCCCGACGAACACGCGCTCCCGGCCGACACCGCGAACCCGGCCGAGTCCAGCCGCATCAGCTGCGCCGCCGCCGACCGGCCCGGCAGTCGATAGCCGGCGATGGTTGGAATCCGGGGCGACGCATCGCCGATCACCTCGCCGCCGTTCGTCCGCACGATGCGGTCCAGTTCGGCGCGAAGCAGTGCCACCCGGTTGAACCAGTCGCCCGGCGCTTCCAGCGCGGCGGCAAAGCCCAGCGCGGCGGGCAGGTTTTCCGTGCCCCCGCGATAGCCTTGCTCCTGTCCGCCGGTCGGGCGCAACAACGACAGGTCCCGGACGAGCAACGCGCCGATCCCCGGCGGTCCGCCCAGCTTGTGCGCCGACACGACGATCAGGTCGGCAGGCGGCAGCGGCAGCTTGCCGGCGCTTTGCGAACAGTCCGCGACCAGCGTGATCGGCCGCCCGATCCACGCCTCCCGCCGGAGTGCATCGATCCGGTCGAGCGGCTGCAACACGCCCGTCTCGCTGTTGGCCGACTGGATCGCGAACCGCTCGGTCGCTTCGCGGGGGTCGAGGGCATTCAACAAGGGCGAACGATCGTCAGTGTCGACCAGTCCATCCTCGCCCACCGGCAACCGGATGTCGCTCTCCGCCGCCCGCAGGACCGCATCATGCTCGACCGAACTCACGACCGTCTCGTACCGCCCCGCACCGCGCAGCGCGATCGCCAGCGCTTCGCTCGCGCCGCCAGTCAGGATGACCTCGCCATCCCAGCCCAGCGCGGTGGCGATGCGCGCGCGCGCATCCTCCAGCGCCCGCCGGGCGGCGCGCCCCTCGGCATGCGGGCTCGACGGATTGGCCCAGCGCGCCATGCCGTCGAGGACGGCGGCTGCCGCTTCGGGCCGGATCGGGGTGGTCGCGGCGTGGTCGAGATAGATGCGGGTCGTCAAAACACTTCCGTTCCGATTGCACGGGCCTATATAGCCGCGATCCATCTTCGCGCCATTGCCGCGCCCGAAACCTAACAGGACGTCCCATGCCCGAAGTCATCTTCCCCGGTCCCGAAGGTCGACTGGAGGGCCGTTTCGCCCCCGCCCCCCGCCCCCGCGCGCCGGTCGCGATGATCCTGCACCCGCATCCGTCGTCGGGCGGCACGATGAACAACCGCATCGTGCAGGAACTCTACAAGACGTTCCAGCGTCGCGGCTTCGCGACGCTGCGCTTCAACTTCCGTGGCGTCGGCAAGAGCCAGGGCACGTTCGACAATGGCGTGGGTGAACTGTCCGACGCCGCCTCGGCACTCGACTGGGTGCAGAGCTTCCACCCCGAGGCGCAGACGACGTGGATCGCGGGGGTCAGCTTCGGCGCATGGATCGGCATGCAGCTGCTGATGCGCCGCCCCGAAATCCGCGGCTTCATCTCGATCGCGCCCCCCGCGAACATGTACGACTTCACCTTCCTCGCGCCATGCCCCTCCTCCGGCATCATCATCCAGGGCGACGCCGACGAAGTCGTGACGCCGGTGGCGACGCAGAAGCTGGTCGACAAGCTGCGTACCCAGCGTCACATCACCATCCATCACGATGTGATCCCGGGTGCCAACCACTTCTTCCAGAACGAAATGCCGCAATTGATGGGCAGCGTGGACAAGTATCTGGACATGCGGCTGGACCCGAACTCGCCGATCAAGTGAGGCGCGGCGCAGCGGATTGGCAACGCCAATCCGCGCCCGGCGGCGCGCCCGGCCGGCGGTGCCAATCGGCACCGACCGACGACGCGGCTTCGCCGCGGCGAACGTTTGATGCTTGCCATCTTGAATGGTGACCATAGGATGCCGGTGCCATTCCGGTACAGGACATCCTGCCCATGCTGACCATCTTGCTGCTAGCGGCGGCAACGCAAGCCACTGCCGCCCCGACGCCACCGAAACCCGAAAAGAAAGTCTGCCGCCGCGAAATGACGACCGGCTCGATCATGGCCCGCCCGGTCTGCCACACCAGAACCGAATGGACGCAGATCGACGCGCAGAATGCCGCCAATGCCGCTCAGGCGCTGGACCAGCGAAGCTACCGCATGCCGTCGCAGCGCGACTGACGCCTACATCGTCCAGATCGCGACGTTCCCGACCATCACCAGCGCACACACGATCATCAGGCTGCCGTTGCGCCGTTCGCCACGCGCAATCATCCGGACGCCGAAGACGATCAGCAGGATCGCGACGAGCATCAATATCGCGAGCAGCGTCCCCGCCGGCCCCTGCGTCACGCCGCCAGCACCGCGCCATAGGCGACGGGATCAACATTGCTGCCCGACACCAGCACCAGCGTACCCGGCTTCACCGTCACCCGTTTCGACAGGATCGCCGCCAGCGCCACCGCGCCGCCGGGTTCGACGACCGCCCGCAAGTGCTGCGCGGCCCAGCGTTGCGCGTGGGCAATCTCCGCCTCGCTGACCGCCACCCCGGTGGCACCACGGCGTGAAAGCACGTCGAAGGTCCGCTCGGCCACCCGCAGCGTCTGGAGCGCGTCGCAGGCGGTCGGCGGTGGCGCATCGCCGACGGGTTCGATCCATCCCGCCTCGAGGCTGCGGCGCATATCGTCCCAACCTTCCGGCTCGACCGTCACGATCTCGGCATCGGGCAGCGCCAGCGCGATGCCGGCCGCCAGTCCGCCACCCCCGCACGGCACGACGACCTGCGACGGCACCGGAAGCCCGGCTGCCACCATCTGCTCCGCCGCCTCGATCCCGGCGGACCCCTGCCCCTCGATTACCCACGCATCGTCGAAGCTGGGCACCAGTGTCGCGCCGCGCGCATGCGCCAGATGCGCGGCGATCTTCTCGCGGCTTTCGGTCGCCCGGTCGTAGCGGACGACCTCCGCACCCAGCGCCATCGTCGCCCGCAGCTTCGTCTCGGGGGCGTCGGCGGGCATCACGATCGTGGCGGCGATTCCCAGTCGTCTGGCCGCCCACGCGACCCCCTGCGCATGATTGCCCGACGAAAAAGCGACGACGCCCCGCGCCCGCGATTCGTCGCTGAGCGCCGTCAAACGGTGCCACGCGCCGCGCAGTTTGAACGCCCCGATCGGCTGCAGCGATTCCATCTTCAACGCGACCCGCAAGCCGTTGATTTCCCTCACCATCAAGGGCGACGGCAGCAGGATACCCGCCATCTTGGCCGCTGCGTCGCGGACCCCTGCTCGCGTCGGCTGTCGCAAAATCGTCATAAAATGCCCGTTCCGTCGCAGAACCACTTTACATCGTGGGTTAGGGACCATAGATCGCGCCTCCGCTGCCCCATGGGACTTCCAACCGCAAGGCAGCTTTTGTCACCGTATGCCGAAAGGCAATTGGAGGTCCCTTGAATTGGCCAAGCACTATAGCGCGCTGGGGCTAGCTGCCCCCTTTATCGCCCGTGACTCCTCGTTCGAGTGCGGGATCGACATCGCAGAGCGCCGACCGGTCGAACCGGTCACGCTCGTTCGCCCGCACGCCGCAGCGCGCGCAGCCCGATTCTTCGTGGAGAAGTTTCCGGGCCGCTCGATGTATGCGGTGAAGGCGAATCCGTCGCCCGACCTGCTCCGTGTCCTGTGGGACAACGGCATCGCGCACTATGACACCGCCTCGATCGGCGAAGTGCGTCTGGTGAAGTCGACGCTGCCCGAAGCGACCTGTCACTTCATGCACCCGATCAAGGCCCCGGAAGCGATTGCCGAGGCCTATTTCGACCATGGCGTGCGGACCTTCTCGCTCGACAGCATGGACGAGCTGGAAAAGATCGTGGCCGCTACCGACGGCGCGACCGATCTGACCCTGTGCGTGCGGATGCGCGTGTCGTCCGAATATGCGAAGCTGTCGCTGGGATCGAAGTTCGGCGTTGGTCCGGGGGAAGCGAAGCAGTTGCTGATCGCGACCCGTCAGGTCGCCGATGCGCTGGGCATCTGCTTCCATGTTGGCAGCCAGACGATGTCGCCCGATGCGTACAGCAACGCGATGGAACGCGTTCGTGGCGCGATCGTCGATGCCGGTGTCACCGTCGACGTCATCGACGTCGGTGGCGGTTTCCCGTCCTGCTACCCCGGCATGACCCCGCCGCCGCTGGAGCGTTTCTTCGAAACGATCCACCGCGCGTTCGAAAGCCTGCCGATCAGCTATTCGGCGGAATTGTGGGCCGAACCGGGTCGCTCGCTGTGTGCCGAATATGCATCGGTCGTCGTCCGCGTCGAACATCGCCGTGGCGCGGAACTGTTCATCAACGACGGTGCCTATGGCTCGTTGTTCGATGCCGCGCATATCGGCTGGAAATATCCGGTGCAGCTGCTGCGGCAGCCGGAATCGGATGCGCGCGACATGGACTTCAGCTTCTGGGGTCCGACCTGCGACGATATCGACCAGATGCAGGGACCGTTCCCGCTGCCGGCCGATACCCGCAGCGGCGATTATTTCGAGATCGGCATGCTCGGTGCCTATGGCTCGGCCATGCGCACCGCGTTCAACGGCTTCGGCAATGGCGAGACCGTCGTGACCGACGACGAGCCGATGGAGTCGATGTATATCGAACTCGATCCCGTGCCGGCGTTCGTTTCGAACAACGTCGTCAAGCTGTAACGCCACTATCCTAACCAGCCACCTCCCCCTTCCCGCACCTGTGCGGGAGGGGCCGGGGGTGGGCTTTGCATGGCCTTTGCGCTATGCGACCGCCATCGGCTCCTCCCCACTTTTTCGGGCAGGAGGCCATACCGGGTTTCCGCGTCCCCATAACGACGACGGCTTATCGATGATGATGGGACCATCATGACCGACACGACGATCAACGACACCCGCAAGGCGGAACTGCTTTCGACCACCGTCGAGCATGTCGACATCACCAAGTTCGACGCCCGCCCGATCATCGACGCCATGGGCAAGATGAGTTTCACCAGCCGCGACCTCGCGCGCGCCACCCGCATCTACAACCAGATGCTGGAGGACAAGGACTGCTCGATCTTCCTCGTGATCGCCGGTTCGACCTCGGCCGGCGGCTGCATGGATCTGTACGCCGAACTGTTGCGCTCGAACATGATCGACGGCGTCGTCGCAACCGGCGCGTCGATCGTCGACATGGACTTCTTCGAAGGGCTTGGTCACAAACACTATCAGGCGCTTGAAATCCCCGACGATAACGTGCTGCGCTCGCTCTACATCGACCGCATCTACGACACCTATATCGACGAAGAGCAGTTGCAGGATTGCGATCACACCATCGGTGAGATCGCCAATTCGCTCGAACCGAAGGCCTATTCGTCGCGCGCCTTCATCCGTGAGATGGGCAAGTATCTCTCGGAGCACGGCAAGAAGGAAAACAGCCTCGTCAAGCTGGCGTACGAGCATGACGTGCCGATCTTCTGCCCGGCCTTCGTCGACAGCTCGGCCGGCTTCGGTCTGGTCAAGCACCAGGTCGACCGCGCGAAGGAAGGCAAGCCGTACATGGTGCTCGACGCCATCGCCGACTTCCGCGAACTGACCGACATCAAGATCAAGGCGGGCACCACCGGCCTGCTGATGATCGGCGGCGGCGTGCCGAAGAACTTCATCCAGGACACCGTCGTCTGCGCCGAAATCCTCGGCCATGACGATGTCGAGATGCACAAATACGCCGTGCAGATCACCGTCGCCGACGTCCGCGACGGCGCGTGTTCGTCGTCGACGCTGAAGGAAGCGGCCAGCTGGGGCAAGGTCGACACCGCGCTCGAACAGATGGTCTTCGCCGAAGCCGGCTCGGTCATGCCGCTCCTTGCCTCGGACGCCTATCACCGCGGCGCGTGGAAGGATCGCACGAAGCGCGCCTTCGGCAAGATGTTCGACTGATCCTCGAACCATCGCCAAAAACGTAAACGGCGGGGGAGCAATCCCCCGCCGTTCTCGTATCTGCGGTTCGGCGAACGCCTACATCTTGAACCCGAACCGGGCATATTGCCGATCGATCTGCGGCGCGACCCGCCGGGCCATCGTCAGGTCGGCAAGCGCATCGGCATCGCGCTTCATCGCCTTCATCACCACGGCGCGCAGATAGCGGCTGCTCGCCATGTCGGGTTCCGCCGCCAGCACGGCGTCGAGATCGGCCAGCGCCTCGGGATACCGGCCCATCCGGTACCAGACCATCGCCCGGCTATCGAGCGCGGCGAGCGTGCTGTCGCTCAATTCGATCGCACTGGTGCAATCCTTGAGCGCGGTGTCGAGCATCACCGACCGCGTGCCCTTGATCCAGCAACGACCGTTCAGCAGGTTCGGCGAACCCGGCTTTTCGGCGATCATCGCATCGTACAGCCTCACCGCTTCTGCCGCGTCACCGAACTCCCCGATCAGCGCCGCCTTGTCCTGCCGCGCCGCGCGCTTCTGTTCACCGCCCAGCGCGATCCGCTGGTCGAGCAGCGCAACGCCGCCGGGCAGGTCGCCATTCTCCGCCTTCAGCCACGCCAGCCGCATCGTCGCGCTCTGGTTCGACGGGTCGAGCCGCCGCGCGCTTTCGGCATCGGCCAGCGCCTTTGTCCGGTCGCCGAGCATGTCGTGGACATAGGCCCGTTGCAGGTACAGATTGATGTCCGGTTCCTTGGCGATCACCCGGTCGAGATCGGGCAGCGCCGCGCGGTAATTGCCGACCCCGCTCTCGAAACTGGCCCGGCTCTGATACCCGCCGATCTCGTCGGGATCGGCGGCGATCGCCTTGGCATAGACCGCGCGGATCGCCTTGATCTGGCTCGACTGCGCCATCCCCGCGCTGTCCAGCGTCCAGCGGCGCGGCGTGTCGGCGGGCGCGACCAGATGCGGAATATTGGCGGTCGCCGTCGCCACCGCATCGCGTTCGGCGGCGATCTGCGCCGCCGGCACCTCCACGCCCAGTGCGTCGACCCGTTCGTCCATCGTCAGCAGGCCGTTCGTCAGGCGCGTCGTCCGCTTGACGACATGGCCCGCCAGTCGCTGATCGGCGTCCGCCGTTCCATCCAGCGTGAACCCGCGTCCGCCATCGGGCAGCCTGATCCGCAATCGGCGCTCGAACCCCAGCGGCGGCGGCGCGGCGACCGGGATCGCCGTCCAGTCGGGACGGCTGCGATCGGGGGAAAAGGTCAGATCGCTCAACGGACCGTTCAACGACCGTTTGCGCCGCCGGTCCTCCATGCCCCAGCTGGTGCCGACCACGCCCTTCGCACGGATGACGACGTCGCCGCTCACCGGATCGGGCGTGATCGTCCCGTCCGCGAATTGCCCCTCCCCCGCGGCCTTTTGCAGGACGTTCGAAATCAGCTCGCGCTGTTCCTTCGGTCCCAGCTGGCTCTTCGCCGCGCGCAGCTGTGCCGCGACCACGCCGTGCGCCACGAACGTCACGTCGACCGCACTGGGCAGATCGACCGCGCTGCTTTCGTCGGCGTCGATCGTCACGATGCCCATCGGCAGCGCATTGGCGTGGGTCGAGACCATCACCGGCACCGCCCCAGCCGCCCGCAGCGGCAGGACATAGCCGATGCCCGGCGTATCCCGGACATCGACGATCCGCGCATTGCTGCCCGTCCCGTCGAGCCACAGCGTTTCGCCACCGACCGTCGCCCGCACGAACACATGGTTGAACGCAGCGGCGCTCGGCAGCCGTTCGGGCACGAAGTCGCCCATGCCAACGCTGGCGATCACCGGCTCCGCCTCGATGCCCATGGCGTGCAGCATGGCGAGCAGCAACAGCGTCTTGGCCTTGCAATCGCCATAGCGGACTTCCCACGTCTTCGCAGGAGCTTGCGGGACATAGTTCCCGCCGTCCATCCCGACCGCCAGATAGCGGACCTTGTCCTGCACCACCTCCAGCGCGCGTTGCGCCCGGCCGAGCGGCGTCGCGTCCGCCTTCATGATCGCCGCGACTTCGCCGGCGATCGGACCGCCCGTCGCGACCAGCCCGTCGGTCTTGTACAGCGTCGCAAAGGTCTTCGACACATCGGCCCAGTCGGCGAAGCTCGCCACCTCCATCAACGGCGGATGGCGGAACCGCGACGGCGCATCCTCGGGCATCTCCTTGGGCTTGGCGAGCGGCAGCGCGAAGTTCAGCTCGGTAAACTCGCCCTTCGTGACCGGCGTCGCCTGCACCCCGTCAGCGATTACCTTCCACTTCGGCTGGGTTCCCTTCGGCCAGCTGTAGCGGACCCGCCCCGCCCCGATCCGCATCGGGGCCGCGACCAGCGGAATGACATCCTGCACCCGCCCGCCCAGCGCCGTATCGCGTCCGGTGACCGAAAACCGCATGTCGAGGATGTCGCCGACCTCCAGCCCCTCGACCGCCATCGTCGCGGTCAGGATGCCGGTCAGTTCGCGCTGTTCGAGCGACTGTTCGCGCCGCAGCACGACGAACTTCTGCCCCTTCGCCAACAGGTCGATCCGCCGATCGCCGCGCAGGATGGTGAGACCATGGACGATCAGGTCGCCCTTGTCCGGTGCCCAGGGCAGGGTCAGCGTCGCTGCCTGCGACAGCATCTCGCTGCTGGCGATCCGCGTCTGCTGATG
The DNA here is from genome assembly GCF_001421715.1 of Sphingomonas sp. Leaf22. Lineage (GTDB taxonomy): Bacteria > Pseudomonadota > Alphaproteobacteria > Sphingomonadales > Sphingomonadaceae > Sphingomonas. The sequence continues at coordinate 12,088 of NZ_LMKP01000019.1, forward strand.
GACATAGGACCATAGCCGGTCGCCCTCGATCCGCTTCTGGAAATCGAGCAGCACGATCGGCGGCAATTCCTCCGCCGCGTTCGTCGGAACCGGGGGCGGCGCGATCACCCATGCCGGGGCGGGCTGATAGAGCGGCGTATCGCTGGCAAACGCCAGTGCCGGAACACACACTGCCGCCAATATGGCAGCCCGAGCCATGACCAAACGCTTCACGCAATCCCCCTCGTTCGCCGGCCCCCGCCGGTCGTCAAAGGTCTATCGCAGCGCCGTTCTTTGTCGAGTGGCGATTGTGTGCAGAAACGAAGCTGATCAGCCGAACAGCCGCGTGGCGCTCCGCTCCAGCATCACCAGCTGCCACAGCGTCCGGCCATGCTCCGCCCGGCCCGCGCGGTGATCGGCGACGATCCGCTCGATCGCATGCAGGTCGAACCAGTTCGCCAGCACCGGCGATCGCACCAGCGCCGCCGCCTCGTCGGCCAGTGCCCCACGAAACCATGCGCTGACCGGCGTCACGAACCCCATTTTCGGCCGATAAAGGATGTCGCGCGGCAGCCATGGCTCCAGCGCCTTCTTCATCAACCATTTCCCCTCGCCCCGCCGCAGCCGCAGCCCGGGCGGCAGGGTCGCGCAGAATTCGATCAGCCGATGGTCGAGCAACGGCTCGCGTGCCTCCAGCCCGACGGCCATGCTGGTCCGGTCGACCTTGGTCAGGATATCGCCGGGCAACCAGTGGCGGAAATCGGCATATTGTGCCCGGTCGAGCGCATGGCGACCCGGTGCCTGCCGCATTGCCGCGACATAGCGATCCTCGCCGCGATGCCCACCCAGTTGCCGCGCCATCGCCGGCGTATACAGCGCCTGCCGCACGCCGGGCGTCGTCACCCCGACCGCGCCGGCATAGGCTTCGTCGCCGTCCTGCGCCAACGCCAGCAGCGTCGTCTTGGCCCGGAACGGACGCGGTGCCCAATCGGCCTTGGGATAGACGTCGCCCAGCGCCCCGAACACCGGCTCGCGAAATCCGGGCGGCAGCAGTCCACGCACCCGTTCCTCGGCAGCATGGAATTTGTACCGGCGATATCCCGCCAGCGCCTCGTCCGCGCCGTCGCCCGACAGCGCGACCGTCACCCGCTCGCGCGCCAGTGCGCAGACGCGATAGGTCGCGAGCGCAGAGGCATCGGCAAAGGGTTCGTCGAACGCCGCGACCAGCGTGTCGATCAGCCCGAAATCGTCCGACTGCACCGTCCGCACCGCATGGTCGGTGGCAAAGCGCGTCGCGATGGCGGCGGCAGGGCCGCGTTCGTCATGCCCCGCCTCGTCAAAACCGATCGTGCAGGTCTGGACCGGCGCGCGGCTCGCCTCCGCCATCAGCGCGACGACCGCCGACGAATCGACCCCGCCCGACAGGAACGCGCCCAGCGGCACGTCGGCGACCATCCGCGACCGGACGCCCTCGCGCATCCGCTCGACCAGTTCGACCTCCAGATCGCGGGTGCTGCCTTTCGCACGCTTCGAAAAGTCGATGTCCCACCACCGCACCGGCGGCGGCACCGCCCGTCCGCGCTGCAACAGCAGGAAATGCCCGGCCGGCAGCTTGCGCACCCCCGCGACGATACAGGCGTCGTCGGGGACATAGCCCAGCGCCATATAATCCTCGATCGCGCGCAGGTCGGGCGTCCGCCGTACCAGCGGGTGGGCCAGCAACCCCTTCAGTTCGGACGCGAACGCCACCGCGCCATCGGCCAGCTCGACATAGTATAGCGGCTTCACCCCCATCCGGTCGCGCGCGAGAAACAGCGACTGGCGATCGGCATCATGGATCGCGAAGGCGAACATGCCGTTCAGCCGCGCCAGCATGTCCGGCCCCCACGCCGCCCATGCGTGCAACAGCACTTCGGTATCGCCCTGCGTGCGAAACACCGCGCCCCGCGCGATCAGTTCGGCGCGCAACTCGGCGAAGTTGTAGATTTCGCCATTATAGGTGACGACGAGTCCCTCGCCCGGCAGCGCCATCGGCTGCGGACTGCCCGCCACGTCGATGATCGACAGCCGCCGATGGCCCAGACCGACGCCGAGCGCGGTCCACACCCCCGACCCGTCCGGCCCGCGATGTGCCTGTGCATCGGTCATCGCGACGATCCGCGCCGGATCGACCGGCTTGGGGCTGGCGGGATGGAAGAGGCCGGCGATACCGCACATGGTCAGCGTCCTCCCGCAGCGCGATCGGCGATGGCGTCGACCGGTCCTGCTGCGCGCAGGAATTCGGTGATGGTCCCGCGCGGATCGCCTGCGCCCTTTTCCGCCGACATCAATACCGCCACGCCGCGCTGCGGCCCGCCCAGCAGACGCGTCTTCAGCGTTTCCAGCTTCACCCGGTCCTCGCTGCCGGTGGTCGTCGATCCGATCCGATACCAGGTCGCGACCTCGCGCTCGACCGGACCGGGCGCGGCCATGCGCTGCGCGGTACCACCGGCGATCGGCGGGGTGTCGGCGATCCGCACCCATCGGTCGTTCTCGCGGATCGGCCCCTGACCGAACCCGACCAGTTCATGCCCCTCGCCCTGTGCGGCATAGACCGCGATCGCAACGTCGACGCTGCGTCCGCGGGCATCGCCATAGCGACCGATCAGGAAATGGTCCGCGCCGGGATAGTGCGGCACCCATGGCTCGCCGGTGATGGCGATCCGCTGCCACCCCGGTACGCTCGGCAGGTCGATCCGGTCGGGCAGCGGATCGGCGCGGCTGTCGATCACCCACCCCCAGCCGGCAAAGGCGACGGCGATGCCCAGCACCGCACCTGCCGCCATCGACCGGTCGGCAACGCGCATCGGCATCGCCTGCACCCGCGCGACGTCGAACCACGGCGCATCGGGATCGCGATCGAACCAGCGCCACCCGATCGCCAGCACCCCCGCCATGGTCAGCGCAAAGAAGACCCAGCCATAGACGATGTGATCGAACCCCGTCGCCGCCGCGACCGACGTCAGATGCGCGGCATAGATCGTGCCCGCCGCCCGCACGCCATTGGCCAGCACCGGCACCACCAGCGCCATCGCCATGAACGCCGCGCGGCGGGCCCATGCGACGTAGCAGACATTGGCGACCAGCGCCCCGTACGCGATCATCGCGATCACGAACTTCGCGCCCGAACACGCCTCCGCGACTTCGAAATAGCCGCCCGGAATGGTGATGAGCACGCCGTCGACGCTCGCCGATACGCCCAGGGCGTGCAGGATCGGCATGGTCAGCGCGACCGTCACCGATTGCAGCCACGGCTCCATGAAATCGCCGAACGGCACCAGAAACACCATATAGGCCAGCGGAAACAGCAGACCCCGCGCGACGCGCGGCCCCAGCAACGTGACCACCGCCCCCTGCAACAGCATCACCAGCCCGACATGCCGGAACAGCGCCACCGCCGCCGCTTCGCCCACCAGCCAGCCCGCGCCACCGCCCACGACGATCGCCAGTCCCGGCCACCACGCGCCCGGCTGCAACGCAAGCACCTCACGCCGCCGCTGCCATACCAGCCAGCCGATGATCGGCGGTACGAACAGGCAATGACCATAGGTGGTCGAATTCCACCAGATATCCACCACATCGCCGACATCGCGGCGAAAGATCAGCAGCAATGCCGCCCAGATTCCGCCCAGCGCGATCAACGACCGCCGCCAGTCGGGCGTCAGCACGTCCACCGGCCGGTCGAGCGCCACGCTGCTCACAGTCCCATCAGCCCGGCAAGCGGTGCCAGTCGCGCATCCCAGCCATAGCGCGCGATCGTCCGCGCCCGCGCCGCCTGTCCGAGCGTATCGGCCGCGACGGGATCGTCCAGCAACGCCCTGATCTCATCTACGAAAGCAGCCGCATCCCCCGCAACCCGGATCGAACCGTCATGATCGATACCCTCGGCGGCCGCGGTCGAGGCAACGACCGGCCGCGCGATCGCCATCGCCTCCAGCACCTTGTTCTGCACGCCGCGCGCCAGCAGCAAGGGCGCGACGACCACGTCCGCCGCCGTGATCCAGCCCCGCACGTCGGCGACTTCGCCGGTCACGATCACCCGCTCACCCGCCAGCGCGCGGACCGCCGCCGTCGGATTGCGCCCGACGATCGCGAACCGGCCCGGCACCCCCGGCAGCACCTCGCGCACGAACCAGCGCACCGCGTCGATGTTCGGCCGATAATCCATCTGCCCGGTGAACACGATCAGCGGCCCCGCCTCCGCCACCGGCGCGACCGCCGCCGGATCAAAAAAGCCGGTGTCGATGCCATTCTCGACCGCCTGCGCTGCCCCCCCGAACAACGCCGCCTCCGCCGCACTGACGAACAGCGTCGCCAGCGCCCGATCCGCCACCCCGCGTTCGAACGCGCCCAGCAACCGCGCCTCGCGCCGCAGCATCCAGCGCATCGGCCCGCGCGCATCGTCGGCATAGGCGGCGAACTTCGCCGAATCGAGGTCGACGAAATCCATGACGAACCGCGCATCGTCCGGCAAATACTGCGCCATTTGCCCCGAATAGACATAGATCGCGGCATAGCGCCGCTCGCCCAGCAACCGCGCCACCGCCCCCCGCATCGCGCGATGATCGAACGCCGCCAGCGACACCGCCCGCCCGCTCGCCAGCGCCTCGACCGCCGCCCGCTTATTGCCCTTGGTCCGTGGCACCACCACCGCACTCGCGCACCATTGCTTCAGCGCCGCATCATGGCCCAGATCGCGCGGATCGTCGGCGAAGGTCGCCAGATGCACCCGTCCCAGCGTCGAGAGATGCCGCATCACATGATGGCTGCGCACCTTGTCGCCGCGATCGGGGGGATAGGGCACCCGGTGGGCGAGGAACAGGATGTCGCTCACCCCAGCCCCTTCGCGATCCACGGCCCGATCCGGTTCGATACCGTCAGCGGCAGCTTCTGCCACGCCGCGATCTTCAGCCGGTATCTGGGGTTGAGCGGACTGGCATCGCGCGGCGCGGCACCATCGGCGGTCCAGGTCGGATAGCCGAGCGGTTCGCCGACGAACCCCCAATTCTTCTTGTACGCCGCCGGCCCGGTCCCGACTTTCGACCGCCCGAAATCGAACCGGTCGCAGCCGCGCGCTCGCGCATGGCGCATCAGTTCGAAATACATCCGCTCATTGGCGCGCAGCCCCCGCGCCTCGGCCGTCCCGCCGCCCCAATAGGGATAGACCGTGCCCCGCCAATAGAGCGACAACACGCTCGCCACCGCCCGTCCCGCGTGGCGGATGGTCAGCACATCGGCATCCTCGCCGAACGCCGCGACGACTTCGCGGAACAGGGACCGCGGGAATACCGGCGTGCCGAGATTGCGCACCGACGTCCCATAGACCCGGAAATGCTCGGCCAGCGCCGCGCGGTCACGCCCGATCGCCACCTCGAACGGTGCCGCCAGCGCCTTGCGCACATCGGCGCGCTGCTTGCGCGGGATCGCCAGCAATTCCGCCTCGTCATCGCCGGCAAGCGACCGCACGAACCCTAGATAGCGGCTGTCGTCGAACGTCCATCCCGGCGCTTCGACGGCCGCCCCGCCCCGCATCTCGATCGTCGGACAGCCGAGCTCGCGCGCGACGCCGACCGCAGCCTCGGCCAGCACCCGCGCCGCCGCGCCGTCACCCAGCACGCCGCCCCCGACCCCGAACCCGGTCGATACCAAAGCCGCCCCGAACAACGGCGACCGCACCTGCGTCAGCGGCACCAGCCCGACCAGCACCCCCGCATCCTCGGCGAGCAGCATCCGATAGGCCTGCCCGCACCCCGCCGCCGTCGCCTCACCCCAGATCGGCAGATGGAACGGCGTCGCATCGGCCCGCCCCTCCACGAACGTCATGATCCGCGCGCGTTCGCCGACATCGCCCAGATCCGCCCGCCGGACGCGCAGGCTCACAGCGCGACCGCACGCTCGGCGACGATCGCATCGGCCCGGCCCCAGTCGTGCCGCGCCATCAACCGCTCCAGCTTCCCCGCCATCGCCGACAGCCGCGAATAATGGCGCAGCTTCGACCGGAACGGCGCGTTCGCCACGCGCGGTTGCCCCGGATCGATCTCCCATGGATGGAAATAGAACATTGCCGGATGCGCGTCCGTCCGGTTGCTGCGCACCACCGCATCCTCGACGACCCGGTTCGGCAGCAACCGGAAAAACCCGCCCCCCGCCGACACGTAGCGACCCAGCACCCGCGCCAGCGTGATCGGCCATTCGACCAGCGCATTGCCCGCCACCGGCCGGTACAGCCCGCGCGGCGCATCGGCCCAGCCATAATGGTCATGGGCCAGCGGCGCGACTGACGACGAATAGCGATAACCCGAATCGGCCAGCACGCCATGCGCCCACGGCGTGCGGGCATCGATCGAGAAACTCGGCGCGCGATAGCCGGTCACCGCCTGTCCGCCGGCATCCTCCAACACCGTCCGCGCCCGTGCCAGATCGTCGCGAAACTGCGCCGCTGTCATCGTGAACACCCGGCGATGGTCCCACCCATGGCTTGCCAGCTCATGCCCGCCGCCCACGATCCGCTGCATCAGCCCCGGAAACCGCTCGGCCACCCAGCCGAGCGTGAAGAACGTCGCCGTCACCCCGGCGGCGGCGAACAGGTCGAGCACCGCATCGGTATTCGCCTCGACCCGGTGTTCCAGCCCGTCCCAGTCGCGCCGGTCGATGACCGTTTCGAACGCGCCGACCTGAAACCAGTCCTCGACGTCGACCGACATCGCGTTGCGCATCGGGGTGACTCAGCCCACGACGCGGACGGACGTCAGGTCGGGCCGGCGCTGTTCGCCCTCGACCCAGTCGACCAGCAGCGTCAGCACCCGGCGCAGCGCCAGATCCTGCTGCTCCAGCCGTGCTTCGAGCGACTCGATCCGCGCCAGCAACGCCTCGGTATCGGCAACCGGTGCCGGCGGGCGCTGACCACTCTCGACCACCGACAAATGGATCGGGCGCGGCGGCATCGGCGGCGGCGGCGGGGTCATCGGGCGCGGATCGGCGTCGGCGAACGACGCCGGTTCCTCGGCCTCGGCATCCCCCGCCCGGCTGCCCAGCCCGTCGCGGTCGAGATCGGAAATGACGTTCTCGACGTCGAGCGCGCCGAACTGGTCGATCCCCTCGATCGCGCCGAACAGCAGCACCCGGCTGGCCAACTGGTTCAACCGCCGCGGAATCCCCCCCGACCAGCGGTGCAGCGACTCCAGTGCATCGGGCGAGAAACTCGGGCTGCCGGTCCATCCGACCACCCGCAACCGGTGTTCCAGATACGGTCCGACTTCCTCGACCTCCATCGGGTCGAGGTGATGCATCGCGATCACCCGCTGACGCAGCTGCTCCAGCCGGTCCGACCCGTGCAGCCGCTGCCGGAATTCGGGCTGGCCGAGCAGGAAGATCTGCAACAGCGCATAGCCGCCCGCTTGGAAATTCGACAGCATCCGCAATTCTTCGATCGACCCGACCGGCAGCGACTGCGCCTCGTCGATCACCAGCAGCGTCCGCCGGCCCGACCGCGCGACATTGTGCAGCCCGCGTTCGATCCCGCCCAGCAACTGCGCCTTGGTCAGCCCGGCGGGATCGACGTCCAGCCCCGACGCGACCAGCCGCAACAGGTCGTCGGCCTCGATCTGTGTCGTCACGATCCGGATGACGTTCAGCCGCGCGGCATCGATCGTCCGCATCAAATGGCCGAGCAGCGTCGTCTTGCCGGTACCCGGATCGCCGGTGATGACGATGAAGCCCTCGCCCTGGCTCAGGCCATAGCCGAGATACGCCATCGCCTTGCGATGCGTCGCGGTATCGAACCAGAACGCCGGATCGGGCGTCAGCTGGAACGGGCGACCGGTCAGGCCATAGTGATCGTCGTACATCAGCATCTCCGTTGGGAGCTGTATAACCCCCGATCGGTTTATTCTTCTTAAAATTTCGCGCCGCGACCTATGTGCAGGTCACGACCGTGCGGCAAGCCGCTGACGATGGCATGATATTCTCTCGTCACCTCCGCGAAAGCGGCGGTCAATCGACGCGGCGTCGCCGAATCCGGACGACCGTCCGCGGATAACGATTCCCGCCTGCGCAGGAAGGACGCGAAGTGCGGGGAAGCGCGAGGCGCTATCACTTCATCCGAGGGCGATCGACATTCAGTAGGGTGTCGACTTCTCCCCTCCCTGACAAGGGAGGGGTCGGGGGTGGGTTGGCCCGCGAGGGAGCGGACTCTCCAGCCCCAGACCGACCCACCCCCAGCCCCTCCCTTGTCAGGGAGGGGAGCAGTTCGCTGGCCTGACAGCTGAAGATCGATCGCCCCTAGAACCGGTACCCGACTCCCAGCAGCGCCTGCGCGATCACATCGGCGTCGGCCCCCTCGACGTCGAAGCCGTACAGCCCGGCCGTCAAACTGCCATAGGCCCGCCCGAACCGCCGGTAATAGCCGCCCTGCGCCCCGCCGCCCCATGCGTCGAGACCGCCTCCGATCCCGCTGGTGAAATAGTTGCCGTACACATCGACGCTGAACGACGACCGGCCGTCGATCGCCCATTGGCCAAAGCCCTGCACATAATAGCTTTCGTCGCGCGACGAATAGACGACCGCCCCCGGCACCGGCGGGATATAGAAGCGCCGGCTGGCATAGCCCGCACCCAGCCCCAGCCGCGTCGGCCCGCGCGTGATCGAATAGACCGCATCGATCCCGCGCGCGCGGAACGTCGCCGCGCTGATCGACTGGAACACCGGCGTCAGGCACGCGCCCGCGTTCGACTGTCCCTCGGGCGTCACCCCGCCACCGAACACGCACCCGCCATAGCGCGCGCCGAACGGGTCCTGCCCGTCGATATAGTTGATCGGCAGTTGCGCCAGCGATCCGGTCAGCTGCCGGCCGAAGGTGGTGACGCTGTCATAGACCCCGACCTGCACCGCCGCGCCCGGTCCGGTCTGCCATTGCAGCGATGCGGTATAGCTCATCGAACCATAGCGCCGCCCCAGCCGCGCCTCCAGTGCGGTGCGCGGCGACGGCCGCCACAACACGCCCGCGTCCCAGATCAGCCCATCGATATCATAGGCGATGCGCGGATCGGACGCCGGATCGGTCACGAACCGCCCCGCCCCGTCGAGTACCGGTCGACCCTGCGCATCGATCAGCGGATCGCGCTGCGTCACCTCGATCTTTTCATAACCGACCCCGCCGACCGCGGCGAGGGTGCGCGTGATCGGCAGCACCGCATCGACCCGGCCATAGGTGCCTTCGAATTTCTGGTCGAGTTGCCCGGCATCCTCGCGCAGCCACGCACCCGACACGGTCAGGCCGATCGGCAGGATCGTGCCCGCGCGCGTGCCCGCGCTCCCCATCACCAGATGGCTGGTCGCCTCGTCGAAATAATCGACCCGCCGTTGTCCGGGGGCCAGATCGATCGCGCCGGGTGCCTCGGCCTTCACATAGCCGAACTGGTACGTGCCGTTGACCGCGAACGGTCCGACCCGCGTCGCGATCGTCGGGCCGGCATACAGGCCATAGACCTGTGCGGTATTGACGTTGCTGGCGTTGACGAACGGTCCGAAACCGCCGCCGCGCTGGTCGCCCCGCGCCCGCGTCGCGATCGCGCCGCCCTCCAAGTTCAGCCAGCGCGTGATCGCGACATTGGCGCGCGCCAGCCCCGAATGGATTTCACCGCCGCCAAAGCCGCTGCCCCAATCAAAAATCCGCTGATACTGGTAATTGGCCTGTACCTGCACGCGCTGCGTCGTGACCTGCGCATCGACCCCGGCGGTCACCTGCGTATAGGTGACGACGTCGCCGTCGGTCAGGTCGGCGGCGACCGCCTGCCCGACTTCGATATAGGGGCTGACATCGACGCGCTGCGCCTGTGCCGGCACGGCGGTCGCGATCAGCACCGGCAGGGCCGCGCGATGCATCAATCCTGTTCCTGCCCGTAATAGCCGAAGCGCGGCCCGTCGGCGCGATAGGTCGTCGCGTTCAGCAGCAGCTGGATCTCGTCGCACCCGTCGAGCAGCGCGACCGCCTCGCGCAGGTCGGCTTCGCTGCTGCGATCGGCGCGCACCACCAGCACCGTCTGCCCGACCAGCGTCGCCAGCACCGCTGCCGGCGATGCCGCCAGCGCCGGCGGCGAATCGAACAGGATGATGCGATCGGGATCGGCCGCCAGCAACGTATCGAGCACCGCGCGCGCCCGGTCGCTGCGCAGCAATTCGGTATCGGCATGGGTCCGTGTCCCCGCCGGCAGGATCGACAGCTGCGGCACGTCGGTGGGGATCACCAGCGCCTCGGCATCGATGCTCGCATCGCCCAGCGCGTCGAGCAGTCCGCGTTCGGCCGTAATCCCCAACCGGTCGAGAATGTCGGGCTTGTTGACGTCGGCATCGACCAGCAGGACGTTCAGGTCACGCTCCGCCGCCAGCGACAGCGCAAGGTTGATCGCGCAGAACGTCTTGCCGTCGCCCGGTTGCGCCGAACAGATCAGGATCATGCGCGCCGCATCCTCGTCGCGCTTGGCGACATCGGCACCGGTCGCCAGCAACTGGCGCTTCACCAGCCGGAATTCCTCGGCCAGCGCGGTCACCGGCCCGCCGGGCACCAGCATGCCGCCGGCCGCCAGCGCATCGCGATCGATCCGCGCGGGATCGATCGCGGGAACGCGCGCTTCGGGCATCGGCTGTCCCGCCGGTGCGGTTTCCGGCACGGCCGGTTCGGCCACCGGCGGCAGGCCGGCTACCGGCTCCAGCCGCCAACGGTCCGCTGCCCGCTCCAGCAGGGATGCGCCACGCAGGCCACGGTGCGACTGATCGTTCACTTGGCCGTCCTCCCTTCAGGCCACCAGCCCGCGCTGTGCGAACTCTAGGCCCAGCAACAGCACGAACGCGGCGAGCAGCGCCCCCGCGCCGCCCGCGAACAGCTTCAACCGCCGCTGGCGCTCGGCGCGCACTGTCTCGGTCACGACCTCGCCGATCGCGCCTAGCACCGGCATTCCGCTGATCTTTTCCAGCCGCGCCGCCGTGGCGAAGCTGGTCTTCAACCGGCTGAGCGCGAACGCCGCGCCCAGCCCCGCGCCGATCCCGACGACCAGCACGCCCAGCAGCAGCAGCGGCCGGTTGGGCGCGGTGGGTGCGCGCGGCTGGGTCGGCGGGTCGATCACACTGAACTTCACCGCATCGGTATCGGTCTGCACGCTGCTCTGGATACGCACCTGTTCGCGATCCTGGAACAGCGAGTCATATTGCTGTTTCAGCGACGCGATGTCGCGGTCGAGCTGCGACTGCTGTGCCGCGGCCTGCGGATCGGCGGCGATCTTCGCCTGCAATCCGTTCAGCTGGCCCTCGATCTGCTGCTTGCGCTGGGTCAGTTCGGCAACCGTCGCCTGCCGGTCGGCCTGCGCCGCACGCAATTGCAGATAGAAGGGATTGGGCGACGCCGCCGTCCCGCCGCTGACGCCACCGCCCTCGCCGCGCGCCGCCGCCCGTGCCGCCGCCAGCTGCCGGTTCAGCGCCACCATGTCGGGGTGCGCGTCGGTCCAGCCCCGGCTGCGTCCCTCGGCGATCTGCCCTTCGATCGCGTTCAGCCGCGCGCGTGCCGGCCCGACCATCGCCGTCCCCGCGGTGCCCGGCAGCGTCGCCGCCGTGCCCGCCATCTGCGCGTTCGCCGCCGACAGGCTCGACTGCGCCGCCGCCAGATCGCCATCGATCTGCGCCAGTTCCGCCCGTGCATTCGACATGCGATCGTCGAGCGACCCCGTCCCCGGCAGCATCGCCATATATTGCGCCTGAAACGCCTGCCGCCGCGCCTCGGCATCGGCCAGCTGCGTCTGCCGCTGGGCCAGCTGCTGGTCGAGGAAGCGCAGCGACTGCACCGTCGCATCGCGGTCGCTCGCCAGATTGTCCTCGACGAAGATGTCGATCATCTTCTGCACGATCTCGCGCGCCAGTTTGGGATTGCCCGACGTCGCCGAAATCTCGAACAGATTGTCCTGCTGCGCGGTCAGCTTGATCGCGTTCTGCAGCGACGCCACCCGGTCCGCCACGTCGCGGTCGTTGGCGATCGTCTCCGCCATCGACGTGCCGCGCACGACCTTCTCCAGGTTCACCGCCGATGTCAGCGTCTGGCGGATGCGATCGATATTGTTGGACTGCGCATTCTGCGCCACCGCCGCCTCGGCACCGGGCAACACCTGCCGCATCTCGACCATCACTCGCGCGGTCGATTGATAGCTGTTGGGGATCTGGCTGACGACCAGCCACCCGCCCAGACACACCACCCATGCGATGCCCAGCGCGATCCAGCGCCGCCGCCAGATCGCATGGACGATCAGTTTCAGCTCCCCATACAGCCCGTCCATCTCAGAACATGCTCTCGGGGATGATGATGACGTCGCCCGGCTGCAACTTCACGTTCGCGCTCGAATCGCCGTTCTTGAGCAGGCTGGAAATGCGCAGCCCGAATTCCTGCTGCTTGCCGGTCGTCCGGTCATAGCGGACCAGCCGCGCCCGGTTGCCCGACGCATATTGGTTCAGCCCGCCGACCGCGATCATCGCGTCGAGCAGCGTCATGTTCGCGCGGTATGGCAGCGACGCGGGCTTTTCGGTCGCGCCCACCACCCGCACCTGCTGGCTGAAGGTCCCCGAGAAATTCTCGACGATCACCGAGACCAGCGGGTCCTTCACATATTCGCCCAGCGCCAGCTTCAGGTCGTCGGCCAGCATCGCCGGGGTCTTACCGGTGGCGGGCATGTCGTTGATCAGCGGCGTGGTGATCCGCCCATCGGGACGCACCTGCACCTTCGCCGACAATTCGGGATTGCGCCACACGAAGATGCTCAGCTGGTCGAGCGGCCCGATGACATAGGCCTCACCCGGTGCCTCCTTTGCCTGCACGAACGGCGCGGGCGGCAGTTCGGGTCGCGTCGCGCCGCCGGCGCATCCGCCCAGCACCGCGCACAGCGCCACCCCGGCAACTCCACCCTTTGGACGCATAAAACTTCCTCGTTCGAACGCGCACGGCCACGACCGCGCAGGACTGTAGCCCGCTATGCCGGCCAAGGGGTAAATATCCGGTTGAGTACAGCAACAAGCGTCGACCCTGTCCCATTTTGCGACAGTCGCCGGATCATGACGGTTCCCGAACCAGCAATTCGCGCGCCGGCGGATGCCCCAGAAACGCCGCCGGACTGGCCGTCGCGCCATACGCCCCCGCCTGAAACAGCACGATCGTATCGCCGACCGCCACCTGCGGCAGCGCCACCTGGTCCGCCAGCCGGTCGAGTGGGGTGCACAGGCATCCGACCACCGACGCCGTCGTCGTCGGTTCGGCATCGATCCGCTCGGCCACCGCCACCGGATAGTTGCGGCGCACCACCGTCCCGAAATTGCCGCTCGCCGCCAATTGATGATGCAGCCCGCCATCGACCACCACGAACGTCTCGCCGCCGCTGACCTTCACGTCGAGCACGCGCGTACAATACACTCCCGCCTCGCCCACCAGCCAGCGGCCCAGTTCGACCGCAAAGCCGGTCTCGCGCAGCACCGCACCGCGCGCAGCCAGCCGCTCACCCAGCGCGGCACCTACGCTCTCGACATCGACCGGCCGGTCGCCCGCGAAATAGGGGATGCCGAACCCGCCGCCCAGATTGACGAACGCCGGCACCGCCCCCGCTTCCTCCGCCAGCCGCTCGGCCAGCGTCACCGTCGCCGCCTGCGCCTCGATGATCGCCGCACTGTCGAGCGTCTGCGACCCGGCAAAGATATGGAACCCATGCCAGTCCGCACCGACCGCCACCAGCCGCCGCACCAGCGCCGGCACCCGCGCCGCATCGATCCCGAACGGAGAGGCGCGCCCGCCCATCCGCATCCCCGATCCGCGCAGTTCGAAATCAGGGTTCACCCGCACCGCGATCCGGGGACGAATGCCCAGCCGATCGCCGATCGCCAGCGCCCGGTCGGCTTCACCCTCCGATTCGACATGCAGCGTTGCGCCGGCCCCGATCGCCGCCGTCAGTTCATCGTCGCGCTTGCCCGGCCCGGCAAAGCTGATCGCCGTCGCCGGCTTTTCGTTCAGCGCCATCGCCAGTTCGCCGCCCGACGCCACGTCGAGCCCGTCGACCAGCGGCGCGATCATCGCCAGCAGGTCGCGGTGCGGATTGGCCTTGATCGCATAATGCACCCCGACCCCGTCGGGCAGCGCCGCCCGCAACCGCGCCACCCGCGCCGCGATTGCCCCGCCGTCATACAGGAACGCCGGCGTATCCCCGGCACGCGCCAGCAGTTCGGCAAAGTCGACCCCGCCCACCGTCAACCGCGACTGCCCGGCAAAGCCCGCCGGGATCGGCCCGATCGGCTTCATGCGACCGCCGCCGTTGCCAGCGCCCGCACCGCCACCCGGTCCAGCTTGCCATTGGCGTTGCGCGGCATTGCCTCGACCCAGACATAATGCGCCGGCTGCTGGAAACTCGGCAAGTCGCGGCGCAGCCGTGCCCGCACCGCCACCTCCGCGCCTTCGACCGCCGCGCGCGCCACGACGACGATCGCCTGCCCTTGCCGTGGATCGGGCAGCCCGACCGCGACCGCCTCGGCCACCTCGCCGCCGGCCTCGACCGCTTCCTCGACCTCGGTCGGGCTGATCCGGTTGCCCGCCACCTTCATCATCTCGTCATCGCGTCCCACGAAGCGCAGCAATCCGTCCGCCCCTTCCGCCACCGTATCGCCCGACCATACCGCCATGCCGCCGCTCGCCATCCACGCCGGTGCCGGCCGGAACCGGAGCGCGGTCCGCTCGGCATCCTGCCAATACCCTTGCGCGACCAGCGGCCCGGCATGGACCAGTTCGCCCGGCTCGTCCGGCCCGGCCCAGCTGCCATCGGCGCGCACGACCGCCACCTCGGCAAACGGGATCGCCCGACCCATCGCATCGGGGTTCGCATCGATCAACGCCGGGTCCAGCCAGGTCGACCGGAACGCCTCGGTCAGCCCATACATCGCAACCACATCGGCACCCGCGAACCGCTCGCGCAACCCCCGCACCATCCGCGGCGTCAGTGCCCCGCCCGAATTGGTCAGCCGCTTGAGCCGCGCCGCCGTCCCCGCCGGCCACTCCGCCTCCAGCAACTGTGTCCACAACGGCGGCACGCCGGCCAGCGTCGTCGCCGCGAACCGGTCGACCGCCTTCACCACGTCGCGCGCGGTCAGGTAATCCAGCGGCACCGCCGCAGCCCCCGCAGCCCAGCTCGACAACAACTGGTTCTGCCCATAATCGAAACTCAGCGGCAGCACCGCCAGCACCCGGTCGTCGGGCGTCAGCGCCAGATAGTGCGCGACCGAAACTGCCCCCAGCCACAAATTGGCATGGCTCAGCATCACCCCCTTGGGCCGCCCGGTCGACCCCGAGGTATAGAGGATCGCCACCAGCGCCGCCGGATCGCCGTCGCTCGCGGCCATCGGCGCGCCATCCGGCATGTCGGTCGCGACCGCACATCCCGCGGGCACATCCCCCGCGGCCAACGCCGCAAGCCGCGCGGCCTGCGTCACCAGCAGCGACGCCCCGCTATCGGCCAGAATATGCGCGACCTGCGCCCGCTTGAGCGCGGGATTGACCGGCACATGCACCAGCCCCGCCCGCGCCGCCGTCAGCGGCATGACGCACGCCAGCCGCGTCTTGGGCAACCACGTCGCCACCCGCGCGCCGGCGGGTAAACTCCGCAACCCACCGGCGACCCGCGCGACCAGCGTTTCGAGTTCGGCGAATGTCAGCACCCCCTCGCGATCGATCAACGCCGGGGCGTCGGGGCTCCCACGAAGCGGCAATCGATCGATCGTCTGCGGAACCGGATCAAGCATCCCCGCGCCTTAGCCCAGTTGCGGGACGGATTGAACCGGTGAGGCTACCGGCATCACGGTCCGGAAGGTCAAACTGCGAGCACACCGACCCAGCCGCCCCCGGCGAGCGACTAGAGCGATCGACATTCAGTAAGATTTCGATTTCTCCCCTCCCTGACAAGGGAGGGGTCGGGGGTGGGTCGGCCCGCGAGGGAACGACTCGCCAGCCCCAAACCTACCCACCCCCCGCCCCTCCCTTGTCAGGGAGGGGAGCAGTTCGCTAGCCTGACTGCGGAATGTCGCTCTCGCCCCGGACGACCCGCCCCATCTGCCGTGCCCCCGCGCAGGCGGGAATCCATAGACACTGACGTCTCGGCCGGATTCGCAACGCTGGCACATATGGACTCCCGCCTGCGCGGGAGTGACGAAAGGGGATGGAACACTATTCCTGCGCCCAGCGAACTGAATGTCGCTCTCGCCTCGGACGACCCGCCCATCTGCCGTGCCCCCGCGCAGGCGGGGGTCCAGAGCCAAGCAGAAGAACGCCCTGCGACTGGCCCCCTCGACCTGACTTTTTTTGCTCCAACGACCACAAGCGCGGGCCCGCCGAACGCAAGGCAGGAACGACGGCAAAGCCCCCCAACCCGCCACCTTGGCATCCCGCGCCCCAACCCTTACACACCCGCGATCCGGCGACCATATCGCCGACAGGGGAAACGACGTGATCGCACAGGGTTCAGCATCGACCGAGGAAACCGTCCGCGCGGTGTTGCGCGACGTGCTGGGCCTGTCCGCCGAACGCGCCGCCGCCTTCGACGAAGCGACGCCGCTGTTCGGCGCGCTGCCCGAACTCGATTCGATGGCGGTCGCCGGCGTCCTGACCGAGATGGAGGACCGGCTCGGCATCCTGATCGAGGACGACGATATCGACGGCGAAACGATGGAAACCTTCGGCGCGCTGGTCCGCTTCGCGAGCGCCAAGGCCCCCGCTTGATCGACCGCTACGACTGGCCCGGTGGCAGCGAGGCGCTCTGGCGCTTCGGTCCCGCTACCGGTCCGGTCGTCCTGCTGCTGCTGCCCCCGTTCGAGGAAGCCAACCGCACCCGCACCTTCGCGGTCGGGCTGCTCCGCGCTCTCGCTGCCCGCGATATCGGTGCGATGCTGCCCGACCTGCCGGGACAGGGCGACAGCCTGCTCCCGACCGACGCGGTCACGCTGACCGACTGGCGCAGCGCCGTCGTCGCGCTGGTCGAGGCAACCGACCGGCCGGTCGTCACCGCCGCGATCCGTGCCAGCGCGTTGCTCGATCGTGACGCCGACGTCGCCGGTCGCTGGCACCTCGCCCCGCAAACGGGCGAGCGGCTGCTCCGCGAACTGTCCCGCATCGGCATCGATCGCGACGGCGACATGGCCGACGTCGCCGGCAACCGCCTGTCGGCGACGCTGCTCGCCGAACTCGAAACCGCGACGCCTGCTACCGTCCAGCCGCTCCGAACCGTCCGGCTCGGCACCGATCCCGGCCCGGCCGATCTTCGCATCGACGCGGCACCACTGTGGCGCAGGAGCGAACCGGGCAACGACCCGGACCTTGCCGCCGCCCTCGCCGACGACCTCGCCGCATGGAGCCGCGCTTGCGTCGGCTGGTGACGATCCCCTGTGCCGGCGAAACCATCGCCGCGACGCTCGATCCCGCCGAAGGGGACACCGCGCTGCTGATCGTCTCGGGCGGCAACGAACTGCGGATCGGCGCGCATCGCGGCATGGCGCTGCTGGCGGCGGCGGTGGCGGCGGCGGGCTTTCCGGTGCTGCGCTACGACCGGCGCGGCATCGGCGATTCGACCGGGACCAATGGCGGATTCCTGTCGGCCGCGCCGGACCTGATGTGCGCCACCGCGTGGCTGCGCGCGGCGACCTGCGCGAAACGGATCGTGGCGTTCGGCAATTGCGACGCGGCGACGACCCTCGCGCTGTTCCACGGATCGGCCGGCATCGACCGCCTGCTGCTCGCCAACCCATGGGTCGTCGAACCCACCAACGACCTGCCGCCCGCCGCCGCGATCCGCGCGACCTATGCGCAGCGGCTGGTTTCGCCCTCGGCATGGCGACGACTATTGACCGGTCGTGTCAACTTCGGCCGTCTGACGCGCGGATTGGTCACCCTCGCCACCGATCGCCGCACCCCAACCGGCCTGACCAACCGCTTCGCGGAGGGGCTGGCCTCCGGCACCCCGACCGACATCCTGCTCGCGACCGACGATCACACCGCCCGCGCATTCCTCGATGCGTGGCACCTTCGCCACCTTTCGGACCTGCGCGCCCGCATCCCCGTGCACCACCACGCTTCGGCCAGCCACAGCTTCGCCCGCCCCGCCGACCGCGACTGGTTGCGCGCCCAGGTGCTGGTCGCGCTCAGTCGAGATTGGGCCGCAGCCACCGCTCCGCCTGCTCGACGCTGACCCCGCGCCGCGCGGCATAGTCCGCCAACTGATCCCGCCCGATCCGCGCCACCCCGAAATAGGCGCTGTCCGGGTGCCCGAAATAGAACCCCGACACCGCCGCCGTCGGCAGCATCGCAAAGCTGTCGGTCAGCGTGATTCCAGTGGCTTGCGTCGCGCCCAGCATCTCGAACAGGATCGGTTTCTGGCTATGGTCGGGGCAGGCCGGATAGCCCGGTGCCGGGCGGATGCCGCGATACTGCTCGCGGATCATCGCCTCGTTGGTCAGCTGCTCGTCGGGGGCATAGCCCCACAGCACGGTGCGGACGTGATGGTGCAGCCGCTCGGCAAACGCCTCCGCAAACCGGTCGGCCAGCGCCTTCAGCAAGATGTCCTGATAATCGTCATTCTCGGCCTTGAACCGCGCGATATGCGGGTCGATCCCGTGGATGCCGACCGCGAACCCGCCCATCCAGTCCCCCGCCGGATCGACGAAATCGGTCAGGCACATATTTGCCCGACCCTCACGCTTCTGCACCTGCTGACGCAAGAACGGCATGCGGATCGCGTGGGTGGCATGCGTCGTCTGCATCGGCGTCGCAAAATCGTGCGGCACCCCCGACAGCGGCGACACCCGCCCCGCCTCCAGCGCCGGTTCGATCTGCTCGGCGGGCACGTCGACGATCACGTCGTCGCCCTGCGCACAGCAGTGCCACAGCGCCGCAATCCCCTTCGCCGTCAGCCATTTCTCGGCAATGATCCGGTCGAGCATCGCCTGCGCGTCCTCGTACAGCGACGACGCGCTCTCGCCCACGACCGCGTCGGTCAGGATCGCCGGGAAGTTCCCCGCCAGCTCCCACGCCCGGAAGAACGGCGTCCAGTCGATATAGTCGCGCAGGTCCGCCAGATCCCAATCATCGAACACATGCCGTCCGGGCTGGGCGGGCGCTGCCGGCTTTTGGGCGAAATCGGCCTTGAAGCCATTAGCCCGCGCATCGGCGATCGGCGTTAGTTCGCTCTGCCCCTTGCCCGCCCGTGCGATCCGCACCGCTTCGTAATCCGCCGCGACCTGCGCGACATAGGCGTCGCGCCCGGTATCGCTGACCAGCGTCGTCGCCACGCCGACCGCCCGGCTCGCGTCGAGCACATGGACGATCGGTCCGTCATAGGCCGGCGAGATACGCAGCGCAGTATGGACCTTCGACGTCGTCGCCCCGCCGATCAGCAGCGGCATGGTCATTCCTGCACGCTTCATCTCCTCGGCGACCGTGACCATCTCGTCGAGCGACGGGGTGATGAGGCCCGACAGGCCGATCATGTCGGCATCATTCTCGTTCGCGGATTCGAGGATGCGGGTCCACGGCACCATCACTCCCAGATCGACCACGTCGAAACCGTTGCACTGCAGCACGACCCCGACGATGTTCTTGCCGATATCATGGACGTCGCCCTTGACGGTCGCCATGATGATCTTGCCCTTGCCCTTCGCACCGGGCTCCTTCGCCGCCTCGATGAACGGCAGCAGGTGCGCGACCGCCTTCTTCATGACGCGCGCCGATTTCACGACCTGCGGCAGGAACATCTTGCCCGACCCGAACAGGTCGCCGACGACGTTCATGCCGTCCATCAGCGGCCCTTCGATCACCTCGATCGGGCGTGCGAACTGCTGGCGGCACTCCTCGGTATCGTCGACGACATGCGCGTCGATGCCCTTGACCAGCGCATACTCCAGCCGCTTCACGACCGGCAGCGACCGCCATTCGGCAGCAGCCTTTTCGGCAACCGCATCGGTGCCCTTATACTTCTCCGCGAGCGCGATCAGCCGATCGGTCGCGCCCGGATCGCGGTTGAGAATGACGTCCTCGCACGCCGTCCGCAACTCGGCATCGATCGTGTCGTACACGTCGAGCTGACCGGCATTGACGATTCCCATGTCCATCCCCGCCGGAATGGCGTGATAGAGGAAGATCGAATGCATCGCCCGCCGCACCGGCTCGTTACCGCGAAAGCTGAACGACAGGTTCGATAGCCCGCCCGAGATATGGCAATGCGGACAGCGCGCCTTGATCTCGCGACACGCCTCGATGAAGTCGACGCCGTAGTTATTATGCTCCTCGATCCCGGTCGCCACCGCGAAGATGTTGGGATCAAAGATGATGTCCTCGGGCGGAAAGCCGATCGTCATCAACAGGTCATAGGCGCGACCACAGATTTCCACCTTGCGAGCCTGCGTATCGGCCTGCCCGACCTCGTCGAACGCCATGACCACGACCGCCGCGCCATAGTTCATGCAGATGCGCGCCTGGCGCAGGAACTGCTCCTCGCCTTCCTTCATGCTAATCGAATTGACGATCGGCTTGCCGCTGACGCATTTCAGCCCGGCCTCGATCACGTCCCATTTCGAGCTGTCGACCATCACCGGAATGCGCGCGATATCCGGCTCGGCCTGAATGAGTTTGAGGAACGTCGTCATCGCGTGATGCGCGTCGAGCAGCCCCTCGTCCATGTTTACGTCGAGCACCTGCGCCCCGCTCTCGACCTGTTGCAGCGCGACCTCGACCGCGGCGGCATAATCGCCGGCCATCACCAGCTTCTTGAAGCGGGCGGAGCCGGTCACGTTGGTGCGTTCGCCGATGTTAACGAAAATGGTCGAAGCGTTGGTCATGAGAGCTTTCTCTCCCTCTCCCCTTCAGGGGAGAGGGCCGGGGAGAGGGGAATATACGGGAGAGGACGGTGGACTGCCCCTCTCCCAACCCTCTCCCCTGAAGGAGAGAGGGCTTTCGGGTTCAGGCCGCCATCGTGAACGGTTCGAGGCCCGCAAGCCGCGTCTGGACCGGCACCTTCGGCACCCGGCGTGGCGCGACGCCCCTCACCCGCTCGGCCATCGCCTTGATATGGGCGGGCGTCGATCCGCAGCAGCCGCCCAGAATATTGACCTGTCCGTGATCGGCCCAGTCGCCGACCAACGCCGCCGTCGTCACCGGTGCCTCATCATAGGCACCCAGTTCGTTAGGCAGCCCGGCATTTGGGTACACCATGATCAGCGTGTCGCAGATCTCGGACAGGGTCTTCACATGCGGGCGCAGCTGTTCCGCGCCGAACGAACAGTTCAGCCCGATCGTCACCGGCTTCGCATGGCGGACCGCGTGCCAGAACGCCTCGACCGTATGGCCCGACAGGTTACGCCCCGACAGATCAGTCAGCGTCATCGACAGCATGATCGGCAGATCGCGGCCCAGCGCCTGCCCTGCCTCGATCGCCGCCATCACCCCGGCCTTCGCATTCAACGTGTCGAACACCGTCTCGATCAGCACGAAATCGATCCCGCCGCTGACCAGCGCATCGATTTGTTCGCGATAGACGTTCTTCAGATGATCGAAATCGATTTCGCGATAACCGGGATCGTTCACGTCGGGTGACAGCGACAACGTTTTGTTGGTCGGCCCGATCGCCCCGGCAACGAAGCGCGGCCGGCCGTCGCGCGCGGCATAGTCATCGGCCAACGACCGGGCGATCCGGGCGCTCTGGATGTTGATATCGGCCACCAGCGCCTCGGCACCATAATCCGCCTGGCTGATCAGGTTCGCGCTGAAGGTGTTGGTCGAAACGATATCCGACCCGGCGTCCAGATAGGCACGGGTGATCGTCTCCGGCACCTCCGGCTTGGTGATCGCCAGAATGTCGTTGTTGCCCTTCTGGTCATGCCCCAGCGTCAGGCTGCCGGCATAGTCGGCCTCGGACAGTTTCCAGTTCTGGATTTCGGTGCCGAACGCGCCGTCGGTGATGAGGACGCGTTTTGCGGCTTCGGCGTTCAGGCGTTCGCGAACGGAGGTCATGAGTCTTCCTTCGAACCTTCGGATCAGGCTGCCGCGGCGACCGGCGTCGCGCGCGGCCGCAGCCCCAGCAAATGACAAATGGCGTAGGACAATTCGGCACGGTTGAGCGTGTAGAAGTGGAAATCGCGCACGCCGCCGGCATATAGCTTGCGGCACATTTCCGCCGCGACCGTCGCCGCGACCAGCTGCCGCGCGCCCGGATGATCGTCCAACCCTTCGAACAGCCGGTCCATCCACGCCGGGATCGACGCACCGCACAGCCCGGCGAACTTTCGCACCTGCCCCACATTCGACACCGGCAGGATGCCCGGCACGATCTCCGCGCTGATCCCCGCGGCAGCGGCAGCATCGCGGAAGCGGAAGAACGCTTCGGGCGTAAAGAAGAACTGGGTGATCGCCCGCGTCGCGCCGGCGTCGATCTTTCGCTTCAGATTGTCGAGATCGGCCTGTTGATGCTCCGAGTCCGGATGGCATTCGGGATAGGCCGCGACCGAAATCTCGAAGGGATGCAGCTTTTGCAACCCGGCGACCAGATTGGCGGCATTAGCATAGCCATCGGCGTGCGGGACGAACTTCTGCCCCATGGTCGGCGGATCACCGCGCAGTGCGACGATGTGACGCACGCCCGCCTGCCAATATTCCTCGGCGACCTGATCGATCTCGGCGCGGCTCGCCTCGACACAGGTCAGATGGGCAGCGGCCGGCATCGACGTCTCGCGGGCGATGCGTGCGACCGTCGCATGGGTCCGCTCGCGCGTCGATCCACCCGCACCATAAGTCACCGACACGAATTTCGGTGCGAGGGGTTCGAGTGCGCGCACCGTTTCCCACAGTGCTGCCTCCATCTTGTCGCTCTTGGGCGGAAAGAATTCGAAGCTGACCGCGCAGTCGCCCGCCAGATCGGCGAACAACGGTGCATCCAGTGCGCGCCGCGCTTCTTCGAGGTCGGAAATGGTAGGAGTCATGCTGCCTTCACCTCGCGCACGTCGAACGTCCGCCGTGCCATCCAGAGTTTCACCGTCAGTTCGCCGCCACCCAATGTCCGGGTCGATACCGGGGCAAGGCCCGCACTCGCGAACCAGCCCAGCATCTGTTCGTCTGAGAAACCCAGACGCGCATGGGCATCGCGCTGCCGCAATTCCTCGCGCTCGTGCGGCGCGAAATCGCAGATCAGCAGCCGGCCACCCGGTTGCAGGACGCGGGCAGCTTCTTCGATCGCCGCGCCCGGATGCTGTACGAAATGCAGCACGTGATGCAGCACCGCTGCGTCGGCAACCGCCGTATCCAGCGGCAATGCGTAAATATCCGCCTGCCGCAACTCGGCCTGATCGATGCCGCGCTCGGTCAGCTTCGCCCGCGCCAGCCGCAGCATTTCCGAAGACCGGTCGATCCCGATCGCCTGTGCGGCCTGCGGCCCGAACAGTTCGAGCATCCGGCCGGTGCCGGTACCGATATCGACCAGCAGTGCGATCGGTGCGGAACCCAGTGCCGCGATCATCGCCGCTTCGACCTGTTCGTCGGCGATATGCAGCGACCGGATCGCATCCCATTCGCCGGCATGTGCCTCGAACCATGAAGCGGCAGCGGCCGTGCGATCGGCGCGTACAGCGGCCAACCTTGCCCGATCGTCTGCGGTCGCGGCATCGTCCGCCGCCATCCACGCATCGAGCGCCGCCAACAGCGGATCGACCACCGCGGGTGTCCCGAGTGCAACGAAGACCCAGCTACCCTCCTTGCGGCGGACCGCCAGACCGGCATCGCACAGGATTTTCACGTGCCGGCTGACCCTTGGCTGGCTCTGGTCCAGCACCTGTGCCAACTCGCCGACCGACAATTCCATCGATCGCAACAGCGTCAGCACCCGCAACCGGGTCACGTCGCTTGCCGCGCGCAGGATATCGAGGGCGAATGCCATGGGTCATCATATAAAGATATCTTTATATGGGGTCAATCGACCGCGTGCTGCTTTGCGTCATCGTTGCGCAGATGAAACCGTACCGTTGCTGGCGCGTTGGGCCGCGATCATACCGGAAGGGAAACCGCCATGAAAAAGCTTCTTCTGCTGCCAATCGCCGCCGTCGCACTCTCGATCGGAGCCTGCAGCCAAAAGACCCAGAACGAAACCGGCGAGGCCGCCGATGCCGTCGCCGCCGACGTGAACGCCACGATGGGTGAGGCCGTGAACGACGTCCAGACCGCTGGCGAGCGTGCGCTGGGAGCAGCGGAGAACGCCACCGATCGCGCGGGCGACAAGATCGAGAACGCAGCCGATCGCGCCGGTGCCGCCATCGATCGCGGTGCTGCAAAGGCAGATGCGGCCACCGACAACGCCCAGCGCGAAGCCGGCCAGAGCCTCGAACGGGCCGGACGCGACCTTCAGCGCTGACGGACGACGGGTATCTGGATCGAAAGGCCGTACCCCGACGCAACGGGGTGCGGCCTTTTTCGTAGGAAGACGATCGATGCGGCAGACCTATGTCCTACCCCTCCTGCTACTCGCCGCTTGTAGCGCGGGCGACGAGCCGAGTGCGCCGGGTGGAGTCACCGATAGCGAAGCGGCGGCTTTGAACGATGCTGCTGCGATGCTGGATGCGAACAGTCTCGAAGCCAATGTTCTGACGGCGCAACCAAAGGAACCATGATGACCGATGTCCCGCTGCGCAATTTGGGTGCGACCGAACTCGCCACCCCGCCGCTGATCCTTGGCGGCAACGTCTTTGGCTGGACGATCGACCGCGCCGAGAGCTTCCGTATTCTCGACGCATTCGTCGACATGGGCGGCACGATGATCGATACGGCCGACATATATTCGGCATGGGTCGATGGCCATCACGGCGGGGAGTCCGAGACGATCATCGGCGAATGGTTACGGCAATCGGGCAAGCGCGACCGGGTGGTGCTCGCAACCAAGGTCGGGATGCTATCCGGCGACGGCGGCGAAAAGCTGGCACCGGCGCGCATCGCGGCAGCGGCGGAGGCATCGCTGGCGCGGCTCGGCACTGACCGTATCGACCTCTATTATGCGCATCAGGATGACGAGGCGGTGCCGCAGGCCGAGTATCTGGCCGCATTCGGCCGGTTGATCGATGCCGGCAAGATCCGGGCACTCGGCGCGTCGAACTTCCGAGCGATGCGACTGAAATCGGCGATCGATATCGCCATTGCAGAAGGGTTGCCGCGCTTCCACGTCCTGCAACCCGAATATAATCTCGTCAGCCGGCATAAATATGAAGGCGAGCTTCAGAATTTATGCGTCGAACATAATATCGGCGTCGCGCCCTATTACGGCCTCGCCGCCGGCTTCCTGACCGGAAAATACCGCTCGATGCAGGACCTGTCGCAAAGCGTCCGGGGTGCGGGCATGGCGACGTTGCTGGAGGGCAAAGGTGCGGCGGTTCTGGCTGCAATGGATGCGGTAGCCCCGGAGACCGGTGCGACGCTCGCGCAACTGGCGCTGGCGTGGCTGGCCGCGCAGGAGGGTGTCGCGGCCCCGATCGCCAGTGCGACCAGCGTCGCGCAGTTGGAGGAGTTGGTTGGGTCGTGGCGCGTGCAACTGTCCGACGACCAACTCGCCCGACTGACCAACGCTGGCGTTTAGGGTTTCGTGCGGGGGTGCCGGAACACCCCCGCTCCCGGCGTCATTCCGCGGCTTCGGCCAGTTCGTCGAACTCGGCGGCCTGCAGAAACCGCTCGGCGTCCAGTGCGGCCATGCAACCGGTCCCCGCTGCCGTCACTGCCTGGCGGTACACCTTGTCCATCACGTCGCCGCAGGCAAATACGCCTGGTACGCTGGTGCGGGTCGATCCGGTCTCGACCGCGATATAGCCGTCCTCGTCGAGCGCCAGATGCCCGCGGAACAACTCGGTCGCCGGGTGATGACCGATCGCGACGAAGCCGCCATCAACCTGCAGCATCGACAGTTCGCCGGTCACCGTATCTTTCAGTTCGATACCGACCAGCCCGTGCGGACTGCCACCACCGACGAAACGTTCGACCTGCTTGTTCCATAGCACGCTGATCTTGTCGCTGGCGAACAGCCGCTGCTGCAGGATGCGTTCAGCGCGGAAGCTGTCGCGGCGGTGGATGATCGTGACATCGTCGCTGTGATTGGTCAGGTACAGCGCCTCCTCGACCGCGGTGTTGCCGCCGCCGATGACCGCGACCTTCTTGCCGCGATAGAAAAACCCATCGCAGGTCGCGCAGGCCGATACGCCCTTGCCCTTCAACAACTCCTCGCTTTCGAGGCCGAGCCACCGGGCCTGTGCGCCGGTCGCAATCACCAGCACGTCGCCTTCGTATACGTCGCCGCTGTCGCCGGTCAGGCGGAACGGACGGCGCGTGAGGTCGACATCGACGATCGTGTCCCACATCATCCGGGTACCGACATGCTCGGCCTGTGCCTGCATCTCGCCCATCAGCCATGGACCCTGCACGACATCGCGAAAGCCCGGATAATTCTCGACGTCGGTGGTGGTCATCAACTGGCCACCGGGTTGGATACCCTGAACTACAATAGGCTCCATCCCGGCCCGCGCCCCGTAAATTGCTGCGGATAACCCCGCCGGGCCGGAGCCAAGGACGAGCATACGGGTGTGATGGACTACAGACATTGCGACATTTTCCGTTCGAGACACTCGACCCGTCTAATCAGAGCCGACATTCGAACGCAACATGGGGCGTCCCGAACCCGCTGCAAGCGCATCCTTGGGAACGGGTTAGAGGACGACGGCGAGGACCACTCCCCAGAATGGGATCGCCAGCAGGGTGCACAGGATCAACCCGGTCATGTTGGGCGGACGATCGCGCGAACCATCGATCATCGGGCGGCGTTGACTAATGGTAACCATGTCCGAACCTCTCCGTTATCGTTGTTGAAGCTAAACCAACGAAGCGGGCAACAGTTCGATTTTGGGACACAAAAACCGATCGCACGGACGCCGGCATGGGCTGCTGATCACATCTTGCATCACCGGTTTTGGACGGACGAGCATTGTGGTCGGGAACGGCGAACCGTATCCTTTACCAGACGCAAAGCTACATTTGCGGCATGGTCGTCCAATGTAATGCGATCGACCGGATCGTGGCAAACCTGGAATCCAGCCCACCGACTGATTCCGTCACACGCGGCCAAGCCGGAATGTGAGGATGCTGCCACATCGGATGTCGTCGGAGTTCCGGGAGCCCGGATGGTGCTCTGACCGGATGGATAAAGTGGTAGCGAAGGAGCGCGACCACCACGACAGACCCCTCAAGCTCTATAAGGCTTGAGACGGCGGGCTGCAGCTCGCGGCCCCCCTCCATCCCGCAGATATCCACGAGTCCCGCCATAGTCGCGGCTCGCTGATCTAACCCATACACGATGCGCGGCGTCGGGATGCGATTCCGACGGCGCTTTCGTGCGCCCATCGACTTCCCTGTTGGGAGCCGACCGATGTCGCTTACCCCTTCGACCCCCCGTGAAATCGCCCGCGCATCACGGGCGGTCAGCCGCGGCTTTGCAGCCAAGCTTTCTGGCCGCGAGCGCGGACACGATCGCGCAGTCCATCGCGAGAGCTATGACGTCCACGACAGCCGCGTGCAGGTGTCGCGGCGGTTGGCCGACGGCAGTGAGGCGGCAACGTTCGCAGTCGTCGACGCCTTGGTGGCGACCGCGCGCGAGTTCGACTTATTCGAGCGAAGCAAGGGCAACGGTCGGCCGCTGAAAGATACGGGGATCGTGGTGCTGCAAGCGGTGCTGCGGCATCACTGGCACGAGTTCAAGACTGGCCGGATCGACCCGGCCCTCAGCCAACTGATGAAGGTGACCGGCTATGTCCGACAGACGATCGTCGACGCGCTTGCTCGCCTCGACAAATATGGCTTCCTGGGATGGGTTAGGCGCACGATACGCTTAAGCGATCCGATGCCGGGCGGTCCGATTCGCCAGCAGACCAACAATTCGTATTTCGTCGACGAGGCACGCATCGCCTCCCGCGCCGGACGGAACGTCCGCGACCGCTTCCGCCAGCTGCTCGCCCGCGCAAAAGCCCGGATGGTCCTTCGGGCAAAGCAGCGGTCCACTACGCCCCCCCTGCCCGCGCCCAGCCCCGCTCCACGTCCCGCCGCCATCACCGGGCTCGCTGCCGCCCTCGCCGCCCTGGAAGCCGCCGTCGATCGAGGACCATGCCCGAGTCTGGATAATGGACTGTCTCCCCCCTCAGAATGAAGATCAGAAGGTGTCGCTTCCGCGACACGCATCAATAGGCAGCACCACCCAGTCCAACCGACCCGCCTTGCGTTTTGTCCCCGCCTGCCACCGCCCGGCAGACGCACCGTCACGTCCAGCGGACGTTGCTGGACAGGGCGGCTGCGCCGCCCCGAGGCTAAGCGACGGGGACGAGCACGGACCGTGCCGAAAAAGCCTCCCCGCTCCCCGGGGGGACAGGTCAGGCGGCCGGGAATAGGAGATCGGCCCAGATCTGCATCAGCCGGCGGCGGGCGCGGATCTGCTTCGAGCGATTGTACGCACCTTCGACCTTGATGTTGACGTCGACGTTCCCCTTCCCCGCGTGCGCCAGCGCGCGATCGATCGTCACCCGCTCCGCAGGCATCTTCTCGTTCAGAATGGTCGAGAAGGTGGCGCGCCAACCGTGCGGCACATGCCGACCGGCAAAGCCGGCCTTCCGATACAGGCCGCCGATCGCGCTCTCCGACAACTGGCCGAAGACGAGATCCGTATCGATGCCGAACGCGCGGACAATGCGCAGGATCTCGACCGCCTGCCGCGACAGCGGCACGAGGTGGTCGAACCGTGCGTCGCCCTTCTTCGCCTTCGCGAGTTTCATGCGTGCCGCCGGCACGCGCCACACTGGCGCGGCCGGCCCGATCGCGTCGCCCGTCCAGTCGAGCCCCTCGATCTCGTCCCAGCGCATGCCGCGCAGCGTGCCCTGCCGGACAGCGGTCAGCGCGAGGAAGCGCGACGCCAGATCGACGATCGCCGGGCCGCCGGCGGCGGTCGACGCCGCCAGCAGCTCGCGCGCGTCGTCGAGCGTGATTAACGCCAGCTGCTCGCCGGCGATCGGCGCGGCCGACAGCGCGTGGCGGACCGCGGTCGACGGATCGACCTCGGCCAGCTCGTTTGCGATCGCGTAGCCGAACACCTTCGATATGCGCTGGCGCAGACGCTTGGCAGTCTCGATCGCACCGCGCGCCTCGACGGCGCGCAGCAGGTCGCGGATGTCGCCGGCACCGATGTCGTCGACGTCGATCGTGCCGATCGCCGGAAAGACGTCGCGCTCGAGGCTGGTGATGACGTCGCCGGCGTGAACGTCGGTCCAGCTCGACCGCCAGTGCGCATGCCATGCGCGGGCGACAGTGGCGAAGGTCCGGTCGACCTCGACACGCGCTGCGCGCTCTTCGCGCGGATCTCGTCCAGCGCGCAGCGCGTCCCGCGCAGCTGCTGCTGCGTCACGCGCGGCCGTCAGGTCGACGTCGGGAAACTGGCCGACGGTCAGCAGCTGCTCGCGGCCGGCGACGCGGAATCGCACGCGCCATGATTTGAGCCCGGTCGGCGCGACATACAGGTGCAGGCCCTGCCCGTCGGAGAGCTTGTAGGCGCACGGCTTCGGCCGCGCGGATCGCACCGCGGCGTTGGTCAGCATCGTCGAATCCTATCTGAAAGCACGAACTTGCCGCGCCGCTGGCGCGGGGCTATTCCGGAGGGATACCCCCCGAGAGCGTCGGGGTTCGGGACAGCTCTTGGCCGCCCCCCCCAGGCCCAGGGTTGATCGGAGTGAGCCGATCTAACCGGGCCCTACCCCGACCACGGCGGACAACCCGTCCGCCGTGGTCACATCCGAGGGCGCAGAAAACCGCCAGTTTGAGAAATTGCGCAAGCCGGCAATACCCGCTTCGATACCCGCATCCTGGCGGCCGAAACTTAACGTGGCCGGTTACGGATGATCAGCTCGGTCACCTTCGTGCCGGCGCGGGCAGCATGCCCGGAGACCGTCCACGTCGTGGCGACCTCCTCAATCACGAACCGGGCGAAGATCTCCCGGATGAGCGGCGTGTCGTTGATCGACAGCACGAAGCTGCCCGCGATCGTGTCCAGTCGGTCGGCCAGCGCGCGGTACCGGTCCGGTCCGAAGTCCAGTCCGTACCCGGTGGTCTCATGATACGGCGGGTCGAGGTAGAAGAGCGCGTCCTTGCTGTCGTACCGGACGATCAGCTCGACGGCATCTAGCTGCTCGATCGTCACCGGCGCGAGGCGCGCGCTCAGCCGCCGCAGATCGGCGCGGAGCCGGGCATGATCGAAGCGCGACGACTGGTCGCGCCGCAGGCCGAAGGTCCGGCCCACGACCTTCCCCCCGAAGCCGAGCCGCTGGAGATAGAGGAAGCGGACCGCCCGCTCGATGTCGGTCAGGGTCGCCGGGTCGACCATCCGCATCCGGTCGAAATCGGCCCGGCCGGCGAACAGGAAGGCCATCTCGTCGACGAACGGTTCATAATGGCGGCGGACGATCCGGAACAAGTTGGAGACGTCGCCCGACAGGTCGTTGATGACCTCGACGGGCGCCGGCCGAGCCCGGCGCAGGAAGATCCCGCCCATGCCGACGAACGGCTCGATATAGGCCTTGTGGGGAATGGTCTCGATGATCGCGCAAAGGCGTTTGGCAAGGTTGCGCTTGCCGCCGAGGTAGGGTGCCGGCGGGCATGCGTTCGGGAGATCGGTCAAGGTCAGCTTCTTCCTGGAGAAGCACGTCGGTTAGGCCGCGCTGGTGTCGCCACGGCAAGCGGCGAGGGTCGCAACCCTTCGGACCTCCGGACGATAAGGTCCGAAGGTTCGAAGGATGGCGACGAGGAGGAAAGCTGTCGGGGTGGCCTTCGGGGATACGTTGGCTGATCGCCTCAACGGCACCACCAGGTACCGGGTGGCTAACCGCGCAGAATAGGCGACTGCGCCCTACGTATTCCCCGAAGGTCTTTTATTCCGCAGGCCACCCGGCGAACCGGTCGGCCTATTTCCGCGCGCGGGCTGATCCTAACGGTTAGGTTCGAACCAGCCCGCTCGCTATGCCCTGACGGGCAGGGTGCCTCAAGAGGCGATCGCCGACCCGTCGATCACGATCCGGAAGCGGGTCGACGCGCCGATCGCCAGCGTGCCGATGTCGAACACGATATGGATCGAATCGTCGCCCTTGCGCTTCGTGCCGACCGGCAGCGCCTTGATCGCATAGGGATCGAGCGTCGGCGGGACGGCGATCGCCAGCCCGATCGTNATCGAATCGTCGCCCTTGCGCTTCGTGCCGACCGGCAGCGCCTTGATCGCATAGGGATCGAGCGTCGGCGGGACGGCGATCGCCAGCCCGATCGTCGCACGTGGGTCATCGCTGCCGACCAGCATCACGCGATTGCCCGCCATCGTCGCCCGCGCGCGACCGCGCTCCACGACCTCATTGACGGTCTCGTAGGCACCGGGCTGGTCGAAGTCGATCAGGCGCATGTAGCGCAGGTCGACCAGTTCGGCGGCGGTGCGGTTTGCCAACTCGACGTCGATCAGGATGCGCTTGCCGTCGACCGAGATCCGCTGGTCGACACCGATCCCGTCGTCCGTGGTACCGACGAAGCGGATCGCTTCGGCCTCGGCCGACACGGTGCCGTCCACCTGGTGATAGCCGGTCAGCACCGCCGAGGCCGACTGGACCGTCTTGCCGCCGGCGCGGTGCGCGGTGACGAAGCCTTCGACAGAGCGACCGTACAGGACGGCGTCGCCCATCAGCGGGTCCGTCGCATGGCAGAAGATACCGCCGCGCAGATAGCCGCGATCGGCATCGGTCGGGATACCGGCCGGCAGCGGGCCAG
This sequence comes from Sphingomonas sp. Leaf22, assembly GCF_001421715.1. Taxonomy (GTDB): domain Bacteria; phylum Pseudomonadota; class Alphaproteobacteria; order Sphingomonadales; family Sphingomonadaceae; genus Sphingomonas. The sequence continues at coordinate 44,006 of NZ_LMKP01000019.1, forward strand.
CGGTACCGAAGCTGCCGAGGCTGCCGACGCCAAGCGAATAGAAGTCGGTCAGCAGGAACGCCTCGATGCCGCCGGCGGGCGTGGTGAAGGTGCCGGTGCGGACCTTGGTCGATGGGGACGGTGTCGGCGTCGTCACTGGCGGCTGCTCGATAACGGGCGCTGTCGCGCTATAGGTCGTGCCTTCCACCAGATAGAGCCGCTCGATGCCAACGAGGAAGCAGACCCGGGTACCCCACTTGTAGGCGTATTTCCGCTTCGCCTCGTCCCAGGCTCCCACGGTCGTGTTGAGAGCGGCGGGAAACTTGATCAGTGGGCCCGGCAGCAATTTGGGGGTCTTGCCGTGCCTGGCGGTGATGGTGGTGACGTCGGTCATAATAGCTCCAGTTCGGATTAGACGGATCGTTGCAGCGACGGGATTTTGCCCCGATGTGGGACAGGCGAGGCGTTGGGTTTTTCGGCCTCGATCGCGGGGGTGGTCGATGCCGAGGTGGCAGAAGGTTTGGCTGTCGTTCTGCCTGACGGCGTTGCTCGCGATCAGCGCGTTTGCCGTGTGGCGGGACAGCGATCCGAAGCGCGTCGAGTGGCGTGAACGGCACCCTCCGAAAGTGCCGCTCTGAATTACAGCGCGACGGCGTCGAGGTTGTCGATCTGGACGCCGGTCGTGGCCGAGCTGCTGCTGCTGAACTCCCTGTGGCCAATCTTGCCGGGGTTCGCCAACGTCTGCATCGCGATGGCCGTCGGTTTTCCGGTGAACAGAACAACCTGCGGCCCGCCATTCTGCGAAAGCCGCAGCGTGTGCGTTTCGTCCCCAACGGTCCCGGTGATGGTCAGCTCGTAATCCAGCACATCACCGACCGCGACCGCCGGCGTGGTGATGCTCCCACCGCCCTGCATGCTGCCGGTCTGGCCGGTAATGGCGCACGCCAGCGAGTGCGACGAGCCGCCCGACCCCAACCCGAAGTAGCAGTGGTTGTTGGCGTCGAGAAAACGGTAGCGGATCTGGTGCGAACCGTTCTTGCTGTTGACGATCATCCGCGCCCTGATCCGCTGGAAGATGCTCTGCGGCTCCCAGCTGTAGACGCCATCCGCCCCGACCGCCGTCGCGGTGGCACGCCCACCGATGATCTGCATCGTCCCGTCGGTGCGGGTGTACGAGTGACCGCTGTCGGTCGTGTACGCCGTCAGGTTCGTGCCATCCGGCGCGGTATATGTCGCCAGCAGCCCTGTCGAAGGCGGCGCGGCCGGGGTTGCGCTTGCCGGATCGCTGACCGAACCCGTCCCGATCGCGTTCACTGCGCTGACGCGGAAGTCGTAGGCGGTGCCGTTCGTGAGGCCGGTAACCGTCGCCGATGTGTTCGCAGACGTCCCATCTGCAACCACCGTCCAGGTCGTACCGCTGCTTGGCTTGGCCTCGACGATGTAGTCGGTGATCGCCGACCGGTTGGCGGACGGCAGGGACCACGTCAGACCCGCCTGGCCGGATGCCGACGATGCGACCAGCCCGGTGACCTTGGCCGGCGCGGCCGGGGCGGCGTTGTTGGCAAGTGCGCTGGCCTGCGCCGCATAATACCGGCCGCCAAACGTGCGCAGGCTGGACGCGATGAAATGCGTGTTGTCGCTGCCGGCCGACAACCCGGCGCTCGTGGCAAATGCCGTCAACGCGACGCGGTTGGGCGTGTCTTCGAGGGCGACCGAGATATCGCCGGCAGTCTGGGCACCGCCAGCGACAAGCCCGCCGAGGATGAACGGCACGCCAGCTGCACCCGTGATCGAGGAACGCCAGCGCGTGATGAGCTCATCGATGTTGGAGGAATACGCCAGTCGGTTCGAGAATCGGTCACGCTCGCCCTGATGCCATGCGATCATGACCAGCTTGTTCGAGCCCGGCTGATCCATAGCGGCGTTGGCGCGGGCAATGGCGGCGACATCGCCTTCCCCGCCGGCAACCCAGAAGCCGCCGGTGAAGCCGGTGTCGCCCTTCGCGACCGGCACGAGTAGCACCTTCCGGTTTGGTGCCAGCTTGCCATCGGCGATGTAGGCCTTCGCCAGCGACAGGCCCATGCTGACCGTATCAGCACCCTCGTCCTGACTGTCGAGCGGATCGGACGCCAGCGTGATCGTCTGGCTATCGAAGCCGTACTGCAGGATGCGATCGTCGGTGGCGTCGAGCGTGGCGCTGATCGGACCCGAGCGGCTGACCATGTTCGACTGTCCGGCGAGCAGGATCACGTCGTACCCGGCTACCGCAGCGGCGACGGTCAGGTTGATGGCCAGGTCCGCCGTTGCCCCGACCGAATCCGTTGCTCGCAGGACATAGATGTACTTGCCATCGGTGGTGTAGGTGCCGGTGACCGTCCTGGCCGATCCGTTGACCACTCGACCGGGTGGTAGCGTGCCGCTGGCGAGCGATAGCGTGTAAGGAGCGGTGCCGCCGCTGATCGCCGGCGTGAACGTCGCTGACGTACCTACGGTCGCCGTACCAGGCGTGCCGCTGATCGTAAGCGTCGGGCTCGGCGTAGGCGTCGGTACCGGGGCCGGTGTTACTACGCCGAGCACGCGATCGACCAGTATCGGTACCGGATATGCGAAGGTGCCCGCGTTCACGAGCGACGGCGCTGCCGCTTCGGGCAGGTCCATCAACACCGGCGGCAACAACAGATACGCCGGCGGAAAGTACAGAACTTTGGTCATGGATATGCTCCCGCAGGATCAGCGCGGCTGATGGGTGGTGCAGCCGGCAGGGGCGGTGCCGGTGCTGATGATGGCGTCGAGGCAGGTCCGCTCCTGGCGGACGGCGACGGCGCGGACGTTGCCACGGCCGACGGCGGCGACGGCTTCGGCGAACCGCTCCAGCAGCTCGGCAAGAAAGGCTTTCGGGACCGACACCAGTTCGCCCGTCCGCGAGGCGGTCAGCGGGGCGATCGTCTCGGTCCGCGTCAGCGCTTCAGGGAGCGGCGGCAGTTTCGGCCGCTCGGTTCGCGCGAGCGATGCTCGCATTGAGGTCGTCGCGCAGCCGGTCGACAGGCACGACAGGAGGAGCAGCGCCGGCAACAGCCGGCGGCGTGGCGTCGAGTGCATTGCGCAGATCCTTGATGGTGGAGCGGAGAAGGGTCTCGGACAGCACGTCCGCGCGCGCGGTCCGGTCGGCGATGGCGATCGTCACGTCGGCCGCGAGGCGCTCGTCGGCGCGCGCCTCGGCAGTGCGCTCGCGGTGCTGTTCGCCGATCGCGACCCGGGCACTGGCCCCGCCAGCGGTCCGACCGGAGCGATAGACCAGCGCGATCGCCAACCAGACCGCGCCGCCGATCGCCAGCACGACCACGGCGATCGCCACTGGCTTCGCGATACGGGTCGGTACCCCGATCCCGATCGCGAGCTTGGCGAGGCCTGCGATCACAGGCCGGTGTACTCGCCGACCGCGTCGAAGCTCGGGCAGGCCTTGATCCATTCCTGCGGATCGATGCGACCGTTGCGGTTCCGATCGGGCGCTGCGGATATTTCGCCTTCAGCTCGGTCAGCAGGTCGAGCAGCGCGGCCTTCTGCGCCGGCGTGCGCGTGTCCTTCGGCGTCTTCCCGTCACTGGCGACACCGCCGACGTAGCAGATGCCGATCGTTGTCCGGTTGTGCCCTTCGACATGCGCGCCCGACAGGTACAGCGGGCGGCCGATCTCGATCATCCCGTCGAGACGGATGACGAAGTGGTAGCCGATGTCGGCCCAGTTTTTCGCAAGATGCCAGCGCCGGATCTCGGCCGCATCGACATACTGCCCCTCGCGCGTGGCCGAGCAGTGCACGACGATCGCCGTGACTGCGCGGTTGATCGGTGCGCGCGCCGCGGCGAGCCACTTCGGCACCGCCCCGCCCAGCAGGCCAAGCTTCTCTGCAACCACCGGCTGCGGCACGCCACGGGCGAGGATCACAAGGAAGAAGAGCGCACTGCCGATCCACTCCTGGAACCGGTCAGGGATCAGGGCGACGACATTCGGCGGCAGCGACTGCCATCCGGCCTGCAGCGAGACCGCGCCAAGCACGGCGATGCGGACCGAATGCGCGCGCGCGAGCACGCGCCCCCGGTTGAGGAGCGACGTCAGCATTTCGATGTTCCTTTGGATGGGCGGCGTCAGCCGCGAAAATTGTCCGCGACCGCCTGCGCGATCGGCAGCACGGCGCCGACCAGCAGGAGGAAGATTCCGCTATCGATCATCATCGCCGTGCCTGCCGATCCTGCTGCGGGACCAGCACGTCGAGCTTCGCCTCGATCCGGGTGGTCCGCTTGTCGATTTCCTGCTGCTGCTTGGCCATTTCCTCGAGCACCGTGATACGGCGGCCCTGTTCGTCGAGCTTGGAAATGTAGCCACCGCCGGTCAGCAGCCCGCCGGCGATGAGTGCGCCAACCGAAGCGGCAGGCATCCACGCCAGCCACCGCGGCGCCGGCGAGGGCGTCGTGTCGGTCATCGCAATTCCTTCAGGTGTCAGGGCTTGGGCGGCAGGCCCAGAAACGCGCTCTCGACGTTGCGCCGGCAATGGCCGGGCGCTTCCCCCAGCAGGACGAACAGGCCGTCTATCGCCGGCGCGACGATCGCCGCCCAGCGTGCGCCGCGCAGCTGGCCGCGGCCGACATAGCTGCTGATCGTCTCGTCGGCCGAGGGGCAGGTATCGGTCAGACGCAGCAGGTAGGCAACGCCGACGATCGCGACCTGTGCTAGCTGGTCGACCGACACCAGCAGCTGCATCACCACGTCAGCCAGTCGGCGCATCGGGCCACCCTCCCTCGCTGTCGAAGTCGACCAGCGTTGAGGCATCCGTCGCCGCCTCGATCGCAGCCCGCTTCGCCAGCGCAGCGGCATGGCAGGCGGCGACGTGCTGCCCGACCGCAACGCCGAGCGTGATCATCGCGATAGCGTCGTGCGTGACGCTGCGGTTGTCCTGCATCGTCCAGTCGATCGAGAACGGCGCGCCGGCCGCCTGTGCGATCATCGCCATCTGCACAGCGCCGGCGACCTTGCGCTGGCTGTCCGGATCGCTGTCAGCGCGGCCGAGCGGCGTGCTGCAACCCCACCATTCCGCCCGATCGCGCGCCCCCCGGACCGCATCCCATACCTGCACCTTGAGTTGCTCAAGGGACGGCGGCGGCGGGAGGACGGGCACGAAAGCCTGACCATCCCATATCACCCGCCCCGGCATCACCGATTCGTCGTGACACTCAATCGCGATCGCGCCGAGGGGGATGTTGTCCTCCAACATCTGCATCGACGTGGTCGAGAGGACCGCCTCGACATCACCGTCGCCGGATACAAGCGCGTATCGGCTCATCGCTTGAGCCCCGTGACGCCAATCTGGATCTGGCTCATATTCCAGTAATAAGAGCCGCCGCTGCCCTGATAGTCTCGAAACCGCAGCTCATATCGGGCGACTCCCTCCGGCGGGAAATCAATGACCCAATCGGTGTTGAAGCCACCTCGGGAGAGGGCATAGGCCAAGACAATCGTTTCGCCACCGTTGATGATCCGGACGATATTTGCGTAGCAATTGTCGCTTCCCTGACCGGCATCTAAAAGGTGTACCGAGAGCATCTTCCATTCGATCCGGACGGCAGAGGTCGACGACGTTCGGACGTTTCCGCCGACCGAAGTCACTTCCCCGCCCGGATTGATGCGAACGTCGGGGCCGGAGAGCGCGAACGACCCGCTGACGCTGCCTTCGGCCAGCTGCTGCGTGTTGACGGTTCCGGTGACCAGCAGGTTGCCGCTTATCAGAACGTCGCCGACGATCTCGACGCCAGCGCCGCTGTTGCTGTCGGCGTAGATCGAGATCTGCGCGCGATTGTTGCCCGCGACCGCCTCCTGCCGGAGGAAGGCCCGGCTTCGGCCATATGCGTCGCTCGCCACTCCAGCGACTACGGTCAGATCGGCCTTCGTCTGATTATACTCTGATCGCAGCGTCTGCACGGTCTGCGCCACCGCTCCTGATTTCGCGTCGGCGATCGCCGTTGCGCGGTCCTCGATGCGCGCGATCAACTGGCTGTTCGACGTGTCGATACGACCATTCACGCCGCCGATCGCGTCGTTCAAGCCACTCGGCGCGTCGCCGCGCAGCTGCGCCTCCAGCGTCGTGGCTCGGGCCGCCACCGCCCCAGCCTTGGCATCGGCAATGGCGGTTGCACGGTCCTCGATGCGAGCTATCAGCTGGCTGTTCGACGTGTCGATCCGGCCATTCACGCCGCCGATCGCATCGTTCAAGCCACTCGGCGCGTCGCCACGCAGCTGCGCTTCCAACGTCGTTGTTCGGCTCGCTGCGGCATACCGGTTCGGCAGATCGGCGAGCGTGTCCTCGTTCGTCTTGATACGCGCCAGCACGCCGCCGGGCGCGTTCAGCGCGGCATCCGCCTTGCCCGCCTTGATCTCACCATCGGTGGCGGGACGAAGCGCCAAGCGGTGCCAGACCATATACTTCGCGGCCATGCCGCGACCGAAGCCCGACCACCCATGCATCGCGTGGACGTTGATCTGGTCACGGCCATCAAGGTCGACCATCTTCGTCCACGACCGGGTCTCGCCGGGCCGATCACCGATCACGCCATTGATGTCGGCATCAGAACAGAAGTCGATGTTCCAGACGCCGTGCAGCGTGACGCCGGCACCGCGCGCGCCCGAGGTGTCGAAGCCGGCGGTCACTTCGATCACCCATTTGCCAGCGCCGGCCGTGTAGATGGTCTGGAAGAACCCGCTGTCGACCTCGGCCGTGTCGTTCAAGGTTTGGACGCAGAATTGCCCGCCGCCGCGACCCGGTGCGAGCCTGTTCGTCCTGAAGTTGCCGCTCGTACTCCACAGAAACCAGCGGGTCGGCAGTGCGGCACCGTCCGGCCAAAAGTTAAAAGTATCATTGAAGACGATGCTGGTGCTGGTGGCAGATACGGCGGCCTCCAGTGTCGCCGCGCGCGAGCCCAGCGCGCGATCGGCGTCGGCATAGGCGCGCGTCACCTCTTCCGCCTTTGCGCCAATCCGCGCGTCGACCGTCCCGAGGCTGGCTTCGATCGACTGCGCCCGTTCGGCAAATGCCGCGTCAGCGCGAGCGAGCGCGTCAGTGGTGTCCTTGACCCGTGCAACCGTGCCCAACAACACCGGGCTGTTGCGGCCGACGCTGTACGGGTTCCACGCCGTCTGACCTTCGCGCGCGGTTCCGACATACGGACGCAAAAACCATGCGTAACTGTCGGCTTGGCCGCTGATCGTGTCCAGTTTCCGCAGGATCAAATAGCCGTTGACCGCGCCGTCGGGCACACGCGCCGAAACAACACCGGTACGAGCATAATAGGACAGACGGTTACCGAGGTTGTCGATCGGTCCTACGACTGGCGAAGGGATCGCCGTGACGTACCCTCCCGCCGCATCGCGAAATGCCAAAAACACTGTGACCCGTGCACGGTGGCAGTTCACCAGCGCAGAGAATTGGAGGTATTCGCCGGCGGTGACCGGGAAGGTCGCGCTTGCCCATTCGATATACGCGGAACCGTCAGCCGAATTTGGCGGTCCGTATTGCAGGATCGACAGCACGTTCTCACCGGACGGATGGTACGGATCACCGGCCGCGTTGAAACCCAAATACGGGGCGGGATCTAGCGGACCGCCGGGCGCATGAATGCCGGTCGACCAACCGTCCGTCGTAACGAGATCGCTGTTCGGCACCATGTTGCCGCCGCCGGTGGAGAAGGTCGCCTCCACCGTATCGATGCGCCGAGCGACGGCGCTGTCGCGATCGATCGCAGTATCGTCGACGCGTTTGATCTCGGCTCGCACGTCCCGGTCGTCATAGCCACCTTCAGCCACGATGCTGTCGATCCGCCGCGTGAGAGCGCGGTCAGCCTCAACATAGGCGGTCGTGATCTGCTCGGCTTTTGCCGTGATCCGGCTGTCGACCGTGCCGAGGTTGGCTTCGATCTCCTCGGCTCGCTGCGCGAATGCTTCGTCCGACCGAGCGAGCGCATCGGTTGTGACCTTCACGTCGGCGCGAACGGCATCATCGCCATCCTTCACACGAGCCGAAACCGTGGCGATCTCGCGCCCCAGCGCGCGGTCGTCATCGGCCCGGACCGTCTGCTCGGTGGCAATGATCGCGCGAAGGTCACGATCATCATAACCGCCGCTTTCGGCCACGATCGAATCGATCCGCCGGGTAAGGGCTTCGTCGGCTCCCTGCGCCCGGGTTGCCTCGGCAGCGAAGTCGCGCACGGCGTCGTCGATCGCCCGATCGGCGGCATCGATGCGGGCATTGGCATCGGCCGCCGCCTGATCCGCATCCTGCCGGGCAGCGGTGATCCGCTCATTCGCCGTCGCCACCGCCTGGTTGATTGCGGGAATGGCAACCGTATTGATTTGCTCGGCAATCGACTTCGCGTCGCCCGCGTCCTGTGACGCTCGATCTACCGTGTCGATCACGACGCCAACCGTGCTGCCGCCAAACGGGCTAGTGGGGTCCGCACTGTTCGTAGCGTTGTTGGCAGGCTTCGTGCCGTTCGGATTGGCGACGTTGTCCCATCCGACGACGACAACCTGCGGAGAAATCGTAATCGGCCCGAGGACCAGGCGCTGGCCTAGGCGGCGTGGACAAATTTGAGCCAGTATCTGGCGGTTGAGCTGCTGCCGGTTTCGTGGACACCGAGATAAGGTGTTTTTCGGAACCGGAGGATGGAGATGCAACGACGGAAGTTCAGCCGCGAGTTCAAGCTCG
>NZ_LMKP01000020.1 GCF_001421715.1 Sphingomonas sp. Leaf22
CCCGCACTCAGGGCTCAAAATGCGTTCGCCGCGCGAGCATCGCGCACTGGTTTCTGCAACCGCCTAATTCCGTCCGGTAAAACGGGGGCCAGATCAGCTGTCCGTTTCAGTGGCCGTTGCCGCTTTGAGGAGCCGATCGCGAGCGATCTTGGCAAGCAGGGTACGGCTGCATCCAGTTGCGCCCATGATCTCCCGCCAGCTGCGGCCATCCCTGAGCAGGGACGAGATAGCAGCGTTGCGCGTCTTGTTTGCGGGCCGCCCCTTGTAGAGGCCGGCAGCCTTGGCCTTGGCGGTCCCCTTAGGCCTGGCGACGATGGCAGTCCTCGTAGTCTTTTCGCGCTACTGCGGCGAGAACATCGAGTATCATCGCCTTGACCGCGGCGAACATGCGGCCGGTGCCATCGGGGGCCACGAGGTGGAGCAGGTCGAGCGCGACGATACGGACCTGCTTGGCATCGATCAGACCAAGCAGGCGCATCCAGTCGGGCGAGGTGAGGCGGGACGGCCGGTCGACCTGCTCCACCAGAAGCACGTCGCCGGGTTCGCAGTCGTTGAGCAGTCGGAACAGCTCAAGCCGACGCAGCTTGGCCCCGCTTTGGTTTTCGACATAGCGCGCCGCGAAACGCAGTCTCTGCTCAACCGCAAAGGCGTCGAGCCCGCTGCGAGCGCGTGATGCGTCCTGTTCGGACGTAGATGCGCGGAGGTAGGCCCGGATGAACATGGCTTAGTCTTCGATACGTTGTGCTTGTTTGTGCAGTCTTTTTTAAATGGATAAACCACCATTAAGGTACCGGTTCGGTGCTGGTCCCCGAAAGGCATGCTAAAAAGCACTGTCTGGACGGCCCAGTTGCATCGACACCGTACATGATGTCGCCACGCTCATGCGGCTGGTCCGCTGGCGGTGGGCAAGGTAATCTGTCGACCATGCTGCCCGACGTTACAGACGCTATCATATCCCGCGCCATCACCAATTCGCGGATGATGGAGGCGGGACGGGAGTATTGGCGAAACGGCCATGTCGTACGGCTGGAGGCTGGCGCGGACCGGTCTGTTTTCTCCGCTTCGGTGAAGGGGACGGAGCGCACACCTTACCTTGTCGAGCTGCGCTTTCGCCCGGATGCGAGTGTCGCGACATATTGTACGTGTCCCGTTTCGATCGGCTGCAAGCATGCCGCGGCGGTCCTGTTTGCATTGCAAGCAGCCAAAGCGGTGACACAAGCCGACGTTGCAGGCGCAGGAACGGGCAGGACAGGAATCCTGCTCGATCATGCGGCACCACGGCAGGTGGTGGAGCCGCTGCCGCCGGCGCTGGCACAATGGGCGGCAGCGATGAAGCCGCTCGCCGAGCGGCATGCTATCGCACCGCGTCCCGCAGTTCGCGCGATCCTGTATATCGTGAAGGTACAGGCGCTCTCCGGCACCGCGAAACTGTCGAAAAAGCGGCCGCTGGCATCGATGACGTCGCCGGGTTGCGCGCTGCGCCTGATGATCGAGCCGGTCGATGTCGCGCTCGATGCCGGCGGCAAGCCGACAGGCAGCGGCACCAAGGTGTATGCGGGCAGCCTCTACCCCGGTTACGGCAGCCCGCCGCACATGAGCGACGAGGATCGCCTGATCGTTCGCTGTCTGCAACAGCGGCTCGGCGACACCGATCACGACGGATGCCTCAGCGGGGCAGGGGGTGCCGACCTGCTCCAACGCATCATCGCGACTGGTCGATCGCGTTGGGAGAACCCGCGCGGACCGGCGCTATCGTCGCAGTCGGCAGCACCGGCACGACTGACCTGGATGCATGACGATCTTGGTCATATGCGGCTGTCGGTCAACGGCATCGCCTCGGGCAGCGTGGTGGCGCTGGCCGCCCCGCCAGTCGTGATCGACACGGTCGGCGGGGCGGTCACGCCGCTTGACCTGGGCGTACCCGCGACAATGGCTGAGCAGTTGCTGCGACTGCCGCCTGTCGGACCTGACGCGGTCGCGGGGCTGGCGGCACGCTGGAGCGATATGGTGCCGAGCCAAGTGCCTGCGCCAGTTGCACCCGATATCCGCGACTTGGGCGTGATCGCTCCGGTCCCGGTCGTGTCGCTGTGTATTGATAAGGTTGCCATCGAAAGCTGGCACGGCTCACGCTACCGCTATGACCATCGCATGCAGGTGCCTTGCGCTCTCGCCCGTGTGAGCTTCGACTATGCAGGAACGATCGTCGATCCGTCGGTGAACGATCGGACGTTGCTGGTTCGGGGTGGCGACGCGCTCATTCGCTTCACACGCGACGAGGATGCGGAAGAGGAGGCCTTCGGCCGCTTGATGCTGGCCGGGCTGATGCCGCTTCACGATTTCGATGAAGCCGCTCCCTGCGCGCGGCAGGCGTGGGACCAGGTCCCCGACTTGCCGGCCTCGGCGGAGGATTTCACGCCGTTCCTGATCTACGAGGCGGAGACACTTCGCGCCGAGGGCTGGCGGGTCGAGGCCACGGCGGACTTTCCGCTGCGTGTACTCCCGGTTGAGGTCGACAGCCTGTTCGCGGCAGTGGTGCCGACAGGGATCGACTGGTTCGACATCGAGCTGGGCGTGACCGTCGACGGCGCGCGGATCGACCTCGTTCCCGCACTGCGACGAATGCTCACCACATTTGATGCCGGTGAGTTCGACGCGTTTAGCCGGGACCTTGCTGAAGCGGATGACCTGCTGCCGGTGGCGCTCGGCGACGGGCGGGTCGTGACGGTGCCGGCGGGCGCGATGCTGCCGGTGCTGCGCTCGCTACTCGCCTTGGCCGCCAACGATGCGGCGCCTGTCGGGGCTGGCGGGAGGCCGGGGTTCTCACGGCTCGACATGGGGTTGCTCGGCGAACTGGAGGCGACGACGCCGACGCTGGCGTGGAGCGGTGCCGACGCGTTGCGGCAACTGGCGCGCGAACTGACCCAACTGCGGTTTGCCCCGACGCCGCTGCCGACGGGGTTCACGGCCACGCTGCGGCCCTATCAGCAGACCGGCTTCGACTGGCTGGAGGCGCTGGCACGTGCCGGGTTCGGCGGATTGCTTGCCGATGACATGGGGCTGGGGAAGACCGTGCAGACGCTGGCGCATATCGCGTCACGCAAGGCGGTGGACGCCGGCCCGGTGCTCATCGTCGCGCCGACCTCGGTGCTGCCCAACTGGCAGGCGGAGATCGCGCGCTTCGCACCCGGCCTGTCGGTGCTGATGCGGCATGGCGCCGGCCGCCACGATGCGACAGTACCGATCGGCGACTGCGACGTGGTGTTGACCAGCTATCCGCTGCTGGTGCGTGATGCCGATATTCTTGCCGACGAGATGTTCGCGCTGGTCGTGTTCGACGAGGCGCATGTGCTGAAAAATCCGCGCACCGGCAGCCATGCCGCAGCGAAACGACTAAAGGCGCAGCGCCGGATTGCGCTGACCGGCACGCCGGTCGAGAACCGGCTGACCGATGCATGGGCGCTGTTCGACCTGATCGTACCGGGTCTGCTGGGATCGCAGCGCGACTTCCAGCGGCTGTATCGCACCCCGATCGAGAAGCACGGTGACGGCGAGGCACGCGCCCGACTGGCACGAAAGCTCAGGCCGTTCATGCTACGCCGGACCAAGGACGCCGTGGCACCCGACCTGCCGGCTAAATCCGTCATCCAGGTCGCGGTCGTACCTCCCCCCGCCCAGATGGCGCTGCACGAAAGCCAACGCATTCTGATGCAGCAGCGCGTGCGCGACGAGATCGCGCGCGTCGGGCTGATGCGCGCGCAGATCATCGTCCTCACGGCGCTCACCCGGTTGCGGCAGGTATGTTGCGACCCGCGACTGCTGCCAGATTGTGGCCCAAAGCCGTCGGGCTCTGCAAAGCTGGAGCGGCTGATCGAATTGTTGGATGAACTGATACCGGAAGGACGGCGGATCATCCTGTTTAGCCAGTTCACGTCCATGCTCGATCTCATCAAACCCGAACTCGACCGGCGGGGTCACGCCTGGGTCGAACTGACCGGCATGAGCAGGGACCGCCGCGCGCCGGTCGCCCGCTTTCAGGCCGGCGAAGTGCCTCTGATCCTGGTCAGCCTGAAAGCGGGCGGCACGGGGCTGAACCTGACGGCCGCCGATACCGTGATCCTCTACGATCCGTGGTGGAACCCGGCAGTGGAGGCGCAGGCGATCGATCGCGCGCACCGCATCGGCCAGCAAAAGCCGGTGTTCGTCTACCGCATGATCGCCAGCGGCACGATCGAGGAGAAGATTCTTGATCTGCAACACCGCAAGGCCGCACTCGCCGACGCACTGTGGAGCGACGAGGCGGCGACCTCCGCTGGATTGACGCAGGAGGACATCGACTTCCTGCTCGGGTAGCTGCGCTCGGAAAGTATCTGCGGGTTACGTCAGGAGCGGATCAGTTCGATCTCAAGGCCTTTAACCTTCACTTTCTTCCACTCCCGATCGCCGGTAAGGGCAGGGGCGTCGAGCTGCATGGCCAGTGCGAGGCATGACCGATCGCCCAAACCACGACCGTACTGGCGCGTTTGCGCGTGCAGGCCTGCAGCTGCATATGCCGCACCGACGTCATGTGCGCGGACGTCGAGGCGCAGTTCGTCCAGTAATTCGCGGGTGGTGACCTCGTCGAGGCCGCTAAGCAGCAACTCCTTGATGACCTCCTGAAGGTTGACCGCCGAGATCGCAGCACGCCCGACATGAGGTGCGACCTTGTCAGCGCCGGGTTCGTCCCGAACCAGCGCCAGCACCGCGGATGCGTCGAGGACGACAGAGGTCATTGTGCGTCCCGGTCTTCATCAGCGGATGCGACTTCGCCAAGGTCAGCGACAGCTTCGGCCTTCCTGTCATTCAGGAAGTCGTCGGTCGTGCGCTCCAGCTTGGCGTGTTCGCGGTAGAGCGCCTGTGCGCGTGATACGCCGTGACCGATCGGCGACAGGCGAACTAGATCGTCCTCGATAGTAAGAATGACCTTCGCATCACCGTGTAAGCCCATCGCCTTGCGAACCGAAGCAGGCAAAACCATACGGCCGTTGCCGGCTACCTTGATATCCATGGTTTGTATTGGCATGCCTCCATCCCTTCCGCAGCTAGGCAACTGCATATATATGCCATTGGCAGTCGTATGCCACAAGTTTCGGATAGACAGGTCTGACGATATGGCCGGCGCCAAGCGTTCATCTGGGTATACCCGTATCGGACAACCAGTATGAAACGCCGGTAGCGTCTAATCAGGGTGGGTTGCAGGGATATTGAACAGTTGATCCGTTGGGTTTAGAAGCTGTTCGAACAGAATGAGGGTTCGATGGCGCTTTTTGGATATGCCCGTGTTTCTACGACGGATCAGGATCTCGGCATCCAGGAAGCCGCTTTACGCGCAGCTGGATGTCAGACGATCCGGTCGGAGAAAAAGTCCGGGTCCGGGCGCGAAGCTCGAACCGAATTACAAGTCCTGCTCGATTTTCTGCGCGAGGGCGACACGCTGGTTGTGACGCGGATCGACCGGCTCGCACGGTCGATGAAGGACCTTCAGGACATCGTCCACGAGTTGAAGGGCAGGGGGGTAGCCTTAAAGGCGACAGAGCAGCCGATCGATACCCGCACTGCCGCCGGTAAAGCGTTCCTCGATATGCTCGGCGTCTTTGCCGAGTTCGAGACGAACCTGCGTAAGGAACGACAGGCGGAGGGGATCGCGGCTGCCAAGGCGCGCGGCGTCTATAAGGGCGGCAAACCGCGTATCGATCCGGAGGCGGTGCGCACGCGCGCGGCGCAGGGGATGCGCCCGGCGCACATCGCCCGCGAACTGGGGATCTCGCGAGGGACGGTTTATCGCTTCCTACCTGCAGCGTCTCTCGGGCCAAACGGTGCCTTGCCATCGGAATCCGCTCTACTGCATAGCGCTGCTACCGATGCCGATCCGTCCTGAGCATGTTTTTCTGTACCCGATCGATTGGCGGCATATTTCCGACTTCGTTCGGTTTGTCCGTGCCAAAGGGTGCTGCGAGCATTGTGGTCGGGGACATCTGAAGCGCGTCTTCCACATGGGTGACGGACGGTGGTGGGATGCGGAACGCGGCTATTGGCGGAACGGGCAGGGCAGGCGGGTTCGTCGCCCGACCAACGATATTCTTCACGTTGGTAAGTGGACATCGGTGGTTCTAGCGTGCGCCCATCTCCATCACGATCCAAGCGACAGTCGCTTCGAAAAGCTGGCTGCGCTTTGCCAGCGATGCCACATGATCCACGATGCCCCCGAGCATCGGCGACGTCGGTGGATGAATGCCCATTTCCGTCGGGCGATGGGCGACCTGTTCTACGGCCCCTATCCCGAACATGGTGCCGATTGGATTACTCCGACGCCAGCCAGCATGCTCGATGATCCACGGCTACTTTACTTTCAGGTCTGAGCTAAGCGGCGCGTTGCGTTGGGGTTCAGGTGGTATGCCGGCAGGTTCGTGCTATTGAGTAAGTAAGCGCTGGGGTCCTGATCATGCCGCTGCGGACTGTTGCCCATTAGCTGGCATGGCAGCAATTTGCAGCTGCCTAGTCGCCTGAACCACGAGATCTGCGTTCGGCAGGTCCCGGTGATCGATCCACCACTTCGCATCGCTTATGCGCAGGCAAAGGCTGCAGTCGGCATCAGTGGTTTTGTGTGGGGTCGCCATCAGCGCGGCCAAACGATTGATGCGAATAGTTTCGGCCCAACTCACCTGCCGCTCACTCCCGGTCAGTGGCGGCAGGACGAGATGCGCTATCGTCGCACTGTCACGCGCCGCAGCCTCGGTTTGTTCGGTTTTCTTGTCAGCGACGAAACAGGCTCGGCATTTGGTTGTCCGCAGCCAGCGTGCCTTGCGCGCGACCTGAGAGTCGAAGCCGTAAATGACATGAACCTGCTTGTGGCCGCAGGCATGAATAATCTGCTGTTCCATGCTTCCGAGGCTGCCGCATCGCCCACCGACTGCCAAATCCTATGAGTCGATACGAATCGTTCCCGCGACGAACGGTTGCGGCCAAGCAAAGTAGGCTCAGGCGCAGGAAGCAGACGTGCGTTCATGGTGGAAACCGGCCGGTCCGCTTTTCGGCGGTGATGACGAGATAGCGGCCATTCATTCAGGCGGCGGGGCAGGGGCCTCAGACGTCCGCGGATGGTGGCTTTTGATTCACCCACTACGGTGATACCCCAACTAATATCCCCATCATTCCCCCGCCCATCAATAATCGTGCGAAGCTCTTGCGTTAGGCTCCTACCCATCTGAGCTACATCCGGTCATACTTGCCGTGCCATGGCTGCTTAACATATCCAGCCAAGATGAACGACGACGCCGAAACGATGCCCTTAGACGGACCCGGGCCTGGAATGGACAAAGAAGCGCCACCCCAGCCATGGTTCAGCCGTCATAAATCGCTCCGTTACCGTCTTATTTTACGCTTATCACGGTGGACGCATGGGAGGATTAGATCTCCCCATTATCATTCCGCTAAAGCGTTTTATCGAGAAAAAGACGCTCAAGAGAACGCCAGCTGTCGCCCCCGGCCGGAGCAGAAAGTCGAAACATTTGGATTTTGGGCGACTGAGGCGTACACACCTGAGACAGCGACCCAATTACTTTCGTCGCTGGAAAAGCTAAAATCTTCGTACCGAGGTCTTGGTGATCGAGACCCGGCGTCATGGGTTCGTCGCCAACGCCGTCGCCCCGGCAGCTCATTCTACCTCTATTTTTCTAGACCAGGGGCTCACGGCTCCCTCGGCAGCTTCGAAATCGAGCTTCCCAGCTTTGCAGAGGCAGCAACAGCAGCCGTCTGGTCAGCAACCCCATCTCTCACGCTCCTGACGGTGGCAATTGAACTTTCTTCGAGCGAGCGCGCCCGAATCCACGAACTCCTTCATGCCGACCATCCGACAAAAATCACTGTCAACGGCAATCGGTCGCTAAGTATCTCCGGTCCCGATCTAGAACGGAGAAGGCTTGTAGAGGAAATTCGATCGAAATGGATCGACGAAGCGACTTTATGGTTCGCGAATCACTTTCCCGGCTTTTTTACTCGAGCTGGTGAACCCGTCCCCACGTGCGAGCTTACCGTGCTCACGGATATCGCGCCGTTTCCTAGTGGGTCAACGGCGGGCAGTGAGCAAAATGACCATCAGCTTCGCGACGCACTCAGAATGTCAGGTGGCGACGTCTTTGTGACACCGGCGCAGGGAGATCCCGCGATTTTTTATGCGCCGTTTCTGGACGGGGCTGATCGCCGAGATTGTCATTCGATTCTGGCGATGACTCGCTCCGGTTTCGAAAGTATCAAAGCGGACGCTTGGGGCGATGACCAGGCTCGCTTTTTCTGGGCCTACAATGACTCGGCAAGGCAAATTGTGGCGCACTGGAGCATCGTCCGGGTACTGGAGAAGTTCAGTGACCGGGTATGGTCTACCCGCGACCAATTCGCAGACTTGATCGGCGGATCTCGGGCGACCGCGGCTCTCGGGAAGGTGCGGAGGCATACCGCTGAATGCACGGACGCCGTCACAATCGCTCGCGAGGTGAACCGTGGAGTACAAGACGGTCTGCTTGGAAACCACGCGGAAGGCTTTGTCCTTCAAGATCCATTTGGATCATCCGAGCCTCGCGAAGCTCGCACGGCTCTGCGGGACATCCTCCGGTCATCAACGAAACGCTTATCTCAGGATTTGACTGAACTTAATGCAGCCCTCCACAGTCAGGCTGCGCTCCTGAGCGCACACGCTAACTTGCGCCTACAGCCACTTATCATGATCTTGGCCGCCGTTAGCATGCTCGCTGGCGTCGTGGCTGCGATCGAACCAATCAAAAAGATCTTATTGTCCGACCGATCGACGCCGACGTCGACTTTGCCGCAGCCGATGGTGGATCATCATCATCCTTATAAACAAGAAGGGAAACAGCGATTCACCCGGCGTATGGCCAATGCCGTTGGGGAAATCCCGGCCCGATGGCGGTCGCCCATGGGAATCCGTAGGCCTACTAGCGAATTCCGCCCGGTGAGCCTGCCGCGGGGGGTGCGTCTTCACCAAAGGTCGCGATCGTAAGCTCGTCGCCTTCCTCATCATCCATGACAAGCGACCAGCGCGAAAAGCTGAGCCAATCGGTGCCAAGGCGTCCGCTCACCGTACGCCCGGTATTGAGGTTGACCACAGCCCAACCGCGGATCTGGTCAGTCGGCGCGCAGATGAACGCCTCGTCTGCACGGACGAGGAAAAGGCCACGGCGCAAGGTGGTCTCGAAGGCGCTGCGATCAAGCGAGGTTGGATCGACGCGTACGTGAACGTCATCCAGCGCCACCAAGGCCGTCTAATAGGGAAGTTCATGCAGTCCGATGTCCGGCCGGCCACCGGTTGTCATGAACAACGCCTTCTGCCGAAAGCCGTCGTCGAGCGGCTCATCTGTCTGGACGCACTGAAACAGCCAGTTGTTATCTTGGTAGGCCGGCGCCATGTAGAAACGGCCTACCTCGATCGTATGATGCGGCACGACACCGACAAGGCCCCGGATCATTGGCCGTTACCGGGCGATGCAGGCTGCGAGACGCCGACGCGATCAACCGCCTTGGCGACGGTCTGCTCGACGCTCGGGCGCGCCGCGAGGATGAGCACCAAGGCAGCAATCGCGAGGGTCAGCACCCATGCCAGCAGGTTGGTCAGCAGCGCCGAACCGAACCCGGTCCGCTCCGTCACATGCGATTTGACTTGGCCTGCAGCGTTCTCGATCGCGCTCAGCACTGCGGATTGCTGAATATCTGGAGTCGCAGCGTCTAGCGCTCGATCAACGATCCCAGTCAGCAGCTGCTCGGCGGCCGCCCTGTAGGTCTTGACAGTGGTTGCGGACGGGTTGCGCGCATCGCCGGCAACGACTGCACCCGACGCCGCCTCTTCCCTGACGGCCTGCTTGAACAAGGCGTAAGCGACCAGGCCAACGACATCTTCCTCGTCGCCATCCGCCGCAACGAAGTTTTCGAAGGCGCGACTATACCCACGTTCCGCGGGTGCCGCAGGTGGAGGCGCGTGATCCGTCAGCGCTCTTTGCCCGGAGTACGATTCAAAGCGCGGTCCATGATATCCTTGCGGACCGTGCTGATCCGTTCGCCATTCGGGAGGCTGAACGAACTGTGCGCCGACCGGCTCATGCTCTTGGTGGATAGGAATTGACCGCTGCTCGCCGAGCGGGAAGTCCCCGACCCTTTCGATACGCTTTTGGACTTCTTGAACGCCATAAGCTGGAACATAGCCACTACCCGACAGACCAACAATGCCCATGTGAAGCCAGGAGTGCTGCGATCGCCCCACGGCGCTGCCCGATTGAGCCTGGAACCACTTTGGAACGGCACCTGCCACGCGATCGGCCTTGTCGTTATCGCCCGCGGCGCGTCGCCTTCGTTCTGCCGGCGGGAGTCATGCGGATTCGAAACGACCTTAGCTGATCGCCTCGCAACGCTTTTGTCGGTATCGTCGGTCGGTACGACGAGCGCGCTGATCGCCATCGTCGCTCGTCGGGTCCGCCGCGCTTGCCCCAGCGTTCTCATGACGGCGTCCGTCGGCGGCGCTCCCTCCTGGCGCACCAGGTCGCCGAGGTGATCCAGATATGCATCGCGCGTCACGAGGATCGGACGAGTCACGAAGGCATCCCGTCGGCGAGCGGCCAACTCAAGCCACCGGTTGCCCGCGGTCTTCGAGGAAAGGGTCGGCAGCATGAACGACAGGAACGTCGCCGCCGCAGCCTCGGCCGTACGCCCATCCGCACCGTCATCGGCACCCGTCTTGAAGACCAAGATGCCGAGGTCCCCGGACTCCGTTGCCGCAGTGAGGATGGAGACGTATTCCGCCGGCGTGAGGCCGCTATGAACGAGCGTCCGCTCTTAGGCTGGACCGCCACCCGCCGGAGTGACCACAACTGGGCCTCAGCTGGCTAATACCCGTACCAGATGAGTGGGGCCGGTACCGACCGGCCCCCATCGATTACTTCTTTTTTTTGTCGGGGCGCTGAGACAACGCAGATCCAGCGGCTGTCTTCGAGTCCTTGCCGGTTCGACCGTCCTTCAGGACCTTTGAAGCTGCCTTGCCGGCCTTCTCGCTCGTATGCTCGTTCTTCGCCATCGTTTGGCTCCAAGCAAACACCATCTGGTGGTGCACAGTCCTAAACCGTCTATTAGTTGATTGGTTCCTAACTTGTTCCCACGAGGCAAGGTCTTGGACGGTGTCATGAACGACCGTCTGATTATGGGCAGCGTTATTGGCGCCCTGAGCGTCCGGAACTGGGTCTTCGATGCCAAGGAGCGTATGGCGCATGTCTACGACAACCGATGGTACGAGCAGTTCGCGATGAGCGCCGACGTTGCATGCGCATTTCCAATTCGCGTGTCTAAAGGCCTAGCGGACGCAACTCGCGAATGAGTTCGATCAAAAGTTTCAGGCCAGTGGGCACTTGGCGACGGCTGGAATAATAGATGTGGTATGCCGGGCCCATCGTTGACCAGTCCTCTAGCACCGGGCGTAGTTCTCCGCGCGCGATATAGGGGGCGAAGGTTGCCTCCATGCCGTACATAAGTCCGGTCCCCGCGAGCGCCATGGCCAGCATCGCGCGCCCCCCGTTGACGAGGACCTTGCTCGCGACGGGGACCGAGAATTCGCCCTCGGGGCCTTCGAATTCCCAGCGGTAGATATGCGCATTTCCGAGGCGGACGCCGAGACAATGGTGGTGTTCCAAATCCGACGGGTGCTGCGGAACGCCGAACTTCTCGAGATAGGCGGGGGATGCGACGACTATCCAGCGAAGCTCGCCCGAAAGACGTTGCGCCACCATGTCCTCGGGCACCGTTCCGGCGTAACGGATCCCGGCGTCGAAGCCATCTTCGATGACGTCGGTCATCTGGTCCCGCGCGGCGATGTCGATCTCGATATCGGGATACCGCTCGATGAAGATCGGCATGACCGGCGCGAGCAATAAGGGCGCCGCTTCGGCGGCGACGTTCAGACGAACCCGCCCGGTTGGCGCGTCGCGATAGCGGTTGAGGCTCTCGACAGCCTGATCGATCGTGCCGAACGGCTCAGCCACCTTGTCTCGCAACTCCTCGCCAGCGGCAGTCAGGGTGACGCTCCGGTTCGTGCGATGGAGGAGGCGGACGCCGAGCCGTGCCTCGAGCCCCTTCAAGGCATGGCTGAGCGCCGATGCGCTGACCCCAAGTTCGAGCCCGGCGAGCCTGAAACTTCGATGTCGGGAGATTGCCAGGAAGTAGGTCAGGTCGGCGAGATCGGATCGGCTGGTCGGCATAGTGTATCCTGGGCTCTATGGTTTAGCCTCGCAAGCGATCGACGGGCGACTGCGGGATCGGCAGGGGCGTCCTCCCTCGAAGGATCAGCGTTCGGTCGGAGGAGCGACGCGCTGTCGAATTGTAACCTTCACGGCACCGGGGCTCGCGAGATCGGCGTAAGGGCCGTCGATCCGACCGAGGATCACGAGGCCGGGAGAGTGCGGGCCGTCCTTGTGGTAAAGCGCGATGTTCCCCCACGGCGCGTAATAGCCGATCTCTCCGGCGCGCGGCGTGACCGCGGCCGGGGCGCCGTCGCGGGTCAGCGGTCGGGGCAAAGTGGCGACCTTTTCCGTCGCTGCATAATCGGTCAGCGTCAGGTCGAGCGGCAGCTGCGCGAGGAAATCGCGTGCCGAGGGGGAGTCCGCAATCTGCGCAGTCCACTGACGCGTCCCGGCATCGATTTCGATAGTCGTCATTGTTCGTGTCTCTCGCGCGCTGTTTGCATAGGATATCAAGGCGTTGCTTGCCTTCGCGGTCGCTGCTGGTTGGCCGCATGCCGTCAGCAGAGCCAACAGACAGAGAAGGGGGCGTCCTGCCTCGATAGCGCGCATCGTCACCTTCCCCTTACGCCCGCATGGCACGCGACCGCCGGATCATCGCCAAGCTGAAGCAGCAAGCCGTGGCGTCGCGGTTTGGTCGCCAGCGTATCGGCAAGGGCGGCTTCAAGCGCGGCGATCCTCGGCCGGCACGTGTGTCTATCTTGATCTAACCGCCGCCCCCGACCCGAACAACACGGTCTTGCGTTGATGCCATGATGAGCGGCGCTCAGCGTGCGACGGTGTCCGCGCCACGTAACGGCCGTCATGACGCCTGCTCATCCGGGCGTTGAGCAGCCGCCATGCCGCGATTGCGCGGGCGGATCGTAGGACAGTCTTCTCCCATCGATCGGGCACGTCGCTCGTCCGGCGATCGCACAAAGGTGAAGTCTTGGATATCGAACCACAGGCGCGCGCCGAGCGCGATACGCTCCCCGTTGGCGCGCTCATCCTGCTCGCGCTGACCGGGTTCACCGCGATCGTGACCGAGACTCTCCCCGCAGGTCTGTTACCCCAGGTCGCCGATGATCTGAACATTTCGCGCGCGCTCGCCGGCCAGATGGTGACGGTCTATGCCGTCGGATCGGTGATGGCGGCCATTCCGCTCGTCAGTGTCACGCAGAGCTATGCGCGCAAGCCACTCCTGCTCGCGGCAATCTTCGGCCTGCTGGTGTTCGATGTCGTGACCGCGCTCTCCCACAGCTATGCGGTAACGCTCGTCGCGCGGTTTGCGGCGGGCGTTTCCGCCGGGCTCGGCTGGGGCATCCTCGGAGGCTATGCGCGCCGGTTGGTAGTGGATCGGTTGAAGGGCCCCGCGCTCGCACTGGCGATGATCGGCACCCCGCTGGCGCTGTCGGTCGGCGTGCCGCTGGGCACGTTCGCGGGCGGGGCGATCGGCTGGCGGATCGCGTTCCTGGTGCTAGCCGCGCTCGCGCTATGCCTGGCCGGGGCGGTCGCGTGGAAGATGCCGGACAGCGCCGGCCAGCCGCCCGAGCGCAAGCTGTCGAACCTGGCCGTGCTGCGGATGCCGGGCGTGGCGCCGATCCTTGCCACCGCGTTCGCTTGGGTGACGGCGCATTACATCCTCTACACCTATGTCGCGCCGTACGCGGAATGGGCCGGCGACGGTAGCCGGGTGAGCTTGCTCCTGCTGGTGTTCGGATGCGCCGCGCTCGCAGGGATCTGGATCGCGGGTGCCGCTGTGGACCGCCACCTGCGCCTCCACGTCCTCGCCAGCCTCGCGGTGTTCGCCGCTGCGACTGCGGTGCTCGGCTTTCTGCCGCACAGCAACAGCGTCATCCTTGTCGGCGTCGTCCTGTGGGGCCTGACGTTCGGCGGGGCTGCGACCTCGATCCAGACGGCGGCCTCCGACGCGGCGGGCGAGGGCGTCGATATCGTCGGCGCCATGCTGACGACGGTCTGGAACGTGAGCATCGCGTGCGGCGGCGCGGTCGGCGCGCTGATCTATCGCAGCGCAGGTGTCGTTGCGTTTTTCCCCGCGATGCTGGCCTTGCTGGGCGTCGCCTTCGCCATTGCCTACGCCGCTTCAGCCAACGGCTTCACGCCGGGTGCTCGAACCGAACATTGACGCGATGGCGGCTGCGTGCACGCTATAGCGTACCGGCGTGGACGACCGCAGCCGCGCCCCTCGCAACGCAGCTGCAGATCTGTCGCGTCACGCGATTCCCGGCAGGCCTGCGAAGTGCTTGTCGAGCGTCACCGGATATTCGCGCACCCGAACGCCGGTCGCGTTGTACACCGCGTTGGCGATCGCCGGCGCGACGCCGACCAAACCCAGCTCGCCGACCCCCTTTGCCTTCAACGGCGACATCGTCGCATCGACCTCGTCGATGAAATGCGCCTCGAGATGCGGGACGTCGGCGTGGACGGGCACCTCGTAGCCGGCAAGGTCGTGATTGACGAAGAAGCCGAAGCGGGTGTCGACGGCCATTTCCTCCATCAGTGCGGCGCCGATCCCCATCGTCATCCCCCCGATCACCTGGCTGCGCGCCGTGATCGGGTTGAGGATACGCCCGGCGGCGCAGACCGCCAGCATCCGTCGGACGCGGACCGCGCCGGTATAGGCATCCACTCCAACCTCGGCAAAATGCGCGCCGACGGTCTGCTGCGCATACTCCTTGTTCAGGTCGCCAAATTCCATGACATCCTCGGCGACGATCTCGCCGTCCCTGGCGGCATCGGCCAGCGGGACCGAACGGCCCGCCGAACTGACGCGCCCGTCCGCGAACGTCACGTCGGTCGTGTTGAAGCCCATCCGCTGCGCCACCAATTCGCGCAGCTTCGCGCACGCGGCATATACGCCAGCCGTAGCCGACGCGGCACCCGCCTGGCCGCCCGAGCCGGGTGTTTCGGGGAAGGTGGAATCGCCGAGCTTGGCGGTCACCCGTTCGAGCGGCACGCCCATCATCTCGGCGGCGGTCTGCGCGACAATCGTGTAGCTGCCCTGGCCGATGTCGGTCATGTCGGTCTCGACCGTGACGTGTCCGTCCTTGCCCAGTCGCACGCGGGCGCCGGCCTTCATGATCGGTGCTCCACGGATCGCGCTGGCGACGCCCATGCCGATCAGCCACTTGCCTTCGCGACGGCTGCCGGGTTTGGCGACCCGCGCATTCCAGCCGAACCGGTCCGCGCCCTCTTTCAGGCACTGCACGAACGGCCGGGTGGAGAATTTGCGCTCGGGCTTCGAAGGGTCGACCTGCGTGTCGTTAGCGATCCGCAGAGCGACCGGATCCATTTCGAGCTTTTCCGCAAGCTCGTCCATCGCGACTTCCAGCGCCATCATCCCCGGGGCCTCGCCCGGCGCGCGCATGGCGTTGCCCTCGGCGAGATCGAGAGGGCTGAGATAGCGCCGCAACTGGCGGTTCTCGCCGGCATACATCAACTGCGTCGGCAGGTTGGTGGGCTCGGTGCGGCCACCCGCCAGGTTGCCCGACCAGCTATCGTGACCGATGGCAACGAGACGGCCGTCCTTGCCGGCGCCCAGTCGAACGCGCTGGATCGTCTTGGGGCGGTGAATGGTATTGTTGAACATCAGCGGGCGTTGCAGCACGACCTTGACCGGACGGCCCGATACCCGCGCGGCGATCACCGCGAGTGCCAGATCGCTCTGCGTCGTGCCCTTGCCGCCAAAGCCGCCGCCGATGAAGGGGGAATGCAGGCGGATATTTTCTTTTGGCGTGCCGATGATGAGGCCCAGGTCGCGACAGCCCCAGTTCATCGCCTGAATCGACGTCCAGCAGGTGAGCTTGTCACCATCCCACCGCGCAATACTCGCATGGGGTTCCATCATCGCATGCGCCTGATCGGGGACCGTATAAGATTCGTCGACCTTGACCGGCGCGCTGGCAAACGCGCTTGCGAAGTTGCCGACCGACGCGTTCGTCGAGCCACCGAACGGTTCCTCCGGCGCGATCGGGGCCGATGATTTTTGCGCGGCCAGATCGAAGCGCCCCTTCCCGCGCGCATACGTGACGCGGATCAGCGACGCCGCCGCGCGCGCCTGTTCGAAGGTGTCGGCGACGACGACCGCGACCGCCTGATGATAATGATCGACCATCGGGCCGGCCAGAATGCGCTGGGTGTAGAACTCGCCCTTGCCGATCGGGCCCGAATTTTCATAGGTGACGATCGCACGGACGCCGGGCGCGGCATGTGCCGCCGCGGTATCGATGCGGTCGATGCGTCCCTTGCCGATCGCTGCACCCAGGATGTAGCCATGGGCCGCATCTGGCGCGAAATCGTGATGCTCGGCGGCGTAGCGTGCCGTGCCGGTCGTCTTCAGGGGACCTTCGACGCGCGTGTGTGCGCGTCCGACCACGGTCAGGCGGTCGATTGGAGTCGTGCCCGCAGGCGTGTCGAACTTCATGCACTCGTCTCCAGATCGGCCAGGAACTGGTCGTGCGTCATCGGCTTGGAGAACATCGGGAAGTTCTTCGTGACCGCAGCGTGCTGCTCTTCGGGGCTCAGCGTCGCCGTGCAGTCGGTCAGCGTGACGACGCGGAAGCCGCGTTCGTACGCCGAGCGCATGGTCGATTCGACGCAGCAATTTGTCAGGAACCCGGCGATCGCCAGATCGGTGATGCCACGCTGACGCAGGATGAAGTCGATATTGGTGCTCGCGAAGCAATCGAGGCCCCGCTTGCCCTCGATCACGATGTCGCCGTCGACCGGTGCCATCGCATCGGCAATCGCCGCGCCCCAGCTGTCTTTCCGGAACGCGTTAGCCTGCTTGATGCCGGCGAGGATACCGTAAGGATCGGACGGGATCTCCGGATAACCCTCCGCGAAGGTGATTGGCGCGTGCATCACGGTCACGCCCTGCGCGCGCGCTCGTTCGACGACGGCCCGGCTGTGCGCCAGCATGTCGGTGTCGGCCATCACCGCCTTCACCGCATCATGCTGGGCGCCGCCTTCGCTGACGAAGTCGTTCTGGTACTCGAGCAGCAACAGGGCGGTCTTTTCGGGTATCATCATCTTGTCTCCCATTCGCCCTAGAGCACATTCGACCAGTGCGGCGTGGCTCACGCCACCGCCGGCAGCCGATCGAAATGCTTGTCGAGGGTCAGTGGATAATCGCGAAGGCGGACGCCCGTCGCGTTGTACATGGCGTTCGCTACCGCCGCGCCGACGCCGCACAGGCCGAGCTCGCCGATGCCCTTAGCCTTCATCGGATTGGCCTTGTCGTCGGCCTCGTCGAGGAAGATCACGTCCTGGTGCGGGATGTCGGCGTGGACCGGCACCTCGTAGCTGGCCAGGTCGTGGTTGACGAAGAAGCCGAAGCGCTTGTCGACCGCCAGTTCCTCCATCAACGCTGAGCCGACACCCATCGTCATCGCGCCGATCACCTGGCTACGCGCCGAGGTCGGATTGATGATCCGCCCGGATGCGCAGACCGCCAGCATGCGACGCAGGCGGGTCGCGCCCGTATAGCTATCGACGCCGACCTCGACGAAGTGTGCGCCGAAGGTTGACAGCTGCCAGCTCTTGTCGAGATCGCCATATTCGATCTTGTCCTCGGCAACCAACTCGCCTGAGGAGGCGGCTTGGCGAAGGTCGGCCGAGCGATTGCCGCTCGTGACCTTGCCGCCGTCGAACACCGCATCGGCCGAATTATAGCCGAGACGCTGGGCGACGGCCTCGCGCAGCTTGACGCACGCCGCATACACCCCCGCCGTCGCGTTGGCGGCGCCGAACTGGCCGCCCGACCCGGCGGAGACCGGGAATGCCGAGCTGCCGAGCTTGACGACGACCGCGTCGAGGGGGACGCCCATCATCTCCGCCGCGGTCTGCGCGATGATCGTGTAGCTGCCGGTGCCGATGTCGGTCATGTCGGTCTCGACGGTGACGATGCCGTCATTGCCGAGCCGGACGCGAGCACCCGACGTCATGTTCATGTGATTACGGAACGCGGATGCCACGCCCATCCCGACCAGCCAGCGCCCGTCGCTAACCTGGCCGGGCTGCGCGTTGCGACGCGACCAGCCGAACTGCTGTGCACCCTCGGTCAGGCAGCGGACCAGCTCACGCTGCGAGAAGCGTCGCTTGGGATCCTTCGGATCGACCTGCGTGTCGTTCTTCACGCGGAAGGCGATCGGATCCATGCGGAGCTTTTCCGCCATCTCGTCCATCGCGATCTCAAGCGCCATCAGGCCCGGCGCTTCGCCCGGCGCGCGCATCGCGTTGCCCTCGGGCAGGTCGAGCACCGCGAGGCGCATCGACGTCAGGCGGTTCGCGCCAGCATAGAGCAGGTTCGTCTGCAGGACTGCCGCTTCCGGACTGCCGTTCGGCTGGTCGCCCGAGCCGCTCTCATGCGCGATCGCGGTGATCGTGCCGTCCTTCGCTGCGCCGATGCGGATGCGCTGGCGCGTCGCCGGCCGATGCGTCGTGTTGTTGGCCATGAACGGCCGGCTCATCGCCAGCTTGACCGGACGCCCTGCCGCCTTCGCGCCGAGCGCCGCGAGGACCGCATCGCTGCGCAGGAACAGCTTCCCGCCAAAACCGCCGCCGACATAGGGCGAAAGGAAGGTGACCTTCTCCTTCGGCATGTTCAGCGTGGTGGCGAGATCGGTGCGACCCCAGTCGATCATCTGGTTCGACGTCCACACCGTCAGCGCGTCGCCGTTCCAGGCGGCGATCGAGGCGAACGGCTCCATCATCGCATGGCTGTGATCCGGCGTGGTATAGTGCGCATCGAGCTTGACCGGCGCGGATGCGAAGGCGGTTTCGAACGTGCCGACCCGGTCTTCGCCCTTGCCGGGCTTGTCCGCGTCGGTCAGCGGCGCCGTCTTCAACGCCGCATCCAGATCGAACCTGCCCTTGCCGCGCGCATAAT
The DNA here is from genome assembly GCF_001421715.1 of Sphingomonas sp. Leaf22. GTDB lineage: Bacteria > Pseudomonadota > Alphaproteobacteria > Sphingomonadales > Sphingomonadaceae > Sphingomonas. The sequence goes on from NZ_LMKP01000020.1 coordinate 19,213, forward strand.
CGACGCGGACCAAGCCGGCCGCGGCGCGGGCCTGCTCGAACGTCTCGGCGACGACGACCGCCACTGCCTGGTGATAATGATCGACGTCCGGCCCGGCGAGTAGCTTGACGGTGTTGAACTTACCCTTGCCAAGCTTGCCTACATCCGCGGCGGTGACGATCGCGATTACGCCCGGTGCAGCCTTCGCCGCGACCGTGTCGATCGCGTTGATGCGGCCCTTGGCGACGGCTGTGCCTACGGCATAGCCATAAGCGGCGTTCTCGATCTCGGGATGATGCTCATAGGCATAGGGCGCCAGCCCGGTCGTCTTGAGCGGGCCGTCGATGCGGGTATGCGCGCGCCCGACAACCTTCATCCGGTCGATCGGGTTGGCGACGGCGGGTGTATCGAACTTCATGCGATTATGCCTTCGCTTCGGCGATGACCGAGGCCAGTGCGCGGGTGGCAAGCGGGAGCTTGAACGCGTTGTCCTTGGTCGGCGTCGCGCCCTGGAACGCACGCGCGGTCACCGCGGCGGCACCGCGTGGCAGCAGCGCGTCCGCTGCCTCGACACGCCAGGGGCGGGGGGCCACGCCGCCGAACGCGACGCGCCCCGTACCGTCTGGCTGGATCACCGCCGCCACTGACACCAGCGCGTAGGCGTAGGACGCACGATCGCGCACCTTCTCGTAGAAATGCTTGCCACCTAGCGGCTTGGGCAACGTCACCGCGGTGATCAGTTCGCCCTGCTTCAGCACGGTATCCTGCTGGGGCGTGTCACCCCATAGCCGGTGGAAGTCGGCGATCGCGATCGACCGGCGCTGGCCGGTCGCATCGACCGTCTCGACCACCGCATCCAGCACGCGCATCGCCACGGCCATGTCACCCGGGAACGTCGCGATGCAGCTGTCGCTGACGCCGATGACGCCCAACTGGCGCGAGTATCCGCCGATCGCGGCGCAGCCCGAACCCGGCTTGCGCTTGTTGCACGCCATGTTGGTGTCGTAGAAATACGGGCAGCGCGTGCGCTGGAGCAGATTGCCGGCGGTCGACGCCTTGTTACGCAACTGGCCCGATGCCCCCGCGACGATCGCGCGCGTCAGCACGCCGTAATCGCGCATAACCCGCTCGTCGGCGGCGAGGTTAGTGTTGGTCACCAGTGCGCCGATGCGCAGCCCGCCTTCACGCGTCGCCTCGATCTTGTCGAAACCGAGATCCTGCACGTCGACGAGATGCGTCGGCGTCTCGACCTCGATCTTCATCAGGTCGAGCAGGTTGGTCCCGCCGGCGATGAACTTGGCCGCCGGGTTGCCGGCGACCGCGCGCGCCGCGGCGCTCGCATCCTTCGCGCGCTCATAGGTGAAAGCTCTCATGCTTTTGCTCCCGCGACTTCGGCCATGGCCTCGGCGATGTTGGAATAGGCACCGCAGCGGCAGATGTTGCCGCTCATGCGCTCGCGCATCTCGACGTTCGTCGCGGTCGGCTTGGTCATCAGGTCGCCCTGCGCATGGCTGGGCACGCCACGCTTGATCTCGTCGAGGACCGCGACGGCCGAGCAGATCTGACCCGGCGTGCAATAGCCGCATTGATAGCCGTCATGCTTGATGAAGGCCGCCTGCATCGGGTGCAGCTTGTCCGGCGTGCCGAGGCCCTCGATCGTCGTGATCTCGTCGCCTTCGTGCATCACCGCGAGGCTCAGGCAGGAATTGATGCGGACCCCATCGACCATCACGGTGCAGGCGCCGCACTGGCCATGATCGCAGCCCTTCTTGGTGCCCGTCAGGTGGAGGTGTTCGCGCAGCGCGTCGAGCAGGGTCGTCCGCGGATCGAGGCTGAGCTCGCGCTTCTCACCATTGACCTTGAACCGCACCGGCATGGTCGGCGTGGCGCTAGCCTGGGGCGGCGTCGTCGCGACGGCGCCGGCCGGCGATGCGGCGATCACGGCTGTCGCCGCGCTGCCCGCGAGGAGCCCACGGCGCGAAAGCTCTACTTCAGATATGCTGGGCATGGGCTTCATCTCTCTTGCTGCCGTACCGCGCGTCCGCGGTAACTGTCTGATCTACATCAACGATTGTCTCGGACTGTAACGCGTCGCCGTGCTGTTTGGAGCGTGCATGATGTTCAATGAAACCATGAGGATGGCTCATGGCCCAACTCTCCGGGCGAGGCTTTTCGAGCGCCGTTGTCGCTTCATAGGCCTGGACCAATTGCGCCATGATCGAGAGCGCTAGCGTCTGGGGATCGCGTGTCGCCTTGATCAGACCGACGGGGCCGACAACCCGCGCGATATCATCGCGCTCCGCCCATGCTTCCAGAAGGCGCCGCTGACGCTCGATATGCGTTTTCATGCTGCCCATCGCGCCGATGAAGAACGGGCGTTGCTCCAGGACCTGGAGCAGGAGTGGCGTCTCCCAGTCGTGATCGTGGAACAGCGTCACGACCGCGGTCCAGGGATCGATCGCCAATCCGTCCACGCGGCCGACGAACCGGAGAAGATCCGCGGATCGTCCCTGCCGCCGTGTGTCCTCGACGAGCGAGGCCTGGGGGCTCAACAGCGTCGCGTCGGCGCCATAGGCGTGGGCGATGTCGAGCATCGCGGCGGGCTCTGCGCCATGTCCCATGACGACCAGCCGAAGGACCGGATCGTGACGTACGCTGAAAATCGTATCGAGCCACCGCGTGCGATCACCGTCGCGAGACCAAGCGGCAATGATAGTCCCGTCGAGCGAGAGGTGAAGCACGACCGGCTCGCGCCGTTCCAGAATGGCGATGGCGCGATCGATCTGCCGACGATCCGGTGTCGGCGTGAACAGCAGGTCGATGCCCCCGCCGCAGGGCAGCCGAATGTCGATGTAGCGCGAACCGTCGCCATAGCGCACGTGACGTGCGCGCCCTTCGGCAAGGGCCTCCTGCGCCTCTGCGATCACGGCGGCTTCCACGCACCCACCGGAAAACGAGCCCAGCGACCGTCCGCTTTCGGCCACCGCCATATGCTCGCCCGGCGCGCGGGCCGCGCTGCCGGTGACGTCGGTCAGCGTCACCAGCGCGGCCCGCTCTCCCCGTTCGTCACAGTCGCGCAGGAAGCGCAGGATCGCCAGCGCCTGCTTCATGCCGCTACGGCTTGGGCAGGGGCGGCGGGGCGACGATCGGCTCGGCCGATCGCGACCGCGGCGAGTGCTGCAATCGCAAGAAGGCCGGCGCTGGCGATAAACTCGGCGCGCGGACCCGCTGCATCGAAGACGATGCCGCCCATCGTCGCGCCCAGCGTAATCGCGAGCTGCACGATCGCCACCATCAGCCCGCCGCCAGCCTCGGCCTCGTCGGGCACCGTGCGCGCCAGCCATGTCCACCACGCCACCGGCGCGGACGTGCCTGCGAAACCCCAAACCGCAAGCAATATTCCGACCGCCACGACGGACGTACCAAGCACCGTCAGTGCCGCCGCCGTTGCCGCCATCAACGCTGGCAGCACGGCAAGGGTGAGGAACAGGCCCCCGTTCAGCACCCGCCCGATCAGGACGGTGCCGATGAATCCGGATACGCCGAGAATGAGCAGCATGATCGACAGCATGGCCGGCGAGACATGCGTCACCTGCTCGAGGAACGGGCGGAGATAGGTGAACAGCGCGAACTGCCCGACGAACAGCATCGCGACGGTCAGCAGGCCGAATACCACGGGCGGCCGGCGCAGCAGGGCGAACATGCCGCGGGCGCTCTGTCGTTCTGCAACCGGAAGCGGTGGCAGCGTCAGCGCCTGCCAGATCACGGCCGCGACGGCGACCGGTACCACGCAGAAGAATGCGCCGCGCCACCCGATCAGGCTGCCGACGAAACTGCCCAGCGGCGCCGCGAGCACGGTGGCCAGTGCATTGCCGCCACTGATGACCGCGAGCGCTTTGGGGACCGCGTGGCTCGGCACCAGTCGCATGGCGATCGCAGCCGACATCGACCAGAACCCGCCGATGGCGATACCGAGCAGCGCGCGGCCGGCCATGAAGACCAGATAGGTCGGCGCAAACGCGACGATGGCACCGGAGACCACCAGCAGGCTGGTCAGGACGAGCAGCACGATCCGACGGTCCGTTTTCCCCAGTACGGAGGACAGCGACAGGCTAGTGATGACCGCGAACAGCCCGGATATGGAAAACGCCTGTCCGGCCTTGCCCTCGGTCAGATTCAGCGTGTGTGCGATCGGGCTCAGCAGGCTGACCGGCATGAACTCGGACGCGATCAGCACGAAGCTGCACAGCGCCATTGCATATACCGCGCCCCAGCGGGCGGGCCGATCGTCGATGCGCGCGGCATCCGTGTCCGCAACCGCGGCGATGGGACTTGCCATGATGGCTCTCCTGATTGTGCCAAATGCGCCCGGACCCGTTGTGGAGGGGGATCGCGACGGATCCGGGCGCTCGTGCCGTGCCGGTTCGGGGACGAACGGTTGGCTGCGAAGAATGCTAATTTAGGGAAGGACGATCCGACCGACAATTCAGCCAGACGTTGATGCCTTGGTGAGCGCTGCTCATGCACACGCCCGTAAAACCGCGAACCGTCAGGCTGGAGTGACCCGGTACCGAAGCCAGACGGTCCCGCCGTCCATGACGTCATGACTCATCAACGCCAGAGTATCGATCGGCAACCGTTCCGAAGCCGCCGTGCCGGAGCCTTCGAAAACGGCCGGAGCGCCCGATGCCCCGTCGATCGCAGGCACGAGCATCAGGCTGATCTCGTCGATGAGGCCGGCACGGAGAAAGCCGCCGTTGAGGTGACCGCCGCCTTCGAGGAGCAGGCGGTCGATCCCCAGTTCGGTATTCAGAATTTCTACGACCTCGTGCGGGTCGAGGTCGGTCTCGCCGGCAAAGACATAGCCGACGCCGTCCTCGCGCAGTCCCGCGAGATGCGCGTCCGATACCGCCTTGGTTAGCACGACCACGATAGGATCGCCGCTTACATCGCTACGCCCCCACGCGATCTTGCCATGAGCGTCCAACACGATGCCATACGCTTCCGCCGCGTGGTTCGGGAGCCAGGCGGTACGGAGAAAGCTCGCCTCCGGCTGGTCCGGATACGCGTCGCGCTTGGCGAACTCTTGGCCGGTGACACGGCCGACGAGCCATGACCCGCCTCCGAGCCTGTCATGCAGGTCCTCGTAAATATCATGCGAATGCGCGCCGCTTGGCGTCCAGCGTTCAGGCAGGATCCTGCCGTCGATGCTGCTGGCCATGTGACAGATGATATGCGGCTTCATGTACGGGAATCCCGGGCTTGTCTTTAAATCTAGTCACGAGGAACGACCGCAGCGGCCTGTCGGCCCAATGAGGCTACTGCACCGGATCGGTGAGGGGATTTCATGGAAGCGGCATCGACCGACTTCGTTCTGAACCATATCCGCGGCGATCGAGCCGCTTCAGCGCGAAGGAAATCGAGATGGCCGACCAGAACCAGAATTACGCAGGCAAGATCGCCTTCGTCACCGGCGCCGCCAATGGAATCGGGCGCACCACTGCCATCGCCTTCGCCGAGGCTGGTGCACATGTCGCCGTCGTTGATCTGAACGGAGACGGCGTTGCCGAGGTCGTCGCGGCGATCGAGGCAGCGGGGGGCAGCGCGGTCGGGATCACCTGCGACGTCTCGAAGAGCGAGGACGTTCGTACCGCGCTCGACAAGACGGTCGAGGCCTTTGGCGGCATCGACATCGCGTTCAACAACGCCGGTATCGAGCAGCAGCAGATCCCGCTGGCGGACCTCAGCGAGGAGGATTTCGACCGCATGACCGCGATCGATCTGCGCGGCGTGTTCCTCTGCATGAAATACCAGATTCCGCTGATGCAGAAGCGGGGGGGCGGCGCGATCGTCAACACCTCGTCGGGCGCAGGCGTCGTCGGAATTGCAGGGCAGGCCGGGTACGTTGCCGTCAAGCACGGCGTGATCGGAATGAGCAAGTCGGCTGCGCTCGAATATATCGGCGACAATGTCCGCGTGAACGTCATCTGCCCCGGCATCATCGAAACGCCGATGATCACCGACCGGGTGTCTGGCGGTACCGAGGAAGGCCAGAAGAAGATGATCGCGCAGGAGCCGATCGGCCGCATGGGCAAGCCCGAGGAGATCGCCGCCGCGGTGCTCTACATTTGCTCCGACTCGGCTGCGTTCATGGTCGGTCATGCGATGGTCGTGGATGGTGGACAGACGGTCGGTCTTGGCGGTTGATCAGGTACTGGCAGCGCGCGCAGCGGCCAGTCGTGGCGCCGCTGCCTCGTTCCGAGCGCCTGGAAATCGTTGAGATCCAGTCGTTGCCTCTGCTTTACCAAGAACCGCTATGTGAGATCGACCCATGACGACTGACCTTCCGATCACTCCTGACGGGCTTGCCCAGGTTCGCGCGATGCTGTCGACCGGGCGGCAGCCTCCGCTCGGGGAAAAGCTCGGCATCTCGCTGGTCGAGGTCGAATACGGGCATGCCGTCTTCGAAGCCACGCCGGACGGCACGTCCTACAATCCGATGGGAACGGTGCACGGCGGGTATATCTCGGCAATCCTCGACAGTGCCTGCGGCATCGCTGCGCACACCGGGTTGAAACCGGGCTTCGGCTATACGACGCTGGAGTTGAAGGTGTCGTTTCTACGCCCGCTGAACGATTCCAGCGGGAAGATCCGGGCGGTCGGACGCCTTGTGTCGATGGGCGGTCGCGCCGCATTTTCGGAGGCGACCCTGGTCAACGAGAAGGGGCAGCTCTGCGCGACGGCGACGTCGACGCTGCTCGTCTTCGAACTTCGACCACGAAAAGCGGTAGCAAATCCGGCTGATGGCGCCTCCTAAGAGCCTGGCCTCGCTTTAGTCGCCACCGGCAGGCGTCGGGCCGTCACGCCGCCCTGGGTCAGAACGACCGGCGCTATGCTGCCGTCTTTACGGAAATGCATCCGCTCGATCGCGACCTGACGATGATTGCCGTTCGTCTCACCCAGGGGACGTCGGTGATAGACGATATACCAATCATCCGTTCCAGGGATGCAGACAGCGGAATGATGCCCCGCGCCGCGAGCGACGCGCGCGTCCTGCTCGAGAATCTTGCCGCGCGGTGTGAACGGTCCGAGAGGGTTGGAAGCCGTAGCGTAGGCGACGCTGTACAGCGGTCCCGTCCACTCGCCTTCCGACCACATCAGGTAATAGATTCCGCGCCGCTTCAGCATGAACGGTCCCTCGACATAGTCGGCGGAGGGGGTGATCGCCTTGTACGTCTCGCCGTCCGCGAACGGGGTGAGGCTGGTGAGGTCTCGCGACAGCTTCACAACGTTGCAGTGTTTCCAGCCGCCATAATACAGGTAGCAGGTTCCATCGTCGTCGCGGAACACCATCTGGTCGATCGGCTGCGCGCCGTTGACGATGCTGCCGATCAGGGGTTTGCCGATCGCGTCGCGGAACGGGCCTTCCGGGCGGTCGCTGACCGCCACGCCGATTCCGCCGCGCTGTCGGTCGGTCTTGATGTCGTTCGCGCCGAAGAACAGGAAATAGCGGCCATCCTGCTCGATCGCCGAAGGGGCCCACACCGCATAGGCCGCCCAGTCGACGTCCTTGACGTCGAGGACGCGGATGGCGGGTCCAGGATACCAGGTCTGGCGAGGAGAACGCGTCGAGAAACGTCTGTCGCAGAAACGGGCTCCATATCGTCGGCGAGGCGCGTTCATGGGTTTGCCAACGGGTGAACCGGCTGGGCGGGGCGGGGACGGGCCCGTCGGCGGAATAGGTCGGATAGATCCAGTATCGATCGCCGAAAATGCGGATCTCCGGATCGGCGTACCAGCCCGGCAGAACGGGATTGGCTGCCCACGCAGTCCTCGAAGTGGCAGCGCCAACGGCGAGTCCCGCCAACAGCATTCGTCGATCGATCAAAGGCATTACTGGGTCCGTTGCAGTTTGGACGGGTGTGCTTTGAAACGGTATTCGCCGTATTTAACGCGAATGACCAGCGTGTCATCCAGACAATCTCCCGGATTTGTCGACCAATCGATCGCGGAGTCGCGTTGGATGCTGATGGTTCGGATTGATGAAATCTGTTCATCGAAGCATCAACCAGATAGCGGGTAATCTAGCCTGCCGCGTGTCCCATATTCCGTCTGCAACGTAAGCACATCGAGGTCGGCGTATCGCCGCCCCGATCAATTGCTGAAATGGAGGGCACTGAAATGACTGACCGTATCAAAGATAAGGTCGTCGTGATTACCGGCGCCTCGAGCGGCCTCGGCGAGGCGGCGGCACGGCATCTGGCGGCGTGCGGCGCGACGGTCGTGCTCGGCGCGCGCCGTACAGGTCGCCTCGAAACGCTCGTCGCAGAGATCGTGGCGGCGGGCGGACAGGCTCTGGCTGTGCAGACCGACGTTACCGACCGTGCAGCGGTCGCCAACCTCGTCGACACCGCCGTACAGCGCTTTGGCGGGATCGACGTCCTCATCAACAATGCCGGGATTATGCCCCTGTCGGCTTTGGAAAGCCTCAAGGTGGATGAATGGGACCGCATGGTCGACGTCAACATCAAGGGCGTGCTGTACGGAATCGCGGCCGCGCTGCCGCATATGAAGGCGCAGAAATCGGGCCAGGTGATCACGACCTCTTCCGTTGCCGGCCACGTCGTCTTCCCAGCATCGGCGGTCTATTCCGGCACGAAGTTCGCGGTCCGCGCCATCTGCGAAGGCTTCCGTCAGGAAGTGAAGGACTACAACATCCGGACCACTATCCTGTGCCCCGGCGCGGTGAAGACCGAGTTGCTCGAGCAGATCTCGGACGAGGGCGTCCGCTCCGCAAACAGCGATTATGTCGGCAAGGTCGGTATCTCAGCCGACAGCTTTGCCAGGATGGCGGCGTTTGCGATCAGTCAGCCCGATGATGTCGACGTCAACGAGATCATCTTCCGCCCGACCGCGCAGCAATTATGATTTTGGCTTCACAGCAGAGGGCCACCGCAGCGTTGCGCACTGTTTATCGAGGACGATGATGATCAGAGTTCTGACAATTTCGGCAATTCTCCTGGCGTCCAATGGCGTCGCACACGCACAGCAAGGAAAGAGCAAGATGGATATATCCCGCAAGGCAGACCTGAAGACGGTCCCCGGCCCCGACGCGTATTTCACCGGCAAGGTCACGATCACCGGACAATTCCAGCGGCCCGAGCCGTCGCGCGTCGGCGGTGCCGTGGTCCATTTCGAGCCGGGCGCACGCACCGCCTGGCATACCCACCCGGCCGGGCAGACGCTCATCGTCACCGAAGGTGTCGGCTGGACGCAGGTCGAGGGCGGACCGAAGCTCGAATTCCATGCGGGCGACCAGCTCTGGTGCCCCCCTGAACACAAGCACTGGCATGGCGCGACCGCGCATGACGCCATGACTCACATCGCCATCCAGGAATCTGTGAATGGCACACCCGTAACCTGGATGGAAAAGGTGAGCGACGAGCAATATCTCGCGCCGTTGGCGAAGGGCTGAGTGGTACCGCACGTCATCGTCAAGCTATGGCCGGGCAAGTCGGACGATCAGAAGCCGGCTTGCTGACGCGATCACGGAGAGGGTGACCGGCATCCTCGGCTATGGCGATGACGCAGTATCGATCGCGTTTGACGAGGTCGTGCGAACGACTGGAGCGAACCGGTCTACAAGGTCGATATTTTGGGTCGATGGAACGATCTCGCCAAGCGACCGGGATACGGCGATCGCCCTCAGGACAGAGGCGCGACGCCTGATCCGGACGAAGCCTTCACGCGGGCGAACAGCGGCGCCATCCTAAACTGAGGCTTGGCACGCGGTCGATGGCGAGCGATCGCGTCTTATAAGTTCGCTCCCGCGTCGGCAGCCCGGAAGCCGACCACAAATATTTGGATGAACAAATGTCTGAAGTTGGGAAGCCGAAAACGAACAGCGAATGACCGGCTATGGGTCTGCGTCCCAGCATCAGCTGATCACAGCATTTTGAAGCACCGGTCGCGACCCGAGCCATTGTCACAGCGCCATGGCGGCTGCTGGCGCAGCGTGGAGTCGTTCGATGTCGGCACGTGGAGGCGCGCCGAACAGTCGCCTGTATTCGCGGCTGAATTGCGATGGGCTCTCATAGCCGACGGCAAAGCCTGCGGTGCTCGCCGTGGCGCCCTCCGTCAGCATCAGGCGTCTAGCCTCCTGCAACCGCAGCTGTTTTTGATACTCCAGCGGCGTCATGCGGGTAATCGCCTTGAAGTGTACGTGGAGCGAGGAGGAGCTCATGCCGGCCTCGGCTGCGACATCGTCGATGCGGATCGGCGCGTCGAAACGCCGGCGGATGGCGGCGATGGCGCGGCTGACCTGATTGAGATGGCTGCCAGCGGTTGCGACGTGACGAAGCATCGGACCATGCGGTCCGGTGAGCAGACGATAGAGGATCTCGCGCTCGATCAGCGGCGCCAGCGCGCGGATCGTGTCGGGTCGGTCGAGCAGGCCGACCAGCCGGCATGCCGCGTCGATCAGGTCGGGATCGCCGGGGTAGACGCCAAGCACCGGCAAGTCTGTTCGGACCAGCCCGCCGCCTTCGATCGCCATGAGATCGGCCAGGATCGAGGCATAGAGATCGATCTTGCAGCAGAGATAGGGTCGCTCGGGGCTCGCATCGAGCACATGACCGACCAGCGGCAAGTCGACCGAGACCAAGAGGTAATGGGCCGCATCATAGACCACGCTGTGCTCGCCGATCGACACCCGCTTAGACCCCTGGGCTATTATGCAAAGGGAGGCCTCGTAGACGGCAGGCGTGGGGGTGCTCGGTGCGTCGGCCCGGATCAGCGAAACATGCGGCATCGCCGTGCTGCAAATGCCTGTACCCACGACGTGTCGATGGATGAGGGCAGAGAGTTCGGCGATCCGGTCCATGCCGACGATCCTTCTCCAATTGCGAGCTGTGGGCAAACATCTGGCGTTAATTCTAGAGGATCGTGCAAGCCATTAGGGCAATCACTCTACCGTGCGACATGGACGATGGCCCATCTGCGTCCCGTCACCACAACGGAAGGACTGCATCATGGCAGGAAATATTGACAAGGTCGTCCTCATCACAGGCGCGTCGAGTGGGATCGGCGAGGCAACTGCGCGAGAAATGGCTGCGACCGGCACCCGGCTGTTCATCGGCGCGCGTCGCGGAGAGCGCCTGAAGGCACTGGCGGAGGAACTGGGCGAGACCGTCGCCTGGCGCGAACTCGACGTCACCTACGGCGTCGATTTCGATGCGTTCGTGGAGGCCGCTGAAGCGCGCTTCGGACGTGTCGACGTGCTGGTCAACAATGCGGGTGTGATGCCCCTCTCACCGCTCGCTGCGCTCAAGCGCGACGAGTGGAAGCGGATGGTCGACGTCAACATCCACGGCGTCCTCAACGGCATCGCCGCGGTCCTGCCGCGGTTCGTGGCTCAGCGAAGGGGGCATGTCGTCAATGTCGCCTCGGTCGCCGCACACATGGTGATGCCGACCGCCGCGGTTTATTGCGCCACCAAACATGCCGTACGCGCCATCACTGAAGGGCTGCGGCAGGAGCATGACGAGGTCCGTTCGACGTTGATCTCGCCGGGCGTGGTCGCCACCGAGCTGGGCCATGACATCACCGATCCTGAGGTTGCTGCGGCCCTGACCGGATGGCGAAAGAAGTCGCTGACGCCGGACGCGATCGCGCGAGCCGTTCGCTATGCCATCGAGCAGCCGGAGGGTGTCGACATCAATGAGGTGATCGTTCGCCCGACCGCAGCGGACATGTAAATGCTTGGGCGTGCCGGTGCCGAAGCGGGGACGCCCAAACGACGAGTTCATACACATTGACGAGCGCTGAGATCAGTTAGCCAGGAGGGGATCGAAACGAATGGGGTTCGGTCATGATCGCATAGGAGGCCATTGCGGCCGTCAACGCGCCACCAGCATCTCTTCCAGATCGGTTCAACCGACCATGAATGTGGCCGAACGCCGGACCGTAACGGCAGCTTGTCCGTTCAGCGTTCCTGATCTTGCACTGCTTGATGGATATCGCCGACCATGCCCGACCATTCCGCATCGCCCATATTGCAGCCCGTCCAGATCGGCGACCTGTCGCTGCGCAACCGCATCGTCATGGCGCCGTTGACGCGCAGCCGTTCGAACGACGACGGGATCCCGCCCGCTTTCGCCGCAGACTATTACTCACAGCGCGCTGACGCCGGGATCATCATAAGCGAAGCGACCAACGTATCTCCCCAGGCGGTCGGCTATGCGTTAACACCGGGTATCTGGAACGAACAGCAAATCGAGGCGTGGCGCCCGATCGTGCAGGCTGTCCATGATCGTGGCGGCGTCATATTTCTTCAGTTGTGGCATACTGGGCGTATCTCGCATCCGGACCTACAGGGCGGAAAACCGCCGGTTGCGCCGTCGGCCATCAAGCCGGTTGGACAGGCATTCACCAAGGATGGGATGAAGGACCACGTAACGCCGCGAGCCCTGGAAACGGACGAGATCCCTGGCATCGTCGAGGATTATCGTCGCGCCGCCACCAACGCCAAGGCGGCAGGGTTCGATGGGGTCGAAGTCCATTCGGCGAACAACTATCTGCTTGAACAGTTCGTACGCGACAGCACCAACCGGCGAACCGACCCCTATGGCGGGTCAATCGAAAACCGTCTGCGCTTCCCCCTCGAGGTCGTCGACGCGGTCGTCGGCGTTTGGGGCGCAGGGCGTGTCGGCATCCGGTTGTCGCCAGCAACGACAATGCCCGGCGAGACGCCGCTCGACAGCACCGTGATGGAAACGTTCGGCATTTATGTTGATGCGCTGTCTCAGCGCGGCCTGCTCTATGTCCACGACATCGAGGGCGTGACGCAGCAGACACGTGACGCAGATGGCGTCGACTTTGCTGCGCTGCGCAAGCGCTTCAAAGGGGCTTATATCGCGAACAACCAGTACACGCTCAAGCTGGCCGAAGAGGTTCTTGAGCGTGGCGATGCCGACCTGTTCAGCATGGGGCGGCCGTTCATTGCCAACCCCGATCTCGTTGATCGCCTGCGCACAGGTGCGCCGCTTGCAGAGGCGCCAAAAGAGTATTGGTATGGCGGCGGGTCGGTCGGCTATTCCGACTGGCCGACGATGCGCGGGAATCCGGATCGCAGCTGACCCAGCCCCTCACATCAGAGCCAGCCGTAGGATCGAGCTCATACCGCAGGTTAATCGCGATGAGGCCTCCGGGTGTCGGTGAGCGAGGTTGGGGTTGTGGCCACCGTCGGCGCAGGGGCGATCGCAAGTCCAGCCGCCGCGCCGACAGTGCTGCCATTGGCGCTGCTTCTCTAAATTTTTCCTCGGGAAGCTGCCGTGCGGTTCGGCGGGGAAAGCGCCTATGACGCAGTCCCCGCTTCCGACATTAATGGGGGTCCGAAGTTGGAGCTTTGGAAGATGACAACTGAATGTCCGGGATTGGGTCGAAGCCGCTCAACACGAGGATGAGAACAATTCTACCCTTCAAGAGGGTCAGAGCCTACGAGCGTAACGATCCGAAGACCAATCCATGAGCGGTCCTAGGCTAGTATGCCGCGATCCGATGGATCGTATTCGAATAGATATAATGACCGAGCTGCGGATATGATGCGGGCCGAAGACGTTCCCGTCTTGATCCCCAGGCGCATCGTGCGCCGGTCATTCTACCTCGGGGCATTATCACAATGTTTTGCGAGGCTGATATGGCGAAGACCATAGTGGTGACGGGCGGCAGTGCAGGCATCGGACTTGCCATTGCCGAGAAGTTTGCGATTGCCGGTTGGCAGCTAGGCATCTTGGGGCGCCACCGGGCTCGGCTCGAGCAAGCGCAGGCGATGCTTTTGTTGGCAGGCGCCTCAAAAGTCCTGGCGATCAGTGTCGACGTCGTGGACGCAGACGCGGTCGACGCCGCCGCAGCGCGAATAGAGGATGAGCTTGGGCCGATCGATGCCTGGGTCAACAACGCTATGTCCACCGTCGTCGCGCGTGCGGATCACATTACCGCCGCCGAATACGCCCGTGTTACGGCCACGACCTATCTGAGCCAGGTGCATGGGACTCTCGCCGCTCTCCGTTATATGAAGACGCGCGACAAGGGCGCCATCATCCAGGTATCCTCAGGCCTCGCGCTTCGACCCGCACCACTCCAGGCGGCGTATTGCGCCGCCAAGGCCGCCGTAACCGGGTTCACGGACTCGCTGCGCGCCGAGCTGATCGCCGATAAAAGTAGGATCACCTTATCCGTCGTCTACCTGCCGGCGGTGAACACACCGCAGCCGACCTGGGCCCGCAATCATAGCGGTCGCGAACAAGTGCTGCCTGATCCGCTGTTTGATCCGCGGCTATGCGCCAAGGCGGTGCAAGAGGCGGTGGAGCGGCCACAGCGCGAATTCTGGGTCGGACGCTCGACCGCCATGATGGCGCTTGGGCAGTCACTTGCGCCTGAGTTCGCCGATCAGCAGGCGGCCAAGCAGATCGACGCCATGACCGGTGACCCCGCACCGGACCGCGTCGGCAACCTCGACGAACCGGGCGAAGGGCCAGCTGCCATCGATGGGCCGTCGCCCGACCGTGTAAAATCGAGCCGCCGTGAGATCTTCTCTAGCCGACAACGGGACCTGCTTAAGGTCGCGGCAGCGGGTGCCCTGCTCAGCACAGGTGCAGCAGCAGGCTTTAGCCTAAGCCGGCTCCTGCCGCGACTTCGCCCATGAACGGTCTGCTCGACGTCGTCCGCGGCAAGATCGCCGCGCCTGTGGCAGGCGGCACCAGGGTCGATGGCTATCTTGCACTGGAGGATTACGGCGCGCTGGGTGACGGTCGCTCGGTAGCGCTGTCGGGGGCCGACGGTTCGATCGACTGGTGGTGCGTTCCCAACCTCGACTCTCCGCCACTGTTCGACCGATTACTTGATCCGGAGGAGGGTGGCCGCTTCGTCATCGCGCCGGTCGAGAGCTTCGAGGTGGAGCGGCGCTACCTGCCCGACAGCAACGTACTTGAGACGATCTTCACGACAGCGTCAGGTCGCGCCAAGCTGACGGAATCGATGAACAGCGGCACGGCAGGGCGACTGCCTTGGGCCGAACTTGGTCGTCGCATCGAAGGGCTCGACGGCTCTGTCAGGTTCCAGCTGAATATGCGTCCGGGGCGTCGCGCAAACGGCGCCAGTCCCTATCAGTCGACGATCGGCAAGCACGCCGTCTTCCATGTCGGCACGGTGCTTGGGCTGCTGCTCCATAGTGAAGGCATCACGGTCGAACGCTCCGACGAGGCAGTGACGGCTGAGTTCACGGTCGTGCAGGGGCAGCGGGAGATCGTAGCGATCGTCGCCGGCGAGGACGAACCGCTGATCGTGCCTAAAATCGATAAGATCGACGAGCGCATCGATACATCCGATGCGGAGTGGCGAGTGTGGTCCGAGCAGATCGAATATGACGGCGACCGGCGACCGGAATTCATCCGCAGCGTGCTCGCACTCAAGCTGCTGCTGTTCTCGCCGTCGGGCGCAATCGCCGCGGCCGCCACGACATCGCTGCCGGAGGGTATCGGCGGCAAAAAGAACTACGACTATCGCTACGCGTGGATCCGCGACGCTGGCTACACCATCAAGGCCTTCCTGGCAGCAGGTGCGCAGGCGGAGGCCAAGGCGGCGTTCAGCTGGCTGCTGAAGCGATTGGAAGAGCATGGCGCGCGGGTCTGCTACTCGCTCGATGGCGCCATCGTACCAAGCTTGAGCGAGATCGAAGTGCCAGGCTATCGGCGGTCCACACCCGTCCAGATCGGCAACGCGGCGACCGACCAGCACCAGCATGGCATCTATGGGGACATCTTCGAGACGGCCTCGCGCTTCGTCGAGTGCGGCAACATACTTGATGCATCCAGCGCCGAACTTCTTTCACACCTTGCCGATGAGTGCGCTGACGTGTGGCGCAAGAAGGATGCCGGCATCTGGGAGCTGGAGGAGTCCCAGCATTATACTATGTCGAAGGTCAGTTGCTGGCAGGCGCTGGCGCGTGCCGTCGAACTCGCCGACGAGGGTCAGCTGCCCACTACGTGTCGCGAACGTTGGTCGCGTGAGCGCGACCGGATTGCCGGATGGATCGAGGAGAACTGCTGGTCAGAAACCAAGCAGGCGTTCGTTTTCTATCCCGGCAGTGAGAAGCTCGACGCCTCCCTTGCGCTGATGGTGCGCTTCGGCTTCGACGGCCGTCAGCGGCTTGTAAAAACCCTCGATGCGATCGACGCCGAGCTCGGCGCTGGGCCCTATCATTATCGCTACACTGACGTCTCCGCCGAGGAAGGCTGCTTCCTCGCATGCACCTTCTGGATGGTGGAGGCACGCGCGCTGCTCGGTCAGCGTGAGCGCGCCGAGCAGGTGTTCAACGCCATCACCACCGCTCTCGACCGCGGGGTCGGCATAATGACCGAGATGGCCGATCCGCGCACCGGCACGTTCCTTGGCAACCTTCCGCAGGGCCTGTCGCATCTAGCGCACGTCATGGCGCTCGATGTGCTCGCGGCCGAGGATGATTGCTGACGGCCTTCGACACTTTCCCACCACGTCACACCCAAGCTGGAGCAATTACATGACCGATCGTCTGACCATCCAGGACCCGCGTACGCAATATCCCCAGCCCCCTTTCCCTCGGCAGCCGCAGCCCGTCCCCGGCCTTGCATCCGACATGGATCCGAAGCCCGATCACGGCGAAACGAGCTATGTCGGTGCCGGCAAACTCAAGGGCCGCAAGGCGCTTATTACGGGCGGTGATAGTGGGGTCGGTCGCGCCGCGGCAATTGCCTATGCGCGCGAAGGAGCCGACGTCGCGATCTCCTACCTTGAGACCGAGCAGTCGGATGCCGATGAGGTCATCAAGCTGATCGAGGCGGAGGGTCGCACAGCCGTCGCGCTGCCCGGCGATATCACCGACGAGGCATGGTGCCGCGAGCTCGTCAGCAAGGCCAATGAGGCGCTGGGGGGCATCGACATTCTCGTCATCAATGCGGGGCGCCAGCAGAACCGCGAGGACATCTCTAAGGTTAGCTCGGACGATTTCGACAGGACAATGAAGACCAACCTGTACGCCATGCATTGGATCACTCAGGCTGCGGTGCCGCACCTGCCGACCGGCGCGAGCGTCATCACCACCGCCTCGATCCAAGCTTACGAGCCGTCGGCGATCCTGCTGGACTATGCGACCACCAAGGCGGGGATCGTCGCTTACACAAAGGCGCTGGCCAAACAGCTGCTCGAGAAGGGCATACGCGCCAACGTGGTCGCACCGGGCCCTTTCTGGACCGCGTTGCAGGCGTCGGGCGGCCAGCCCCCGGAGGCGGTCGAGAAGTTCGGTTCGGAGAGCCAGTACGGCCGTCCCGGTCAGCCTGTCGAGTTGTCCGCAGTGTATGTGCTCCTCGCCAGTCAGGAGGCAAGCTTCATCAGCGGTGAGGTTTACGGCGTCACCGGCGGGGCAGGCGTGGCGTAGGATTGGTGCGGCAGCACCGGTGCACTGGTGCTGCCGCTCGTGAAAGCCGGAGGGCGTATGAACCGGGTATATTTCCTTCATGCACTGGGCGCGAGCGCACGCGAGTGGGATCAGGTAATCGCCGACCTCGGCGATGTCGGCGCTTGCGTCCCGCTCTGCCTACCCGGTTTCGGCGGCAGCCCGGATGCCGACCTTGATGTCGCGGGGCTAGTCGACTGGTTCTCCGAACAGGTGGCTGCGCATCAGCCACAGAGCTGGGCAGTGGTCGGGCACAGCATGGGTGGCAAGATTGCCACGTTGGCCGCCGCGCGCGCTCGCGATGGCGACCCTGCCTTCGCAGGCCTTGCCGCAGTAGTGCTGCTGGCCGCGTCTCCTCCCGCCTCCGAGCCGATGGCCGAGGAGCGTCGCGCCGAGATGATCGACTGGTTCGCCAACGGTCGGATTGGTCCGGACGAAGCGGCGACGTTCGTCGATGCCAACACAGCACAGCGCTTACCCGAACCGCTACGCACGCAGGCAATCGCCGACGTGGAGCGTTCCCGACGCCTTGCCTGGACCGGCTGGCTGAAGCGCGACAGCCGCGAGGATTGGAGGGAGGCTGCGGGGACGCTTGCGGTGCCGGCGCTGATCGTCGCCGGTGGTGAGGACGGGGATCTGGGCGAGGACGCGCAGCGGCGGCTTAACCTGCCGCACTATCGCAACGCGCGCGTCGAAGTGGTGGCCGGCGCCGCGCATTTGTTGCCCTATGAACAGCCCGCTGCGGTCGCGACCTTGATCCGGGATCACATCACTCAGGCCTTCGCACGAGCATTGCCCGCGCCGTTCGTTGCGCTCCTTGCCTCCGATCGGGTCAGCCGCGGAACACGCGCGGTAATGACCGAGCGGCACGCCGCACCGCCGCGAGGCAAGGTGCTGTCGCCGCAGCAGCGGGCGGTGCTCGCCGCCTTGATCGAGACGGTGCTGCCAGGTGCCGCCGATCCAGTCGATCTCGCCGCCCGGATCGATGCGATGCTGACAAGCGGGATCGGCGACGGCTGGCGCAGCGCCGAACTGCCCGCCGACGCTGAGGGTTGGACGTCGGGCCTGGACACGCTAGATCACCTCTCCAGCAGCTTTGCCGACGCTTCGCCAGCGGATCGCGAGCAATGCCTGCAGTCGATCGCCGACGAGACCGCCGACACGGAGGGCGGTGCCTTCGATCCGCGCCAGATGCGATTATGGTTCGCCGAGGCGCGCTCCGAGATCGCGCGTCAATGGATGGCGCTGCCGGCGACCATGGCGCGGATCGGCTATGACGGTTTCGCCGTCGGCGGCGACGGACCGCACAAGCAGGGATATCGGCTGACCGCGGCCGACATGATCGAAGACTGGCAGCAGTTGGAGGTGCAGGCATGAGCGCGGCAGCGGACGTGACTGACGTCGTCATCGTCGGCAGCGGCGCGGGCGGCGCGCCGCTCGCCGCGCGGCTCTCACAAGCGGGCGTCTCGGTCATCGTGCTGGAGGCGGGGCGCGCCTTTCGGCCCGACGATCATGTCGCCGACGAACTCGCCGCCGACATCTATTGGATGGAAGAGCGGCTGAGCGGCGGCGCCGACGCCACCGCCTTCGGCGCCAACAATTCAGGCATGGGTGTCGGTGGTTCGACGTTGCACTGGGGTGCCTTCTGCCCGCGGCCCGACGCGCGCGACCTGCGGTTGCGCAGCGAGAGCGGGCGGGGCGAGGACTGGCCGATCGCCCACGATGAATTGATCGGTTATATCGACGCGGTCGAGCGCTTCATCGGCGTGTCCGGCCCCGCGCGCTATCCCTGGGACGTGGGGCGGCGCTACGAATTGCCTCCGGTCGCGCGCAATGCGCCCGCCAATGCGATGGCACGCGGTTGCACCGCACTCAACATCATTGCGACCGACGCTCCCGCTGCTCTGGTCTCGCGCGACCGCGAGCAGCCGCATTGGGGCGAGCGCAAGGCGTGCATCAACTGCGGCACCTGCCACCAGGGCTGTCGCACTGCCGCCAAGGCGACGACCGACACGAGCTGGTTGCCTCTCGCCGTCGCACATGGTGCCGAGGTGCGGGCGGAGTGCCGCGTCGTCGACATCGAACGCGACGGCAACGGCCGGGTGACCGGGGTAGTCTATGTTTGTCGCGGCGAGCGTCGACGCCTATCCTGTCGCGCGCTGTTTCTGTGCGCCGGCGGGGTCGAGACGCCGCGATTACTACTCAACCTCGATCTCGCCAATTCAAGCGGTCAGGTCGGGCGCAACTTCATGGCGCATGTCGCGACGCAGGTGTGGGGTCGGTTCGATGCCGACATGCGGATGAACCGCGGCTACCCCTCGTCGCTGATCACAGAGGACATGATGCGGGCCGGCGACGCCGACCATGCCGGCGGCTATTTGATCCAAAGCCTAGGCGTGATGCCGGTGACGCTCGCCACCAATTTAGCGCGCGGTGCCGGGTTGTGGGGGCGGGCGTTGGTCGACCTTCTCGACGATTACAACCGGTTGGGTGGAATCGGCATCAATGGCGAATGCCTGCCGTCCGACGACAACCGGCTGACGCTGGCGGACGAGACCGACGCCTATGGATTGCGCAAGGCGCGGATCGACTTCAGCTACGGGCCGAACGAACGCGCGATCGACGCTCATGCGCGAAAGACGATGACCGCGATCTGGGAAGCGGCGGGCGCGCGCGACATCTTCGCGGTCGACCGCTCGGCGCACACGATCGGCACGTGCCGGATGGGCCAAGACGGCGACCGTGCCGTGGTCGACGCCGACGGACGCAGCTTCGATATCGACAACCTGTTCATCTGCGACAATTCGGTCTTCCCGAGCGCGCTTGCTGCTAATCCGGCGTTGACAATCATGGCACTGTCGCTGCGCACCGCCGACCGTTTCCTCGCGACGCGAGGTTGAAGGAGAGAGACATGGATCTGGGTATCAAAGGCCGCATCGCGTTGATCAGTGGAGCAGACTCTGGCATGGGAAAGGAAACTGCGCGGCTATTGCTTGAGGCAGGAGTCCGCGTCGCGATCACTGACAAGCCGGACGGCACGCTGGATGAGGCGGTCGACGAACTGTCGCCGCTTGGCGAGATCGTCGCGGTGACCGGGGACGTCACCAAGCTCGACGAGGTCGAAGCGATCTGGCAGCAGGTCCGCGAGAAGCTGGGAGAACCCGATATCTACGTCAACGCTGCCGGCGTCACCGGCGCGACCGGCGACTTCCTCGATGTCAACGATGCCGGTTGGCTCGAGACGCTGAACATCAATCTGATGGGGGCGGTGCGGATGTGCCGCGAGGCGATACCGGCGATGCGGACGAAGGGCTGGGGACGGATCGTGCTGTTCGCGTCCGAGGATGCAGTGCAGCCGTACGTTGACGAACTCGCCTATTGTGCGTCGAAGGCAGGTATCCTCAGCCTCGCAAAGGGACTTTCCAAAGCCTACGGCTGCGATAACGTGCTGGTCAACACCGTGTCGCCGGCGTTCATCGCAACACCGATGACCGATGCGATGATGCGCAAGCGCGCCGAGGAGAAGGGTACCACCTTCGACGAGGCGATCTCCAGCTTCCTCAACGAAGAACGGCCAGGCATGGTGCTGAAGCGGCGGGGCAAGCCGGAAGAGGTGGCAGCGGCGGTCGCGTTCTTCGTCTCCGAACGCGCCAGTTTTATAAATGGCGCTGGTATCCGTGTCGACTCCGGCTCAGTGTTCACCATCGCGGGGTGACCAGTTGGAACACAGGCTGCGGCATGCATAGCTGCCAGACAAGCCAAACCTAGGTGTTTAGTCCCGGCATCTGGTGGATCGGGTCGACGATGAACCGATCTGGCTCTGACGTCCAGATCTTGGCGATGTATTCGTAGGGTGTAAGCCCGCTGAGTGTCTTGAGCCGGCGGGCAAAATTGTAGGCGGCCATAAAGTCGGCGAGATGCGTCCGCAGCTGGTCGTGGCTTTCGTAGTGGAAGCGTTTGACGGTCGCCTCCTTGATGGTCCGGTTTATTCGCTCGACCTGACCGTTGGTCCACGGATGGTTCGGTTTGGTGAGCCGGTGCTCGATGTCGTTTGCTTCGCAGATCATGTCGAAGCGCATCTGACGGGACCAGGCGGTGTTCCGGTTGCGAGGCTGCTCGGCGAACTGGATGCCGTTATCGGTCAAGATCGTGTGGATGCGGTAGGGCACGGCTTTCAGCAGGTGCTCGAGGAACTCCCATGCTGTCCGGCGATCAGCCTTGTCTACCAGCTGGGTGACGGCGAACTTGCTGGTGCGGTCTATGCCGACGAACAGGTAGAGCTTGCCTTCGGCGGTCTGTACCTCGGCGATATCGATGTGGAAGAAGCCGATCGGGTAGCGCTTGAAGCGTTGCCGCTTTGGCTTGTCGCCTTCGATGTCCGGCAGGCGCGAAATGCCGTGTCGCTGAAGGCACCGATGCAGCGCTGAGCGGGTCAGGTGCGGGATCGATGGCTGCAACGCATAGAGGCAGTCGTCGAGCGGCAGCAGCGTGTGGCGCCGGAACGCCACAACCATTGCCTCCTCCGCCTCGGTCAGGGTCGTTGAATGAGGGGCCTTCGGCCCGGTCTTCAGATCCTCAACCGTTACCCGCTTTCGCCACTTGGCGACCGTCTTGGGATTGATTCCCAGCTCACGGCTAAGCGTCGAGAGCGAAGCTTGCGATCGCTGTATTGCTGCTCGGACGGCGTGCGTGGTCGTGGCGCACCCATGACGTACCTGTCCCATGCGGCTTCCTTCCATTCCAACGAAAGGATCGCACCATCAAATCGTGGGATCAAACACCTAAGGCCCGAAAGCTGCCGGTCGGCAAAGTCCCCAATTGTAGCCGTTGAGACCTGGGTTCAGCACGGAGTTCTTTCTCGCCGCAACACCGCCTTGCCGGACGTCCTCGAGGCGGAGGCAGAGACGCTCCTCGTTACCCCCGCAGGGAGGTCAACGGTCCCGTTTGATTGGGTTCCGTATGGTCCTCGTTGGTTAAGACCTCAGCCGGACCAAGCGAGCAAATCGACCAGAAATCTATACGTCGTTCTCCCGCGGAAAACAGACCAGCTTGGAACCAGTGCACTTAGAGTATACTCTACCAGTACCGCGAACGGACGGCAGGGTCTGATGTTGAAAGGGGAGGGGGTGGGCAGGCTGACGGAGATCCCGAGCCCGGGCTGTCATTCAGCTACGGATATTTGTCGTGACGACGGTTGCGTCTGCCTTCGTCAGGGCGGCATCAGTCGTATAGATTTCCGCGTTGAGATCGATCGCCAGCGCCAGGCAAGCGCGATCCCCTAGTGACAAGCCAAGCGACCGGGTGGCGGGGCGCAGGTCACCAATCAGCATTGCCTGACCATGTGTCAACGGCCGAACGTCGAGATGCAGCCCACCCAAGGCCTCCCTGACCTCGTCGAGCGAAAGACCACGTTCGCGCAGCTTGGACACAACTTCTGCAAGGTTCGTGGCGCCAATCAGGGAGCGGGTCAAAACCCTTACGACCTTATCGGCTCCGGGCTCATCATTGAGCAGGCAGAGAAGGGCTGACGCATCGAGGACGATCTTGTTACTCATGCTCGGCCTCGGCACGCCGGTCCTCGATCAGCTCGTCGGCCAGGTTCGATCCTTCGGGGATATGACGGCGCAGGATTGCGCGCGAGCGCTCCAGCGCCTTGGATATCGACCGTACCCGCAACTCGCCATTGTCGATATCCACCATGACGGTATCGCCTGCGCCGATGCCAAGCTCACGACGCATAAGAGCGGGTATGACTAGCTTGCCGCCCTCCACGATCTTGACCCGCTGCGCCTCCATCTGACGATCCCTTCATACTGACCAAGATTGGCAAACAGGTATCATAACTGTAATTAGGTGTCATCGGACAATAAGGCACGATGCATTGATTCAATATCTCACCTCCGAGTGTGACCATCAGAGTATGATTACTGGCTCATATGGGTGATCCAGCTTGGCTAGGCTACGATATATCGCTACCGGAACTTAGTAGCCATACTCGTTGAGTACGGCTATCTTGGGTATACCCATTTGAGCCGAGAAACTATGAGCACGCAGCAAAACAGCATGATCCGGGCAGCGCGGGTGTATCTGCGGGTCAGTACCGACGAACAGGATCTGGCGCGGCAGGAGGCGATCGCTGCCGGCGCGCGGACCGCCGGCTTCTATGTCGCTGCCGTGTACCGGGAGAAGGCGTCGGGTGCGCGGCCCGATCGGCCCGAACTGTTGCGCATGGTCGATGACCTGCAACCCGGCGAAGTCGTGATCGCGGAGAAGATCGACCGGATTAGTCGCTTGCCTTTACCCGAAGCCGAACTGCTAGTTGCAACGATCCGGGGGAAGGGGGCTCGCTTGGCGGTGCCGGGTATCATCGATCTGTCCGACCTAGGGTCAGGACTCGTTGATTACAGCCAGAAGATGATGGTGGCAGCCAGGGCGATGGCGGAGAAGAAGGCGGTCGGGCAGCGATCGTAGCGGGTTGCGACGCGGCGCCAGTCCTTGAGGCGGCCAAACATGATCTCAATGCGGCTG
>NZ_LMKP01000021.1 GCF_001421715.1 Sphingomonas sp. Leaf22
CGAGCTTGAACTCGCGGCTGAACTTCCGTCGTTGCATCTCCATCCTCCGGTTCCGAAAAACACCTTATCTCGGTGTCCACGAAACCGGCAGCAGCTCAGTATGCCACGTTAGTCTGACAAGGCCGCTGCCGGCTATGTTCCCGATCTCGACTGTTCCGTGGTGCCAGTTGGCCTTGGTTAAGAGGAAGGTCCGCTAGGATGAACGAGCGGCTGGTAGTGGGAATCGAATGTGGCCGCGTGAACGTCCGGATAAGGGTCTAATGTAACTTGTAGGCTACGTCCGTTATCGTAGTTCAACCGTTCGGCAAACGGCCCATTTATCGCAATTTATGTTGTCGATACCAGGTAAGGTGGCGATAGTCTCGTTAGTCCAAGCTTGTCCCTCAACGGTAACGTGCCGAACGTCGATGTTACGCACGTTTGCCACGACGGAAGGCTGATCCTCCTTGAGGACCCTGACGTTGGTCAACGACAGGTTGCGCACCGGGCTATCGAACCGACCGCGAATGACGAGCACGCGTTCAGTTCGCCCGACCTGACAGTCACGAAGGGCAATGCGGCGTATCACCGGAACGAAGTCGCCGCCCGCGCCCTCTTCGTAGAACATCCAGAGTTGCACGACGGCCCGCTCTACGACGCCAATGTCTAGCCGTTCGAGTTGGACGTCCTCTACGACACCACCACGATAGCCGTTCGTCTTGATCTCCAGAACGCGGGTCAAATGCGGACTGTCCATGCGGCAATCCTGAACGAAAACGTTCCGAACCCCGCCGGTCAGTTCGCTCCCGATCGCAACGCCGGCGTGACCGTCCTTCATCCGACAGTGACGAATAACGATGTTCTCGCACGGCGTTGCGACGCGGCGGCCGTCGGCGTTGCGCCCCGCCTTGATCGCGATACAATCGTCGCCGGTATCGAATGTGCAGCCTTCGATCAGGACGCCGTTGCAGGACTCCGGGTCGATACCGTCGTTGTTCGGTCCATGGCTGCGGCAGGTGACATTCCGGAACACGACGTCGCGGCACAGGACCGGATGCAGCAACCAGAACGGTGCGTTGGTGATCGTTACCCCTTCGACCAGTACACGCTGCGACCGATACGGTTGGAAGAGGGGCGGTCGCAGCCGACTGCCTTGGCCGAACACGCGTCCTCCGACCGGTACACCACGCTCGGCAAAATCGAACAATCGTGCCCGGTCCGCGGCCTGCCGCTCCGCAACCAGCGTGTCGTCGAACTTTCCGCCCCAGGGGCCCTTCCACGGCCACCAGTGATCGTCATCGGCCCCACCATCGATCACGCCGCGACCGGTGACGGCGATATCGGTTTCTTCGAAGGCATAGATGAGCGGATGATATCCCATCAGTTCCACCCCTTCCCACCGGCTGAACACCGGGGGCAGATACCGGTCCGGCTCGGGGATGAAGCGCAGATGCGTGCCTTCGGGAATATGCAGTGACATGCGTGAGCGCAGGCGAATCGGTCCGGTCAGGCACAATCCCGTCGGCAGTACGATACGCCCGCCGCCCGCCGCCGCGCATGCCGCGATCGCGCGGGCGATCGGGATACTATTGTCGGTGCGGCCATCGCCTGCGCCGCCATGGTCGCTGACCAGAAAGTCGCGTGCGGGGATGTGCGGACGTTGGATATGACGCGCGATCGCGTCCGCGCTTGTCGGGGCCGCGAAGTCGCCGGTTCGCGGACCATGCGCACATGCCGGTAGCAGTGTCAGAGAGGCAGCACCGCCCAATACCGCGCGCCTGTCGATGTTGGTAGCCAAGTCAGGCGTAACGGGGCTGTCGCTTCGGACCGACATCAGCGTTCCTTCCGCGACCGGAGCCGGATCGTTCCGGACGACAGGCCGTCGGCGCTGACGCGCACGGCGAAACGGCCGTCGCCGGTCCCGCGGACCAGGGCGACGGCGTGTCCATCACGCGTCTGCCGATCGGGCGAGGAAAAGGGCCGATGGTCGGTCACCGATCCATTGTCGGTGGCGATGAGTTCGCCCGCCCCGTCCACCGCGAAGTGCAGCAGATGTTCCGTGTTGGGCACGGTCTCGCCCTTGGCATCGACAACCGTTGCCCGGACATAGGTCATGCTGTCGAAATCGGACCGGATGGTCGCCGTATCGGAGGATAATCGAATGGAGGATGGACGGCCGGCAGTGCGTAAACGATCCGAAATGCCGCCGGCGCCGGGGTCGCGACACACGGCCCGCACTTCACCCGGAGCAAAGGTGACGCCCCAGCGGCGCGGCGACGCATCGGCGTTGATCGGCAGGCTGCCCAGCGAACGACCGTTCAGGAACGCCTCCACCCGTTGGCAATTGCTGTAGACCTCGATCGTTTCCGGGTGGGGCGCAGCGTTCGTCGGGGTCCAGTCGTCGAACAGCGCGACCGGCGGCTGCGGCGTGGCGACGGCGATCATGGTCGGCAGTACGGGCTGGTTCGGCCCGCCAGCGCCATCGGTCGCCGGCCCTGCGGCGTCGGGAATGGCGTTGCGCACTACGTGAATGACCGGTGTGTCCGACCACCAGCTTGCCCGTTCCAGCCCGCGTATATGCGGCGCGCCGGTCCGATCGAGCAGCCCGGTATGCCGGCTGATGAAGGGCCAACCCGCCCGGTTCGCTTCGCCCAGATAGTCGATGCCGGTCCACAGGAACATGCCGGCATAGGCCGGGTTGTCGCGGACCGGCAGCCAGTTGGTTCGGTTGTGGCCGTTTTCGGTGCCGAGGATGCGGCGACGTGAATCCTGACGATGCGCGGCCGCCAGTTCGTTCTCGCGATAATTTTGACCGACGACGTCCAGCATGTCGGCGAAGCCGTTGGCATAGTCACCGGTCACGTTCGGGCGGAACAGCCCCATCGTCACCGGGCGGGTTGGGTCGTTGGCATGGGCGATGTCGAGCAACGAGCGCAGCGCCGCCTTTGCCTGTACCGGATAGGCGGTGTCATGGATTTCGTTACCCGCGCTCCAGATGACGATGCTGGGGTGATTGCGGTCGCGCCGGATCATGTCAGCGGCGTTGCGCTTGTGCCAATCGCTGAAGAACAGGTGATAGTCTTCGGGCGTCTTGGCGACGTTCCATTGATCGAACCATTCGTCCATGACCAGCAGGCCAAGTTCGTCAGTCAGGTCCAACAATTCCGGACTTGGCACATTATGCGCCGTGCGGATCGCGTTGACGCCGAGCGACTTCAGCGCGGTCAGCCGCTGTCGCCACACGGCGATCGGCACCGCCGCGCCGACCGCGCCGCCATCGTGATGCAGGGCGACACCCTTCAGTTTGATATTCCGTCCGTTCAGCCAAAAGCCGGTGTCGGCCCGGAACTCGGCTTGGCGAACACCGAACGGGACGATTTCGGTATCGAGTACGCGGTCATTTCTATCGAGAACGCGGATCGCGGCGCGGTACATCGCCGGATCTTTGACGTCCCAGCGGCGCGGCGACATGATCCGCAGCTCGTTGCCGACAATCTGCGTGCGACCGGCGGGCAACGACGTCGATGGCGACCGCATTCGCCCAGCTTCGCGCCCGGCGGGATCGGTAACGATCACTTCGATCACGGCGTCACGAAGGACGCTTCCTGCATTGTGAAGTTCTGTCGAAACCGACAACGTCGCCGTGTCGGGGTCGACAGACGATGCGCGGACGAACGCGCCACCTTGCGGTATATGAACCTCGTCGGTTTCGATCAGCCGGACATGCCGGTAAATGCCCGATCCTATATACCAGCGTGACGATGGCGCGGCCGCAGTATCCGCTCGCACGGCGATTACGTTGTGGCCGTCCGGTCGGAGATGGCGCGTTATGTCGTAGCGGAGCGACACATAGCCCATCGGTCGATAGCCGACATGATGGCCGTTCACCCAGACACCGCTACGCTCCATGATGCCGTCGAACTCGACGAAGTAGCGACGGTTGGGAACGGGCGTGATGTTCAGGTCACGGCGATACCAGGCAACGCCGGTAGGAAAGAAGCCGTTCTCGCCGCCCGCCCTCGCATCCGCCGCCACTGGCCCGGCAATCGCCCAGTCGTGCGGAACCGATACCGTGCTCCAGCCCTCGACGCTGGTTTCGGCACGTTCCGCACCTTCCGGATCCCCTTGTACGAATTGCCAGTTCGTATTCAGCGGTGTCGTGATGCGATCCGCTGCTTCCGCCAAAGAGGGGAATGCCAAACCAGCGATTAGCATCGCCAGGCGACTGATCGAAAGATCCATCTATCTCTCCTGCAGCGACTTCCCGCTTTCTGAAGGGGGTTTTACCATATAATGAGACTATATTTCACATATAGACGAACGATCTGTTTTTGCCAACGCTGGCAAAAACATTCCGCAGGTCCGCTCATCGGCTCCGGCAAGAAAGAAACGGTTTAGGTACGCGTCCCCCGCCGCCGGCGTGCCTTCATACTGACCCGAATGGGTCGCAACCTGGCGTAAGTGAACGAACACGCGGTCGCCTTCTGCCAAAACCTGCACGATTGGATATCCGACGTTGGAGAAGCCGCCGTGCTGGACCAGAGGCCAGCTTCCTGATCCCCGCTGGCCCGACGACCGCGATGTCCAGTCCGGGGTCGTGGCGGACAAACTCGGCCGCGATATGCGCGTCTCACCATCTCTCATCGCGGTCGCGGAACGCAGGAAAACAGGCGAGCGCCAGCGCCTTCTCGGGCTCGATCGGCATAATCAGTTCCTGGGCGGGGGCAGGTGGGAAGGCCTACCCCGCTTCGATCAAGACAGCGGCGGTTGACCGTTCGACGCGGTAAGGCCGCCATCGACCGGTAGGTTCACGCCCGTCACAAAATGCGCATCCTCGCTCGCCAGGAACGCGATTACCCCCGAAATGTCGGCCGGCTCGGCACCGCGGCCCAATGGGATGCGTTCTTCGAACTTGGCGATCAGCTCAGGCTGTTCTTTCATCCCTGCAGTCAGCGCGGTGTGGGTGAGCGACGGGTTGACCGCGTTGACGCGGACGCCGTGCTTCGCCTCGTCCATCGCCAGCGCACGGGTAAAGTTGCTCACCGCCCCCTTCGCCGCGCAGTAGAAGCTGTGATTCCAATCGCCGCCCAGCCCGGACACTGACGAGACGTTGATGATGCAACCCTTCGATTGTCGCAGGTGCGCGATCGCCGCGCGGCTCATATGTACGACGCCGTAGAGGTCAGTCTCGATCACCTTGGTGAATTCGGCGAAGTCGCCCTCATCGACCTTGCCGAGATGATCGACGCCGGCGTCGTTGACCAGCACGTCGATCCGACCGAAGCGATCGATCGCAGCTTGCACGAGCGCCTCGCATGCAGCGCGGTCGGACACGTCGGTCTCGAGGGTTTCGACTGTGGCATGCAATTCGGCCGCCAGCTTGTCGAGCGAGGCCTTGTCAATGTCGCCCAGCACGAGCGTTGCGCCTTCCTCGGCGAAGCGGCGAGCGGCGCCTTCACCGATCCCAGAGGCGGCACCGGTGACAACGATGACCTTGTTGAAAAAGCGCACCATTATGCGTTCTCCACCCGAACGCCGTGCTTGCCTTCGAACTTCATAATTGTCCTCTCACTATCGTCAGCACTGGCGTTCAACTCAGGCTGGAATGTCGTGGATGTTGGCGGTGTTCGCGGAGGCAATGCCGTTTTCGCGGTGGCGGAAGTCGCTTAGCGCCTGGTAGACCTGCATGCGCGCCCGCATCACGCCACCCAGCGGACGATGCACTTCCAGGCTATGGGCCGGGCGGAACGTCATCACCTCGTCGAAGTAGCGGACGCGGTCGGGACCATAGGCCGACTGCTGCGGCAGTCGGATCGTGGCGACGGTGCGATACGGGCTTTCGCTTGTCGGCCAGTCGACGGAGGTGTCCTCGATGGGCTGCGTCTCGGCATCGGTCCATAGCTGCGCCCGAAGCTCGAACACCGCATCGTTGCCCTCGAAGTATTCGACCGCGGCGTGGCGGAAGCCATCCTCGTCCTGATGCGGGTCGAGCTGCCAATCGGCGAGCGCGTGTTGTTCGGCTGCAATGGGAAAGGCCCCGATCTTGGCCACATGATCCCCGAAGCGAACAGGGCACTGGCTGGAATACTCCTCGACCAGCGGGTGGCTGAAGGGGTGGCCATAGAAGTCCAGCGTCGGGCTCGGACCTGCACCGACGGCGTTTAGCACCTTGTTGATGTTGCGGGCGACAGAGGCGGCCGCACTTTTCACCCCCTCGGGCATGGGAACCGACAGGCCTATCTTCTTGGCCTGCGAGAGAAAGCCCGCAGCGGTGCCCGCCGGGAAGGTCGTGCCACTGGCGAGGACGAAGTCCTGCGTCGGTGCGTCATGGCCAGGCAGCTTCGCGCCCTCCACGCCGAACACCTTGATCGACATGCCGCGATGGGTCGAGACGCGATCGCCCAGTTTCTCACCCGGTCCTTGCGCGAAGCGTACGGCGACATCGAACGTGCCCGGCTCCGCGAAGAGACCTTGGGCGAGTTCGGGTGGCAACCCGGGCGCGACGATGAGCTTGCCGATCACACACGCCGTACTCTTGGCGTGGCTCGCCCGTACCGCATGCCCGTCGCGCTTCTCGACCGTCTGACTCTCTTGGGTCATGCCCTGGATAATGCCGTCGATGCTCTCCTGTTCGTCGGGCTCTAGTGTTTCGATGTCGGGCGAATAGCGCAGATAGGTCATGAGTTTCCGATCACTTGGCGGGCGCGAAGGAGAACAGCTGCGTCTTGATCGACGGCGGTGCGCCGGGCTTGAACCAGTTGGTGTCCTGGATATGGCTGGCGGTGACGTACATCGTCCCGTCGCGTCCTTCGGAGAAGGTATCGGGCCAGCGCAGCCGGCGGTCGGTAAGCACCGTCTCGACGGTAGCGCCGTTCAGCCGCTTGATCGCATAGTCGGTCGGTGAGGTCAGGTAGAGTATGCCCGCCTTGCTCATCCACAGGCCGTCAGCGACGTGGGTCTGCGCGACCGTCTTCACCGCTGCCGCCCTGTCGGCCTCGCTGACGTCCGATCGCAGCTTGGTGGTATCGATCGCGTACAGCGTCTTGCCGGTCAGCGCCTGATAATAGAGCGTCTTGCCATCCCTGGAGATGGCGATGCCATCAGCGGCGAAGGCGGGCTGGCGGCCATCGGGACGGACGAGCGGCTTGCCGTCGAGCGTGACCTTGACCGTCTTGTCGATCTGCGTCGAGGCGTGCCCGTCGAGCGCGCGGTGGCTCTTGCCGCTCTCCAGATCGACAACGATGATCGCGCCGCGCGTGCCGCTGTCGGTGATGTAGCCGGTCTTGCCATCGGGCGAGAAGCGGATGTCGTTGAGGTAGGTGCCTTGCAGCGCCACGTCGCCAGGAACCGGGATCGTCTTCGTCACCGTGTTCGATGCCAGATCGATGCGGACGAGTTTCGGGGCGCCTTCGAGGATCTTCTCGTTTCCGGGCGCGCCGGGATCCAGCACCCAGAGGTTGCCGTGGCCATCGGGCACGATCGACTGCACGCAGACGAAATAGTCGCCGACCGGCAACTCGTTGGCGCGAGCGTTGCGCCAGCTGTTCCATTTGGCGTCGGGATAGGGGCGTAAGGATCCGTCCTTCATCACTTCGGCAACAGAGATGGGCGCGTCATCGGTCCAGCGGGGGAAGTTGACGAACCGACGGCCATCCTCGGTCACGGCGACGCCGGTCGCCTGATGATCGAATTGCGCCACCTGCGTCAGCTGCGCGCTGCGTCCCTGCGCGTGGGCGACGCCGGCTGCCGCAGCGGCGACCAGGCCGATGGCGGCGATCCCGGCGGCATAGGGGGCGGCTTTCTTCATGGACAGGTTCCTATCGGTGACATCAGTGAACGCGGCGGGGTTGCCGGCGAAGAGGGTAAGGAGGTGGCGCACCACCGCTTGCGGGTTCTCCCGCTGCGGAAAGTGGCCGACCCCGGTCATGGTGATGCGCGCGAACGGCCCGGCAAATTTTGCTCGCACGTTCTGTGCGGTCGAGGGCGGGTTCACGCCGTCGGCATCGCCGTGGATGTAGAGCGTTGGCAGAGACAACGTCTTGGTTGCCTTGATCTTGTCCTCCAACCACGCGCTTCGTGGATCGGGTTCCGCTTCGCCCCAGCGCGCGCGATAGCTGTGGAGCGTCACGTCGACCCAGTCGGGATTGTCGAACGACCGGGCGACACGGTCGAACGTCACCTCGTCGAACCATCCCGGTGGCGACCAATTGATCCAATGCAAAAGGGTGAACCCGCGCCGGTCTGCACGTACCGCTTCCTCCCCACGCGCGGTCGCCATGAACCAGTGATACCATTGCCGCTGGGTCTGTTCGAACGGCGGCGTCGGCATGCCGCCAAGCCGGGGCGGGGTCGACAGCATGGCCATCCGCTCCACCCGATCGGGCCACCCGACGGCCAGGGCTTCGGCGGTGTTCGAACCCCAGTCGTGCCCGGCGGCCATGAAGCGGTCGATGCCGAGCGCATCCATAAGTGCGATCATGTCGATCGCGAGCATCGCGCTGTTACCGGTCCACGGGGCGTCGTCGTTGAGGAAGCGCGTGGCGCCGGTCCCACGCAACGTCGGAACGATGACGCGGAACCCTTCCGCGGCTAGAGCGGGTGCCACTTGATCCCACGTTGACGCGTCATCCGGCCAGCCATGGATGAGGAGCAACGGCTGCCCCTGCTCCGCGCCGTAAAGCGACACCTCCATGTTCAGGTCGCCAGCGGTAATGATCGGCATTCGTCAGTCTCCTGGCGATTCAAGTTTTTACGGACTTTTCGCCGGCTCTGCCGTTTCGCCGCTGCTGTACAGGCATCGACGCGACGGCTTTCAGAACGGCCAAGCACCTGATTAGTCTCCGCGCCGACCTGCCCGCGTTTAGCGTCAAAGGACCGAACGCCACCTCCACCGGTCAGGCACGACCGTCAGCAGGCTCGTGGTAGGGGCAGCCGTTCACGCGAGCGCGAAAGTCGGCAGAGTGGCGGTAGGTTTCGTTGCGTGCCCGGTTGATGTTGCCCAGCGGCCGGTGCGCGGCAAGCCCGGTCCAGATCGAGAAGCGCATCTCCTCGTTGATCTGCTGGAACTTGTCTTCGCTCAGGCTGTCCTGTTTGGCCGCTCGGATGGTCGCCACGGTCTGGAAGGGTGCCTCGTCCTGCCTCCACTCGACGGTTGGATCTTCGACCGGTTGCTCCTTGAGGTCGCGGCAGAGCTGGACCCGCACCTCCCACTCCATGTCGAGCACTTGGGCCTCTGACCGGATGACGTCGCGCAGCGCATCGGGGCGGGTGCTGGCATCGATCGTCGTACCCGTCTGATCGGTGAGATCCTTCGACACGGGGAAGACGGCGAATTTGGCGATATAGTCGCCATAGCGGAAGGGCGTGACGCTGAAGTAGGTCTCGCCGAGCGGATCGGAGTTGGGTGCGCCGCCGAGCGTCTGCACCTTCGGACTCTCGATACCGACCGCGCTGAGGACGGTGTTAACGCCGCGTAGCACCTTCGACATCGCCTCCTTGGTGCCCTCGAGCTTGTCGGTGGTGCCGGCCAGAAGCTTGAGGTTGCCCAGGAACTGGTCCGCGGTCTTGTTTTGGAAGACCGGACCGTTGACCATGACGAAGTCCTGCGTCCCTCCATCGGCACCGGGCAGGCGTTCGCCCTTAACGTCCATGACCTTCAGCGCCAGACCGCGCGGCAGACTGATGGTATCCGGCAGGATGTCGCCCGCGTTGGTCGAGAAGCGCATGACGACCTTGTGCTCACCCGGGATGGCGAACAGGCCTTGGGCCAGTTCGGGGGGAAGGCCGTCGTGGACGGTCAGGGTCCCCGCAAGAAAACCGTGCGCTTTGGCGTGGACCGAGCGGACAGCGTGGTCATAGTCCGCCGCCGTCTTCTCGTGGATCTTGTCGAACGTCTGGTTGAGCTGCGCGATCGTCTGGGCTTCTTCCGGCTTCACGTCCTCGACGTCGGAGGAGTAGCGGACAGGTGCTTGGGTCATGGTCGCAGATCTTATCGAACAGAGAAGTGGCGGCGGCCGACAGGCCGCCGCCCCGTACGCTCAGCGCCGAGCCGCAGGCGCCGCGAACGCCGCTCGCAGCCGAGCGACCGCCAGGTCGTTAGCCTGCTTGGCGCCGTTCACGACCTTGGCCATGCCGAAGAACTCATGGGTCACGCCCGGGAAGGTCTTCTGCTCGACCTTGCCACCGGCCGCCCGCATCGCGGCCGCCAACGTTTCGCCATCGGAGCGCAACGGGTCGATCTGCGCGTTGATGATCGTCGTCGGCGGAAGTCCGCGGAGGTTGGCGGCAACCAGGTTCAGGCGCGGGTCCTGCGCATCGGCCTTGTTGTTCTGGTAGTAGTAGCCGAACCACGGCAGCATCGCGGCATTCAGCGGCTTGGCGTTCGCCGAATCCTTCCGCGACGGCAGCGTCATGCTGCTGTTCGCGATCGGATAGACCGAAACGATATGCCGCGGCACCGTCAGGCCGTTGTCACGCGCGTAGATCGCGGTCGCGACCGCGAGGTTGCCGCCGGCGCTCTCGCCGACCGTGGCGATCCGTGCGGGGTCGCCACCCCAGCTCGCCGCATTCTGCAACGTCCAACGATAGGCAGCCGCCGCATCGTCATGCTGCGCCGGGAACTTGAATTCGGGCGCATGGCGGTACTCGACCGAGACGACGATCGCGTTCAGCGCCTTCGACATGGCCCTTGGCGCGGCATCGTAGGTGTCGACGTCGGCGATGACCCAGCCGCCGCCGTGATAATAGACGATGACCGGCATCGGCTTGCCACCGGCGGGTGCACCGGCCGGCTTGTAGATGCGCGCGAACTGCTTGCGGTCGCTACCGTACGGCAGGTCCTGCGTCGTGACCGAAGGATCAGGCGCGGTCGACATCCCCTTCTTCTGCATCGCCGCCTTGGATCCGTCCGCAGCCGAGGGCTGCATACGGGCATCCGCAGGCGTGAGCGTCTCGATCGGCTTGCCGCCAAGCGACGCGAGCGCGTCCAGGACCGACTGCATGTCGGGTGCGGCCTTCGGGGGCTGCACGGATGTTGCGGGAGGCGGTGGCGGAGGAGGTGCCGTGATCGAGCGGGCTGACTGGGCCAGAGCTGGAACGCCTGCGATCGCGGTCGACACGGCGATCAGCATTGAAATGGTTCTGCGCAAAAATCCCTCCTGTAACTATTTGTTTCCCAACTACTGGGCTACACTCCGCGTTTCGGTACGAAAGTAGACGCAAGCGTTCGAGCAGCTAGGTTCGGAAGTATGGGCGGCAGCATGGATGATAAGGCTTCGACGGCGGATGGGACGCGAAGGCCAAATGCGCTGCCGTGTGAGGCGAATGCGCTGCTACGTCTCTTGGACGACGCTGACCGCGCCGCTATTGCGCCGCATCTGGAACCGGTGCCGTTTCGCGACGGCGACATGATTGCGCGCGCTGGCGATGCGGCAAACAGCATCTGCTTCCCGTTGACCGGCATCGCCGCGGTGCTCGACTCGCTCGAGGGCGACCGCCGCTACGCGGTCGCGCTGGTCGGAAGCGAGGGGTTCATCGGTTGGCAGTTGCTGCTCGGCAACGGACGCTGGTCGCACGACGTGGTGATGAGGGCCGAACACGGCACGGCGATGAGGCTGTCGGCTGCGGCGTTGAACGAGATACTGGCCAAACGTCCGGCGATTCGAACCGTCCTGCTCCGGTTCGTCGACGTAGTCATGACCCAGATGTCCAGGACGATTGTCTCGTCGCTCGCACACTCGATCGAGCGGCGTATGGCGCGATGGATCCTGCTCTACCACGATCGTGTGCGGGAGGACGACATCTGCATGACGCACGAGGAGTTCAGGCTTATGCTCGGCGTCCGTCGCAGCAGCGTAACCGATGCACTCCACAAGCTCGAAGATGATGAGGCTGTCCGCTCCGTGCGAGGGCGCGTGATCGTACGCGATCGGGAGCGGCTGCTGCGGCTCGCTGGCGACACCTACGGGTTCGCCGAGGCGGAATACCGACGCTTACTCAGCCTCTAATCAAATTGAATTTGCCGACTGCCGCCTCCCGGGTGACCCCATATGTGGCTTCAGACAACTTATATCGCGCTGACTCGCCCTCAAAGCTGAGTTTTGACGCTGAATCGAAATGAACGAATGGCCGCAGTTGGGGCCGGGAAAATACGTCGCGAATGATCGGATTTGGGTCTTGCCGGAAACCGTATGTCAGGAGCGTGCTCGCTTGGTAGAGGACCTGCGCACCTAAACTTTGTCCGAGGGCTCAAACCTCCATTTGGCGGCAAACATTGCCAGCAGAAGATCGACGTAGCTCCAGCCTGCGGCTCGGGCGGCGATCGCGGAAAGGCAATCTTGATCTTCGCGCCCCGGGCGGCCCGGCCCCGTCATGTTGGGTTTCATGTTAAGGTCGAATAATTTGAACGTACCATCACGATCGGCTCGGCAATCGATCCTGATCGCGGTGCGCGCGTCGACCAGCGCCGCCGCCGACACGCAGCCGTCGATCATCGCCATGATCGCGGGTTCGCGTAGCCGCTCGGGGGCGATTGCGATGCTGTTGGCGGTAACCGGAACGTCACCGTTATACGGTGCTACGCCGCCGTGCTGATCGAAGCGGTACACGGGCGGCAAGGTCCAGTGCGTCGATGCCCGCGAACCGTCCGGACGCGGAGACGCCGGCGGCATGACAGTGACGGTCATCTCGTCACCGCCTAAAAACTCCTCCACCATCAGCATGTCCCCGAAGGTGGCGGCTTCGATCAATGCAGTCGCGGCATCGCGCAGGTCGCCGAGGCTCTCCACCAGAGTGACGCCTTGGCTGCCACGTCCGCGCACCGGCTTGACGATCACTGGGAACGACATGCCGCGGGAAGCACACGCGTCTTCCACATCGGCCAGCGAACAGACGTTCTCCTTGCCCGTGCCGGACAGCAGAAACGATCGCGCGACCGGCAGGCCAGCCTGAGCAAGAAGGAGGTTCGTTTCGTACTTGTCGTCGAACGCCTGCATTGCCGAGGGGATCTGCCCGATGATGTCGACGTCGGCCAATACTGTCTCGAGCGGATGTCCTTCGAACAGGACGGTGTTCGCCCACAGAACCAAGGCGCCCGCGGCGCTTGCGCTACGGATGCCGTTGACCGTGTCCGGGAATACCCAGTCGAGCGCCCTGGATGAGTTCGGCATGAGGGCGGGTGTGACCACATTCACGCCGGCCGTGCGCAATGCGAAAGCAATGTCGGCGCCACCATCTGAATATCCGCCCGGCTTCGCATCCTTTCGCAGTCCGTCGATCAACGGTGGTGGAAGCGCTTGGTAGAGAATGGCGACCGACGCTGTTTTCATGAATAATCTCCTGCGCGTCGCGCACTATCCCGCAGTCACGCACCAAGGCAAACAGCTGGATTGCGTTCGCGGGTGCGCGAGGCATTCGCTTTCGGCATCGGACGTCCGCTTTCCACAACGCGTCATTCACGAGTGGAAAGTCGGGCGTCATAATTGGCTTTATCGCGGAGATGAATCAGCGTCCGAAGTTAGGAAGCGAAGGAAGGGGTGTGAACGTTCGCAACTGGGTCAAGCAATGTGCGAGGCGGGCGTTCGGCTTAAGGCGGTCACTCGACTGCCTAGCCAAGGGGCAGAGAGGCATGGTCGCGACGCTGCCAGGTTCCTCGTGCCAAAGCGCCGTTTACCTCCTACAGGGCTCCTGTCAAAGATTGTAGACGCACTAAAGAAGCGCTTTCGGTGACGTGCGCGAGCCGTCTCGTACAGCGCCCAGATGCGTGCCGCCTTGGCCTTGGTCGTGGCCGAGCGCGTGTCACCGCCCTGTGGCTTGGCCGCTGGCTTGCCCTGATCGCGCTAAAGTGCCGCCCACCTCACGGCACTGGCTGCGCTCACCCCGAACCGCGCTGCGGCCGCCTGGCGTGACATGCCTCCCGAAATGGCACCAACAACCCGCTCGCGCAGGTCCATCGATAACGGCTTGCCCATTTGACCGGCCTCCCGTCACCGGTGACGAGCATGAATCAGACTTCCGTCCCTTTGGGCATCCCTCAGCGATTCACGCTGTTCGGATTTTGCTCTAGAAATCGATATTGGCAGACAGCCACAATCGGCGTCCTTCCTGATTGATTGCGTAGGCCGGGGTGAAGACCGTGTTCGCTCCGCTGCGATAGGAGTCATAAACAGCGTAGTCGGTATTGAGGATGTTGTAGACCGCAGCCGAAAGGCGGAACGCGGACGTCACCTGATACGAGCCGCCGATATGAAACAGTTCGTACGCGCGGAAATCGCCGAGCGCCCGCTGTTGATCATTGTTGCCGCGATAGCGGCTAGACCGGATTTCGGTACGGCCCCACAGGTTCCCCCTCTCCGATAGCGTCCAGCGCAGATTGCCGTTGACCATATGCTGCGGAATACCGACCAACGGCCGCCCCCGGTCGGCACCGCTCAATTGCTCGGTTTCGGTATAGGTATAGTTCGTCACCAGCGAGAGCCCTTTGGCTAAGCCGAACCGACCAGCCGCCTCGATCCCGCGCGTACGCGCCTTGTCGATGTTGACCGACTGGCTGAACAGGTCGACTGCCGGAAACGGCCCGACGTCGAGGCAA
The DNA here is from genome assembly GCF_001421715.1 of Sphingomonas sp. Leaf22. GTDB lineage: Bacteria > Pseudomonadota > Alphaproteobacteria > Sphingomonadales > Sphingomonadaceae > Sphingomonas. The sequence continues at coordinate 14,567 of NZ_LMKP01000021.1, forward strand.
TTCGGCCGGTCGGGATTGCCGGCGAAACGGCAGTTGGGAATACCCGGTCCGGCGGCGATCTTATCGGTGAAGTCGTTGTTGAACAGCGTGACGTTGCCGCTGAACACACCATCGGCATCGTAATAGATGCCGGCTTCGTAGCTGGTGCTGGTTTCGGGGACGAGGTTCGGCGTACCGAGCAGCGGGCTTCGCCCCTGTCCGCCGAAGCCGATGATCCCTTCGGCGATCTGTTCGACGCGCGGCGTCTTGAACCCGCGACTGACGCCGCCCTTCAGGGTCAGCGCGTCGTTGACGTTCCAGACGGCATAGGCGCGCGGCGACCATTTGCTGCCGAAGGTCGAGTGATCGTCGTAGCGCGCGCCTCCGGTAAGGTTGAAGCCGTCGGTGACGGTAAGCGTCGCCTCGGCGAAGCCTGCCCATTGGGTAAAGGCGAACGGTTCGGGGGCAACGCCCTCGACCATCCGAGCCCGCCAATATTGGCCGCCGAGCGTGAAGGCGACCGGGGGTGCTGTCAGTCTAACGCGAACCGCTCTCCACACGATGCAGTCTGGCCTTTGAGCATGGCAGTCTAGCAGGCGAGTGCCTGCCACTCCGCCAGCGCGGCGGAGCGGCGTTCCCTGTAAGTCTGGCGGTCGATCAGGTGGCGTTCGAGACNGGCCTTTGAGCATGGCAGTCTAGCAGGCGAGTGCCTGCCACTCCGCCAGCGCGGCGGAGCGGCGTTCCCTGTAAGTCTGGCGGTCGATCAGGTGGCGTTCGAGACTGAAGTGGTTGTGGACATTGGCGTGAACCGAAGCAAATTTTTGCAGCGTCTTCATCTGGCGGAAACGCAGCATTGCCCGTTCCCTTCGTCGGAACGGAAGGTGGCTGTTCTCTACCCGGTTGTTGGCCCAGCGGCCGGTCTCCTGCTTCTGGCGACAGCCCAGTTCGTCCATCGCCGCACCGTAGGAGCGCAGCCCGTCAGTGGTGACCGCCTCTGGTGAACCATGACGCCTGAGCGCCTTCTTCATGAAGGTGAGTGCCGCTGCCTTGTCACGGGTCCGGGTGACGTAGCTCTCCAGCACCTCGCCTTCGTGATCCACCGCCCGCCACAGGTAGACCATCTCGCCGTTCAGCTTCACGTACATCTCGTCGAGATGCCAGCGCCAGTGGCGGAAGCCCCGCATCCGGTTTACCCGCTGGCGGCGGATGTCACCGGCGAACAGCGGACCAAACCTGTTCCACCACAGCCGCACCGTCTCATGGCAGATGTCGATCCCGCGCTCGAACAGCAGGTCTTCGACGTTGCGTAACGACAGCGGAAACCGGACGTACATCAGCACCACCAGCCGGATCACCTCGGGCGATGAGTTGAAGTAGCGGAACGGGCTGGCGGGCTTGCGTGGACGGGGCATGTTAGCCCCCTACCCTGCCCTGCTTACCAGAAGGTGCATTTGGTTTGACGGAGCCAGCATGCCCCTGCCCTACCCGCTCGCAGCCGCATTGACAGCCGGTGCATTTGCTTTGACCGTGCCCTGAACACAGATGATGCGATATGTGCGACCGCGCCTTACGGCAAGTTCAGCTGGGCGAGGATCTGCTGAAAGCGTGGCAGCGACCGCAGCGGCGCGAACATCGGATCGGCCTTGATCGCCGGGATATCGGGGCTGCGTTGCGCCAAGGCGTTTTCGATGATCGCCATCGCCTTGTCGCGCTCACCGCGCTGCGCGTGAACGGCACCGATCACAATCGCCTGATCGTCCGCTACCTTCAGCGCTTCCCGCAGCTCCGCGTCGGATGTCGCACGGTCGCCACGGCGTGCGGCGAGCACCGCCTCGCCCACGTTGCGGAACATGTCGTCGACCGGCATCGCCTGGAACTCGACCAGCGCCGCATCGGTTCGCCCCAGCCACATGAGCGAAAGGCCAATATAATAGCGCGCATAGAACCGCTCGGGTGCCACCCGCAGCATACGCCGCAGCGCCGTGATCGCCGCTTCATAGTCGCCACCCAGATAATGGGCATTACCCTGCGCGGATATCGCGCTGGCGTTGAGCGGGTCGAGCGCAACCGCCTTGTCGGCCTGTGCTAGCGCGTCACGCGCATGGCCTATTTCGGCGAGGAAGAAGCTGTAACCGATGAGTGCCCCGGCATCGGTGCCAAGAGCATTGGCGCGGCGATAGGCAGTAAGGGCGTCAGCGAAGCGAAGCTGGTTCTTGAGCAGGAATCCAAGCACCCTGTACGCGCGCGGCAAGTCCGGATTCAGGGCGATCGCGCGGCGCGCCACGGCGATCGCCGCGTTCATCGCCGCCGGCTGTTTTTCGGCGACGGTATAGAAGGTGGCGATATCTGCCATCGCCCCCGCCTTGGCGGCGAGCGCCTCGGCATAGTCCGGGTCCAGCGCCAGCGCGGCGTCCAGCAGACCGAGCACCTTGCGGGACACCGCCTCGCCGTCCTGATTCGTGCCAAGTTCGGTTGCCTGCAGCACCAGGTCGTGCGCCTTGACGTTGGTCGTGCCGACATCGGCGACCGCCGCCAGCTGGGCGGGGGCCAGCGAATTGCGCAGCGCCGTTGCGACCCGCGTGGCGATGTCGGACTGTACCGACAGGACGTCCTGGTTCTGGCGGTCGTAGCTTTCCGACCAGCGTTCGACCCCAGTACGGCCGTTGATGAGCTGTGCCGTTACGCGCACGACGTCCGCCGATCGCCGGATGCTGCCCGCCAGGATGTCGCTGACGTCCAGCCGGGCCGCCGCCGCCCCGGCGTCGAGGTCGCGGACGGTTTCGGACGACAGCCGCGATACGATCTGGAAACCGGGAATGCGCGACAGCGCGGTGCGCAATTCCTCCGCCATCCCGTCGCCCAGATACGCCTGCGCCGGATCGCCCGACAGGTTGGCGAAGGGCAGCACCGCCATCCGGTTGTCCCCGGTATCGGTGCCGCGCATCCGCCACCACCCGCCCGCCCCGGCCGCTACCACGGCAGCCGCGCCGCCGCCGATCAGCAGGCGGCGGTCGATCCCGCGTTTGGGCATCTGTACCGGCGGGGCCGGCCGTTCCCTGCCGGCCAGCACGGCCTGCACCGCCGCCAGAACCGCCAGATAGCGCGGATCGTTGCTATTGCCCTTCCACCCGATCAGCGGCAGGGCTTGGGTTTCGCCGAAGCCGAGCGGGGGTTCCACCGGATCGATGCAGACCGGCATATACGCGCCGCGCCGCAGTGCGCGCGTCGCCTCGTCACGGACGAAGCTGCCCTCCGGCCCGGTCGAGCGGTTGCTCCACACCACCAGCACGCACCGCGCGGCGGCCAGTTCGCGTCCGATCGTCTCGCGCCATTCGGTGCCGCCGCCGATATGCGCGTCCCACCAAACGCAGATCCCGTCCGCCTCAAGTGCCGCGACCAAGGGCGCGACCCGCGGCCGGTCTTTCGACTTGTACGACACGAACAGATCGGTCACGGCCTGATCCCCCAAACACCCCGCGACGCTTTTACCGATATATTTCGTTAAGCATAAGGGTCTTGTCGCACGCGCATACTTGGCGCGTGCCGGGAACAACTCTACCATTCATCATCGGGCATGGACGTAAGGGGCGGCGGATGAATGGCCAGGACGTACGGACGCGCGCGGTGCCGCAGCCTGTCGGCGGAGCGGGACCGATCGATCGACATCCGCGATCCGATGCGGCTACGTCCGGCATCGGAACCGCCGACGGTGCACCGATCGCGGTCGGCATCACGGGGCATCGTCCGGCGCGACTGAGCGGGGTCGACCCCGTCATGTTGCGCGCCCGGATCGACGCGGCACTGGCGGCGCTGGCCGCGGCCGCGCCTAACGACCGTTTCCGCCTCGTCGGCAGCCTTGCCGAAGGGGCCGACACGATGGCCGCCGATGCCGCGCTTGCCTTGGGGTGGCAGGTCGACACGGTCCTGCCCTTCGCGCGCGATGAATATGCGCGGGACTTCGCTGGAGCCAAGGCGAGTGAACTGATCGTGCGGATCAATCAATCGGCCAATGTGCTGGAACTTCCCGGACGGCGCGACGAACCAGGCGCCGCGGCCGCCGCCTATGAACGGGCGGGCCGGGTCGTTCTTACGCAAAGCGATATCTTGCTGGCGATATGGGACGGCGAACCGGCGCGCGGACGCGGCGGCGCGGCGCAGATCGTCGCCGAGGCCGTCGCCCATTCAATCCCGGTCGTGGTGCTCGATCCCGATGCGTCCCGGTCGCCGGTGCTGCTTTGGAGCGGCCTGAACGACCATGATGCCGGACCGGAGGCGGTGGACAGCGTCGCGCGCGGCGGGCTGGACGACCTGCCACGGCTGATGACCCGGCTGGCGTCGATCCCGCCGAACGGCGAAGCAGAAAAAGGACGGCGTTCCTGGATAAGGACGCCGCCGCTGTTCGCGATTGCCTATCCGCTGTTGCTGGCCTGCACCGGCGTCCGCAAGTTCCGCTTCGCCGATGTGCGCCGGCCGTGCCCGACACCTCGGGCAGTACAGGACGCCGCGGCGACGACGTTGCGGATGCGGATCGATGGCCTGTTATGGCCGCGCTTCGACCGGGCGGATTGCGAAGCGAGCCTTGCCGCGCAACTGTTTCGCAGCGCCTTCGTCAGCAGCTTTGCGCTGGCGGCGCTCGCCGTCGTACTGGCGCTGCTCGGTCTGGTCGTCCCGGTTGCCGTGAAACCGCTGCTGGCGGCGGGTGAATTCGTGTCGATCGCCACGATCCTGCTGGTCATCCGCTGGGGATCGCGGGCGGGGTGGCACGATCGCTGGCTCAACCAGCGGACCCTTGCCGAAGAACTGCGCTGCCTTGCGGTATCGGCATCGCTCGGCGACCTGTTCCTGCGCGGGTCGCGCACGGAGAATGGCGATGTCGCGGAACGCGAGCGGCGCGATCTCGCACGTCGCATCGGTTTGCCCTCGGCACGGATCGATGCCGCCTACCTCGCCGAAACCCATGCGAACCTCGTCGCGCTGCTCGACGACCAGATCGGCTATGTCTGCCGCGAGGCCGGTCGGATGCACAAGCTCGAACACCGGCTGCACCGCGTGGGCGGCGCTTTGTTCGCGATCACCGCCATCGTCTGCGCCGGCGTACTCGGGATCGAACTGGTCTGGACCTTTTTCGCACATGGTGAAGGCGGCGATCACCATATGCCGGTTGGCGTGACGATCGTCAGCGCCGCGCTGCCGGCGATCGGTGCCGCCATCTACGGCATCCGCATGCAAGGCGACTTTGCGGGTTCCGCCGAACGCAACGGGGCGCTTGCGGTACACCTAGGCGAATTACTCCGGATCGTACAGGACGAAGCGCCGGGGTTCGACGGACTGCGCCGACTGATCCGGCGCACCGCGGAACTGCTCACCAGCGACGTTTCGCAATGGTCGAGAGCCACGCGCGCGCGTCCGTTGAGCCTGCCGGGGTGACGCCGACGCGCGTCGATCAGCGGGCTCGCTGTTTCCTGGTCTGACGCTGGTCGCGTGGCGATGCGGCGGATCGGCGGATCGGCGGATCGGCGGCTAATAAGTCGATTTTGCTTCTCCGACTGCGGGAACGGGCAGCCGGGGGACTTTTTGCCGTTCTACCTCCGTTCCCCAGTAGTTGCGCCATATGGGGAATTAAAGGTGCCTTGCCGCAGTTCGCGAACCTCGCGTTCCAGCGCCTTCCATTTGTCTGCAACCTCAGTGGGGACGCCGCCCACCGCGAGAGGTCATCGCGCTCATCATCGGATACCATCCGCACCGCACGCTCGCGGACTTTTAGCGCAAATTTGTTCGTCGTGTTGCTTGTCATGGCTCCACCTCCTCAGGAGTTGGAGCCTCCGACAAACCCGGGGCGGTACAAAGATGCAGTAACATTGCCGGCCAAGCAATCACTTGGTTCAGGAGAAGTGGAAGAATCCTCCTGCTTCAGCCGCCACAAACCGCTCGGGCGCGACGCCGGCTACCTCTAGCGCTGCGGACAATTCCTCGACCGGTGCTCCACGCGCCTCGTCGGTGAGTTGGAACGTCCCCCAGTGGATGCCGAGCGCTCGATCTGCACCAACATCGCAGAAGATCCGCACTGCCTCGACGGGGTCGACATGCTGCGCCGCCATGAACCAGCGTGGCGCATAGGCACCAATCGGGATCAGCGCGACATCGGGTGCCCCGAGGTGCCCACGGATCTCGCCGAAGATGCGACCATCGCCATAGCCGGTGTCGCCGACGAACCAGATCGCGCCGGCGGGTGTCTCCAGGTAGTGGCCGCCCCACAGCATCATTCGCGTGTCGCTTGGCCAGCGGTTCGACCAGTGATAGGCGGGCGTCACGGTCGTCGCGATCTCGTCACCGAGCGCCAAGCGGTCCCACCAGTCGCCGGTGACGCAGCGGGCCGCAGGCACGGCCGCCCGCACGACGGCATCGTTTCCGAGCGGCATTACCATCAGCGGATCGTGGACCGCGTGCAGCCGCTGCAATGTCGCGACATCGAGATGATCGTAATGACCGTGGCTGAGCAGCACGAAATCGATTGGCGGCAGGTCGTTGAACGCGATGCCCGGCGCTGTCACCCGCTTCGGTCCGATGCGGCGGAACGGGCTCGCCCGCTCTGACCAGACCGGATCGGTAAGGATGTTGCGGCCCGCGACTTGGATCAACAGCGAGGCATGGCCGACCATCGTGATGCGCAGCCCGGCGACGCGTGCCTCGGGTTTGGCCGGGACGATGGGCACCGAGGCGGGCCATTTCACAGCGCCACCGGCCAGCTTCCATCGCAGCATGTCGGAGACGCCACGGTCGGTGCTCACCTGACCGGGATTGAAGAAGCGGGTGCCGTCGAAATGATCGCTCGGCGGGCCGTCATAATAGCGATTGCGGGCCATCGGTCAGGCGACGCGCATCAACTGCGAGGGATAGGCGGTGAGCATGGTCAACGCCTCCTCGACTGGCGCGGTCAGCCAGCGCTCTTGATCCTCGGCGAGCAGGATCACCGGCATCGCCTTTGGGTGTTTCGGCGCGACGAGCGGATTGGGCTCGGTGGTGCAGAAGGCGTAGACGCGGTCGTGGTCGGCATCTACCTTCCACAGGCCGGCGAAGCACGGCACCGGCTGGTCCTCGACGTTGAACCACCAGTTGGTATCGCCCGGACCCTGACGGTCGGACACATTCTTGGGTTCAGCGAAGCGAGTGAAGGGCACGAGGCAGCGATGCTCGGTCCGTAGCAGCCAGGGCTTCCACAAATTGTTGTGCAAGTTGCGGGCGTCAGTCCACCAGTCGTAGAGGAACGGCAGTTCCCCCTCGCGCGCCGGACGCTTGCGGGGTTTTCGGGTCGGGAAGCCCCAGCGCATCGTGCTCAGCACCCGCCGGCCATCCTCGTAGCGCACGACATAGCCGGGCTTGCCGGGGGCGGCATAGTCCTTCTCCGTTCCCAGCACGTTGGCCGCGTCGTCGACCGCGGCAAGCGCATCGAAATAGCCGCGCGGATCGACCTTCAAGTTATAGAGATTGCACATCGTCGTCTTCGATCACGAGCGATGGCGCGAGACAAGCTTCTTCCACGTCGCCTTGTCCGGATAGGGCAGAGGCGCGCCGGTCGGAGGTTCGCGACCAACCGTGACGCGCGGTCGCGCCGCTGCTTTCTGCTCACGGCAGCCGGCGCAGCATAGGCGGGCTGCCACGGCGAGCAGGCCATCGTCCCAGCCGCGGCGGTTGAACATCCACCACAGGCATACCGCATCCAGCACGCGGACATGACCGCAGCGCGGCCAGGTCAGGCGCAACGTCCGCTTGTACAGTGCGCATTGCTCGAGCGTGCGCAGGCGACGTCCGACATGGCCGTAATCCGCTCGCGCTGCCCCCGTCGGAGCTGCCGGGCCGGCAGAATCGATCCCGTTTCGGTTCACCGAATCTCTCCCGTAACGCCTTGACCCTCCGGCAACAATTCTGGAACATATAGCGAACAAATGAGTCGCAACAGCCATGTCCGCTAACCCCCAACCCGATGATGCCCTGGCTCGCTTGCGCGAGGAGCTGGGTGCCGTCCGTGCGCCGAAGCTGGCGGTTCTGCCTTTCGGCATCGATGCGATCGACACGCGACTCGCCGAGGGCGGGCTCGTGCTGGGCGGCCTTCACGAGGTGTTGCCGGCGACGCCGACGCTCACCGATGATGCCGCGGCGACGCTGTTTTGGGTCGGCATCGCTGCCCGCGCCGCAGCGCGATCCGGTAGGCGTGTGCTTTGGGCGCTGAGGCCAAGGGCATTGGCATCGGCATGGCCGATTTGCAGGACGACGATCCCGACGTCTATGCGATGATCCAGAAGGCCGACACGCTCGGCACCTTCCAAATTGAGTCCCGCGCGCAGATGAGCATGCTGCCGCGCATGAAGCCCGCACGCTTCTATGACCTCGTCATCGAGGTGGCGATCGTGCGGCCGGGGCCAATTCAGGGTGACATGGTCCACCCCTATCTCCGCCGTCGCGAGGGACGCGAGAAGCCGGATTATTCGCGGCCCGAGCTGCGCGCAGTCCTCGAGAAAACACTCGGCGTGCCGCTGTTTCAGAAAAGGCGATGAAGGTCGCGATCGTCGGGGCAGGCTTTACGCCCGCCGAAGCGGACCAGCTCCGCCGTGCGATGGCGACGTTCAAGTTCACCGGCGGCGTCAGCCACTTCTTCGACAAGCTGGTCGGCGGCATGGTCGAGCGCGGTTATGTTGGCAAGCCAGCGTGATTGGCGCACGCCCATTGGCCGGTTCGTTGTGACGGGCCAGTACTTTACTGCGGGATCAATCGTCGTGCTCGCCATCGGTATGCTTATCGGCATCGGGTTGTTTCATTCCCGATCGAAGCAGCACGGCATTCCGACGCTGGCGCAGCCAGAAGTCGGTTGACGACTGATCGACTGCCTGCCGTTTAAGACCTTAACGCCGACGCTCGGGGACAGCCTTCAGTCCGCGACTGTCCCCGGGTGCATGGCAATGCGCGATCCGGCAGATAAGAGCCGGACCGGACCGGCTCAGTGCACGAAATGGGCCTGGACCTTGCGAGCTTCCGCAGGCGTGATCGCCACCACCGCGCCATGCTTGGCTTGGACGAAGTTGGCGGCCTTCATCGGCGAACGCGCTTCGTCGAAACGACCGATATCCTTGAACGTTCTGAAGTCGGTCGTCTCGGAAAAGCCCATCGTGTTGACCGGTTTCGCGCCGAACACGTCGTACATCAGCACATAGGTACCGGTGCCGTGGCGGCGCCAGACGGTGGGGGCTTCGGTGGCGACGGTCTCTGGATCGACCTTGGTCGCGTCATAGACATAGTCGCGGTTGATCTTCGACGACACTGCTTGGCGGAGATAGCCGGGCTTGTCGTGCGCGACGTAGATCAGGTGGTATTTGTCGCCGACCCTGGTGATGTCGCCATCGATCGTGCCCTTGCCCGGGACCGGATAGGTGAACAGGTCCTTGGGCACCGCGGTCAGCGTGGTGAAGGCAGGGTCGGCATAGGAATAGACCATGTGATCGGTCTCCTTGCCGTTACGCGTCGAGTAATAGACCATCAGCTTGCGCGTTTGCGGATCGTAGATCGTCTGCGGTGCCCACGCGGTGCCGATCCTCGCGGTTTCCGGGAACAGCCGGTCGACACGGACGATCCTGTGGGTCCAGTGGATAAGGTCGAACGACTTCATGAAGATCAGCGCACGGTTGTTGCCCCAGCCATATCGGTCGCCGTCGCGCTCCCATTCGGTGGTGCGCAACCCCTCGCGCTGTGCAAAGATGTGGAGGTCGGTCATCGACAGATAGAAGGCACCGTCGGGCCCGCGCATGATATGCGGGTCGCGGATACCCTTCTGCTCGGCGATGTCGCGGCCGTTCAGCACGGGTTTGCCGTCGTTGACGTCGGTGAAGGTGTAGCCGTCGAGCGACACCGCGAAGTGGAGCGAGTGCGTTTCATCCTTGAAATAGGACAGGAGATACGCGCTTCGATTCTTCTCCACCGAGCGCTTGGCCTGCGCCGGAGCGATTGTCTGGACGATGGCGAGGCGCGGCGTTTCCTGTGCGACGGCGGATGCGGCGAGTGCCACGCCAAGGGTAAGCGCGAGAAGCGTTTTCATCTACTGGATCTCGATCAGGCTGACGGATTTTGAGGGCACGGTGACGATCACCGCCTTGCCCGACAGGCGCGTGGGCAATGGCTTGGGGACGAACGGATCGGCGGCGTCGAAGCGAATCCGCGTGTCAATCCTGTCGGCGGTGAGCACCTTGCCGCTGGCCCGGCGCCATGTCCCGCCGGACAGGCTGATGCGGATGCTGCTCGCCTTGGCGGGATCGATATTGACGATGGTAAGGTGCAGCCTGCCCGCCCCATCGCGCGATGCCGAGACGTCGAGGCCCGGCAGGCGGATATCGCCCTGCGCATAGTCGGCGGTGCGCAGTTCGGTCGGGAGCAGCGTCGCGCCGTGATGGACCTTGTACAGGTCGAAGACATGATAGGTCGGGGTGACCACCATTTTTGCGCCCCGGGTCAGCACCAGCGACTGGATGACGTTCACCATCTGGGCGATGTTGGCCATACGGACGCGGTCGGCATGGCGATTGAAGATGTTGAGGCTCATGCCCGCGATCACCGCGTCGCGCAGCGTGCTTTCGAGATAGAGCTGCGAAGGGGCGTCCTTCTCCGAATCGAACCACGCGCCCCATTCGTCGACCGCCAGGGCGACCTTCTTCTCAGGGTCGTATTTGTCCATGATCGCCGCGTGCCGGGTGATCAGTTCGTCGGTGAAGTTCGCGCGCTTCAGCGCCGCGGCGTAGTCGGGCAGGCCGAAACCGACATTGCGGCCCTTGTTGCCCCAGTCGTCGCCGGTAAAGGTGTAGAAGTGGAGCGACAGGCCCCACATCAACGGACGATCGGTGTTGTAGGCGAGCGGGGTCGGATGGGGACGCCACTGCATGGCGAGCGCCATCATCTTCTCGGTCCAGTCGTAGTCGTCGGTGTCCGATCCGACCGCGATCAGATTGGCACGCGGGCCGGAGTAGTTGCGCAGGAACGCCGCATATTGGCGGAAGGCCGCGGCGTAGGTTTCGACGGTCATGTTACCGCCGCAGCCCCAATTCTCGTTACCGACGCCTATGAACGGGACGTTCCACGGTTCCTTGCGACCATTCACCTCGCGCGCTTTGGCAGGGCCACTGCCGGCCGGGGCCGACATGTAGCGCATCCAGTCATCGGCCTCGCGGACGCTGCCTGATCCGACGTTGATCGAGACGAACGGCTTCGTGCCGACCTGCTCGATGAAATCCATGAATTCGTGGGTGCCGAAATGGTTGGTCTCGGGCGACTGGTTCCAAGCGCTGTTGATCCCGACGGGGCGCCGGTCGCGCGGGCCGAGCCCGTCCTGCCAGTGATAGGCGTCGGCGAAGCAGCCGCCCGGCCACCGGATCACCGGCACCTTGATCTTGCGAAGCGCGGCGACGACGTCGTTGCGGATGCCGCGGGTGTTGGGGATCGGTGACTCCGGGCCGACCCAGATCCCCTCATAGACGCCGCGGCCGAGATGCTCGACGAACTGGCCGTAGATGTTGGGATCGATCGTGGCGCCTGGCTGATCGGTACGAATGGTGAGTTCGGCATCGTTGGACTGGGAGATAGCGGGTACCGCTGCGGTGAGCGCAGATGCTGCCAGCAAAGCTCGACACCAGAATGTGGCTCGTTTGCGGACCATGCCGTCTCCCAACTTTCTATTTGTCAGACTATTTCCGCAGTGGTGCGTCCGAAGTCAAGTCGATTGCGGTTCTATTTCCGTTCACCTGGAGCGTTCACCGCCCGCATACCGTGATCGGCAAGGCGATCGGCAACGCAATGAACATGGGAACGACGCTCGCGGTCTATGCCACCCTTTGCCGCGAGACCGGCCGCCCGTTCGCCTTTCCCGGCTCGGCCGCGCAATGGTCGGAGCTTACCGACATGACTGATGCTGGGCAGCTCGCCCGGCAGCTTCTCTGGGCCGCGGAAACCGAAGCGGCGCACGATCAGGCGTTCAACATCGTCAACGGCGACGTTTTCCGCTGGCAGTGGATGTGGGCTCGCATCGCCAAGTGGTTCGGGTTGGAGGCAGCGCCGTTTGACGGCACGCCACAGCCGCTCGGGCAGCAGATGGCGGACGACGCGGCGTTGTTCTCTGACGAGCAAAACATGTTCGCCGCGACGGTCGCCTATGCGCTTCCACAAGGCTCGCGGACGCTGCTGGATCGGATTGCAGACCCAAGTCCCAACGGCAACGACGCGCTCGACAGGATGCACGTGCATTTCGGACCAGGCGGCAAGGATCCGGAAGCGTTCGCGGTATTCATGGCGACCTTCGCCGAGACGCTCGCGGCCGACCCGGCGCTACTGCGCGTTCGGCTGCATCTGCCGGAAGCCTATGACAATGCCGCTCCCGCACCGCCCGCGCCGGACGTGACCCACACCGTCCCGCCTGAACGCGAGCGGCTGGCGATCCTAGACCTTACCTTCGCCACGCCGCTCGCACGGCGGCGCTTCTTCGCCTCCGACAAGTTCGTCCGCACGGTCGACGATCAAAAACAGCACATCGGCTATGTCACCGCCTTCGCGGTCAGCGGCATGTACACCTATGTCCGCGATAAGGAGCTGACGCTCGCCGGCCTGAGGGGAAGTCGGCCAGCGCAGCTCATCGAGCAGCTGGGGACGGTCAATCAGACAGCGGAGGATGTTCGCCATCTGATGCTGACAGGCACGCTTGATTAGGCGGCGTGGACAAATTTGAGCCAGTATCTGGCGGTGGCGAGATGGACCATGCCGAGGAAACTGCTGGCGAGCTGATCGTAGCGGGTGGCGATGGCGCGGTTAATCTTGAGGTGGCCGAACATGCGCTCGATGCGGTTGCGCTGCTTGTAGAGTGTCCGGTCATGCTCGATCTTCACCCGTCGGTTTGACCGGCCGGGGATGACGGGTTCGATGTTCCGTTTAGCAAGGTCGGCACGGATTGCATCGGCGTCGTAGCCCTTGTCGGCGAGCAGGGCATTGGGTGCGCGTTCTGGCAGAACGATCAGGGCATCATACGCTTTGCAGTCTGCCGCCTCGCCGCCCGTCAGATGGAAGGCGAGCGGTCGCCCGAGGGCGTCAGCCAGGCAGTGAAGCTTACTGGTGAACCCGCCCCGCGAGCGGCCAAGAGCGCGTCGATGAGTCCCCCTTTTCCGCCCGCTGCCGAGACGTGGGCGCGGACGGTGGTGCTGTCGATGCTGTAGTGGCCGGTGTCCGCCATGATCTCGGCCAACGTCACCGCCACGATCTCCCAGACCCCGGCCTCGCTCCACCGCCGGAACCGCCGATATATGGTGTTCCAACTTCCGTATTTAGGCGGAACATCGCGCCACGGTGCCCCGCATCGCAGCCGCCAGAGTATGCCATTGATGATCGAGCGGTTCTGTTCGGGCGGCCTGCCTCGACCGCGCCTTTTGCGCTCGATCGGCAGCAGATCCTTCAGAATGCGCCATTCCGTCTTGGTGAGATCGCCCCGGCTCACGCCTGCCTCCAAATGGCAGCGTTGAATCAACGGAAGAGTGCGGCGTCAATTGCACAAAGGCCAAATGGGCGGCAAACAAACAAAATGGGAAAGCCAGTACCGACGAGATTCAGCGTTCTTCCCGAGAACGAGGCTGCTGCCGTCGCTTACCTTGAGGAGCGCGGCTACCCTCCCATCGCAATCGAGGAAGATGGCGGCCTGATCGTCTTGATCTTGAAACCGCTACCTGACGACGAAATGCCCGGGCTGGTCCAGGCGTTGCCAGTCCATTTGAGCGCAAAGGTTGGTATCGTGATGGGCGATCGTCCGCCCTTCACGCCACGCCCCAACGCATGAAGTGAATTTGTCCACGTCGCCTAGGAGCCCAAGCGCCAGCAGCAATCCTGGAGGATCGCTGCCGGCGCCCTATGGAGAAATGACCCAGTTGCAGACGTTCGGGTCGCCATTAGCGGTGACCAAAAGCGGACGCTTGTTCATGGACCTGATACGTTCGCTCGCTGCTGTGCGTTTCATCTCTCAGGGTCGTGCTGCCAGGAGTGGGATCCAGGGTTTCCACCAACGCCTTGGGGGATCGCCAATGGGATTGGCAGTGATTTTGGCTCAATCCGGTTGCGTAGTCTTTTCCGCGAGCAAGGTAGCGCGCATATCGGACGGAGAGGTACCGTAGACGCGACGGAACAGCTTGGTGAAGTCCGAGGCGCTGCTGCCAAATCCGGCAGCTCGTGCCAGATCCTGGATCGGCGCGGTCGGTGAACTGCGTAGCAGCTGGAGGAACGCGCGCAGGCGGTGGTCGCGCAGATAGGTGGCGATCTTCAAACCCTGGTCCGCAAAGGCATCGTAAAGGCTGGTGCGCGATACGTTGAGCATCGCTGCGATCTTCGCGGTGTTCAGTTCAGGGTCCGCACTGGCGGTGGCGATGATCGTCTTGGCCCGGGCGACCAGATGGCTGCGTTCCTCGGCAGGGCTGGCCTCGGCCTGCCGGATCATCGCGACGGCAACGTCCGCGGCGGTCGTCAAGGCGATGTCGAACGTGGCTGGCGACACGTTGCCGAGCGCGTCGACCATATAGCGAACATGAAGGGCGAAGAGATCGGCCAGTTCGCCGCCTGTGAACACCCGCCCGGCAATGCCGGCGAGCCGCGCCGTATCTACAGCCGCCGTTACCCTCGAGCGCGCCAGAAAGATCGCGACGACATGCCCCGGATAGTTGCGCATGACGTGCGGCACCGAGGTATCGAGGGTGAAGACGGCACCCTCCTCGACGTTCAGAAACTGACCATCGGTTTCGACCTCGACCCGGCCATGGCTGATGAAGCAGACCAGCAATCCGTCCATGCTGTCGGCAGCATCGTCCTCCTTGCGCCGCCCGGTCATGCCGGGGTTGCGTGAGATCGCGTGCAGGAAGGCGGCGCTCGATCCGGCGAACCAGCGCATCGTCGTATCGACCGGTTCGCCGTTAAAACTGACCGGCGGGATGCGACGATACAGGAACGCGTTCTCCAGATAGTCCTCGACGCCCGGCGGTGCCTTCAGGCTATCGATCTCCGCCGCCTCGAAATGCTTGGCGCGCCACGGGCGGTAACGGTCGGGTTCGGTCGGCTCCATCGCGGCCGGACCATAGCGTCGTGCGCGAGTAGCGCATGAGGCATTTTGTCCACAACTATAGGCATTTCGTCCGAATACTGCCGACGCGATTACCGATCCGGGACGAATGGACGAAATGCCTGGTGTTCTGGACGAATGGCCAAGCGACGCATGGTTACCCCGAAGGTAAGGCTGAGGCCAACATCAGTCCACAGGGGGCACAGGTCATGGCTTTGGGCAATAACGGCACGCTGCGCACGAACAGTGCGTTGCGCGAGATCGTCAATAACAATCAGGCCGACATCATTATCGGTACCGATGCGGCGGAAGCCTTCAGCTTCACCGATCTGAACGGCGGCCTGTCCGGCGACGACACAATCCGCCAGTTCGGCAAGAACGACGTGCTGCTGAACTACCGCTCGATCTATGACGGCAATGCCGACAACTTGATCGATCTGGGCTCGAACGGTCTGCTCGACATCGATCGCGCCGGTCCCAAGCGTGCCGGCCCCGACCAGATCAAGCTCGAGGGCTTGGGCGGCGGGGCGCTGCGCTACCTCGGCGACAAGCAGGGCTATTCGGTCTATGCCGATGCCAGCGTTCGCCTGACGGGCTTGACCGAAGGCACGGTCAACAACGACAGCTTCGATGCTGCCAAGGGCGGCAAGGCGTACAGCTTCCTCTACGATACCGCGCTCGGGCTGAACCTCGGCGGGGACACGATCCGCAACTTCGGTGCCGATGACCGCATCGTCACGACGACGAAGTTCTTCGACGGCGGCAACGCCAACGGCACGATCGGGACGGGTGCGAACGGCGTGTTCGACCTTTCGGGAACGAGCGTCAGCATGCGTGGTGACGACGGCGTCGCCAATGGCGGACAGATCGATATCGTCGGCGTCTCGGCATTGTACCTGCTGTCGACCATGAGCGTGAACGGCGTCACCTACTACAGCTACGGTTCGCCCCCGAACACGCCCCTACCCCCGGTCAATCGTGCGCCGACCGCACCGGCGACGGCGACGCTGAGCGTGCAGGAGGATGGCCGCACGACGTACAGCGTCATCGGTGCCAGCGACCCCGATGGCGATACGCTGAGCTACACGGTGGCGGCGGGCGATCAGCCACGCCATGGAACGCTTGTCGCGGGCAGCCAGGCCGGCAGCTTCGACTATACGCCCAACCCCGACTTTGCCGGCGAGGATAGCTTCACCATCACGATCAGCGACGGGAAGGGCGGCACCACCCAGCAGCGGGTAACGACCACCGTCACGCCGGTGAACGACGCGCCGACGGCAGCGGCCAGCGTTGCGGTGACGACCAGTGAAGACACCGCAACCGCTGCCACCCGGATCGGTGCGACCGATATCGATGGCGACACGCTGACCTATTCGATCAAGGTGGGCAGTACCCCTGCCAAGGGAAGTGTCGCCTTCGACCAGCGGGCCGGTACCTTCGTCTATACCCCCAACGCCGACCGCAACGGCGCGGACGCCTTTACGATCGTCATCAGCGACGGCCAGGGCGGCACGACCGAACAGCGTGTCGACCTCACGATCACACCGGTGCAGGACCGGATCGCCAACATCGACTTGAACGACATCGCCGCCGGCAAGGGCGGGTTCAAGATCATTGGACAGACGACGTTCGACAACGCCGGCAGCTCGGTATCGGACGCCGGTGACATCAACGGTGACGGGCTCGCCGACCTGATCATTGGGGCGCTGGGCAACGATGCGAACGGTCAGAACAGCGGTACAGCGTACGTCGTGTTCGGCAAGACGGACAGCGTTACGGTCGACCTGAACGCGGTTGCCAACGGTACCGGCGGGTTCAAGATCGCTGGCCAGGCGGCATTGGACAACGCCGGCAGCTCGGTATCGAATGCAGGCGACGTCAACGGTGACGGGCTTGCCGATCTGATCGTTGGATCGGACAGCAACGATGCGAACGGTCAGAACAGCGGTGCGGCGTACGTCGTGTTCGGCAAGACCGACGGTACCACGATCGACCTGAACGCGGTTGCGAACGGCACCGGCGGGTTCAAGATCGCTGGGCAGGCAGCATTCGACTACGCTGGCGTCTCGGTATCGACCGCCGGCGACGTCAACGGCGACGGGTTCACCGACCTCATCGTCGGGGCGTACCTCAACGATGCGAACGGTAGCGACAGCGGCGCGGCGTACGTGGTGTTCGGCAAGACCGATGGCGGTGCGATCGATCTGAACGCGGTTGCCAACGGCACCGGTGGGTTCAAGATCGCTGGGCAGACGGCAACCGACTTAGCCGGCATCTCGGTATCGAACGCTGGCGACGTCAACGGCGACGGGCGCGCCGACCTGATCGTCGGAGCGTACAGCAACGATACGAACGGTCGCAATAGCGGAGCGACATACGTGGTGTTCGGCAAGAAGGACGGCGGTACGATCGATCTGAACGCGGTCGCCAACGGCACCGCCGGGTTCAAGATTAGCGGACAGGCAGAAGGCGACTTTGCCAGCAACTCGGTATCGACCGCAGGCGACGTCAACGGCGACGGCCTCACCGACTTGATCGTCGGCGCGTTCTACAACGATGCGAATGATCAGAATAGCGGTGCGGCGTACGTCGTGTTCGGCAAGACCGACGGTACCATGGTTGATCTAAACACGGTTGCCAACGGCATCGGCGGGTTCAAGATCGTTGGGCAGGCGGCATTCGACTACGCCGGCGTCTCGGTATCGCACGCCGGTGACGTCAACGGCGACGGACTGACCGACTTGATCGTTGGAGCCTACGACGGTGCGAACGGTAACGACAGCGGCGCGGCGTACGTCGTGTTCGGCAAGAAGGACGGTACCACAATCGATCTGAACGCGGTTGCCAACGGCACCGGCGGGTTCAAGATCGCTGGGCAGGCGGGAGCCGACTTTGCCGGCATCTCGGTATCGAACGCCGGCGACGTCAACGGCGACGGGCTCGTCGACCTGATCGTCGGAGCAACCGGCAACGATGCGAACGGTAACGACAGCGGCGCGGCGTACGTCATTTATGGATCAAGCGACTGGCTGATCTAAGCGTGTCGATATGCTACCGCTGGAGACATATTTTCCGGCGGTAGCAAGAAATTCGAGTAATCAGATTGGGAATCTGACCCAAATTCGGTCATTCATGGCCCCTTTCGCACTAACCAAGTTCGGACACTCGTTCATCGCATAAAAATTGGGTCTGCCGTCCCGCGTCGTGTCCGCGATTGTCTGAACCCGCTGGACAGCTGCACTTGGCACGCGCCCCACGATCTGTATCGTGAGACAATGTCTCACTCACCTCTGCACTCCCCGCTCAATCCAGCCAATGTTCCCAGCGCACGCTTCTTCGCCGACATCGGCATAACTCCCGGTGCGCGGGTACTCGATGTCGGTTGCGGCAATGGTGACCTCAGTCGGTTTGTGGCTGGGCTTGCCGGGCCAGGCGGCGAAGTCGTGGCGATCGACCGGAGCGAACAGGCGCTGGCGGTAGCGCAAGCGACCGACACGGACTTGGGTGTCGCGCACATCCAGTACCGGGCGGTCGATCTTTCGGGTGACTTGCCCGATCTCGGCCGTTTTGACGCGATCGTCGGCCGTCGCGTTCTGATGTACCTACCCGATGCCGCCAAGGCACTGGAGCGACTAGCGACGATGGCCAATCCTAATGCCGTCTTGGCATTTCAGGAACATGCACGCACCGCCCTTCCCGCAGGACTTGGGCACCTCGCGTTGCACCGCCAGCTTTATAACTGGAACTGGAGCACAGTTGCAGCAGAATGAGGGGATGTGCGGTTGGCGCTACGGCTCGCCGAACTGATGCAGCAATTGGGGCTTTCGGTTGAGGAGGCGCGCGGCGAGGCCATCCTGATCAACCCTAACCAGCCCTCCTTCCTGCCAACACTCACGCAGGCGATGCTGCCGCGAATAGTCGAGCGAGGTATCGCGACCGTGGAGCAGATTGACCCGGACACGCTGGCGGAGCGGATAGAGGAAGAGCATCGCGCTGCGGGTGGTGTGATCGTTTGGGACCTCGCCTTCTTAGTCGCGGCTCGCGCTCAACCTGTCGCTCGCTGAAAAGTCCGCCTTGAGGCAGCTGGGAGCGAGCTGAACGAGGAAATGCTGCCCGGCAGACTTGCGGCCACGAGGACCCACTTCCAAACGTTCGGGCCAGCCTTCCCGTTTCCCAACTCCAGACACTCATTCATGCCCTCGGGACTTCGAAGCTGACGGCGACGTTCCCCAACGAAGCGCCCCGTGGTCCTGACCATCAAATGCCATTGATCTTATCAAAGCACGCTTGCGATCAGACGCGCATCGCCGCGACAAAGGCCTGGAAAGCGGCAGTCGGTTGGCGGCGGCTCGGATAATAGAGGTGGTTCGGCGCCAATATGGGTGCCCAGCCAGTGAGCACTTCAACCAGCGTACCGTCGGCCAGTGCTTGCGCGGCGTGCGGTAGCGGCAGGCAAGTCACGCCCAGCCCTGCCACCGCGGCGTCGCGCATCACGTCGATATCGTTGGTGATGAAGTCGCCGCGGACCGACCGTTCCACCGTCCGGCCGTCCCGCTCGAATTCCCATCGATGTACGACGCCAGACGACGTGTACCGATAACACAGGCACCGATGCGCGACGAGATCGTCGGGATCGGCGGGTGCGGGATGGTCGGCGAGGTAGACCGGGGCGGCAACGAAGACGAGTGGCACCGTTGCGCTGATCCGTACCGATATCATATCGGCCTGCAGGGTCTGCGCGTGCCGGACCCCGCAGTCGAAACGGTCCGCGACGATGTCGACGAACCCGTCGTCGACCACCAGTTCAACCGCGATGTCGGGATAGGCCCGCGCAAAGTCAGCCAGTCGCGGCAGGATGACGTAGAGCGCCGCGACCCGGTGCGCACTGACCCGGATCCGCCCCGCCGGTCGTTCGCGGGCGTTATTCAGGTCGGACAGCGCTTCCGCGACCGAAGCGATCGCCGGCCTCAACCGCGCCAGCAGTTCCTCGCCGGCAAGCGTCGGCGCCAGCGACCGGGTAGTACGGTCGAGCAGCCGGACGCCCAGTTTCGTTTCGAGCGACCGCATCGCATGGCTCAAAGCCGAGGCGGACAATCCAAGACGCGTCGCCGCTCGCGCGAAGCTGCCAGCCTCGACGATCGTCTCGAACACCGCGAGACCGGACCAAAGATCGCGATCCATTCCTGAACATCCTTCAGCAACCCATGCGCCGCAAATGATCTAATCCTCACGCCGTCCGGCGTCCATCTGGAGACCACACACTGCAGGATGCGATCATGAATCTCGACACCTATCGCCCGCTCGGCCGCTCCGGCCTTCTCGTCAGCCCGCTGGCACTCGGTACGATGACCTTTGGCACGCCACGATGGGGGCTGGACGAGAGCGGAAGCCGCGCGGTGTTCGATAGCTACACCGATCTTGGTGGCAATTTTATCGACACCGCCGACGTCTACGCAGGCGGGCGATCGGAGGAGATGGTCGGTAGTTTCGTCGCCGCGCAATCGTCGCGCGATCAGCTGGTGATCGCGACGAAATCGGGGTTTGCAACCGGCCGCGGCTATCATGCAGGCGGCAACGGCGCGCGCCACATCCTGGCGTCCGTCGAAGGATCGCTCCGCCGACTCCGGACGGACTTCATCGACCTGTACTGGGTACATGTCTGGGACGGCATAACCCCGCCCGAGGAACTGCTGCGGACGATGACCGCGCTCGTCGCAGCGGGCAAGATCCGCTACTGGGGTATATCCAACACCCCGGCCTGGTACGTCGCCGAACTCGCGACGCTGGCGCGGATCCATGGCGATCCGGCGCCGATCGGCCTGCAATATTTCTATTCGCTGGTCGAACGCGGCGTCGAAGCGGAGCACCTGCCGCTCGCGCGATCGGCGGGCATGGGTCTCGTGCCCTGGAGCCCCCTCGCCTATGGCCTGCTCACCGGCAAATACGACCGCGCGACCGTCGAGGCGGGTCCGAAGCGCGCAGGCGGCGTCCCCAACCAAGCCGGGCAGGAAGACGCAGCGCGGCCCGCCAACGACAAGCGGCTCGATGGCGACAATCCGTTCGGCGACACGCTGTTCACCGAGCGCAACTGGCAAATCCTCGACGAACTGAAACGCGTCGCCGCGGAGATTGACGAGACGCCGGCGCGCGTCGCGCTGTCCTGGGTGGTCGGGCAGCCTAGCGTCACATCCACGCTGATGGGTGTGAGCCGGGCGGAGCAGGTAACCGACAATGTCGCCGCCCTCGGCCTTACCCTGTCATCCGATCACCGTGCGGCGCTCGATGCAGTGAGCGGTGGCAACCTGTCGTTTCTATACGGCCTGTTCGCCCCCGCCATGCGCAATCAGGTCGTCTTCGTCGGCGGAGACATTCGAAGTTGAACCGTCATCCTGGAGCCGATCGCCCAAGACGAAATCTGCGCGTGGTCGGCTCCAATCGACAAACTCCGCGTTTGAAACCGTCCGGTCTACAGCAAGTTCGTTTGCCGAACGCCGGCACGGGGATAGTCATGCGGATCGGAATCATCGGGGCGGGAATGGCGGGCCTTTCGTGTGCGCAGACGCTTCGTCATCAGGGTCACAACGTCATCGTGTTTGACAAGGGGCGCGGGCCGGGTGGCCGCATGTCGACCCGCCGCATCGACACCCCGGTGGGGGAGGCCGCATTCGATCACGGCGCGCAATATCTGACGGCACGCGATCCCGCGTTCGTCGCGCAGGTCGAGCGCTGGGCGCAAGACGGCCATGTCGCTCGCTGGTCGCCCGCTGGCCCGGATGCGTGGGTCGGGACGCCGGCGATGAGCGCACCGATCCGTGCGATGGCGAACGGCGGCGACGTCCGCTGGAACACTGCCATCGACACCCTGACCTATGATGGCGAATGGTGGATCGGTAACGAGCGGTTCGACGCGGCGATCGTCGCGGTGCCGGCCGAACAGGTCGCGCCCTTAGTCACCGCCCACGATGTCGCATTGGCCGATGCAGCCCGTTCTGCATTGTCCGATCCGTGCTGGACCGTCATGGCAGCATTCGACGGTCTTGTACCGATCGATCACGATCGGCTTACGGATCTCGGCATCATCGGATCCGCTGTCCGCAACTCGGCCAAGCCAACTCGGACTGGACCGGAGGCCTGGGTCCTTCAGGCCAGTGCCGATTGGTCGCGCGCGCATCTCGAAGACGAACCGGACACGGTACAACGCGCGCTTCTCGCGGCGTTCGCGGATAATATCGGCGCCGAATTGCCTGCCGTCATCGCGACCAGCGTTCATCGCTGGCGGTATGCGAGGGTCGACGCGTTGAACCACGGCGCGATCTGGAACGCTGATATCCGGCTAGGCGCCTGCGGCGACTGGCTTCTCGGACCGCGGATCGAAGCTGCCTGGCTGTCGGGACAGCATCTCGCGGAGTTCGTCGGATCGACAAATCGGGCTGTTTCCAAACAGCATGTCCGATGCTGAGACCCAGAACCCGCCGTTCAAACAGATTTACCGCAGCCCGAAAATCGGCCTTTCGTTCATTTTTTTCTACCACTCCAACTAACCCCGGGCCGGGGAAGACCGGCAACCGAAAAGGTCGCGTACGCTTCAGCACTCGAACTTGCGCCGACGTAGAGATCGAACGTGCCGGGATCGATCACCCAGCCCTTCGCGGCACTGCTCCAGTATTGGAGGCTGCGTTCGTCGAGTTCGAAGCGCACCGTCCGCTGCTCGCCTGCGCGCAGCGATACGCGTTCGAACCCCTTCAACTCGCGGACCGGACGCGACGCTCGGCCCGATCGCTGATGAACATAGAGCTGCACCACTTCGTCCCCGGCGCGGGTGCCGCGATTGGCCACCGGCACCGACACGACGACGCGTCCGCCGGCACCCATGGTAGCAGTATCGAGCACCGGCGCACCGATCTCGAAGGTCGTGTAGCTGAGCCCGTAACCGAAGGGAAATTGCGGCGTGGAGGGAATATCCCAATAGCGCTTGCCCTGATCCTTGGGCGCATGGGTCGTGTTGTGCGCGTAATAGATCGGCACCTGCCCGACGCTGCGTGGCCATGTTACCGGCAGCTTGCCGCCGGGATTAACGTCGCCGAACAGCGTGCGCGCGATCGCGGTGCCGCCGCGCGTGCCACCATACCAGGCGTGAAGGATCGCCGGCGCGCGCTCGATCACCGCCCCCAGTTCGAGCGGACGGCCGCTCATCGTCACGACCCGCACCGGCTTGCCGGTCGCCAGCATCGCTTCGAACAGGCGCAACTGGTCGCCCGGCAGCTTCAGGTCGGAGCGTGAGGCCCCCTCGCCGCTCATATCCTCCGCCTCGCCGAGCGTCAGAATGATCAGATCGGAACGCCTGGCGAGCGCCACCGCGCGATCGAACTCGCTTGCCGCGCGGGCCGCGTCCCAACGCGGTTCGGGCTTCGCCGCGCCGGGGATGGTGATCGCTTCGAACATCGACGGCACGTCGCGCTTGAGTTGCACGCCTGGCGCAGTCTCGACGGTCGCGGCCGACCCTAGCCGATCGCGGACGCCCTCGAACACCGTCACTGTTTCGGGCAGGTCGTACTGGAACGCCCAAGGTCCGAGCATGTCACGCTTCGAATTGGCCATCGCCCCGATCACCGCGACCCGCTTGTGTGCGCCCGCCACCAGCGGCAGGGCACCGCCCTCGTTCTTCAGCAGCACGAACGAACGCTCGGCCGCGGCCTGCGCCTCGGCGCGATGGGCGGGATCGGCCAGAGTCGTTTTGGCTTGCGCTTCGTCGACATAAGGGTTTTCGAACAGTCCCATGCGGAACTTGCCGATCAGGATGCGACGCACCGCACGGTCGAGCACCGCCTCCTTCAGCTTGCCCGCTCGCACCGACGCCGCCAGCGTCTCGGCGGAAGCGGCGGGGCCGAACGACATTTCCATGTCGTTGCCGGCATCGATGCTGCGCACCGCCGCATCGGCTTCGTCGCGGGCGAAATGCTGGATCACCTGGTTCTTGGTGCCGTTGGCGTCGGACACGACCCAGCCGTCGAAGCCCATCTGATCGCGCAGCACATCGGTCAGCAGCCATTTGTTGCCGACCGCCGGCACGTCGTTGAGGTCCATGTAGGCGCTCATGACATTGCCTGCGCCGGCCTGCACCGCCGCGGCAAAGGGCGGCAGGATGACGTTGTAGAGCTGCGGTTCAGAGATATAGACGCTGTCGTAATCGCGTCCGCCTTCCGCCGCGGCATAGCCCGCGAAATGCTTGGGGCCAGAGACGATGTGACCGGGCGCACCGATCGCCGGACCCTGAAATCCCTTCACCTGCGCGCGTGCCATCGCCGAACCGAGGAACGGGTCCTCCCCCGCCCCCTCGACGATGCGGCCCCAACGGGGATCGCGGGCGATATCGACCATCGGCGCGAAAGCCCAGTGAATGCCGACCGCGCGCGCCTCGGCAGCGGCAACCGCCTGCGCCCGCTCGACGCCGGCCGGGTCCCATGATGCGGCATTGGCGATCGGTACCGGAAAGATCGTGCGGAACCCGTGGATGACGTCATACCCGAAGATCAACGGCACCTTCAGCCGCGTCTCCTCGACCGCCACGCGTTGCAGCCGGTTGATGACGGCGGGGTCGGTGACGAACAGCAGCGATCCGACCTTGCCCCCCTTAACGATCGGAGCGAACTGCTCGAACGCGCCGAACATGAATTGCTGCGATACCTGCCCCGCTTTTTCCTCCAGCGTCATCGCGCGCAGCAGCAGGTCGGCACGCTGTTCGGCGCTCATCCGGGTATTCATCCACGGTTGCGCCGCCGTCTTCGCCTGCCGCGCGGCAAGCGGGGCACCGACGACGACCGCCCCTGCCGCCAGCGCCAACGCACTGGCGGCAACCATCTTCTTTCGCATCGCGATCCTCCCCCTGTTCGCTATCTTACTTCTTGACCGGAATGGTAGCGAGGTCGCGATCGATCGTCGCCAGCAATGAATCGGTGAACTGGTCGGGCAGATAGGTCTGCAACCCGTACAGCGTCGTGCCGCGCGCCATGTCGAGCTGCGGGTTCTTGAGGAACGCCGGCACATGCCGTTCGAGCACCGTGCGCGTCGCCGGATTGTCGAGCAGTTCGCCGATCGGCGTCGTCAGCGTGGTGTAGCGCCCCGATGCCTTGGCCGCGGCCAATGCCCGCGACAACTTGTCGATCTCGGCACCCCATGGATCGCGCACGACCACGACCTTCCCGTTTGCGGCGAAGTCGGCGATCGTATCGTTGGCGCGGGTATAGCGCAGCCAGTTGGGCAGCGTGCCGCCGTTCGGATCGCCGCGCTTAACGAAATTGGCGAGATAGCTGCTCATCGCCTCGCCGACGCCCTCGTCCTTGGCGGTCGTCTGCGCGCCATATTTGATGCGGGTGTTGTCGAAGAAATAGGGGATGTCGGTCGCGTGCTGCGCCCCGCCCTGCCCGATCGAATCGGCGACATAGGAGAAGCGATAGCCCCAGACCGGCACGCCCTTGTCGGCGATCATCGCCGATGCCTCGCGCCCGCCAGCGATCATGAAGCCGCTCTTGCCACCGATATCGGCGCTGGTCGCTCCGATCATCATCGGCATGCGGGCGAAGCGATCCTGTTCATATGCCTTGCGCACGTCGACCACCACCTTGCCATCGACGAACGGCCCCGAATTGGTCGGCGGGGCACCGTTGCGGCCGGACATTTGCGCCATGTTCAGCCCGTCGAGCACGTCCTCCGCCGACAGCGCGCGCAAGCGTTGCAGCGCGTCGGGGGCAGCGGGGTCGATGCCCTTGGTCCGGGCGAAGTTGCCGCCGATCTTTTCCACGTCCGCCAGCGTGTTGCCGGTGAACGCCTTGGCATCGCCGCCCGACATCACGACCGCCTTGTTGAACAGCCCCTTCGCCTCCGGCGAGGTGACCAGCGCATGTACGGAGATGCCGCCGGCACTCTCGCCCGAAATGGTCACGTTCGCCGGATCGCCGCCGAACGCCGCGATGTTGCGCTTGACCCATTGCAGTGCTGCGACCTGATCCATGATCCCATAGTTGCCCAGTCGCCCGCCATCGGCATTCGCCGCGGTCAGTTGCGGCAACGCGAAAGTGCCGAAGCGGCCGACGCGGTAGTTGAAGCTGACGAAGACCACGCCCTTCTTCGCCATGTTCGCCCCGGCATAGGTCGGCGGCGAGGCGCCGCCGTTCACGAACCCGCCGCCATAGATCCAGACCAGCACCGGCAGCTTGCCCTTGGCGCCCGCCGGCCGCCAGACATTGGCATAGAGGCAGTCCTCGGCCGGGGTGGTGCCGAGCGGCGCCGCGTCGCTCGGGAACGGTTTCTGCATGCAGTCGGCGCTATATTGCGTGGCGTCGCGCACTCCGGTCCATTTCGTCGCCGGTTGCGGTGCGCGCCAGCGCAGCGGGCCGACCGGCGGGGCGGCAAAGGGGATACCCTTCCAGCTTTCGACGCCATCGGCCACCTTCCCACGCACCGAACCGGTGTCGGTGCGGATCGTCGGGCCCGCCGGCTGCGCGGCGGCGGGAATGGCGGTCAGTGCGGTGGCGACGACCAGTGCTTTGGTGATGCGGTTCATCGGTGTGTTTCCCTCAAGTTACGCGATGTCAGGAAGCGGGGCAGAGCCGTGCGCCCTTCAGCGCAGCGGCAGGAAGGTCCAGATTGGTCTGTACGGCGCGGTCGGCGGACGATCCGCCGAGGATGAAGCCGATGCGGCCGGTCGTCGGACGCCAGCAGCTTTGCGCAACGTCGTAATCGGACACCGATCGCGGATCGATGGCGATGCTGACCGTGCGACTCTGGCGGGGAGCCAGATCGACCTTGGCGAAGCCGGCGAGGCGGCGCGGTGCCTCCCAGCCCGAAGCGGCGGCATAGAGCTGTGCCACCGCCTTGCCGGCGACGCGGCCGGTGTTCGCGACCTTGAACTGCGCCTCGATCGCGCCGTTCTTTGCGGTCAGGGTCAGGTCGCTGTAGCGGAAGTCGGTGTAGGACAGACCGTGGCCAAAGGCGAAGGCCGGGGTCAGCCCCTTCGCATCGAACCATTTATAGCCGACCGTCGCCCCTTCGTTATAGCGGAACTCTCCCTTTGCTGGTGGCTGGGGATGGGGCAGTTGATCGAGGCTGGCGGGGAAGGTCATCGGCAGGTGGCCCGACGGATTGACCCGCCCGGTCAGCACGTCGGCGATCGCCTCCCCGCCCTCCGTCCCCGAATACCATGCGGTGAGGATGCCGGCGACACGCGGTGCCCAGGGGGTCAGCACCGGCCCGCCGTTTTCGAGCACGACTACGGTGCGCCGGTTGGCACCCGCCACCGCATCGATCAGCGCGTCCTGGTTATCGGCCAATGTCAGCGACACATCGAACGCTTCCCCCGCCCATTGCGTCGCGAAGACGATCGCGAGGTCGGCCTGTGCCGCAGCGGCCGCCGCCGCCGCTTGGTCGGTACCGTCGACGAAATCGATCGTCGCGCCGGGCAGACGGCGGCGCAGCGCCTCCAGCGGCGAGGACGGATAGTACATGATCGGCCCCGGCCAGAAGGTAGGTTGCAGCCCCGGAACGGCATTGCCGCCCTTTGGGTAGACCAGCGACGATCCGCCACCTGCCAGCACGCCCTTGTCCGCATGGCCACCGATGACGACGATCCGCTTCGCACTCGCCGCCAGCGGCAGGACGTTGCCGCTGTTCTTGAGCAGCACGATCGCCTCTGCCGCATCGGCGCGACTGATTGCACCATTGCGCGCCAGCATGTCGGCGGGCAGGTCGAACGGTGCGGCGGTCACCGGATGGTCGAACAGGCCGTGACGCAGCATTGCATAGAGGATGCGCCCGACCATCGCGTCGATCCGTGCGGGCGGCACCCGCCCGTCGGCGATGGCGTGGCGCATATCCTCGCCGAAGAACGGCTTCACGTCGAAGGGATAGCCGGATTGCTGGTCGAGCCCCGCCGCCGATGCCGCCTCAGTCGAATGGGTCGCGCCCCAGTCGGACATGACATAGCCCTTGAAGCCCCAATCATCGCGCAGCACCTTGGTCAACAGCCACGGATTCTCGCACGAGAAGGGGCCGTTGACGCGGTTATAGGCGCACATCACCGCGCCCGGATCGCCGCGCTCCATTGCGATTTCGAAGGCGAGGAGGTCGGACAAGTGTGCCGCCTTAGGATCGATCACGGCATTGCCGGCGTTGCGATCGGTCTCCTGATCGTTCAGCGCAAAATGCTTCATTGTCGAGATGACGTGCTGCGACTGGATGCCGGCGATCTGCGCTCCCGCCATCGTGCCCGCGAGCAGCGGGTCTTCGCCGGCATATTCGAAATTGCGGCCGTTGCGCGGTTCACGCGTCAGGTTGACGCTGCCGCCGAGCAGCACGTTAAAACCCGAGGCATAGGCTTCCGCGCCGATCATCGCCCCACCGCGTTTGGCGAGTTCGGGGTTCCAGGTGGCGGCGGTAGCGAGGCCGGAGGGGAGCGCGGTCCGTTCGCGCTTGCGCTTGGCCCCGCCCTGGCTAGCGACGCCGATCCCGGCATCGGCCTGCCACTGTGCCGGGATGCCGAGCCGGGGGATGCCGGGGACATAGCCCGCTGACCCTTCGCGCGCGCCGGCCGGGGCCGTGAACTGCTTCGGGGGAAAGTCGGTCGCGAACTGGCCGAAGATCAGCGTCAGCTTCTCCTCGGATGTCATCGCCGCCAGCAGCGCGGCGACGCGTGCCTCGGTCGGCCGGCGCACATCCATCCATGGGCCGGTCGCAACCGGAGCCGGCTGGGCGACGGCCGCCATCGGCACCGACGCGACGAGCGCGATACCCGCGACAAGGGGCAGCAGGGGTTTCAAGCGGTCTTCTCCCTTATTCTTTTGTTCTGGGTCGTGCCGGTCGTGCGGCGGCAGGCGAAGCTGTCGGCATGCTCCGGGTCGCCGCCGATATGGACGGCTCGCACCGGGTGGGGGCAGAGCGGGCGGGTGGCGTCCGCCGACGGATCGGTCGGGCGGGCGATCAGCCGATCGGGCGGGCGTCCCTGTTCGACCCACGCCTCGATCGCCTGCTGCGAATCGAAGCGCGTGAAGCCCGGACCACCGCCGCAATGGCCCATGCCCGGGGCAAGGAACAGGCGATACCAGTCGGTAGTCGGCATGCGGGCGGCGACGGCAGCATGATATTGCGAGGAATCAAGAGGCGACACCACCGGATCGGCCAGCCCGTGATAGTGGAGCAGCTTGCCTCCGGACGCGCGGAAGCGCGCAAGGTTCGGGTCGACCGCATCGATCACCGACGACAGTGTGTGAAGAACGTGATCGAGGTCGCGGCCGAAATCGAACCGCCACCACGACCATGCCGGATTGGCGAAGGCCCAGACTCGCCAGAAGCTGGTCCGCGCCGGCTGCGGTCGCCCGCCATCGGACAGATAGGCGGCCCAGCCCGCTTCGCTGCCCGGCAGCCACGGATTGGTGACCCGCGCGCCGCTGCGCGGGTCGACTGCGCCGCGATACATCCGGCGAGCGGCGGCGACCTGTTCGGCAGACAGGCACGGTTCGACCCGGCCGGGTTCGCACGCCAGGACACCGGGATCGAACCGGCAGGCGGCGGGATCGTTCAGCCATGCATCGCCGGCAAGGCCGCCCGCGGCAGAACCGTTGTTGGTGCGACAGGCCGCCAGCGCCCCCTGTTGCAGCAACGCCAGTTCGCGCTGGCCGAGGATCGCGCGGGCGTCGTCGCCCGCTGCATGGTTGGCGCGATATTGCCACAGGAACGCGGCATTCAACCGGACCCGCGCCGCGCCCGGCGCGCCCGCAACGATCCCATCGAAATCACTTGGAAAGCGCTGCGCCTCCATCAGCGCCTGATGCCCGCCGGTCGAACAGCCGTTGAAATAACGGTAGCGCGGCGCGCGGCCATAATAGCGCGTGGTGACGCGACGGGCGGCAACCGCGCTCACATGCACCGCGCGCCAGCCCCAGTCGACGATCGCTTGCGGTCGCCCCAGCGCAAAATTAGGATCGTCGCCGTCATGACCGGTATCGGTCGCGACTACCGCCGCACCCCGCGCCAGTTGCTCGGTCATTGCCGTCAGCGGCAGCCGCGACGAATAGCCGCCGTTGCCGAGCATCACCATGCGCCCGCTCCACGTGGTATGCGGCGGCAACCACAGCTGATACCCGATCCGAGACCCGGCGACCGGCCGCAGCACGCCACTTACCCGGCAGATACCGTCGGCCTCGGTAACCGTCGTTCCCCGTCCCACCAGCGCGGCACAGGATCGGGCGGTCGCATCGACCGATCCGACCAGCAGTGCCGCGATCGCCGTGGCGATACCGGCAAGGCGGAAAGGGTCAGCGCAGGACATCGCTGGCCTCCGCCTCGGCGATGGTGCGGGCGGCATCCTCGGGCAGCAGCCAGCCATCGCGTACCTGCCGCCACGCAACGGCGCGGACCTGTGCGACGAAGCCTGCATGGTCGCGATATCGTGCCGTCAGCGACGGACGCGGATCGCCGCGCTGCCGCCGCTCCGCCTCGGTTCGGGCGAAGGGCACGAAGCCGCCGATAAAGCCGCACGACCCGCCACGACCATAGCCGGCGGTGCGGACGTTCCACCCGGTATAGGTACCGATCGGCACCGCCAGCGCAACCAGCGGGACACCCCCGACCTCGTTCCCGTCGCTGTCGACGCGCGGCACGCGGGCCGGCAGGATTTGGCGGACGCGTGGTGGCTGGCGCGACGCCACGCCGCTTTCATCGACATAGCGGAACTGCGGCCCGACGTCGTAATCGGGCATGCGGTTCAGCGCGGTCTGCGGCAACGGCACGCCCGGTATCGCCGGCCACCCCATCGCCGCAGCATCGGGCGGCACGAGCGTGCCGGCGGCGATCGTCGGATAGCGACTGTCGGGTGGCGCACGATCGTTGCGGACCCATTCGACCAGCCGGGCGAGCAAGGCCCGGCGTATATCGGCGGTCCGAACCGGGTTTAGCGGCAGCGCGCAAGGCGGATAGCCCGGCGGGATCACTTCACCGGTCAACGGAAAGCCGCCGTGCTGCGACCCGCCATGGGTGACCGATCCGAAGTAATAGCGCCGGACATCGGCCGGCAGCGGCAGGTCGCGGCGGGCATCGGTGCCGACCAGTCCCGGCGACAGGCGCAAGCCCCAGATTTCAGCCGACCCGATCGTCTCGACGATCTTTGGACAGGTGTTGCTCGCGCGGCACCGGTCGAGCAGGCTGGAGGTACCGCGCCCGCGCGTGCGATCACGGTAGCGGCTCCACCACAGCGCACCTTCGCTGCCCAGTTCGAACAGGTCGGCGGCACCGCCTGGCACGGCGAAGCGGATGTTGAGCGGCACCTGCCGTGCGGCGATATCTGGGTTGGCGCCGTCAAATACCCGGCGCCGGGATTCATCGGCATTGAAGCCCAGATGCAGGAAGCTTTTGACGAAATTGCCCGATTGCGACGTGCCGGTAACGATCGGCCAGCGGACGAGACCGGCGACCGGATTGGCGGTACCATGATCGTCGCGCGATCCGTGCCGCAGGAACGCGACCAGATCGCGTACCGCCGCAAAACCGATACCCAGCACCTGCGGATCGCGTCCCGTATACAGCAGCGTATAGGCCCGGTCCGCGACGAAACCGCCCCGCACGCAGAGCTGCCGAGGGTCCGGCGTCCCCGGAAAAGGGCGGGTACGACAGTCTGCGAATGCCCAGTCACCCGCTGCGACCGGGACCAGCGGGGCGCTGTCGGCTGTCTGCGTCCACAACCGCGCCGCGCGGGTGTCGAGTGACACCGGCAGCGGGCGCGCGACCGGGCGGACGATGCCACCGACGATCGGCACGCTCGCGCTGCCTGCCGCGACGCCGACGAAGCGTTGCAGGACCGGCCCGGTTAGTCCGGCGGCGATCGGCACCGTCGCGGTCTGTACCCCCGGCTGCGGCGCGATATCGCCCTGCCAGCCGCTGACGACCCGGATATGACCGGCGGGGTCCGGTTCGATCCGGGCGTTGCCACGATTGGGCACGTCGTAGAACAGCACGCCGCTGGCCCGCGCCGGATCGTTCGGCCGGACGATCGCGAAGGTCGCGCTATAGGCCACCGTCCCGCGTGCGGTGCGCGGCGCCGCCGACAGGTCGGTGATGATGCGGTTGTGCGGATCGCGGGGGTCGAGTTCGCCCTCATAGCGGCCACGCAGCATAGTGAAGCCGTTGCCCGCCGCTTCGCTGCGCTCGACCACGATCCGCGTCACCCGCGCCTCGGCGATGGTCGGCAAGACGATCAGCGTCAGCGCCAGCCAGCCCGCGCCCCTCATGCGTCATCCCCGATCTCTAAGGCGAGGAGATGCGCGCCCAGCGTCTTGCCATGGGCGTCGAGCGCCAGCGAACGGGTGACGCCGCCGCTCAATGCCCCCTCCAGCACGAAATTCAGCGCGCCTAGCTGCGGCAAATCGTAGCGGCGGACCGATCCGGCGGCCACGCTCAGCGCTGCACCGACCCGTGCCGCATCCAGCGCCCGCGCGATCCGTGGATAGTCGGCCGCGCGATAGGCGATGACCGAGATCTGCGAGATATCGCCTTTGTCGCCGGTGCGGACATGGGCCAGATCACGCAGCCGCATCGCCGGCCTCCACGATATGCACCTTGGCCGCGGTCGCGTCGCGGGGGATCAGACAGGACGCGATGGCGACCACCCGGCGGATGCCGCGGCTGACCCCGCCGCCGCCGAACGGCCCGTTGGTATAGAGCGCCTCGACCTCCGCGCCGATCGCCCGGGCGCCGGCCGCACTCGGGCTGCGTCCGACGATCCGCGCGCGAACCTCGCCGCCGCCGTCAGCATGGTCGTCCGCCGTCCGTGTCACAGCGTCGAGCCCTATGACGTCGCAGCGGATCTCGCGGATGTCCGCGCCGGTCAGCGCCAGTCGTTCGCGTACGATGTCGAGCGCCAGCCTCGCGCGCGCAACCGCGCCGGGGCCCGCATAGGAAATCTGCCCCTCGCCGATGAAGCCGTCGTCGTATCCGATCGATACCTTCAGCGACGCCGGCCGTGTCCGCCCGGCGCCGCCCGATACCGCGACCTGGTCGGTCGCGACCTGTTCGAAGCGCACCCGGCGGAAATCGGCGGTAACGTCGGCCTGGAGATAGGCGGCGGGGTCGAGAATCTCGTAGAGCAGTTGTTCGGTGCAGGTGGCGACCGACAACAGCCCGCCTGACCCCGCGACCTTGCCGAGCAGCGCATCGCCATTCGCATCGACATCGGCGAAGGGGAAACCGAGCCGGGCGAGGCCCGCCACGTCCTTGCGCCCCGGATCGGCGAAGTAGCCGCCGGTCAACTGCCCGGCGCATTCGAGCAGGTGCCCGACCAGCGTGCCGCGCCCGATCCGGTCCCAGTCGTCGGGCGACCAGCCGAAGCGGTGGATCATGGGTGCAAGGAACAGCGACGGATCGCCGACCCGCCCGGTGATGACGATGTCGGCCCCGGTATCGAGCGCGGCGACGATGCCGTCCGCCCCCAGATAGGCGTTGGCCGACACCATCCGGTCGCGCAGCGTGGCGACCGTCCCCGCCCCGTCGATCAGCGGCGGGTCGCTATCCGCCAGCACCGCCAGCACATCGTCGCCGGTAACTGC
Source organism: Sphingomonas sp. Leaf22 (assembly GCF_001421715.1). Lineage (GTDB taxonomy): Bacteria > Pseudomonadota > Alphaproteobacteria > Sphingomonadales > Sphingomonadaceae > Sphingomonas. The sequence continues at coordinate 48,248 of NZ_LMKP01000021.1, forward strand.
GCCGATCCGCAGGTCGGGGAGGCCTAGTTCGCGGGCGACGCGGGCGACGGCATGGGCGGCGGCGATCGGGTTCGCCGCGCCGGCGTTGGTGATAATCCTGACGCCCTGCGCGGCGGCGGCGGGCAGGACGCGCCGCATCCGTTCGATCAGCATCGGGTCGAACCCGTCCGCCGGATCGGCCTGTAACCGTTCCTGCGCAAGCGCGATGGTGCGTTCGGCAAGGCATTCGAAGACGAGGAAGTCGAGCTCGCCCCGTTCGACCAGTTCGATGGCGGGTTCGATCCGGTCGCCGGCAAAGCCAGACCCCGCCCCGATCCGCACGAAATGCCGTTGCGGTCGCTCGCTCATCATAGCGGGATCACCCCGATCAGCAGCGCGGCGACGGTCATCACCAGACTGGCGGCGAACAGCCATGGGATCGCGAACCTTTGGTGTGCGCCCAGTTCGATCCCGCTCAACCCCGCGACGAGGAAGGTGGCGGGCGTCAGCGGGCTAATAGGAAAGCCTGTCGTCATCTGCCCTAACAGCGCGGCGCGGCCGATCTCTTCGGGGCGGATGCCGAAGCCGGCACCCATTTCCGAGATCACTGGCAGCACCCCAAAATAGAAGGAATCGGGATCGAAGACGAGGCTGAGCGGCATCGCCACCACGGCGAGGATAGCGGCGAGATGCCCGCCGACGGCCGCCGGCAAATGGCCCGCGCCCGCTGCCGCCATCGCGCCGATCATGCCCGAACCGGTCATCACGCCGGTGAACACGCCCGCCGCCAGCAGGATGCTCGCCATCAGCAGTGCAGCATGGGCGTGCGCGTCGATCCGCTCGCGCTGTGCCTTGGCACCGGGATAATTGACCAGCAGTGCCAGCGCGGTACCGATCATGAAGACGACGACCGGTTCGACCAGCCCCGATATCATCGTGCCGACGACCGCGAGGGTCAGGACGACATTCACCATGAAGCGCCAGCCATGGACCGGCGCGGCCGCCGGCGGGGCGGGCGCATGTACGGCATCGCCGGCATCGAATGCCGGTGATCCGGTCAGCCGCACCCGCTCGCGCCGCCCCAGCCACCACGATGCTGCTCCGACGAACACCAGCCCGACCAGCTGCACCCCGATCATCGGCGTGAACAGCGTCGATGTCGGTACGCCGAGCGACGCGGAAGCGCGCAGGGTCGGCCCGGTCCACGGCAGGAAATTGACGCCCGCCGCCATCGATGCGGTGCAGGCCAGCACCCGGCGGTCCATTCCGATCCGGTCATAGACCGGGCGGAGCGCCGGGATGGTGACGAGGAAGCACACGGCGCCCGACCCGTCGAGATGGATGAGCAGCGCCAGCATCGCGGTACCGAGGGCGATCCGTTCCGGGCTTTCCCCGACCAGCCGCACAACGAACCCGACCAGTGGTGCCAGCAGTCCGGCATCGGTCATCACTCCGAAGAACAGGATGGCGAAGATGAACATCCCCGCCACCGGTGCGATCTTGCCCAGCCCTGTCAGGATGAACGCCGGCACCTGATCGCCCATGCCGACCAGCAGCGCCGCCCCGACCGGGATCAGGATCAGCGCGACCAGCGGCGATAGGCGATTGGACAGGATCGCCGCGAGCAACGCCGCGATCGCCGCCAGTCCGGTTAGTGCCAACATCCCCCCGACCCCGTTTCTGGTTTGAACTGGTCGCCTGCATCGTGGAGGCGATCGCGGTGCAACGACAAGTATCTAAAAATTGAACGTGACCTGCATCGTCGCCGTCCGTCCGAACGGGTTCGAATAGGCGCCGTTGAACGCGCCGTTTGACGTGATCGCGATCGGTGGGTCGCGGTCGAATAGATTGAGGATGGTGAGCGACGTGCGAAACCCGCTGAACGGGGTACCGGCATCCTTCAGATCGGCGGCATAGCCGAGCGTCAGGTCGACCGTCGTCCATGCATCGACCTTTTGCGGCGGGATCGACTGGCCGATCGGGCCCAGCGCCAAATCGTTCAAATAGGAACCGATATAGTTGACGAACGCATTGGCGCTGACCCCGCGATAGAGCAGCCCGAGCGAGCCGCGTCCGCGCCATTCGGTCGGCGAGTTGTAGAAGCCGAGCCGGTCGACGAACGGCGCGCCGGCAACGACCTGTTCCTCGTTGCTGATCGTCCAGCTGACCGCCGCCGACGCGTTCACGGTCAACGCGTCGAACTTGTGCAGGTAGTTTATCGACGCATCCAGGCCGTCCTGCCGGGTCGCGGCCAGATTGGCATTGCGCCCGTCGATCAGCACGTTGACCGCACACGGATTGGGCAGCGTACCATAGAGCAGCGTGCGGCTAAGATAGGTGCGCAGCACCGGATCGAAGGTTGCCGGATCAGTGTTCACGCAACCGCTCGGGTTGGCGATCGGCAGAATGAACTGGCTGTATCCGTTATAGCCGGGATAGGCGCCCGCCTGGAACGCTGCGATCGAATTGGGTTGCTGTATGCGGCCGGTATAGCGGATATTGTAATAGGTCGCCTCTGCGGTGAAGTCGCCGAGCTTCAGGTTGCCGCCGACCGACCAGTTGGTCGCCTTCTCCGGCTGCAATTCGGGGTTTGATCCGACAACCACGCCGATATTGGTGAAGCCGGGCCCTGCCCCGTTCACGACCCGCGGATCGTTGTTCGAGAAGGCGAAACCGCCCACCGCCGAATAGGAGAACAAGTTCACGTCGGGCAGCGACGGGGCCCGGAACGACGTGCCCCATGACCCTCGCAGGCTGAGGATGTCGCTCACCACCCACGTCCCGCCGATCTTGGGGTTGGAGGTCGAACCGACGTCCGAATAATCGTCGTACCGGATGGCGGCGTCGATAGTCAGGCTCTTGATAAGCGGGATGCCCATCTCCTCGCCGATCAGCGGGACATAGAGTTCTCCGAATGCCGACCAGATCGTTCGCGACAGGCGGCTGTTGTCGGCGGTGGTGTCGAGCAGAAACTGGTTGGTGGCGCTGCGGTTCGCGCCGTTGATGTTGAAGTTGTACTGCTTGTTGCGCTCACCACCGAACGCAGCGCGCACGCTGCCCGCCGGGACCGCGAACAGCGGGCCGTCGAACTTGACCAGCGCATTGTCCAAGCCGTTGCCGCTACGCTGGACATTGTCGCCGGCGATGGTGGCCAACTGCGCGGGCGTCAGCGCCAGCGCGCTTAGCGGATTGATCGCGCCCAGATTGATCTGATATTGCAGGGCATTGGGATTGATGTTGGTCCCGCTCTGGCAATAATTGCACGCCTCGTCGCGACCATAGGTGTAATAACCCTCCGCGCGCCAACTCCATGGCAGCTTCACCCGCGCTCCGGCGGTGATCGAATAGGTTTCGGACCGGTTGTCGAAGTTGCTCGAACCGATATCCTTTAGCGCGCTATACTGCACGTTCAGCGGCGCGTTCGCCGCGACGCCCGGGATGCCTGCGATATAATAGGGATTGCGCGTCGCCGTCACCGCGCCGCCTGCGTCGAACAGGAACGGCGACAACGTCACATTCTGCACCGCCGATGCCGGCGAGCGCGAGAAGGTGTGCCGGTTGGAATAGGTCCCCTGTACGAACGCCTCGATCGAGGGTCCGAATTCCTGGTTGGCGAACAGCGACACCTGATGCCGGTCCAGCCGCCCGGTATAGTCGTTATAATAGGCATTGTCGGTCAGGTTCGGCTGATTGACCAGTAGGTCGCCCGGCGTCAGGGCGACATTCGCCCCCTGCGGCAGCCCGTAGTAGGTATAAAAGCCGGCTCGCGGCAGCACCGGATTCTGCGATCCGTCGGCATTCTGGACATAGATATTGGCGGGGCCCGCCAGCGTGGCAGTCGTGCCGTTCAGCCGGTTGTCGGGTCCGCCGAACGGCCGCAGGTCGCTGAACAGGAAGCGGTTCTTCGCGCGCAGGAACGGGTCGCGATGGGTATATTCGTAACTGACCAGCACGTTGCCCGCGCCGAGGCCGCCTAGACCACTCCACGTCGTGCCGGCGGTGATCGACGGCTGAATCTGGAACCCGCCCGACTGGTTCGTCACGCGGTTCGATGCTTCGATCCCGTCGAAATCCTTGCGCAGCACGAAATTGACCACGCCTGCCACCGCGTCCGAGCCATAGATGGCCGATGCGCCATCGGCGATCACCTCAATCCGAGCGACGGCGGCGATGGGCACCTGATTGGCCTCGGTAAAGTTCGAGGCAGCGCCGGTACCGACCACCCGGTGGCCATCAACCAACGTCAGCGTCGCCTGTGCACCCAATCCGCGCAGGTTGATTGCCGATCCCTGTTGCGAATTATACGACCCCTGCGTTCCGCCTTCGCGGAAATCGCCGAGATTGCGAACCTGCGGCAGGGTGTTGACCGCGTCGGCGACCGACGCGACACCGCTGGCGATGATCGTCTCGCGCGTCAGCGTTACCGCCTCGCTACCAACCGCCTTCACGCCCGAGATATTCGTACCGGTTACGACGATATCGGCGCCTTCGCCGGTCCGGGCATCGTTCGACAGCGCGCCCTGCTGATCGACATCGTCGCCAGCGTCTCCCGCAACCCCGGTCGGGGCGTTAAGCGATCCCGTGCTGCTCGCACCGGCTGCCGGGTCCTGCGCGCTGCTCGTCTGCGCGGGATCGATCGTAGGCGCCTGCTGGCCGGCGGAGCCATCCTGCCCGCCGATGACCGATGTGCCGGCGATGGCCGGCGATGTGAGCCCGAGCGCCAAGGCGGTCAGGCTGATGCGCGTGAAACGAGTCTTGCGACCTTGCATGGAAACCTCCCCTGTGAGGACGGCCGACTGGACATCGGCTCTTGTCGGATGGTCCGGCTCTTGGCGCCGGCTTCGTCCGCTCGACGGTTTATCAATCGTTCGATATGATTATAAAAATAGAATGTTGGCATCGATTGATACGTAAAGCTGATGGATGAATGGAGAGGACCGGATGAACCGTACCCCCAGCCTGACGACGCTGCGACTGTTCATGGCGGTCGCCCGCACGCGCAGCTTCAGCGAAGCCGCCCGGTCAGCGAACCTTTCGCAACCGGCACTCAGCCGGACGATCCGGTTGATGGAAGAGGATCTGGGCGTCCGTCTGTTCGATCGCAGTTCACGCCGGGTCGAACTGACGAGCGCGGGTACGATACTGGTGCCAACGGTCGAGCGGCTGATCGCGGACTTCGATCATGCATTCGCCACGCTATCGAAGGATCTGACCGGCATGCGCGGGCGGATCGTGATCGGCGCGCTGCCGTCCTTCGCCGCCGCTTCCTTGCCGCGCGCCATCCGGGACTACATCGCGCGCAGCCCGTCGGTCGACATCGTGATCCGCGACGACATCGCCGGCAAGCTATACCGCCAGCTTCGAGACGGCCAGATCGATCTGGCCTTCGTTACTGAGACGGACGAACCCGATTACCGGTTCGAGCCGCTATTGTCCGATCGCTGCGTCCTTGCATTCCAGTCGGGATCGCGATTCGACGTTCCGGGTGAAGCGCCGTGGTCGACGCTTGCGGACGCACCCTTTCTGGCAATGGCGACCAGCAGCAGCGTACGGGTCATGTCCGACGCCGCGCTGCTGCGCGCCGGGATCTCGGTCCGCCCCTTGTACGAAGTTTCGCAATTGGTGACGATGGGCGGCCTGCTTGCCGCCGGGTTAGGCGTGACCGTGTTGCCTCACTCTACGATCACTATGCTTGCGAACCCTGCGGTTGCCTGGCGCCCGCTGGAGGGGCCGATAGTCGAGCGCAAGATCGGTATCGCATATTTGCGCCACCGTTCGCTATCGCCGGCCGCCGCCGCCTTCCTGTCGCATTGCAGGTCGCTTCATCGCGACGGGCAACTCGTTCCAAGGGAACGCTAAAATCTCCATTCTACACCCATTTGACCGATACGCCGACGCTTACGGATATAAAGGTCGCTCGTGACGGCGCTGCCCACAGCCAGATCCCTATGCGGGATAATTACATCGTGATGGTTGAGCTAACAGCATCCTGACGTGGGACGACCCTGCCCCTTTAAATGAACGAATGGGGTGGATGGCTCCCGCTCACGGCATCGAGGTGCCATGGTGTGAAGGCTATCAGGCATTCACGAGCATATGGGAGCCACCCGTCATGGAGATTAGCACGATCGGCCTTGATCTGGCCAAGAACGTTTTCCAAGTTCACGGTATCGATGCGGACGGCAACGTGGTTGTCAGAAGGACGCTGCGTCGCGCGCAGCTTCTACCCTTCTTTGCAAGTTTGCCACCTTGTCTTGTCGGCATGGAGGCGTGCGGCACGGNTATGCCGTTCGCCGCGGCCGTCGGTGATGATCCAGTGGCGGAGGGTCGATCGCCTTAGCAATCTGAACGAATGGGGTGGATGGCTCCCGCTCACGGCATCGAGGTGCCATGGTGTGAAGGCTATCAGGCATTCACGAGCATATGGGAGCCACCCGTCATGGAGATTAGCACGATCGGCCTTGATCTGGCCAAGAACGTTTTCCAAGTTCACGGTATCGATGCGGACGACAACGTGGTTGTCAGAAGGACGCTGCGTCGCGCGCAGCTTCTACCCTTCTTTGCAAGTTTGCCACCTTGTCTTGTCGGCATGGAGGCGTGCGGCACGGCGCATCATTGGGCTCGCGAGCTGATCAAGCTTGGCCACGATATCCGACAGATGCCGGCAGCGTATGTCAAACCCTATGTGAAGCGCGGCAAGACCGACGCAGCTGATGCGGAAGCGATCTGCGAGGCAGTGACGCGTCCGACGATGCGGTTTGTGCCGGTGAAGTCGCCGGAGCAGCAAGCAGCCTTGTCAATGCATCGGGCGCGCGACCTGCTGGTCAAGCAACGGACGCAGCTCGTCAACATGGTGCGGGCACTGCTTGCCGAGTTCGGCATCAACATTCCTCAAGGCATTCGTCTGGCGTTGGAGATGCCCGTGCCGAGGGAAGCGGCAAAGATCGCTGGAAGATTGTCGCAACAGGCGCTCGATACCCATGCGCAGCTTCGGGAGATCGATCTGGATCTCCTCGCCTGGCAGCGGACAAACGACACAGCCCGTCGCCTCATGTCGATCCCTGGCATCGGTCCGATCGGGGCAACAGCGTTAGCCGCGTCGGTCACCGACGCGAGCCAGTTCCGCTCAGGGCGGGAGTTCGCCGCCTGGTTAGGCCTGACGCCGCGGCAGCATTCGAGTGGCGGCAAAGAGAGGCTTGGGCGGATCTCCAAGATGGGCGACAAGTATCTGCGTACGCTACTCGTCGTCGGAATGACGTCGCTGATCAAAGGCGTGAAGCGAAAGCCGGAGACCGCCGATCCGCGGCTCGTGGCTTTGCTCGCGCGCAAGCCTGTACGGGTGGCCACTGTCGCGATGGCGAACCACACCGCTCGGGTGGCCTGGGCCATCATGGCGCGAGGCGAAACATACCGGGCCGGGCACCAGCCCAGGCTGGCGGCTTGATGATTTAGCTGGCTCAAACAAAGGAGATCAGCTTCACGAGGTTGCGAGAGCGATGCGATGGGTGCTGTCAGTCTAACGCGAACCGCTCTCCACACGATGCATGTCGGTCTTTGAGGATGTGAGCTGCTGCCGGTTTCGTGGACACCGAGATAAGGTGTTTTTCGGAACCGGAGGATGGAGATGCAACGACGGAAGTTCAGCCGCGAGTTCAAGCTC
>NZ_LMKP01000022.1 GCF_001421715.1 Sphingomonas sp. Leaf22
CACGCTGGACAACGCATCCTATCCTCCCCGTCCCAAATCAAAGGAACACAGAAGAATCCAAAACGCGCCTCGTGTAAACAGTCCCCGCGCAGGCGGGGGTCCAGAGCCACGCAAAACAACGGCTTGCGCTTAAAACCCTGGACCCCCGCCTGCGCGGGGGTACGGAAGGGGCAGAAATAATTACTTTCGCAGAAGTCTCGGCTCGATCCGGGGTCGCGCTGCCTTCTTGGCCGCTCGACAAAAGCAAAACTCCGGATCAATTCGCAATCAACGAACCGCAACCTCCTCCCGATATGAAGGCCGACCCATGCGCCTCCTCCCCGTCGCCGAAGCCCAAGGCCGCGTCCTCGCGCTCGGTCGCGCCACCGCCGCCGAAACCCTCCCCATCGCCGACACCATCGGCCGGTTCGCCGCGACCGGCATCGTCGCGCGCCGGACCCAGCCGGCGCGCCCGCTATCGGCAATGGACGGCTATGCGATCCGCTTCGACGACCTGCCCGGCCCGTGGGACGTCATCGGCGAAAGCGCCGCCGGGGCCTCCTTCGCCGGCAGCGTCGATGAAGGTCAGGCAACCCGTATCTTCACCGGCGCGGCGATGCCGACCGGCGCCGACTGCGTGCTGGTGCAGGAAGAAGCGACGCGGGACGGCGACCGCCTGCACCTGTCGGGCGAAGGGCCGGTCCGCGGCGGCAATGTCCGTCGCGCCGGCCTCGATTTTCGCGAAGGCGATCTACTGATCGCGGCGGGCGAGCGCATTACCCCCGCCCGCGCCGCACTGGCCGCGGTCGCCGGGCACGGCACGTTGTCGGTCGGTCGGCGCGTCCGCGTCGCCATCGCCGCCACGGGGGACGAGCTGGTCCCCGCGGGACAGCCCATCGGCGACGACCAGCTGCCCGAAACCAACGGGCTGATGCTGGCGGGGCTGCTGGCCGACCTGCCGGTCGAGCGCATCGATCTCGGCATCCTGCCCGACCGGATGGAGACGCTGGTCGACGCTTTTGCCGGCGTGGAATGCGACCTGCTCGTCACCACCGGCGGCGCGTCGGTGGGCGACCATGATCTGGTCCGGCCGGCGCTGGCGGCGGCGGGCGGGACGCTCGATTTCTGGCGGATCGCGCTGCGGCCCGGCAAACCGATGCTGGCGGGAACGCTCCGCGACGCGGCGGTGCTCGGGCTTCCCGGCAATCCGGTGTCGTCCTACATCACCGCGCTGTTGTTCGTCCGTCCGCTGGTCGCGCGGCTGGCCGGTGCCGCCGATCCCCTGCCCCGCACGTCGCGTGCCACGCTGGCCCATCCGCTGCCCGCCAACGGCCCACGGCAGGATTACCTACGGGCGACGCTGATCGACGGGCAGGCATCGACCGCCGCCATTCAGGACAGTTCGATGTTGCGGACGCTCGCCCGCTCCGACTGCCTGATCGTGCGCCCGCCGCACGCGCCGGCGGCGGATACAGGCGACTCGGCGGAAATCCTGCAACTCGCTTGACGGCAAGAAAATCGTTTCCTATTGGTTCCACGTCTGTTCCGACGGAGAACCCCATGTTGACGCGTAAGCAGCACGAGCTGATCTGCTTCATCGATGACCGGTTGCGCGCGACCGGCGTCTCCCCTTCGTTCGAGGAGATGAAGGAGGCGCTCGATCTCAAGTCGAAATCGGGCGTGCATCGCCTGATCTCGGCGCTGGAGGAACGCGAGTTCATCCGTCGCCTGCCCAACCGCGCCCGCGCACTCGAAGTGCTGCGGATGCCCGAGCGTCCCGTGACGAAGAAGGTGGCGGCCAAGCCTGGCGCTGCGCCCCGGCCCGCGCCACAGCCTGCCAACGACGTCGTCGAATTGCCGCTCCACGGTCGCATCGCCGCCGGTGTCCCGATCGAGGCGATCGAGGGTCAGGCGACGTTGCCCGTTCCCGCTGCACTGCTCGGGGCCGGCGATCACTATGCGCTCGAGGTCGCCGGTGATTCGATGGTCGAGGCGGGTATTCTCGACGGCGACTATGCGCTGGTCCGCCGCACCGAAACCGCGCGCGACGGCGAAATCGTCGTGGCGCTGATCGAGGATAGCGAGGCGACGCTCAAATATTTCCGTCGCGAAGGGGGCATGATCCGTCTCGACCCGGCCAATCGCAGCTACGACCCGCAGCGCTATCGCCCCGAACAGGTGCGCGTACAGGGCAAGCTCGCTGGCCTGCTACGCCGCTATTGAGGCCCGCTTCCCTCTCCCGGCGGGAGAGGGGAGGAGCGGCGAAGGCGCGAAAGGGTGAGAGCGAACCTTCCTTGGAGTGTGCTATCTGAGAACCGTTCGCAACAGCTTGCGAAACCCGTGCGAGTGTGACTTTCGTGACCTTTGGCGCCCCGCCCACCGCCGATCGCCGATCGCCGGGCGTGGCATCGTTGTTACTTGCGGTTCCCGGGTGTCAAAGGCGTCCGTATCGCCTTGTAATAGCTCAACGGATGCGGCGGCTGCGTCACCCCGGCCGGGAGCGGGTGCCCCGGCACCTCAGCGAATAGGTTATGCACGCATCGCGCCACCACTGCGCCTCCTGCCGCTGGATGGCGAGGAACTGGCGGACCTCGGCAAAGCGTTGCGCATCGACCTGCCCCTCCATCGCCACCCACGGCCCCTGCATCGCCGTCACCTCGGCCACGCCCCGGTCGTACCGCGTGACCAATTCCTTCCACAGCGTTCGCCCCGACGCCATCCGCCGATCCCATGACGCATGGTGGAACCACAGCAGCAGATTCTCCGGCACCGCCTCGGGATCGCCGAACCGCTTGGCCAGCACCGGTGCCATATTGTGCTGCCGCATCGCTCCCCATCGGCGTCCGGTCGAACCCGATGCCGTTCCGGTCCGCCTCGTGGAAATAGACGGGGTTCCAATCCGCCCGCGCCAGATGTTCGACCCATGGCCCCGGCCCATAATGATGCCCGATCGCGAACAGGTGGTTCAGCCCCAGCGGCATCATATAATCCACGACCGCCCCGTGCGACCGCATCATCATCGGGACGATCGGCTCCGCTTCGGCGGCACCCCAGGTCATCGCCACTTAGTCGCGGGCGACCTAGCGCGCGTCGCCATGGGAGTTCCACGCCAGTCGCCCGAACGCATACCAGTTCGCCTGATCGAACTGCGATCCCGACCAGTTGCGATCGGTGCCGATATTTGACACGCCTGCGATTCCCCTCAGCGCCCCCGGCCGCACCGGCCGGTCGAGCACATCGGCGACCGTCTTCCCCTTGCGCGGACGATAGGTGTCGCTGCGCAGGATCTCCTGCCAAACCGTGCCGAGATAGACGAGGTGCGTGGCGGACCCCCTAAATTCCTTGGCAATATGCACCTCCATCCTCGGCGGCGTACGCGGCATCGCCCCGAACGACGGATGGAATGGCTCGCGCGGCTCAAAATCGATCGGTCGGTTCTTGACCTGCACGATGAAATTGCCGGCGAATTTTCCATCCAGCGGCGCAAACTCGCTATAGGTCTGCCGCACCCGGTCCTCGGGCTTCTCGCTGGCATAGACGAACACCCGCCACATCACGATCCCGTCATGCGGCCTGATCGCCGCCGCCAGCATGTTCGCGCCAGCGGCATGGCTGCGCTGGTAATCGCCCGGCCCCGGCTGCCCCTCGGAATTGGCCTTGATCAGGAACATGCCGAAATCGGGAATGCGGGCATGGATTTCGTCGGCCTTCGCCGTCCACCACGCCGCGACCTGCGGGTCGGCGGTCTTCGGCACCCCCGATCTCGATCGGTGCCGCAAACCGTGCCGGGACATAGACCCAAATGCCCCATGGGCGAAAACGCCTGTTAGAGCGGTTTCCGGGCCTTCTGAATCGTTGAGGATACACACAGGCGCGGTTTTCTGATTCAGGTTCCGAGCCGGGTCAGGAGGCCGGCACGGATGCCGCGAGTGCTGTCACAGGATCTTCGGGAGCGGGTGGTCGCTGCGGTTGATGGTGGGATGTCATGCCGGGCCGCGGCAGTGCGGTTCGGGGTGAGCGCAGCGAGCGCGATCCGCTGGCGGCAGTTGGTCGTTCAGCACGGCACGCCGGCAGCCAAGCCGCAGGGTGGCGACCGCCGTGCGGCCCGGATCGATGCGCACGCGACCTTCATCCTGGGCGCAATCGAGGCGAAGGACGACATCACGCTGGTCGAGTTGCAGGCGCTGCTCGCCGAGCGCGGCACGCCGGTCGGGATCGGCACGCTGTGGCGGTTCTTCGACCGGCATCGGATCACGCGCAAAAGAAGACCGCGCACGCCACCGAGCAGGACCGCCCCGACGTCCTGAAGCGCCGGGAGGAGTGGTTCGACGGCCAGCTCGACCTCGATCCCGCCCGCCTGGTGTTCATCGATGAAACCTGGGCATCGACCAACATGGCGCGTCGCCACGGGCGCTGCCGGCGCGGCAAGCGGCTGCGCTCGGGCGTGCCCCACGGACACTGGAAGACGACCACCCTCGTCGCCGGCCTGCGCCGCACCGGCATGGTGGCGCCGATGGTGCTCGACGGCCCGATCAATCGCGACGCGTTCGTCGCCTATGTCCGCCAAGTGCTGGTGCCCGACCTCTCGCCTGGCGACATCGTCATCATGGACAACCTGTCGAGCCACAAGGCGCCTGCCGCGCGCGATGCCATCGAAGCGGCTGGCGCCAAGCTGCTCTTCCATCCGCCCTACAGCCCCGACTTCAACCCGATCGAGCAGGCCTTCTCTAAGCTCAAGGCGCACCTGCGCAAGGCCGCCGAGCGCACCATCCATGGCCTGTGGGACGCCATCGGCCGCATCCTCGACCTATACCCACCACAGGAGTGCGCCAACTACTTCGCCAATGCGGGCTACGATGCAGACTGATCGGAAATCGCTCTAGCGTTGCAATCTTGCCGAGGAATTTGGGCATCAGGATATCGGCACTGACGTTGACGTTGTTCAGGACCGTCCCGTTGATCCCGATCGACGCGTTGGCGCGCGCCCAATCGGTGCAGCGCGGGTCCGCGAAACCGGGCAATTTCTGCCAGCCCCACAGCGACCGCCCGGCATAGCCACGCTCGACTTACCGATCGAGATTATCCCGATGGTTGAACAATCGCATGCCCAGCTTCGGCCGATCGGTCACCGAAACATCGGTCAGGCTGCCGGTCATCTGCGCGATCCGCAGCAACCGGAACGCGCCATACAGCACACCGATCGAACGGTTCGCCGCGACTACCGTCGTCCGTTTGCCATTTATCGCCACCGACCGCAGCACGAACCCTTCGCGACCGATCGACTGCAACGGCAACCCTATCCGGCGATCCGCGCGGCCTTGGCCGTTCCGATCACGATCGCGCCATCGGCGACACGCCCGTCGGCAACCGCCCGCCTAGTCAGTCCCGACAGCCCGCGCGCTAGTTTCGCGGCGGCAAGATCGAACGTGGGGTCGCGTTCATCGCGCACGATCCCCGTCGGCTGCATCGCAACAGTTCCCGTTTGCACGGTCGGCAAGGGCCCGTAGCGCAGCCACAGATCATAGCCATCTTTGGCCCGCGCCGGTGCGGCAATAGCGCACCGGCAAGCGCGATCCACGCCGACCATTTCAGCATCGGGCATCCTCGATGCTTCCCGTCCCACCGACGGCGTTGACACCGGCATATCATACCGATCATGGTAGCGCTATCACGTCGCCAGAGCGTGGGAACGGAGAGTGCATGTTCCTGAATCCGCCCGATCGAGGGAAGTCCGACCGCGTCGTCCGTTACCTGTTGGCCCCGCTGGCCCGGTGGATGCAGGCCCTAACACAAGGCGGTGACGTTCTGCGCCGTGTCGGTCGGCTGCGCGGTCGAGATACGCAGCATGGGAGTCAAGGTCGGACCGATCCGAGTGCGAGGGGCCGTACATCGGAACGATTTCCTCAATCCACCTACCTTGCCGGGCGACCCGTGCCCGCGCTGGATGGCCAGAACGGTCGGCCATTACCGACCTTCGGCGTCGCAGCCTGCGCCTGTTGCCGACAGCCGCCGTTCTTCACCCGATCGTGACCAACTACCCCCCTATCGATGGAAAGGCCGTCGCATGACCATGATCGATCGTCGCAGCATCTTGGCGGGCAGCGCCGCGCTCCTCGCCGCGACCACCGTCCGCGCCGCCGATGCGCCCGGCGACACCTTGAAGGGAGCCGCTGCAAGCAAGGACCGCCGTTTCGGGTCGGCCTTCGCGTGGAGCCCGGCCGGGGCCGATGCGGGATCGTTCGCCAACCCGGCCTATGCCGCGTTGCTCAAGCGCGACTGTGACGTGCTGGTACCGGAAAACCAGATGAAGTGGCAGGCAATCCGCCCCGCCGCCGACCGGTTCGATTTCAGCCGGTTCGATCCGATGGTCGAATGGGCGACGACGAACGGCTTCGCGCTGCGCGGCCATACGCTGTTCTGGGCCTATTCGCGCTGGTTCCCCACTTGGCTGAACACCCACGACTTCGGCCAGCGCCCGGCGATCGAAGCTGTGCGCATTCTCGACCAGCATATCGACACCGTGACCAAGCGCTATGGCCGCAAGATCGACAGCTATGACGTGGTCAACGAAGCGGTCGATCCCGATACGGGGACCTTGCGCGAGACGTCGCTGTCGCGGGCGATGGGCGGCACGGCGAACGTGCTTGACCATGCATTCCGCACCGCCCGCGCCGCCGCGCCGCATGCCGAACTGGTCTATAACGACTATATGAGCTGGGAGGACGGCAACGCCAAACACCGCGCCGGCGTGCTGGCGCTGTTGGCCGAATTTCGCCGTCGCGGCACGCCGGTCGATGCGCTGGGCGTGCAATCGCATATCGGGCTGTTCCAGCCGACGACCGACGCCGGCGCGGTCGCCAAGCGGCTCGAACCCGAATGGCGGGCATTTCTCGACCGGGTCACCGCGATGGGATATCGGCTGGTCATCACCGAGTTCGACGTCCGCGACAAGGGATTACCGGCGGCGATCGGCCCGCGTGACCGGGGGGTCGCCGACTTTGCCCGCGCCTATCTAGACATCATGCTATCCTATCCGCAACTTGGCGATGTCCTCGCCTGGGGATTGAGCGACCGGTACAGCTGGTTGCGGGGATTTGAGCCGCGTCCCGACGGCGAAGTCACGCGGGGCTGTCCCTATAATATGGACCTGAAGGCCAAGCCGTTGCGGTCGGCGATGATGGCGGCGCTGGCTGGTGGCGTGCGGCAAGCTCGCCGGGCAGCGTAGGGTCGGGAGGCTGACACACGCATTGTCGGTCGGTTGCAAGCTCGCCGTCCAACATGCCTGCGTCGCTACCGGTCCTCTCAGAGTTGTTGGCGTAGCCGGGGCCAATTCTCGATCCAACGCTTCGATGCGATCCGTCCGTCGTACACAGCGCGTTTTTCGGCGAGGAAGCGCGAGGTCGGTCGAAGGATCAGGTGCATCAAGTCGTCCACGCCCAACGGGGCCGCTACGTCACAACCCACTTCGCCCCGGCGGCGAACGGCGATGGCGGTCGCCGTTTCCGGCCAATGGCGCATCGCATCGGTCGCGGAACGATACGGTCTATCGCCGTTGCGAAGGTGCATCCTCGCCTGGTTCTTCACCGACCACGCAATGCCCGGTACCGCCGCTCGCAACACCGCTTCATAGCGTCGATCCTGAACCGGATCGGTGACCGCCGGATCGTACCAGATGACGTCGACATCGCCCGTTAGCGCGGACGGTGCACGACCATGAAGATGGTCCCATACCGCGTTCCGGACGAAACCCGCCGCAATCCAGCCGTCTCGCAAGTTAAGCTTGCGCACCACCCCCAGCAGATGCCATCGACGCGGATCCGCCCGCAGAAGGGCAACGACCTGTGAGTGCGCGTCCATCTCCCGACGCTATCATCATCGAACGCTACTTGGGATGCCCGGCGGTACGGTCATGCCAAGGGTGCCTGATCGACAGGACGCCGCCCATTACCGTAAGGAAACCGCGACCAGGGCCGATCGAGCTTCAACGATAACCACGAAATTTCGTCCTTCCCGCGCAGGCGGGAATCCCCGGACGCCGACGGTTTGGCTGGATTCGCGACGCGGACGTATCGGGACTCCCGCCTGCGCGGGAGTTACGAACGGTATCGAACGCGATTCCTGCGCCCAGCGAACGCAATGTTGATCCCGACTGGCAAGCCGAACGCGCCTGAACCGGTCATGTGGATCGGGGTGCATCGACACCCCGATCCGTCAATAATCCCGGCTGTACCGCACCGACGCATTCGATCCGCCGAACGATCCGGTTTGCGACAACACGCTCAGGGTGCGGGTCAGCGCGATCTGGATCTGCGTGGCGGTGAAGCCGCGGGCGTCGGTGATGATCTCGATATATATGTCGTCGGTCAAATATTTGCCCGCCGCGAGCGAGGTGCCACGGCCGGTCGCCTCGTCGCCGCCCAGCACGCGTAGCCGGTCGAACCCGGTCGCCGAACGTAGCTTGCCGAGCGGATTGAGCCCGCCCCCGCCCGATCCGCGCAACGAGTTGAGCGCAGCGGCCAGCTGGATCGCCTCGGTCGCCGACAGGTTCGTGACCGAGCTGCCGAACAACAGCCGCGACAACACTTCGTCCTGTGCGAGTGCCGGGGTCGAGTTGAACGCGATCTGCGGTGCCTGCGCGGTGCCGGTGACGTTGATCGTTGCGGTGACTCCCTCCGCAGTGGTCGTCGCGGCAATGTCGATCACCGGGTTGGTATAGTTCTCGCCTTCGAAGCGGATGATACCACGCTCGACCTCGAACCGCTTGCCGGCAAAGGAATAGGTGCCGCGAACCAGCTGCAACTGGCCGTTGATCGTCGGCGCGGCGGAGGTGCCGCCGATGCGCAGATCGGCCTCCCATTCCGATTCCAGCCCCATGCCCGACACGTAGAGCCGGTTGTCGGCACGGACGCGCAGCGCGAGGCGGAACAGCCCGGCCGATGCCGCCTGCTGCTGCGGTCGCGTGGCGGCCGGGCGATTGGCATCGCTCTTGCGCCGGACACCCGTCAGCTCGGGGACTTCGGCCGCGCCCTGCCGGATGATCTGATAGCGCGCCTCCGGGATGACGAGGTCGCCCGAGATCAGCCCGCCATCGGCACCGTTCTGGATACGGATATCACCGGTCGCCGACGCACCCAGCGCATCGCTCCGCGCGAGTTGCGCGTCGCGCAGCTGGGCACGGATGTCGATCGGGAAGCCGCTATTCGCTGCCAGCCCGACCGATCCCTGCGCCGCGATCGTGCCGTCGCCGGCCTTCGCCCGCAACTGGGTCAGTTCGAAGCGATCGTTGGTGAAGCGGCCGTTGATGCCGAGATTGGTCAGCCGGGTGCCGAGCGTCTCGTTCTCATAGGTCAGGTTGTTGGCGCGGACCACGCCGTTCAACTGCGGTGCCTGTACCCGACCGCCGAAATCGGCGGCGATCCCGATCGGCCCGCTCAACTGCTGGTCGGCGAGGCCGGCGAAGGAGAACAGCACACCCGCCGGCCCGTTATAGCGGATGCCGCCCGACAGCGGTGCCGCCAGCATCCGCGTGACCCATGACCCGCTGCCCGGCGGCAGCGGCCGCAGGTTCGCGACCATCCGCCCGACCGTCGTCGTACCGCGCCGGATCAGCGCACGCCCGCTGCCGCCCTCGGGACGCAGGTCCCCGGCGAACACGATGTCGACCGGTTCGGAAACCGAAGCGAGGCTGGTCCGCTGGAAATTGCGGATGGTGAGGCGGGCATCGGCGCGCGGGAAGCTCTGACCCGCCGCCTGCGCGAAATCGAGGCTGCCGGTCGCGGTGCCGCCGATGCCGGTTCCGGGCATGAAGGCGTTGATGATGCTCAGGTCGAGCCGGTCGAGCCGCGTCTGGATCGACATGCCGTTGCCATAGACGCCGGCGGCGCGGATCGATCCCTGTGCGAAATCGATCCGCGTCGGATACAGGCGATAGCCGCCCGGTGCCGACACGATCCGCGCCGGATTGACCGTCCTGAACGGGATCGCATTGGCGACGCCCTGCAACGCGACCAGATAGTCGTTCGGACGCAGCCGGGCATTGGCGGCGACGCGGAACGGCACGCCCGACGATCCTTGCGCGAACAGCTGCGCCGTACCGTTGCCGCCACGATAGTTGATCTTCGCGCGGCTGCGTTCGAGCAGGAAGTCGCCCATCGACAGGTTCGCGACCTGCGCATCGGCGACGATCTCCGGCTGGTCGTACAGCACGGCCGTCGCAGTGACGATCGCACGGCCGATGCGGATGCCCATGTTGCCGGGGATAGCGGCGTTCGACGCCTGCGCGTTCACGTCGGCGCGCTGGTAACGGCCCTGTGCCGACAGGCGGGCAACGCCGGCGATGCCCGATCCGGCGAAGTTGATGCGGCCGGCGAACGGCCCGGCATCGGTGGCTTCGACCCGACCATCGATGTTCACGCCGGCAAAGGTCGCGGAGCGAATGTCGGCGACGAGGCGCGGCGCGGTCGACACCAGCACATCGGCGCGGAACGGACCGTAATTGGTGCCACCGGTGGCCTGGATCGCATACCGGTCGCCCTGTCCGCGCACCCGCGCTTCGAGGTTGACGAGGCCGACGCCGACGCCCGGCCGGGCCGCGCGCAACAGCACTTGCGGGGCGGCGACCGATCCGGTCACCCGCGCCGACAGCGGGCCATATTGCGTCGAAACGGCATCGGCTTTGACCAGCAGCGGTCCGGCCGGATCATAGCGGCCCGAACCGTTGGTGATGCGGAACTGCGGCGCGTTCATCCGCAGGTTGGAAAAGGTGATGATCCCGTCGGGCGCGACACCGACATCGACGCGCGTGGTCGAGACATTGCCGCCGAGGAAGTTGCGGACGCCTTCGTTGAACAGCCGTGTGGTCTGGGCAACGACGCGCCCCTTGATGCCGAAGCCGCCGCCCGGCGCGGTGTAGAGGCTGGCGTCGGTCGACAGGTTGAGGATGCCGATGCTGGCAACCTCGTAATCGTTGATCCGCCCCTTGATCGCGCCGGTATAGCGGCCGGTGGTCAGGTTGGCGGCGACGATCGCGGTCGCGTCGATCCGGTCGGAACGGATGCGCAGATTGTCCGACAGCACCTGGTCGCCGGCGATGGCGAGGTCGCCGTTGATCGCGACGTTGGTGACCAGCCCGCCGACGGCTGCGTTCAGCCCGGTGATGCGACGTGCCTTTGCCGCGATCGGGATCAGGATCCTGTCGGCGTCGACCGTTGCGCGACCTTCGGCATAGAGTTGTTCGACCACGGTCTCGCCGAAGCCGAGTGCGGCTGCCTGTACCTTATAGTCGACGGTCGGGGTACCGAAGCCGCCATCGAGGACCACCGCCGCACGAACCGAGCGACCGTTGAGGTTCGGCAGGATCGCGCCGGGGGTCAGCAGCATCGCTTCGGTCCGGAAATTGCCGAACCGGCTGTTGCCGAGGTCGAGCAGACCGGCGGCATTGACCGCAAGTGCGCTGGAGCGGAGCTGGATACGCGTATCGGCCTTGCGATCGGCAAGCGCGGCGTCGATCGCGACGTCGAGGCGCGGCGCGGTCAGCCGTTCGACCGGCCCTTGCAGGATCAGGCCCGGACGGGTCGAACCGCGCACGGTGAAGCGACCATCGCGCCCGGTCACCGCAAGATCGGCAAGCTGCTGCCCGCCGAGCGTGCCGGCCAGCCGGCCGCGCCAGTCGTTCCAGTCGCCATTGCCGGCGATCGTAGCGACGACCGGCGCCTTCAGCCCGGCCATCTCGGCGATCATGCCATTTGCCGGCCCGACGATGCGGGCGTCGATATCGAACCGGTTATCGTCGGGCACCGCGTCGAGTTTCAGCGCGACCCGGTCGCCGCCGGCGTCGCCCGGCGCGGCGATGGTCGCGGCGTTGGCGGTCACCTGCGCGCGGCGATCGGCGATATGTACGGCACCGTCGAGACGGGCGATGTGACGCTGGCCGGTCACGGCCGGGCCGACCTCGATCCGGTCGACGCGCAGACGGTTCACGTCGATATCATAATCGGGCAGCAACGGCGCGTTCGGGTCGCCCGGCGGCGTATCCTTCAGCACCGGATTACGGGCATAGCGGACCAGCGGGCTGGTCAGGCTGCGGATATCGACATGGCTGTTGGTGAAGGCGAACGGCCGCCAGTCGAGTGCGATCGCGGGCGAGTCCGCGAAGACGCCGCGCGTATCGCTCAGCCGCAGGTCGCGGATGGTCATCGCGCCGTACAGCGATCCGTCGATCCGCCCGACATTGACCTTCAGCCCCGACGCCGTGGTGTAGCCGTCGAGCTGCCGGACGAGAAAACCGCGGCCCGGTCCGGTGTTCAGCGCGAACACCAGCACCACGACCAGCAGCAACAGGCCGACAATCGCGATGCCGATCCATTTCAGGATGCGGACCCAGAGCGGACGGTCGCGGACGGTCACAGCGTCGGCGGCGGGCAGTTCGGCGTCGGTCATCAGAAAGCCTGCCCGATCGAGATGTAGAGGGCGATCTTCGATTCACCCGGTCGCCGGGCGATCGGCGTGGCGACATCGACGCGGAGCGGCCCGAAATTGGTGTAGAACCGGCCGCCGATACCGGCACCGAAGCGAAGGTCCGAACCCTTGGGCAGGCTCGATTCATAGACCTGACCGGCGTCGAGGAACGGCACGATCCCGAAATTGCCGAAGCGATAGCGCGCCTCGATCGCGAATTCGTTCAGGCTACGGCCGCCGATCGGACGGTTCAGATTGTTGCCGTCCTCATCGACCTCGGGCGTGCGGGGCCCCAGTTCCTGAAAGCCGAAGCCGCGCACCGATCCGCCGCCACCGGCGTAATAACGCCGCGACGGAGCGAGGTCGTCGCGGGCGATGCCCTGGATCGACCCGGCGCGGGCGCGGCCGGCGATGACGATACTCTCGCCGATCGGATAATAGCCGGTGCCCTCCACCATGAACCGGCCGTAAGGGCGAGCAGCACCCTGCACCGATGCTTCCGGGCTGACGTTCAGTTTCAGGCGGAAGCCCTTCGTGGGATTGAGCAGATTGTCCGACGTGTCGAACCCGGCGAACAGTGGAAGCGCCGCGATACCATAGGTCTTGCGGCGACGGCCGCCGACGTCGAAGTCGTAGGTATCTTCGTTGGTACCGATCAGTTCGGCACCATAGGCATAGGTGAACCGCTTCTGCCAGATCGGCGTCGAGTCATAGGACCAGCGGATACCGAGCGTACCGGTGAACGCCTCGAACGCGTCGTAATTGTTGCGGCTGACATTGGCGAGGATCTGGAAGGTCCGGTCGCGGCGACCGGCGTTGGACCGGCGGAAGGTGACGCCCGCCCCCTGTTCCTGCGTACCCGCCACGCCGCGCACGATGAGCGCCCCTTCGGGCGGGAACAGGTTGCGGTGGGTCCATGATCCTTCGAGGCGAATGCCCTGTCCGGTGCCGTAACCGCCCTCCCCGGCCAGCGTCCGTGCCGGGCCGGCATCCTGCCGCACCAGCAGGTTCACCAGTTCGGTGCCATCCGGCGCAAGCTGCCCCGTCCGCTGCGGTTCGACCGATACGCTGGAGAACAGGCCGGTCGACACCAATGCCGCGCGCAGGTCGTCGACCTTGCGGTCGTCGTAGAGTTCGCCCTGTTTGAACCGGGCGAGGACGCCGACATGATCGGCATCGAACGCGAGCTTGCCGGTGGTGGAATAGGTGCCGAACGACGAGCGCGGCCCGGTCGTCACCGGCAGGGTGTACGCGCCGGTATAGGCGGTGTCGTCGAGCAGGATATCGCGCTGCCCGACCTCCACGAACGGGTAACCTTGTTGCGGAAGTTTCAGGCTGACATTCGCTTCGGCCGCCTGAATGCGTTCGGCATCGACCGGATCGCCGACCTTCAGCGGCAATTCGCGCTGGACGAGGTTCGGCGGCACGGTCGGCTGGGTATCGATGCGGATCGACCCGAGCGTGAACTGTTTGCCCGGAATGGCCGTGACGATGGCACGGATACGTTCGCCCGGCGGGTTTTCGATCGCCGAGGTCGCGGTGCCGTCATAATAGCCTTTCGCCCGCATGATCCGGATCGCGAGTTGCTCGTCCTCGCGGGCGCGGGCCTGCACCATCGTGGCGTTGGCGGCCTTGCCCTTGCCTTCCTGCAACGACGACAGCGCCTTGAACTGCGCAGCGCCGTCGATCTCGTCGAGGCCGCGAACGACGGTATCGTACCGGATTTCGACGGCGCGCTTGTCATCGGTGCCGGCGACCTCGACCGGGGTCACGTCGAACGACGACAGCGGCGGCAGCGGCTGGGCCAGTTCGGGGGCCTCTGGCAGGACGGCGTCGGGCAGCGTTTCGGCCGGAACTGCCGCTTCGGTCGCGGGTGCGGTTGGCGGTGCGGGTCGGGCCGGTGCGGTGGTTTGCGGCGTGGGTGAGGCCGGAGCGTCGAACCCGGACATGGGTTCGAGTGGCGCGTTGATGTCCCCCGACAGGCTTGGCAGTGCCGCGTCGAATTCGGGGTCCGGAACGATCGCCCCCTCGGCAGGCGGGTTCTGTGGTGACGATGGTACAGCGACCGTCGACGGCGAGGTCGGCGTCGTCTGGGCCAATGCACCCGGAGCCGTCATCGTCCCCGCCAGCAAGATACAGATCGTCCGCGCGCGAAAATCCCCCAACGTTACGTCCCCGTCCCCTTGCCCCGGACGTTGCAGTGCACAACCCCCGGCATATCGAGAAACGCCGAACCAATGATTTGGTTCATATGGTAAAAATTTTGCATCCCAACAAAGCGGGACGCGTTGGTAACCGGAGGCAAGGGGAACAGCGTGACCGACACCGCGACGCAGATCGATCCGACGAAGATTCCGGGGAGCCAGTCGGCCCACCCCTGGGCGCATCCATGGCCGGCATGGCGCGCGATCCTGATCCGCGTCTACACGATGGTCGGCTATCACAATCTGACGCTGATGGCGGCGGGCGTCGCCTTCTACGCCTTTCTGTCGTTCGTACCTCTGCTCGGCGCGATCGTGATGACCTACGGCCTGGTCGCCGATCCATCGACCGTGTCGCGGCACATGGAGACGATCTTCGAACTGGTGCCGGCCGACGCCGCGCGCCTGATTTCCGATCAGTTGATCGCGGTGGTGACGACGGCGTCGTCGCAGGCCGGGTTCGGTCTCGCCATCGCCCTGCTGCTCTCCATCTATGGCGCAATGCGCGCGGCAAGCGCGATCATCCAGGCGCTGAACGTGATTTATGAGGAGGAGGACGAACGCAACATCATCACGACGACGCTGCTGTCGGCGATGATTACCGTCGCGGCGATCTTTGCGGCAGTGGTCGGCATCGTTTCGGCCGGCGTGCTGACATGGATCCGCACCCAGACCGAGTTTCTGGGGACGGCCGGCGCGGTCGTGATCCAGGGTGCGACCTGGATCGTGGCGGGCAGCATCGCCAGCGCGGCCATCGCCTTCGCCTATCGCTATGGCCCCGATCGGGCGCGCGCGCGCTGGCGCTGGCTGTCGGTCGGGTCGGTCGCGGCGACCGTGTTGTGGCTGCTGGCGACGGTGCTGTTCGGTCTCTACGCGGCGAACTTCGCCAATTACAACGCGACCTATGGCGCGCTGGGCGCGGTCGTCGTTCTGCTCATGTGGCTGTTCGTATCGAGCTTCGCGATCCTGATCGGTGCGGAGATCAATGCCGAGGCCGAACGGCAGACCGCGATCGATTCCACCGTCGGCCATCCCCGGCCGATGGGCCGGCGCGGCGCACGGCTGGCCGATACGCTGCCGACCGCGCACCAGGCCAAGCCACGGCGCGACCGTTACTAAGGGTCCGATTGGAAGCTGGCGAAAAAGCAAGTTTCGAAGCGGTGCTGGCCCACTCCACACCCATTCCGGATACGCCGTGGATGGCCGGGTGGGGGAGCGGGCCGGCACTGTAGAACGTGCAAAGGCGCGTTTTCAAACGGCCTCTAACAGACGGCGCGCTGTTCCATTGCATCGGCGGCGGCCTGAACCCGCCCCAGCATGTCGCGCAGCACTTCGATTTCCTCGGCGCTGAACGCTGCGAACAGTTCCTGTTCGATCAACAGCGCCTTGGGCGCGACCTGTTCGTACAGCGCGCGGCCCGATGGCGTCAGTTGCAGCAAATGCGATCGTTGATCGCCGGCGTTGGCGCGGCGTTCGACCAGTCCGCGATCGACCAGTGCGATCGCGCCGCGGCTGACCGTCACCTTGTCCATGCGGGTCGCGACGCACAGCGATTGCTGAGTGATGCCGTCGCTTTCGGCGATGACCGTCACCAGCCGCCATTCGGGAATGCGCAGCCCGAACAGCGATCGATAGGTCGATGCGATCGCGTCGGACACGCGGTTGGACGCGATGGACAGCCGGTACGGCAGGAAATCGTCGAGAAGCAGTCGTTTATTCACAGACCGATTGTTGCCGCCCCGTCGTCGCCCGTCAACAGGCGCGGAACCGGTGTCATCGGCGAAACGTACTGTCCATCCAATAACCGGGTCGGGACTTCCGCAATGTTCAACTGGAAACACGAGGCGCAGGATCGCCTTCAGGCGATGTTGTTCGACCATGTCGACGACCGCGCCTTTCCCTGTGTCGGGGCCAAATCGGCGATGGCGAAGGGAACGCTGGACGTTCTCGCGTGCTCGCGCATCGACAGCGCGTGGGACGATGTCCGCATCCATGACGCGCTGATGCAACTCGCCGCCAGCTATCGCCGCGACCGGACGATGTATCGCAGCTTCGCCGTCATCTTCGACGGCCCGGACGATCTGACCGAGACCGAGTTCGAACATGCGCTGTGGAAGCGGGTCCAGTCGCTGTCCGACAAGGATGTGTGGCGCGGGCAGGATTATGACACCCGCGTCAGCGCCGACCCCGACAACCCGCATTTCTCGCTGAGTTTCGGCGGTGAGGCGTTTTTCATCGTCGGCCTCCATCCCCGATCGAGCCGGCCGGCGCGGCGGTTCGACCGGCCGACGCTCGTGTTTAACCTGCACGACCAGTTCGAACGCCTGCGCGCCGAGGGCAAGTACGAGACGATGCGCGAAAAGATTCTCGTGCGCGACGAGGCCCTGGCCGGCAGCCGCAACCCGATGCTGGCGCGCCACGGCGCAGCGAGCGAGGCGCGGCAATATAGCGGGCGGCAGGTCGACGATCGCTGGTCCTGCCCTTTCCACTATTCAGGAGAAGGCGATTGAACGTCGTCATCCCCGAACGCTCTGGCACCGCCTTCCCCCTTCGACAGGGCGAGACGTTGGTCGTGGTCGATCCGCGCGGGTGTCAGGTTGCCGATCTGCTGGCATTCAACGCCGATGATCTGGACGAGGTCATCTCCTCGGGGCGCACGCTCGATTATGCCGAGACGATCCGGCTGACGACCGGGCATCAGCTATATTCAAACCGCAGCCGGGTGATGCTGGAGATCGTCGACGACATGGTCGGGATGCACGACTTTCTGTTGACGCCATGCTCCTACGACACCTTCCATCATTTCTATCCCGACCTGCCGCCGCATCGTGGGTGTTTCGGCAATCTGGCGGCGGCGCTCAAGCCGTATGGCATATCGCCCGACCGGATACCGGTGGCATTCAACTGCTTCATGAACGTCCCGGTCGATGCCGCGACAGGAAAATTGAGCGTGTTGCCGCCGATCAGCAAGGCGGGGGATACGATCACCTTTCGCGCGGCAATGGATCTGATCATCGGGTTGACCGCCTGTTCGGCCCCGGCGTCGAACGGCGGCAGCTTCAAGCCGATCGAATATAGGGTCGAGCCAGCCTAGACCGACAGGGTCCAGCACAGGAACGCGGCGGCGGCGAGCAGCGTGCCGAGCGGCAGGCGGCCCGTTGCGGTCGGCCGTCGCCCGGTCGCGATCATCGCCGCGACGGCGAGCAGCCCCGCCAGCGACGCGAGCAGGAGCACCAGCGGCAAATCCCGCCAGCCGAGCCACAGGCCGATCGCGCCGAACAGCTTCGGATCACCGCCGCCAAGGCCGATCCGGCCACGCACCCGCCGGTACAGCACCGCCACGAGCCAGAGCGATCCGAAGCCGGCAACGCCGCCGATCAACCGCGTGGGCAGGTCGGGCTCGCTCCCGATAACAACACCAGCCAGTGCGACGACAGCCAACGTTCCCGTCAGCCGATCGGGCAACCAGAAGGCGGCAAGGTCGACCGCGCCGAGCGCCAGCAGCACCCAACCGCAAGCCGCGCCCGCCACGCCTTCCCAACCCGGTGCGATCAGTCCAGCCGTGATGCCGATCGCCAGCCCCGATGCTTCGGTCACGACATGGCCCCGCGCGATCCGCGCGCCACAGCTACGGCACTTGCCCCGTAGCAACGCGAAGCTGATCAGCGGCACCAGTTCGGCCGCGTCCAACACCCGCCCGCAACCGTCGCACGCGGATCGCCCGACCGTTATCGATCGCCCCTGCGGCCAGCGGATGGCGAGCGTCGCGATGAAACTGCCGAACACCGCGCCCAGCACGCCGAGCAGGATCGGCCAGAAGGACGGAGGAAGCGCGGCGACCATGATCCGCCCCTATCGGCAATTACCGGCATTTGCGAGGCGGAGGCCTTCCCCCTAGATATGATAACAAACGAAACCAGAATCCGTGGAGAGCCGCATGTCCGATCCCGTCGTCATCCTGTCCTATGCCCGCACGCCGATGGGCAGCTTTCAGGGGTGCCTGACCGGTGCCAGCGCAACCGAACTGGGTGCGGCGGCGGTCGGGGCGGCGGTCGCGCGCGCGGGACTGTCGGGTGAGGCGGTCGAACGCATCTATATGGGCTGCGTCCTGCCCGCTGGCCTTGGACAGGCCCCGGCGCGGCAGGCGGCGCTGGGTGCCGGCCTTCCGCAGCATGTCGAGGCGACGACCGTCAACAAGATGTGCGGCTCGGGAATGCAGGCGGTGATGATGGCCGCCGACACCGTCGCCGCCGGTTCGGCCGATATCGTCGTCGCCGGCGGAATGGAGAGCATGACCAACGCCCCCTATCTGTCGCAACGCCACCGCGGCGGCGCGCGGATCGGACACGACCGGTTGCTCGACCATATGTATATCGACGGGCTGGAAGATGCGTATGAACCCGGCCGGCTGATGGGCAGCTTTGCCGAGGAGACCGCCGCCGCCTATGGCTTCTCCCGCGAGGCGCAGGACGCGTTCGCCATCGCGTCGCTGACCCGGGCACAGGCGGCGCAGACATCGGGCGCGTTCGATCGTGAGATCGTGCCGGTCGACATCGCGAGCCGCAAGGGCACCACGACCGTGCGCACCGATGAACAGCCGACGCGCGGCGACGCCTCGAAAATCCCGGCGCTCAAGCCCGCCTTCGCCAGGGACGGCACGATCACCGCCGCCAACGCATCGTCGATTTCGGACGGGGCAGCGGCACTGGTGCTGGCGCGGGCATCGGTCGCCGACCGGTTGGGCCTGACCCCGGTCGCGCGGATCGTCGCCCATGCGGGGCACGCCCATGCACCTGCCCGGTTCGCGACCGCCCCGGCCTTTGCCATGCGCAAGGCGCTCGATCGGGCCGGCTGGGCGAGCGGTGAGGTCGATCTGTACGAGGTGAACGAAGCGTTCGCCTGTGTCACGATGGCGGCGATGCACGATCTCGACCTGCCGCATGACATCGTCAACGTGCATGGCGGGGCGTGCGCGCTGGGCCATCCGATCGGGGCGAGCGGCGCGCGGATATTGGCGACGCTGTTGTCGTCGCTCGAAACCCGCGGGTTGCGGCGGGGCATGGCGTCGCTGTGCATCGGCGGCGGCGAAGCCACCGCCCTCGCGGTCGAGATGGTCGGTTAAGTACCGGAACTTTCGCGCGTTGTGCTGCGTAACAGGGGATCATACGGCGTGGCGAGGGGATGACGGTGGCGGATCGCGAAAATGTGGTGGGCTATGACGGCCCCGCCGGCGGGTGGGGTTCGGTCAAGGGGATGTCGAAAATCCTCGGCAAGGAACGCAATCGCCCCGCCGCGCTCGCCCAGCTCGCCCGCCAGAACAAGACCAAGGGCTTCATGTGCACCTCCTGCGCATGGGGCAAACCGGCCGAGCCGCACCCGTTCGAATTCTGTGAGAATGGTGCCAAGGCGACCCTGTGGGACCTGACCCCCAATCGCTGCACCCCCGAATTCTTCGCCAAGCATTCGGTCAGCGAACTGAAGGGCTGGAAGGATTTCGATCTGGAGCATCAGGGGCGACTGACCCATCCGATGCGGTACGATCATGCGACCGACCATTATGTCGAATGTAGCTGGGACGAAGCCTTTACGGCGATCGGTACCGAACTGCGCGTGATCGATCCGAAAAAGGCGATCTTTTACGCGTCGGGCCGCGCCAGCCTCGAGACATCCTATCTCTTCGCCTTGTTTGCGCGGCTCTATGGGCACAACAACCTGCCCGACAGTTCGAACATGTGCCACGAGACCACGTCGGTCGCGCTGAAAAAGGTGATCGGTGCGCCGGTCGGCACCTCGATCCTCGACGATTTCGAACATTGCGATGCGATGTTCTTCTTCGGGCAGAATACCGGGTCGAACAGCCCGCGTTTCCTGCACCCGCTGCGCGATGCGGTGAAGCGGGGGTGCAAGGTCGTGACGTTCAACCCGGTCAAGGAACCGGGCCTGATCGCGTTCACCGATCCGCAAAATCCGTTCGAAATGGCGACCCGCAGCGAAACCAGGATTTCCTGCCAATATCATCAGGTCCGGCCCGGCGGCGACGTCGCGGTGATGATCGGCCTCGCCAAGCATGTGCTCGCTGCCGAGGACAAGAGTTGGGCGGAGCACCAGGTTCATGTCCTCGACGTCGACTTCATCGAACAGCATACCGCCGGCTTCGCCGAGTTCGAGGCGATGGTCCGCGCCACCGACTGGGCGGATATCGAACGCGAAAGCGGACTGAAGCGCGCCGATATCGAGGCTGCGGGACAGGTTTATGTAGAGGCGGATCGGACGATCGGCATTTACGGCATGGGGCTGACGCAGCAGGTCAACGGGTTCGACAATGTCGTGACCTATGTGAACCTGCTGCTGATGAAGGGGAATATCGGGCGCGTCGGCACCGGCATGTCGCCGGTCCGCGGACATAGCAACGTGCAGGGCCAGCGCACCGTCGGCATTTCGGAAAAGCCCGAGCTGGTGCCGATGGACCGGTTGCGCGAACTGTTTGGTTTCGAGCCGCCGATGGAGCATGGCCACAACACCGTCACCGCATGCGAGGACATTTTGAAGGGCGAGATCGACGCCTTCGTTTCGCTCGGCGGGAATTTCCTGCGCGCGATCCCCGATCTGGAACGGATCGAAGCGGCGTGGCCCGACATTCGCCTGACCGTGCAGATCGCGACGAAGCTGAACCGGAGCCATTTGATTAACGGCAGGACGGCATACCTTCTGCCCTGTCTGGTACGGACGGAGGTCGACAAGCAGGCGAGCGGCGAACAGATCGTCACGATCGAGGATACGTTCAGCCATATCCACGGTTCGATCGCCACGCATGAGCCGGCGAGCGAACATTTGAAGTCTGAAGTAGCGATCGTCGCGGGCATGGCCAAGGCGACGCTCGATCCCAATCCGAAGGTCGATTGGGATGGCTGGACCGGTGACTATGCGAAGATCCGCGCCTTGATCGAAGCGACCTATCCCGAAGAATTTCACGATTTCGAAGAACGCATGTTCACGCCCGGCGGATTCTATCGCGGCAATGCCGCGCGGGAACGGGTGTGGAAGACCGACAGCGGCAAGGCCGAGTTCACCATTCCCCGGTCCTTGTCCGGAACGGCGATCGAGGATGCGCCAGGCCGGTTACGGCTCGTGACGCTCCGTTCGAACGATCAGTTCAATACGACGATTTACGGCTATGACGATCGCTTCCGTGGTATTTCGGGGACGCGCGACGTGTTGATGATGAACCCCGCTGAGATCGCGAGGGCGGGTCTGCACAAGGGGCAGGTCGTGACGCTCGTCGGCGATGCCGAGGACGGCGTCGATCGCCGGGTCGCGGGGCTGAAGGTCGTGCCGTTCGACCTGCCCGACGGGTGCGTCGCGGGATATTATCCCGAACTCAACCCGCTGATCCCGATCGGCTGGCACGATCACGCATCGAAGACGCCCGCCGCGAAAGCGGTGCCGGTCCGTATCGTCGCCGGATGAACGCCGGTGGGACCACCATTCGCCGGTTCGACCGGGTGGCACCGGCGGGGGACCGGTCCGAGCATGACCGCGCCGTAGCCGTCGAGGCGCCGGTGGCGATCGAAGTGAACGGTCTGGGCTATGCGGTGCTGATGGCGACACCGAACAACCTAGACGATCTCGCGCACGGCTTCGTGCTGGCCGAACGGCTGGCCGATCGGTCGGATGAGGTCGTTGAGGTGAGTGCACATGCCACCGATGCCGGCACGCTGTTGCGTGTGACGTTGGTACCCGAACGGCACGATCGGATCTCCGACCGGGTTCGGCACCGCGTTTCGGAATCATCATGCGGTCTATGCGGCATCGAGAATCTCGAGCAGGCACTGCGCCCGTTGCCGACCGTGACGGCACGATCGACGGCGGACGACGCCGCTTTGTTCGCCGCTGCCGCCGCGCTTCGCGATCATCAGCCGCTGGCACGGGCGACCGGCGCGACCCACGCCGCCGCGCTATGCGCAACCGATGGCAGCATCCGGCTGGTCCGCGAGGATGTCGGGCGGCATAATGCCTTCGACAAGATGATCGGCGCGATGCGGCGGGGCGGGTTCGACTGGGATGGTGGCTTCGCGCTGCTGTCGTCGCGCTGCTCGTTCGAACTGGTCGAAAAGGCAGTGCTGGCGGGATGCCCGATGCTGGCGACGTTGTCCGCCGCGACGACGCTGGCGATGGACCGGGCCGCTGCGGCCGGACTGGCGCTGCGGACGCTGGTCCGCTCCGATGCGATGCTCGCGTCATGACGCGGATCTTGGGTGCGATCATCGCCGGTGGCCGATCGAGCCGCTTCGGCAGCGACAAGGCGTTGGCCGCGATCGACGGCCGTGCGCTGATCGACCACGTCGCCGACGCGGTCGAACCGCAGGTCGATGCCCTGATCGTCGTCGGACGCACCCATGAAGGACTAGAGGCGGTGCCCGATCGCCCTGCCCCCGATTTGGGGCCGCTCGGCGGGATCGCGGCGGCGCTGCACCATGCCTGTGCCGAAGGGTTCACGCACGTGCTGACGGTGCCATGCGATACGCCGTTCGTGCCGGGCGACCTGCGCGCGCAATTGTCGGCGGTTGGGCCTGCCGCCTATCTGCCCGACCTGCCGGTCGTCGGGCTGTGGCCGGTCGATGCGAGCACGACGCTGCAGGCGGTGCTGCGCGGTCCGGGATCGCGATCGGTGCGGGCCTTTGCCGACTGGATCGGCGCGCAGCCGGTGACGGTCGAGGGCCACATCGCCAACGTCAATACCCAGGCCGATCTCGCACGGCTCAGCGCGCAACGCGACTGACAGCGGGACACGCCCGCGATATAGCCTGCCCCGATGAACGCATCGTTCCTGATCCTGCGTATCGGCGACACCCGCCTCGCGCTGCCGATGACGGCGGTGCGCGAGGTGCTGCCGATGCTGCCGATCGATGCGCCGCCGGGGTTGCCCGCGCCGGTGCTGGGCTTCGTGCTGTTGCAGGGCGCGCCGGTGCCGGTGCTGGCCCCGCTGATGCTGCTCGACCCCATGGCGAGCATCGATGCGATCGGGCTGTTTTCGCATCTGGTGCGGTTGCGGGACGACGGTCCCTGCCTGCTGGTCGACCGCGCAGAGGACGTGGTGAACGGCGACGTCGCGCCGGTGGATCCGGCAAAGAGCCTGAATGCGGCGATCGTCGGCGAACTGCCGGTCGGGGACGACGTTGCCCATGTCATCGCGGCCGATCGCCTGCTGCTCGGCAGCGAACGCGCGGCGCTGGCGGCGCTGACCATCGCTGCCGCCGCGCGTGCCGACCAGTGGCGCGCCGCATGATCCGCGACGAAGCCTTTGCCGAGGTCAAGGCACTGGTGATCGCGCGTACCGGCCATCATTATTACATCGACAAGGACGCGCAGCTCGCCGAGCGTATCGCCCATCGCATGGCCGAGACAGGCGATACGACCTTGGCGGCATATCTCGAGCGGCTGCGCGATCGCGACCATGCCGAATGGCCGCTGCTCGAAAGCGCGGTGACGATCAACGAAACCTTTTTCTTCCGCTTCGCCGAGCAGTTCGATGCGCTGCGCACCGTCATCCTGCCGCGGCTGATCGCGCGGAACGCGGCGGAGAAGCGGTTGCGCATCTGGAGCGTCGGCTGTTCGACCGGGGCGGAGGCGCATTCGATCGCGATCCTGTTGAGCGACCTGCTGGGTAAGGCGATCGACGAGTGGCGGATCGCGCTGACCGGGACCGATATCGACGATGCGGCACTGACGGCGGCGCGGAAGGCGGACTATTCCTCATGGGCGCTCCGGACGATGGACGACGCGGAACGGGTGCGGCTGTTCGACCGGACCGGCGAGCGATACCGGCTAAAGGAGCGGTATCGCGCGACCGCGCGGTTCGAACGGCATAACCTGTTGTCGCTGATCGACGGCACAGCGGCGCTCGGCTTTACCGAGTACGACCTGATCCTGTGTCGTAACGTCCTGATCTATTTCGCGCAGGACCATGCGACGGCGATCGTCGGGGCGCTGGTCGAGCGGCTGGCGCAGGACGGGTTGCTGCTGCTGGGCCATGCCGAGCCCAATCCGGGGTTCGATGCGGTGGCCGATACGGTGCAGGTGGCGGGTATCCTCGCCTATCGCCCGCGCGGGTCGGTCGTGCGGACGGCTTCGGTTTCTGCTCCGCCGCCGGTGATGCAGCGCCCCCCTACCCTTGCGCCAGTGCAACCCCGCGCGAGCCGCAAGCCGGTGGCGGCACCGCCGCCGGTCGTCGAACGGATGCCGGATGCGGTCGCGCGCTATTTTGCGGCGCTCGACGCGCTGGCAGGCGACGACCGGGATTCGGCCGAGCGGGCGTTTCGCGATGCGCTGTATCTCGATGGATCGTTCGCGATGGCGCATTACCAGTTCGGCCATTACCTGTTGGCGCAGGGCCGGCAGCCCGACGGTAAACGCAGCCTGACCAATGCGTTGCGCGTCGCCGCCGCGCTCGATCCCGCGACCGAGTTGACCGGCGGCGACGGCATGACGGCGGGGGCGATGACCGCGGCGATCCGGCATATCATGGGGAGCGCCCGGTGAGCGCGCCGCCGATCGTCGCCGACGGGCTGGACGCCGATGCGATTGCCGCCGTGCTGCGGATGCGGCAGCGGGCGGTCGCGGGGGAGCGGATCGCAAGCGGTTGGCCGACCGAGACGCTGCTGACGTTCGCGCTGGGCGGGGTCGCGCACGGGCTGCCGATCGAGCAGGTGCGGGCGGTGGCGATGGTGCCAAAGGTTACACGTGTGCCGCATGCTCCGGGGGCGCTGGCCGGGGTGGTCGCATGGCGTGGCGCGGTGGTGAACCTGTTCCATCCAGCGTCGCTTTTGGCGCGCGAAGTTGGCACGGCCACCGCGATGATCGTGCTGCGCCACGATGCGCCGCGGATCGCACTGGCGGTCGATGCCCTGCTGGGCGTGGTCGACATGCCGCAGGGCGACGCCGTGCCAACCTTGTCGCGTCTGGTCGAAGGGGATGGCCAGCGCCTGACCCGCGTCGACCCGGCGCTGCTGATCGAATTACTACTCCCCGCCCGTCTTCAGGAAGGATAAGGTTTGTCCGTCTCCACCCGGATCGCCGCCGGCTTTGCCGCCCTCACCGCGATCCTGCTCGCCCTCGGCCTCTATGCACTGGCGCAGATCGGCGAGGTCCGATCGACCGTCGACCTGATCGTCGAACGCGACCTTTCGTCGATGGAGGCGCTGAACCGCATCGACCATGCCCTGTCGCGCAAGGTCGAGCAGCGAGCGGCACTGGTGCGCGGTTTCCTGACGGGCAACAGCGCCGCCACCCGCGAAGGCATTGCCGGCTGGCGGGCGGCGATCGACGATGCCGCACGCGGCATGGCGGAACAGGAACGCGCCGCCGAGACGTATCGCGCGAATGCGGTCACCGGCCTCCGGTCCGAACAATGGACGCGCATGGCCCGACAGCTGGGCGAGGCCGAGCGTGCGCTGGCCCGGACCCGCACCGATGTCGAGACGCAGCTGGCGGCGATCCAGGCCGGCGACCGTACCGCCGTGCTGGCGGCGGATGACGATATCGTGCGCGACCATGCCGCTACCGTCGCCCGTGTCGGGCAGGCGCGCGAAACGCTGAACGCCGCGATCGAGAAGGGCCGCGATGCGACCCGCGACGTGTACAATGCCAGCCGCGTGTCGATCATCATCGGCCTGATCGTCGCGGTGCTGGTCAGCATCGCGGTCGCGATCACCATCCGCCGGTCGATCGTCCGCCCCCTCGCCGAGTTCATGCAGTTCGTCGGGCGGATCGGCGGCGGCGACCTGTCGACCACCACCGATGCGACCGGCAAGGACGAGCTGGGCCAGCTGGGCCGGACGCTGAACGAGATGGTCGCGGGACTGCGCACCATCGCGTCGCAGAACCGCGCCGCGACCAACAACCTGAACGCCGCGACCACCGAAATCCGTGCATCGACGCAGGAACAGGCCGCGTCGGTCGAGGAACAGCTGGCCGCCGTTCAGGAAACCGCCGCGACCGTCGACGAGATCACCCATAGCGGCGCGCAGATCAGCCGCCGCGCACAGGAAGTGATCGCGCAGGCGCAGGCGACCGCGCAGATCAGCGATTCGGGCCTTAGCGCGGTCGGCGATACCGCGCAGGCGATGGACGCGATCCGCGAACAGGCCGAAGCGGTCGCGACCAACATCGTCGCGCTGTCGGAGAAGACGCAGGCGATCGGCGACATCATCGCCACGGTCAACGACGTATCCGAACGGTCGCACCTGCTGGCGCTGAACGCGTCGATCGAGGCGGCGGCGGCAGGCGAACAGGGGCGCAGTTTCGCGATCGTCGCTGCCGAGATGAAGCTGCTGGCCGATCAGGCGAAGGGCGCGACGCGCAACGTCCGATCGATCCTAGGCGATATCCAGCGCGGCATCAATTCGTCGGTGATGCTGACCGAGGAAGCGGTGAAGCGCGTCGCGTCGGGCAAGGAACGCACCGATGCCGGCCATGCCGCGATCGAGGAACTGGCGGCGCGGGTGCAGGAAAATGTCCAGACGTTCCAGCAGATCGTCGCGTCGACCAACCAGCAGCAGATCGGCATCGAACAGGTGACGATCGCGCTGCAGAACATCCGCGAGGCGTCGCAGCAGACCGCATCGTCGACCCGGCAGCTGGATCAGGCGGCAGGCGATCTGGGCGAATTGTCGCGCACGCTGGTCGGGCTGACCGAACGCTATCGGCTGTAGGCCATGGACGAATTGCAGGCCGAATTGATGGCGGCGTTCGCGTCGGAGCTGGCCGAGCATATGGCCGGCATCCGCGCGGCGCTGGCCGATGCCGATGCCGGACGGCCGGTCGACCTGCGCGAGTTCAGCCGGCGGGCACACAGCCTGAAAGGTGCGGCGCGCGCAGTCGAACTGCCCGCGACCGAAGCGGCGGCACATGAGGCCGAGGCGCTGTTGCTGGCGATCGAGCGCGGCGACCGCGCCATGGACGACGCCGCCATCGCCGACCTGCGGATGCTGACCGACGCGATCGAGGACGGCGCCGCCCCGCCCGCCACCGGCACCGACATCGTGCGCGACCACGAACCCGAGCGGCGCGTCGCGATTGCCGGCCACCGCGTCGAACGGCTCGGCCGATCGCTGCACGTCATGGCGACGCAGGTCGCCGAACAGGGGCAGGTCGCCGAACGGCTGAATGCGCTGTCCGAGGATCTGGCGGCCTTGCTGCCGTTGCTCGGCGACAGGGGCGATGGCGAAGCCGCCCGGCGATTGCGGCAGGCGACCGGCGAACTCGACCGTATCCGCCGCCTGCACGGCCGGCTGCGCGACGCGCTCGACCGGTCGAGCGCCGAGCTGGAGCGCGATGGCGAACGGATGTTGCTGCAACCGGTCGCAACGCTGTTCGACGGGCACGAGCGTGCGGTGCGCGACCTTGCCGCCGCCGAGGGCAAGATCGCCCGGTTGCAGGTCGCCGATATCGGTGGAGAGGCCGATCGTCGCGTGCTGAACGCGCTGCGCGATCCGTTGCTGCACCTGCTGCGCAACGCCGTGCGCCACGGGATCGAGACGCCGGCGGTCCGACGGCGCGCAGGCAAGGAGGATGCCGGCACCATCGCCGTCGATGCGCGGATCGATCGCGGACGGTTGACGATCACGGTGCGCGACGATGGTGCGGGGCTGGACGACAAGGTCATCGCTGCGCGGGCGCGTGCCGCCGGGCTGATCGCCGCCGACGCAGCGCCGCCGCGTGGGGCCGCGCTGCATGCGTTGCTGTTCGAACAGGGATTTTCGACCGCCGAACGGCTGGACGAAGTGGCCGGGCGCGGCATCGGCCTGTCGGTGGTCGCCGAGGTCGCCCGACGGCTGCACGGATCGGTGACGATCGCGCGGGGCACGGGTGGCGGAACGGTCGTATCGATCGCGGTGCCGGTCGCGCTGACCCGACGGACGCTGTTGCTGGTCGAGGTCGGCGACATGCGCCTCGCGCTGCCCGCCGATGCGGTGAAGCAGGTGCGGCGGATCGACCCGGTCGACCTGTCGCCGAGCGGCAGCGACACGATGCTGACGATCGACGGCACGGCCATCCCGGTGAGCCGGCTGGGCGATGTGCTGGGCGTGGCGCATGGTGCACCGGCCGGTACCCTGCCCGCCGTTCTGATCGCCGTCGACGGGGTCCGCAGGATGCTGGTCGTCGATGGCCTGAGCGACGTCCGGGCGCTGATGATCGGCGATGTCGCGGCGATCGCCGCCGATGTGCCGCTGGTGCTGGGCACGGTCCTGTTGAACGGAGAGATCGTGCTGGTGCTGGACCCGGCACAACTGGTGCGCGACCGGCCGGGCACCGCCGCCCTGCCGATCGCCGCCGACGCCGCGCCCGAACCGCACGGCAAGACCATTCTGGTCGTCGATGATTCGATCACCACCCGCACGCTGGAGCGCAGCATCCTCGAAGCGCAGGGCTATCGCGTGCTGATCGAGGTCGATGGCCTTGCCGGGCTGGAGCGGTTGCGATCGGGCCTCGACGCCATCGATCTGGTCGTCGCCGATGTCGAAATGCCGCGGATGGACGGATTCACCTTGCTGGCGGCGATACGGAACGATCCGGCACTGAAAACTTTACCCGTCGTCATGATGACTTCGCGCAACAGCCCCGACGATATCGAACGCGGCCTCAGCCTCGGCGCGGATGCCTATGTCACCAAACAGGATTTCGATCAGGGCAAGTTGATCGGCGTCGTGCAGCAGCTGATCTGACGCGCCGATGCCCGACCGCACCACCCCGGCCCGCGTGATGATCGTCGAGGATTCGATCGTCGTCCGCACGCTGTTGACCCATATCATCAACGACGACCCGCGTCTGACGGTGGCCGGCGCGTTCGCGACCGCCGAGGACGCGATCGCCGCGTTGCCGGTGGTGCGGCCCGACGTCATCTCGATGGATATCCGCCTGCCCGGCATCGACGGGCTGGAGGCGACGCGGCGGATCATGGCCGACCGGCCGACCCCGATCGTCGTCATTTCCGCCAGCATGGACGGCGGCGCGATGGGCAACAGCATGGATGCGCTGCGCGCAGGGGCGTTGTCGGTCGTCGAAAAGCCGGTCGGGCTGGGCGACGCCGCCTATTCGCGGGTCGCGCGCGAAATCCGCACGCAGCTGTCGATCATGAGCGAGGTCGCCGTCGTCCGGCGGCGGATGGGGACTGCGCCGGTCCTGCCCTTGCCGGCGACGCGCCAACGCGCGCCCACCATGCTGCTGGTCGCGGCATCGACCGGCGGCCCCCCTGCCCTTGCCAGATTGTTCGGGGCGTTGCCCGCCGACCTGCCGCTGCCGGTCCTATTGGTGCAGCATATGGGGGCGAGTTTCATGACCGGGTTCGCGAGCTGGCTCGACAGCGTCGTGCCGCAGCGGGTCGAGGTTGCCAGCCATGGCGAACTGCCGCGCCCCGGCATGATCCATGTCGCGCCGGGCGACGCGCATCTGACCATCGGCAAGAGCGGCACGATGCTGGTCGGGCGCGAGGCACCGGTCAACGGCCAGCGCCCGTCCGCCACCCGCCTGATCGAAAGTGGGGCGACCGCCCTCGACGGCGCAGCGATGGCGGTGGTGCTGACCGGCATGGGCGAGGATGGCGCACCGGGCGTACAGGCGCTGCTGGCCGCTGGCGGGCTGGCAGTGGCGGAGGATGCGAGCAGTTCGGTCGTCTATGGCATGCCCGCCGCCGCGCAACGCATGGGCGCGCTGTCGCTGCCGCTCGACCTGATCGCGCCGCATATCCGGCGCGTGCTGGACCGGACGCGGTGATGGACGGCGCATCGATCCTGCTGGTGGAGGATTCGGAGACGCAGGCGCTGCAATTGCGGCGGATGTTCGAGCGTGCCGGGCTGCGGGTGCAGCGGACCCGCGATGCAGAGACCGCGCTGGCGACGCTGAACGATGCCCGGCCGGACCTGCTGGTGGTCGATTACCGGTTGCCGGGCATGAACGGCGACGAACTGGTGCGGATCGTGCGGCAGACGGGGGCGACGCGGACCTTGCCGGTGCTGATGCTGACCGGCGACGATGCGTCGGAGGTGGAGCGACAGGGCCTCGACAGCGGGGCGAACGCCTATGTGCCCAAGCGTGGCGGCGGCGAACTGATCGTATCGCGGATTCGCGCATTGCTGCGCCAGACGCGCGGTCGCCCGGTCGAGGACGGACCGGCCCCGGCGCTGCGGCAGGCGCGGTTGTTCCTGCTCGATCCGGTCGATGCGAACCGCGATCCGCTGGTCGAACGGCTGTCGGCCGAAGGGTATCGGGTCGAACGCTGCGCCGATCCGGCGGTGGCGCTGGCGGCGATCGAGGCGGACAGCGCCGACGGTATTCTCGTCATCGAGCGCGAGCGCAGTTTCGCGCTGTCGGCCCGGATCGACGCGTGCCGGGTGGCGCGGGCGAGCGGCATCGCGCTGGTCGCGCTGACCGACGATGCCGAACCGGCGACGATGCTGGCGGGTCTTGCCGCCGGGGTCGACGACGTCGTGTCGCGGCGGAGCGACGGCGACATGCTGCTGGTACGGATCCGCGCGATCGTCCGGCGCAAGCTGGCGCGCGACGAGGAAGCCGCCGGCATCGCCCGCGAACGGACGCAGGCGATCGCACTGGCGCAGGCGCGGGCCGAGGCCGATTCGGCCGACCGGCTGGCCCGCGCCAATGCCGAACTGGCCGGGGCCAACGCCCTGCTGCGCGAGACGCAGGCACAGCTGGTGCAATCGGCGAAGATGGCGTCGCTCGGCGAACTGGTGGCGGGCATCGCGCACGAGATCAACAATCCGCTGGCGTTCATCCTCGCGCATCAGGCGACGGTGGAACGGGCGGTGGCGGGGGCGCGCGATGCCGACGACGCCACGCGCGCGACGCTGCTGACCAAGGCGTCGGACCGGCTGACCTCGATCCGGTCGGGGCTGACGCGTATTCAGGAGCTGGTGGTGAAGCTGCGCCGCTTCTCGCGGCTCGACGATGGCGAGGTGTCGCAGATCGACATTCCCGATGCGATCGATGCGGTGCTGACGCTGCTCGCGCCACGGCTGGGCACGGTGCGGGTCGAGCGCGACTATGGGGCGGCGCGGATGCTCGAATGTTCGGGGGCGCTGGTCAATCAGGTGGTGATGAACATCGTCGCCAACGCCGCCGACGCGGTCGATCCGGTGACCGGCGAAATCATGGTCGCGACCGGATCGGCCGACGGCACCTACACCATCCGCATCGACGATAACGGCCCCGGCATCCCCGACGACCGGCGCGAGCGGGTGTTCGAACCGTTCTTCACCACCAAGGACGTCGGCTCCGGCACCGGCCTCGGCCTCGCCATCGCCTATGGCGTGGTACGGTCGCATGGTGGCACGATCGAGATCGGCCGTGCGGCACGGGGTGGCGCATCGTTCGCGATCAGGATACCGGAACAGGCGTAATGAAAACCACCGGTGCCCTGCCCCTGTTGCTGCTGGTCGATGACGAGCGCGAGATTCTCGTCGCGCTGACCGACCTGCTGGAAGATCGGTATCGCATCGTGTCGACCACCTCCCCGGTCGAGGCGCTGGCGCTGATCGCCGAACAGGGCGACATTGCGGTGATCGTGTCGGACCAGCGGATGCCCGAGCTGACCGGCAGCCAGTTCCTGGCCCGCGCGCGGGCGGTGACCGATGCCGAGGCGATCCTGCTGACCGGCTATGCCGATCTGTCGGCGGTCGTCGCGGCGCTGAACGATGGCGCGATCAGCGGCTATGCCAACAAGCCATGGGATGCCGAGGCGCTGACGGCGATGGTCGCCGCCGCCGCCGAACGCCACGCGCTGCGCCGCGCGCTGGCGTTCGAACGCGCGGCGTTTCGCGGGCTGGCCGACGGGTCGGGCGATGCGGTCGCGATCATCGACGCCGAGGGGCGGATCGTGCGCGGCAAGGATGCCGCGATCGTCGCCGACCCGCGCGATCTGGCGACGCTGGCGCAGGACCGGGTCGATGACGAGGATCGCCACCACCCGCTGCCCGGCGGCGACCGGTGGACGCATATCCGCCGCATCCCGTTCCAGGCGGGCAACGACCGCTATCTGCTGCGGATCGAACGCGACGATACCGAGCGGCGGCTGGCGGAGCGGCGGCATCATCAATCGGAAAAGCTGGAGGCGCTGGGCACCCTGTCGGGCGGGATCGCGCACGATTTCAACAATCTGTTGGCGGCGATCATCGGCAATCTGGAACTGGCGCAGCGGCGGATCGACGATCGCGACCGGCTGAAACGCTATCTTGCCGCCGCCGGCGAAGCCGCCGGACGCGGCAGCGCAATCACCCGCCGTCTGCTGAGCTTCAGCCGGCAGCGCGATCTGGCCGCCGAAGTCTTCCGCCCCGACGAAGCGATCCAGTCGATCGAGGAGTTGATCCTGCGGACCACCGCCGGCCGCATCCGCGTGACCTACGACTTCGCGCAGGAACCATGGTCGGTGCGCACCGATCCGGGGCAGTTCGAGCTGGCGATCCTGAACCTCGCCATCAATGCGCGCGATGCGATGGGCGGCGGCGGCACGGTCCGCATCGCCAGTACGCATATCGCCGATCCCGCCGGGCTGGTGCCGGACCTGCAGGGACCGTTTGTCCGCATCTCGGTCGGCGATACGGGCAGCGGCATGGACGACGCGGTGCGCGCGCGGGTGTTCGAACCGTTCTTCACGACCAAGGCGCAGGGGGCCGGCACCGGGCTGGGCCTGCCGATGGTGCGGGCGATGGCGCGCGCGGCGGGCGGCGACGTCACGATCGACAGCGTCGTCGGTCAGGGGACGACGATCCATATTTGGCTGCCCCGCGCCCAGACCGATGCGGTGGCCGCCGCCCGCCCCGACCAGCACGACGCCGTTCCGCGCCGGCTGTTGCTGGTCGAGGACGATCCCGAAGTGCGCGCGGTCGTCGCCGCACAGCTGGAAGCGGTCGGGCACAGCGTCACGGTGCAGGGATCGGCGCGCGCCGCGGTCGATGCGCTGGAGTCAGGCGCACGGTTCGATCTGGTGCTGACCGATTACGCCATGCCCGACCTGTCGGGGATCGACGTCGCCAACCGGGTGCAGTCCTGCTGCCCCAAAACGCCCGTGCTGCTGATCACCGGCTTCGCCGAGATCGGCGATACCCCGGTCGGGGTACCGGTGCTGACCAAGCCGTTCACCGGCGATCAGCTGCACGCGGCGATCGCGGCGGTGCTGGCTACCGCGGACAGCGCACGCGACTGAACGGCTGGCCGCCGGTATCGATGGTCAACCGGTTGCCGGCGACGGTCAGCGTCTGCGTCGCGGTCCAGCGTTCGCCCTCGCCATCATACTCGGCACGGATGCGGATGCGACCGGTGCCGAGCGGTTCGACCCGCGTCACCCGGCCGGCGCTTTCGTGGAACAAGATTTCGTGCGGCGTGACCCGGACCCCCTCGATCGAGGCGGCGGGATTGGCGCAGGCGGCGGCGTCGGTGTTCCAGTTGCCGGTAAAGGTGGCGGGGATCGTCGCTGCCGGTTCACCGGGCGGCGGCGCGGGCGTGCCGGTGAAGGCACAACCGCGCACGGTCCGGCCAGCAAGCGTCAGCGTACCGCGATAGTCGCGCGGCGCGCCCGACATATCGTCTTCGCAAGCGGCGCGCGTCGCGGTGACGACGACGGTGCCGCCTTCGTCGCGCGCGGTCCAGCTTCGGCGGTCGGCGGTGATGTCGCGATCGGTGATCGGCAAGCGCCGTTCGGCCATGTCGACGCCGCTGAGGATGATCGTGTCGCCCGCGACCCGCGCGGAATAGAAGGGCTCGTTGGTCGCCACGGTGATCCGGTCGGGTACGGTCGAGGTGACCGGCGGTGGGACGATCGTCCCGGTCGGGCGGGGCGTGGGCGTTGCCGCCGGTGCGGAATCGCGGCGGTCGTTGCAGCCGGCCAGCGCCAGCGCGATCAGCATGGTCGTGATGGCGGTTCCCCGCAGGGGTACGGCCGGCACGGGGTTCGGCGCACGGCTGTCGCGGACGTCTCGGGTAGCTGCGGGGCGACGGGGATTTTGCCTATCGCGGTTCGCCACGACGGCCTCCGCTGCTCACCCGATCGTCGCGGCCGGCCAGCATCGCCACCTCCGCCTCCAGCCGTGGCACCGGATCGGCAGGGCGATAGGCGGGAAAGGCGATGACGTCGTTCACCACCGCCACCTGCCCGCCGAGTGCCGTCGCGGCGAACAGCGCGCGGGCAAAGGCGGTCGGGATACGGATGCAGCCATGCGATGCGGGGAAGCCCGGAAGATTGCCGGCGTGCATCGCCACCCCGTCCCACGTCAGCCGCTGCATGAACGGCATCGGCGCATTGTTATACAGGTTGGAGCGGTGAAAGGGCCGTTTTTGCAGGATGGCATATTCGCCGATCGGCGTGGTCTTGCCCGGCTTGCCGGTCGATACCGTCGTCGCCCCGATCAACACGTCGCCGCGATAGACGAATGCCATCTGCATTGGCACGCTGACGACGATGCTGACCGGTCCCGGCAGGGTCGGGTCATCGGCCCAGCGATGCGCGCCCGGCCGCATGGTCAGCGCCGCCCGCTCGACCGCCAGCGCGTCCGATCGCTGCGCCACCGCCGGCAGCGGCAACAGCGCCAGCGCGAGTCCAAGGCGGAGGGAGGCGATCACGCAGCGAATATCGCCCAGCCGCCGACCGAACGCAAATCCGAACGGTATCGACTGCAACGGAGTCGACCGCCCGTGGCATCGCCGCGACCAGTGACGCAACCCATTACCCAGCGTTAATTGAATGGAACCGGTTCGTACCGTATCTGGGGAAGCCATAACGGTTTGACGAGGATTTGGATGCAAGACGAAGCGGTTCGATCGCGGCGGGCAGTGCTGAAGGCAGCCGGGGGCCTTGCGGGGCTGGTGCTGGCACAGGGCTGTACCAGGAACGCGATCGTGCCCGTCGCGCAAAATTTGCCGGTCGGGCCGATGCCGCAGCGACTGGCATCGGCGGCGGTTCCTGCCGCGCCGGTCCGGAAGATGCTGGCGCCGCCGACGGTGAATCCCGGCTTGTTCGAACGTGCCCACGCCGCGCTGCAACGCCATGGCGGCACGGTCCGCAAGACCGACCGGATCGCTATCGCCGACTTCGCGGTCGACTCCGCGCATCCGCGCTTCCAGTTCATCGACATGTACAGCGGCGTCGTGTCGGCGATGCGCGTCTCGCACGGCAGCGGATCGGACCCGCGCCATCGCGGGATGCTCGACCGGTTCAGCAACGTGCCCGATTCGAACGCCACGTCGGAAGGCGCGTTCGTCACCGAGAATTACTATATCGGCAAGCATGGCCGGTCGCAGCGGCTGGTCGGGCTGGACCATACCAACGACAATGCGCTGATGCGCGCGATCGTCATTCACGGCGCATGGTATGCCAATCCGGAAATGATCGCACAGCACGGCAAGCTGGGCCGCAGCCAAGGCTGTTTCGCCGTCGCCGAAGGCGATCTGGCGCGGGTGTTCGACCTGATCGGCGAAGGCCGGATGATCTACGCCGCCAAGGTCTAGGGCGGATCGACGGTTACCGGCTGACATGTGTCCTCGGTAACGACCGTCGCTATTGTTACGCCCGGGCGGAGTGGGACCGGAGCGAACGTCGCCCGCTGAACCACAAATCCGTCGTACCCCGGCGGAGGCGGAATCGTTGCGAAACTCTTGCCCCCTCCCTAGCCGTACCCCCGCGCAGGCGGGAGTGTTCACTTCGGACTCTGTAGACGTTTTCTGGCGAGGAAGATGTCGAGGGTGATCTCGAGCATCTGTTGGGTCTTGGAGGCGCGTT
Organism: Sphingomonas sp. Leaf22; assembly: GCF_001421715.1. Taxonomy (GTDB): domain Bacteria; phylum Pseudomonadota; class Alphaproteobacteria; order Sphingomonadales; family Sphingomonadaceae; genus Sphingomonas. The sequence continues at coordinate 36,421 of NZ_LMKP01000022.1, forward strand.
TGGTTCGGCGGTTGAAGCG
>NZ_LMKP01000023.1 GCF_001421715.1 Sphingomonas sp. Leaf22
TGAGCTGCTGCCGGTCTGGTAGACACGAGGTTAAGCTACCTGCGCCTGCCGCTCGAAGTCCATGGGGCTGAGATAACCCAGGGTCGAGTGGCGTCGCGTTGGATTGTAGAAGCGCTCGATGTAGTCGAACACGTCTGCCTTTGCGTGATTGCGCGTGCGGTAGGTCTTACGTCCGACCCGCTCGGTCTTCAGCGAGGAGAAGAAGCTCTCCATCGCCGCGTTGTCCCAGACGTTGCCCGACCGGCTCATCGAGCAGGTCACGCCGTTGTCGGCCATCAGCCGTTGGAACTTCTCGCTCGTATATTGGCTGCCCTGGTCCGAGTGGTGCAGCAGAGCGTCGGGCTTCCCGCGCCGCCAGATCGCCATCATCAGCGCGTCGGTGACGAGCTGGGCTGCCATGGTGTCGCTCATCGACCAGCCGACCACCCGGCGCGAGAACAGGTCGATGACGACGGCGACGTATAGCCACCCTTCCGCGGTCCAGATGTAGGTGAAGTCGGCGATCCACTTCTGGTTTGGCGCCTCGGCCGTGAACTGGCGGTCGAGGAGGTTGCCGGCGATGATGGACCGCAGACCGTCGTCCTTCGGCAGACCACGACGCCGGGGTCGAGCCTTCAGGCCATGAACACGCATCAGCCGCTCGACACGATGCAAGCCACATGAGAGGCCTTCGGCCAGAAGGTCGTGCCAGACGCGGCGTGCACCGTACGTCCTATAGCTGGAGATGAAGCTGGCCCGGACCCTGGCCCCGAACTCCTCATCGTTCCGGGCACGGGTACTGGGCGCCCGAACCAGCCATGCATGAAAGCCGCTGCGCGAAACACCGAGCGCTTCGCAGATCCACGACACCGGCCAGATCCCTCGGTGCTTCGCGATGAACTCGAACCTCATATCGAGTCCCTGGCGAAGTAGGCCGCCGCTTTTTTTAAGATGTCGCGCTCCGCCTTCATCCTGGCAAGCTCGCGGCGCAGCCGCTCAATCTCCTGCTGCTCCGGCTTCATCACGCCGTGCCCGGGAAACGCTGATCCCGGATCGGCCGCCTGCTCGCGAACCCACTTGCGCAGCACGTTCTCATGCAGGTCCAGATCGCGGGCCGCCTGCGATACCGACACCCCGCGTTCCCGAACCAGCTTCACCGCCTCGAGCTTGAACTCGCGGCTGAACTTCCGTCGTTGCATCTCCATCCTCCGGTTCCGAAAAACACCTTATCTCGGTGTCCACGAAACCGGCAGCAGCTCAGTCGAGCTTGAACTCGCGGCTGAACTTCCGTCGTTGCATCTCCATCCTCCGGTTCCGAAAAACACCTTATCTCGGTGTCCACGAAACCGGCAGCAGCTCACTGAGAGGACACCAGCGATCGCTGAACGACCGCAAGCGGGTCGAATAAGCCTCCATCGTAGTAACGCCGATCCGATCCCGACGTCGGCCTTGTTGGCCAACACTTCGGTAAGCGCCGCTTCGATCGCGATGCACGCCCCGTCGTCGATTGCTCAGCGGAAGCACTGTGCCCGTCTCGCTCGAAGCATAGCTCCCTGTCAGTCAGCACCGTCACGCGGTGGCATCGCCTTTTGTGTTGCCACCGTTAAGTGCGGCCGGTTGCTTGCGTTGTGACTGCACGGCGGCACCATTGGCGCGCGCACTGTCCGATCCGCTTCCCGCCAACATGCCGTTGAGCGACCCGCCGGTCATACCGAGTTCGGCCATCAGCCCGTCGATCAGCGGACCGCCGACGCGGTAGCGCATTGCGGCGGCAACAGCGGCATCGGCGAGGTTCGTCTGGCCGCCGCCGGACGACTCCGCTCCCGGGGCGTCGCCGTGCAGGCCACGGGCGTCGAGAATGCTGATCTTGTCGATATTCTCCATGGGCTTGCTGGCGGCTGCGATGATCGCGGGCAGGGCGTCGAGCATCGCCCTGCGGATGAGCAGCGCGGTCTGGCTGTCGCTCAGCAGGTTGGTGGCTTCGTTGAGCGAAGCCTGACCGGCGGCATCGACCTTGAACGCCGCCTCGCGGCCCTCGGCGCGGGCCTTTTCGGCATCGGCCTCGGCGGTGGCTTCGGTGCGCAGCGCGCTCGCCCGGGCTTCGGCGGCTTCCTTTTCGGCGGTGGCGGCGACGGTGATCTGCACCGCTTCCTCCTGCGCGCGCTGGGTGGCGGCGATGACGGCGACGTTCTTGTTGCGGTTGGCGATCTCGGTCGCCTTGGCGGTCGCGACGCTTTCCTCGGCCCGTACGGCGAGTGCGCGCGCTTCGTTGGCGGCGGCCGTCGCGGTCGATTCCTCCTCGGATTTCTGCGCGGTCTGTACCGCCGTCGTGATGCGCGCGATCTCGATCGTACGGTCGCGCTCGATCGTCGCGGTCTGGATCGCGCCGTCGCGTGCGATGGTGGCGGTCTGGATGATCTTGTCGGCCTCGGTCTGCGCAACCGTCTGCGCCTGGGTGGCGGTGATGCGCGCGATCTCGGCGAGGCGGGTCTGTTCGGCCGCCGCGGTGGCGATGGCGGTTGCCTGTTCGGCGCGGCGGGCGGACAGCGTCTGTTCCTGTGTCAGCCGCGCCTGTTCCGCGGCCTGTGCGATTTCGAGCGACTGGTTGTTCGCCTCCAGGTTGCGCTGTTCGATCTCGACGCGGTTGGTCGCGACGATGTCGTTGCGGATCTTCTTGCGCTCTTCGATCGTGCGGGTGAGCACCGTCAGACCCTCGGCATCGAAGGCGTTGTTCTCGTTGAAATGCTCGAACGCGGTCTGGTCGAAATGCGTAATGCTGACCGATTCCAGCTGAAAGCCGTTCATGTCGAGGTCGGTCATCAGCGCCTCCTGAACCTTCTGGATGAAGTCGGCCCGGTTGGCGTGGAGATGCTCCATCGTCATCGTGGCCGCGACCGAACGCAGCGCGGACACGAGCTTGCCGTCGAGCAGCGACTTCACCGCATCGGGGCTGTTGACCGAGTCCCCCAGCGTCTGTGCGGCGGCGGCGATCGATTCGGCGTCGGGCTTCACCTTGATATGGAACAGGCCGACGACGTCGACGCGCAGCTTGTCGAGCGTGATCAGCGCGTCCTTGTTAAGGCGCGAGACCTCCAGCTTCACCGTGGTCAAGCGGACCTGCATGAGTTCGTGGAGCACGGGAATGACCATGATGCCGCCGTTCAGTACCACCTTCTCGCCGCCGAAACCGGTACGGATCAGCGCCACGTCCTTGGTCGCGCGGCGGTACAGCCGGGTCAGGATGATGCCGATCACGACGAACGCGATCAGGACGATGCCGGCGTAGATCAGGATATTCAGAAGCGATGCAGGCATGGATGGCCTCCCCCGTTATAGTGTCAGATGGCGTGAAGCAGCGCGTCGGTATCCGGCAGCGCGTAGAACAGCGCACCCTCGCGGCGGACGAGCAGGGCAATTTCGCCCTGCGCGATGCTGTCGGTGTCGTGATGCGGCTCGACCATGACGAAATGCGCCTGGCCATGATGGTCAATGACCTTCGCACGGGCGGGCTGGCCGCGCTGGGCCGTACCTTCGAGAATAGTGCCCCGGCGGCGAAGCAGGTCGGTGCTGGAGATCACCGTCGTCTCAAAGCCGGGCATCAGCCTCGCGAGGCCGTTCGCGGCCAAGATATTGAGCAGGCCGCCGCCTACCACCGCGCCGCCGACCGCAAGGCTCCAATGAAGCGGCATGCCTAGCAACGTGGTCGCGACCTGCTGCACCGCGATGCCGACGAGCGTGAAGCACCCGAGTAGCGAGGTCAGCCAGATCAGCACCGGCAATTCGCCGCCGAGACCCAGCCAGTCGAGTACGCCGCCACTCTCGCCGTCCATCGCCAAATCGCCGTCAAGGTCGAGATGGCCTAGGCCCAGCCCAATGGCTTCGATCAGGCCGATCCCGATCATCACGACGAAAGCGATTGCGAACGGCGCATAGGCCGGCGTCAGGAAGATCGCGAACATCAGCGCTGAGCGGGCGATAGCGCGCCGCGCGGCTGTGGCATTCCGATTTGGCCGATGCGGTCCATGCTATATTGCTCCCCGGACCGCAGGCTATACGCAGCATCGTTTGGCTGCAACGAAGACCGATGGAGACGCGACCAGTTTTGCGGGGATCAGCGTCGGCCTCCCACTATCGGCTTCTCGTCGATGTCGAGCCGCGGGCGGTGTTGCCTGGGGCGGTCAGCATCGTCGAACGATGCGCGCCGGGGAGAGCGGCAGACAGCGTGCGAAGCGATCGGCTGCAACAAGATGTCTCGACGATTGCACGAGTTGCACATGATCGAGCGGCATCATCGATCCCGGCAACAACTGGCCTGCTGGGCATTCTCCCGCGAATCGGCCGGAAGGCCAGAGGTGCCGGAGCCGCGCGCTCCCGATAGCGAAGCCTGCCACGTCAACCCTACCATGGTTCGAGATGAATGATCGTCCGAAGCTGAGGAGAGACAAGCGAAGTCCGAGTGACCGCATGTGGGTCTGCTCAGACCTCCGTTCGTTCGGCAATTCCAAAGCGTTCTCTACATCGACGCCTAGATAGCGCACGGTGCTATCGATCTTTGCGTGACCGAGGAAAATCTGAACGGCGCGCAGATTACCGGTCGCCTTGTAGTCGGTGCCAATAACGTAATCGATCGCAGCGCGTCCGCAGGTTGGAAACGTGGCGAACGCCTCATCATTCGGACACACTCGCAATCGTCCGATACCGACGACCGCAACGGCGCTGCCCGATGTTAAGTTTGAGTCAGCGTGCCAATCCGATGATCGCTGTGCCAACATAGCCTTCAGTAACCGATCCGGTCAGTGCAGGCGTCTGTTGCGCGATCTGCGCGGCAGTATTGTCGCCGAAGACATTGTCGTTAGCGGTCGACACGCGCGAATAGTTTGCGACGCTGCTGCTGTAGAGTGCCGAGCCGCTATAGATCGCGCTGCATGCCGCCGTTGGCATCGCGAGCTGCGAGGTGAGCGACGCAAACCGCCCGCTGGTCGCCACCGCCGCGCTCGAGAATATTTCGAAATGCATGTGCGGGAAACGACCGGCATAGCAGCCGGGAAAGATGGTGGTGAAGGTCACCTGCCCATTGGCATCGGTGACCAGCGCCCCGCGCAGCCAGCTCTCGCCGGCCACGTCGTACAGCGAATAGCGGCCCTGCGCATCGCAATGCCATAGATACACCAGATAGCCGGCGAGGGGCGCACAGGCGGCGTTCACGTTGGCAACGGTCAGCGTCAGCTTGAGCGCGACCCCCGACGCCGTAGTTGTCGATCCGTTCAGAAAGCTCGACCGAATGTCACTGCGGACGACGCCGCTTGCAGTCAGCACGTTCGAGGTCGATCCGTTCGACGTATTGGTACCGTCCGCCGGATAGGGGCCGCCGGTTTCGGTCGGATCGACGAGGCAGGCACCGGTTGTCAGGGTCGTGGTGGCGGTAGCGGTGGGGGTTGGCGTGGCCGTCGGCGTGGGCGTTGCGGTAGCGGTGGTCGCAACGGTGCCGCTGCTGCTCCCGCTTGAATCGCTGCCGCATCCGGTCAGAAGTGCTGCGGTGCCCGCGCCGGCGAAGAGGCGCAGCGCGCGGCGGCGATCCGTGATCGCGGCGATCACCTTCAGGTCGTGGGCAAGGCCCAGGTCATGGTCTTCGATCGTGTGGTGCTGTGGCACGGGGCGTCTCCTTGTTCGTGCCCATGCCCTGAACCCCGAACCGCTCCGCAATATTACACCGGGTCACGGTGATGTTGCAGCCTGTTGCAATCCGGTTCAGACGCGCGGCAGCACGACTTCGACCCGCCCGCCACGCTCGCCATGGCCAAGGATAACGCGCCCGCCATGGGCTTCGGTCAGCGACCGGACGATCGCCAGGCCGAGCCCGGTGCCGCCGGTCGCACGATTGCGCGACGGATCGCCGCGCACGAACGGTTCGAACAGCCGGTCGCCCAACGCCGGATCGAACCCTGGCCCATGATCGTCGATGCGGACCGTCACCGCATGCTCGTCGACCTGCCAGTCGACATGCCCTGCGTGACCGTAGCGCACCGCATTCTCGACCAGATTGGCAAAAAGGCGCCGCAGGCCTGCCGGATCGCCGCGCACCAGCACGCGCGGGCCATCATCGGTGGTCACCGGAACACCCGCGCCGGCCAGATCGTCGACGAGCGCGTCAAGAACGCTGCCCAGATCGACAGTGACATAGCCGGCATGGCGTTCGTCGCGGGCGAAGCGGAGCACATCGCCCAGCATCGCGCGCATTTCCTCGATATCGGCGACGGCGCGTAGCCGGGCGGTTTCGGGAAGTTGTTCGATCCAATAGGCGATGCGCGACAAAGGAGTACCCAAATCGTGCGCTATTGCGGCCAGCATAGCGGTGCGGTTGTCGGCATGGCCGGCAAGCCGCTCGTGCATTGCCGTGAGTTCCGCGCTCAACAGCCGGACTTCGCGCGGGCCATCGACCGGTGGTGGAGCGATGCCCGGTCGGGCCGCTCGCGCGCCCTGTGCCAGATCGCGTAGTGGCCGGGCGATCGCGCGTATGATCCACCACGCGATCATCGCCATGCCCAGCATTGCCGCTGCCATCCCGCCGAGTGTCACCGACAGCCAGTGCCGGAACAGCCGATCGGGTGCGCTTCGCACGACGCGCCAGCGCTTGCCGTCGTGCCAACCCAAGGTGAAGCCGCCCCGCAATGCTTCGCTGCCCCCACGCTCCGGTTCGGCATAATAGCCCCGCAGTTCGCCGCCCCCGATCATCCGCTGCAATCGTGCGTCGCGATCGGGATCGGGTCCTTCGCCGTCGCGCGGGATCGGCGCGCTGCCGGTCGATACGATCAGATCGGCCTCCCCAGCGCCGGGCAGCGGCATGCCGCGCAGGGCAGCGACGGCATCGTGCAACGCTACCGGGGCGGGGCGGGGCGGCGGTCCGGCGAAGGTTATCGCGAACGTCACTGCCGTCGCTACGGTGATGGCGGCGATGACCAGCAGAAAGATGGGCACCGCGATAGACGGTACCGGGCGCGGGTGACTCATCCGCGAGTGACTTCGGCGGTGAACAAATAGCCTTCGTTGCGGATGGTGCGGATCAACTCCTCGCTACCCTCGCGAGCGAGCCTGCGCCGCAACCGGCTCATCTGCACATCGATCGCGCGGTCGAAATGCTCGGCATTCACGCCGCGCGACAGGTCGAGCAACTGATCGCGGCTCAACACCCGCCGGGGATGTTCGATCAGCGCGAGCAACAGGCGGAACTCGCCATCGGACAGGTTGATCGCGACATCTTCCGGATCGAACAGTTGCCGCCCGGTGGTATCGAGCCGCCATCCGGCGAACCGGTGATAGTGGCGCGCCGGAGTGGCGGCGCTGGACGTTTCACTTCCCGCCGCGCGGCGCAGTACGGACCGCACCCGCGCCAGCAACTCGCGTGGGTTGGCAGGCTTCGCGATATAGTCGTCCGCCCCCAGTTCCAGCCCGACGATCCGGTCGATATCGGTCCCGATTACCGACTGGATGATAACCGACGGTCCCTTCGAACGGTCCATCGACCGCAGGATCGATAGTCCATCCTCGCCCGGCATCATGACGTCGAGGACGATGAGGTCGTAGGTTCGTGTCGACATCGCCGCACGCATGCCCGCGCCATCGGCGGCGGTATCGACTTGATAGCCATGACCCTGCAGGAACGCCGCGGTCAACTCGCAGATGCCGGGATCGTCGTCGACGATCAGCAGAGCGGTGGTCAGATGCCCGTTTCCCATTGCAGTTTGCAGCATGTCCTCCATCGACCAGAGTACGGTAGCCGAAAGATCTCCAAACCGACACATATTGCGACAAACAACGAAAATTTGCCGTTCTTCGCAGATTCTTGGATGGTCTGCTTTCCAATCGGCAATATGCTTTGGGTTCAGTCTAACCGTCCCGGTCAGCTAACAGGGATTTCGTTCAATCAATGCCATTCGGAGAGAAGCTAAACGAGCGTCCGATCCTGGAAAGCCGGACGGGCAGTACGAATAGACAAGTTTGGGTTAAATCATCAGAATTATTGACAGGCGGTCGATCTGGATATATTCTTACGTCCAGATGGCGTTGTTGCAGAAACGCTTGTCTTTATGTGGTTCTTGCTTCTACGATCCGGAGCATCATCGGCTACCGTCGATTTTGGAAGCCTGTCTCATCCTTCGTGAGGTATCGTTCCGACGCATAGTAGCTTCGAAGCTGCTCGGCGGTGTTCTGATCGGCGCCCTTCAGCCAGCGGGTATGCCAGGTCAGGAACCACAGCCAGTCCGCCGTCGGCCCCAGCCCGGCGGGATTCGGAATCGGACCATTCTCGTGAAGACAGATGGGCACGGTGTCGCGCACGATCTGCTTCACCTGACCGAACATGGGAGCCAGTGCGCCGTGGTCGTCAGCGTAAATGTCGGCACCAGCGATGTCGACATACGCCCGGCCAGGATAATAGGCCGCGTCGACGTTCTGCCCAGCCCAGCCCAGCACCCAGATCAGATTGTCGAGCTGCATCGACCGCGTATACGTGTCGTACATCAGCTGCCAGAGCGCCCGGAAAGCATCCGGGCCGTGCTTGCCCCACCAGAACCAGTCACCGCTGAATTCGTGGAACGGACGCCACAGCACGGGAACGCGCTGGTCGCGCAACTTGGCCAGCAGCGCCCCGATCTCCTTCATCTGAGCCATCATTGCCCGGTTCTGCGGCGTGCCAAGGGTCAGCGCGCGCGCGACGTCGAAATCCTTCTTGCTGTTCTCATACCCCGTGCCGATGTCCGGTGCCCCCCAATGCCAGCAGATCGAGACGATGCCGCCCGAGCGATGCCACTCGGCTGCGCGTGCGTTGACGCCGGCATTGTCCTGCGGGTGAATATAATCGAGCCCAAGTACGGCCGGCAGCTTGCCTGTCTGCCGTTCGATGTACGATAACTCGTCACGCTCGCTGCCGGGCGACTCCTGCTGGCCGGTGAGCGTCTTGCGGCCGTAGATCGACCACAGATACCGGTAGAGCGATCGTGCCTCGGCCGAGGCGGATCGGTTGCTCAAGGTACGTTTCGGCACGGCGGCTCCGGCGTGCCCGGCAAACCCCAGCGTCGCCACGCCGCCTACCACCAGTTCGCGCCTGCTCAAGATCATCCCATTCTCTCCGTCGCGATCCGCTATCATCGGCAAAATGACTTATCGACCCCGTCAATCCGGGCACCTCTCAGCAGGCATTTCCCAAAGCTCGCTTCCGGGCAAGTACGGGGCCGCTCGTCGAACCGCAATAAACGGATGTCCGAAGCTGGGCAGGCGGCTTCGAATGTCTGGATGTGGGGCGTAGCGCACCACGTACGGACATGATGCGCCCTAACCCGGCAAGAAGCCAAATGGATGCTTATGTCCTGGAAAGTGGCGCATGATCGATCCGCGGCAGAACGTGGCGGGCAAACAGATCCGCTTCGGCCTGATGCGGGTACCCCGACAGGATAAAGGCGTCGATACCGAGATCACGGTACATCTGCAGCTTTGCCAGGACCTGATCCGGATCGCCGACGATCGCCGCGCCGCATCCAGACCGCGCACGACCGATGCCGGTCCATAGATTGTCTTCGGCATAGCCGTCGCCGCCGGCACCCTCCCGCAGCGCCGTTTGCGCCGCGACGCCGGCCGAGCGTGCGTCAAGCGAGCGTGCCCGTATCGCTGCACCCTGCGCGACGTCCAGTCGCGAGAGCAACCGGTCCGCAACGGCCCGGGCCTCGGCCTCGCTTTCGCGAACGACGACATGGGCACGGTAGCCGAAGCGTAGCGTCCGGCCATAACGGGCGGCACGTTCGGTCAGGTCAGCGATGATCGCCGCGACGTTGTCGCGCGTGTCAGGCCACATCAAATATACGTCGCATTCGCGCGCAGCAGCGTCACGCGCGTCCGGCGACAGGCCGCCGAAATAGAGCAACGGCGCCCGGCCGGACATGGTGGTGATGCGCGGCGGATCGACCTTCAGCTTCCAGAACGCTCCATCATGATCGAGCGGTTCGCCGTTCAGCAGCGTGCGAAGGATGCGCATCGCCTCGACGGTACGGGCGTAGCGCGGGCCGGACGGGAGGGTTTCGCCCGGGAGGTCGGACGAGATGATGTTGATGTTCAACCGGCCGCCCAGCATCCGGTCGATCGTCGCGATTTGCCGGGCGAGCTGTGGTGGCCAGCTTTCGCCGATGCGAACGGCCATCAGCAACGCAAGGCGGCGCAACATCGGCGCGATCGCAGCAGCGAAAGCTGTCGTATCGATGCCTAGCGCATAGCCCGACGGCAGGAGGATATTATCGTACCCACCGGTTTCGGCCTGCAGCACGATATCGCGGCAATGCTCCCAACTGGACCGCAGCATGGGATCGGGCACGCCGAGAAATTCGTAATCGTCGTCGCACAAGGCGGAGAACCAACTGATTTCGCAAGGTTCGCTCACTTGCGTTCTTCCTTTGCCGTTCTGGGGTCGGGTATGCCGATCGCTGCGAGCCGGTCCATCAATGCACGATTGGGCCAGGCGCGCAGACGGACGCCATCGCCGAAAGCGATCATCTTCTCGCCCTTCGGATCGTAGCGCGGCCACGAGAGACCAAGGGCTGGCGTATTCGGGTTGCCGGTGGCGGCGAAGGCGACGATCGCCGCCTGCATCCTGCCGCCGAGCAAATAGTCTGCGGCAGTCCAGTTGCGCGTACGGCGAGGTCCGTTCAGGCTGTCGAAGGTATCGAGCCAATAGGGCAGGTCGTCGGTATGATTGACAGCGGCGGTCGCTGGATCGAGATCGGAAAAGGCGACACCCGGCGTGTAGGGATGCCGACGCTCAAAGACATAGGCATAGACCGGCGCGCGGCCATGTGCCGCCTGCATCCTGGCCCAGCTACGCATCATCGTCGAAAAGCCGCTGTCATGCGCGAGCATACGGGCCGCGAACGCGGCATCACGGTCGTTATTCGCCGGATACAGGCGCGATACCTCGTCGGCCCGATCGCCGAACCAATAAAGCTAGCCGGGCAGCGGCGCGGAGCGGTTGGGAACCGCGGACGCCGAGGTTAATGAGCGACCGGCGTTGGGAAGCGGGCAGGGCACTTGGAACGACCGCTACTGGGTCAGTATCACGGAGGGAGAGGTCGACCGCTTTCGCACAATTGCAGATCAATCGAAGCCGGTACAAAGTTCAGGCTTATCGACGGAGCCGCGTTGAGGAGAATTGATGGCGGTCGTCGGTCGATAGGTTTTGGCTTCGGACGCCTGAATTTCTTACTGCCGATGCCTATTGCCCTGCTGACACTACCTCAAAAGCAGTCACCTTAGGCAAAAGTGTTGGCATGAGCTGGTTTGCCACAGCAAATATTCTGGCTGGCATAAGGTTTACTTACCGCCGTGATCGCTTCCTAGAAGATGACGGTTCTTCCGACCTTCTCCCGGGTATCAGCAAACGGCTTTACCTTATCCGTCACCCTGTGAGGCGGTGCTACGGCACTGCATTTCACGACTTCGGTGGTTGATACGGCGTTCGAAACGACACACCGATCGATGACGACGACGCTGACGGTTAGCGTCCCCGGCGCGGTCTCTGCCCAAGCAGGCATAGCATAGGCTAACAGCCCCCCGGCGATCAAACGGTGTAAAATGCGCAAAACAGCCCCCTTCACGGGCTGCTATACGCCGAACCTCCATTTCGGTTCCATCATCATTTAATAAATAATGGTTACCACCGGCGTGTCAGAATAGGCACCGGGTTGCGCAGTTTGCCGAGCTGGAAGTCGAGCATAGACTGTCATTGGTTGCCGTGATCCAAAAAGGGACAACAGGTACAGGACACCGACACCTCCAGTTGCACCTATTCCGCTACCCCAGATACCGCTGAACCCAGGATCCGAATACAGATTGTATTGGAGGCGCTTCGAGCCGGATCTTAATTCGCGCTGGGCGATGTTGCCGGACTGTCCCGCTGAAACGTCGATACGATAACCGAATGCGATGCAATCAACGACCGTACACGTACAGGCGACGTTGATTGTTCCAGTTGTCGTTAGCGGCGCAGTCTGCAGCGGATTGTAGACGCCAAACCTCACGGGCATCGTAGAAACCGTGCAGGAAACTGCGTCGGCCGTGGTCGGGTGCGAGCAGGCAAGTAGAGCCGCCGCTACTGCGAGCCGCTGCTTACAGCGGATGGCAAATAACCGCATCAGTGGTTCCCTGCTGAAAGCTGATACCGCAACGCTCTCCTCCCATCTCCACCTGGGCAGCAACATTCTGATCAATATCAGTCAGATAGGCAACCCCGTCATAGCCGATCATATCATCGGGATGCCCCGTGCGAATTAGGATCGACCCCATCGGCACCGGCTGTCCGTTGGGTAGCATGATGTGAATGGCCGCAGCGCGCACGCGACGAACCGGTAACCTAACGACAGCACCACCAGCGCCGCGCGTCCGCACAAGCACCTCGGCTTTGGCCGCCTCATGCTCGAAATCGATCCCGTCATAATCGAGCGCGATCCGCGCGATCGCATTGGCGGGAAGGTCGGGCAGGAAGAGGCTGCCATCCGAACGCGTCCGCCCGGCCGGGCGATTCTCGAGGCTGACGGCAATATCGGGCTGGCCGGTCTGTACGACGACGAAACTCTGCCCGACAGCGGTCGCCAGTTCGGGCCGTCCACCGACCCACAACGCCGCGCCCGAAGCGAACACCCGACCGGCAGCGCGGTGACGATCAATCTGGACGTCGCCACCAATCTCGCCTGAGCGCCCCCGAAAGGTCAGGCCGCCGCCGAGGGAGGTGGCGCGATCAGGCGTCATCGAGAGGGTAGTGCGCAAGTCGGTGCCTTGATCAACCTCACCGAACCGCGCCCAGCTCGCTTGTCCCGATAAGCCCTGGATGTTGTGGGATGCCTGGACAACCGCCGACGAGCGGTTCGATAGGGGTAAGGTAAGGCCAACCGCCGCCAACAGACCGGACTGCCGCGCCCGGGTTTCGACAACGTTGATGAAGGCGGACAATCGATCGCCGATGGGACGCGACCAGCTTGCCGCGATGATGCGGGTATTCGAACGCCGCGAATGCAGCACTGTAGCGGAAAGCGACAGCCCGCCAAGAATGGGTGAACGCCATGCGCCGCCGGCCTGAAGCGTCCAGTCGTCACCGACGAACCGTTGGTTCGCCAGCGTCTCGAACTTCCCGAAGCGCTTCTGCGCGACAACGAACGCAGACATGCGCGGATCGTCGCGCCGCAGCGAAATGGTCGCGTCCGCGCCCGTTGCGCCGTTCGAATGCGAGATGTCGCTGCTAATCATCATGATGCCGAACTCGCTCAGCTTCGAGGTCAGGCTAGTACCGGCAACCTGTACCGTTCCCGCCACGGCGAGCCGCCCCTCTGCGGTGAGCCTGTCGCTGATGCCGTGGCGAAGGGTGCCGGAGGCGAAGCCGGCACCATATCGATCGCCGGGGGCGAAGGCATTGCGCCGTAGCAGACCGACCTGGGCCGACATGGCCGTCAACCCGGGTCGCAGCAATTGACGCGAGCTGTAAAAGGATAGCTGCTGAACACTCTCGCGGCCCAGCGCGTCGCGGACCAGCAGCGAGACCTGCCCGGCACCGTCGACCATCGGCACGCCGGAGACGGCAAACTGGCCTGCCTTCACGTCCTGTGTCAGTCGACGAACGCCGTTTACGTACAGGTCCACCGTCGATGGCACGCCGTTACCACCGGTAAGTTGCGGCAGCGGCATCGTGACGAGGTCGGGCTGCAATGTGAAGTCCGTCGCAAGCTGGACGCCCGCTGCGCGAATAGCGCCATTGGCCGAACCGTCCGGGCCGATGAAATCACCGATCGTCAGCCGCTGGGTCGATCCGGGATTTTCGAACACATACCGCGTTTCCAGACGTCGGACGTCCAACGCGCGACGCTCCCGATTACGATTGACGAGCACGCCGCTCGAAACTGTACCGAAAGGGCCGAATAGCCGAAGCTCGCCGGTTGCGCCGATATTGCCGGTATCATCGCCATATGCCGAGTAGTTGAACAAGCCGCCCCATGCCGGGAATACGGCATCGGTCTGCGCCGAGGTAACGGCTATCTCGCTTCGACCCATCGCTGAAGGCGCAACCTCGATTTTGAGGATCTGCGTGGCCTGATCGAGGTGGTAGGCGAGGCCGGCAATGCTACGGAGGCGGACCGGGCCGTCGCCTGCTACCGCATCGATTCCGAGCATTTTCAGGTCGCTGGCACTCGCTGCCAGATCGTCTTCACTCCCGAACAGCTCAATGACGCTGCCGGTATCGACGCCGTTGACCCATGCCTGCGCGTAGGTTTCGCTGGCTGCGGGTTGTTCGGTGACGACGAGAGGAACCGCAGGTGCCAATGATCCGGGCGAAACGGCCAGGAGGCCGAGCGCAAGCAGAAGTCCGGCCATGACGCTATCATCACTGCGTCAGCAGAACGGATGCACGTAAGAGCTTGCCGCTTTCCTGGACCGTGAGCGCCAGAGTTTTGGTAGGCGTGGTCGGCGTATAGGTCCACGACCGCTCCTGTCCGGCAAGGGCGTAGCCCGCGAGACCCGGCGCAATCACCACCGATTTCCCGCCGTCGTGCACCGCGAGTTCGACGAACTTGGCATGCACCGGTCCGCGGTTCCTGACGCTAATCGTGACCTGGTTCGTCTTTGAGTCTTGGCGTGCGTTCCATTCCAGCTGTTGGGACCGAGCAACTCCTGCGGCCGGTGCGATGAATACCGGGAGGATCATGCGCACGGGAAGCTGCAGCTGTCCTGGCGCACCCGCCAGCGGCAACTGGTCGATGACCAACCGATAGCTTCGCTCAACCGGACCCGCGGGTGCCTTGGCGACGACACGGACAGCCTGCGCGCCGCCTGCCTCAAGACGGAACAGCGGCGGACTAAACCCGGCATCCGTGGCGGGGGTGTAGACTTCTTCGTCATCTGCCATCGTCCAGCTGAAGAGCCGAACCTGAACCGTCACCGGACCATTGCCCGGATTGCTGACGATCGTAGAAGTACTCCGCGTCCCTTCGGCCAACGTCAGCTGCACCGGCGCGACCGACAGGCCGCCCCCCTGGGCAGCGCTACCCGCGGTCTGCGCCAGTACCGGCGATACTGGTGCGGACGAAAGCGCGAGGCCGAGCCAGACCAACGCCGACGAGACTAAAGCCGCTTTCACGATCAGGCCCTAGTAATAGACCGTGATCGGAACGGTGTCCGAATACACGTCTGCCGGCGCGCTCTGACCGGCGACGATCGAGCCATATACCGGGATCGAGTTGGCGGTCGCGCCAAGACCGGTCTGACCGATAAGACGCTGTGCCGTGACGCTATTGCCAAAGCGCTGCGTACCGGCACCGTCCTGGAACAGATTGTAAGCAAGATACTGCGCCTGGTTGGCACCCTTCATGCGGCGTTGCGTGCCAGAGGCATTCGCACCATCGCTCAGACCAACCGAGAACGGAGTGCCCTGCGTACAGGTCACGTTGACGTTGACCCGCGTCGGTGTAGTGGTACCTGCCGCCGGATCAACTGTTCCGAAAGCAAGCGTCCCACTGCCAACAGCACAGGTCGATACAACCGTGACCTCAACGGTGAGCACGCCGCTTGCTGTCTGTGCAAACGCCATGGGTGCACCAGCCACCAAGCAAGTCGAAAGCGCAACTGCGCAAAAAACGTTTCGCAATTGATATACTCCGTGTCGAATCTCCGTGTCTGAACAGTGCCATAGCGGTATTAACGATGTATTTCGATGAACTATACAAATTGTCTCGTCAAAACTTATTATGTATACAATCTACTCCGTACTTTTTATACATAAAGAGCAGGATTGATCTGCATCAACATCAGGCACGTTAGAATTTGCATCATTGATAGCGGCGAATTTCGCCATTATTGTAACGGGCAGGGCTTGGACGTCAGTCTCCCATCGGCACTGGCAAGGCACCCACTCCGCCTGAAGATGCGGCGGAAGGTGGATGTGCGGAAACTTGTTGCGGGAGCGTCGTCGCTCTGTTGCAGTAAGCGGCCTGACGGAGGCGAGCCCTTCCGGAACTGCGGCTTTCGATCGCTTGATCTTCCCTCGTTTGACGGACACCGATGACAGGCTTTGCGGAGCCAGGAGGTGTAGGATGGCGATTACGACGAAGCGTCGGTTCACGGAGGAGTTCAAGCGCGAAGCGGTAGCGCTGTAGGAGACGGGCGGTCGGATGTAGGCCGAGGTGGCCGCTGAGTTGGGGATCATGCCGACGATGCTGCGTCGCTGGCAGCGCAAGTTGCAGGAGAGCGGCACCCCGCCAGCGGATCAGGCGTCGGAGATCGCGCGGTTACGCCGCGGGTTGGACCGGACGTGGATGGAGCGCGACATCCTGAAAAAAAGCCGTGGGCATCCTCTCGACGATGCTCGAGACAGGCTTTGCAGAGATGCCGCGGGGCAGTTCGCTTTCATCGAGCAGCATGCGTCCACCTGACCGGTGAACGTCATGTGCCGCCGGGTATCTAACCTTCGAACAGGCCGAGCAGCGGGTAACCGGCTAACCCAGCATGTTCGCTTTCGGAAAGCCGCGACCGGCACGATCGAACATCTGCATCGTCATCCCCCCCCTTCGCCGAAAGCCGGGTGGCGAGACGACGTGCCTCGACAGGATCTGCCGTGGTCAGAGGGACCGTTATAGGACGGTTGACGATTTTCCGCAGGTACAACCTGCGGCGATAGTGTTAGCGCGCGCTGCGCCACCACCGATAGGGAATCGAGGCCATATCCAAGTCTCGCCCGGTCGCCGGCGCGAGCCTCTCATGCGGGCCGAGGGTACCATCGTGTGCACAGTTTGGTGCCCAGGCCGGTGTCCCGCGAGGCGCGGCCGGACGCCGGAACGGCGAATTTATGTGGGTTCAGCGCGAATGTGGAGCGGGTGAAGGGAATCGAACCCTCGTCGTAAGCTTGGGAAGCTTCTGCTCTACCATTGAGCTACACCCGCGTCGATGGTTCAGCCCTTAGCCGGCGGGACCGTGCTGTCAAGCCGGGAGGAGCAGCGAGGCGTCGCCATAGGAATAGAAACGATATTCCTCGGCGATGGCGTGGGCGTACGCCGCCTGCATCCGTTCGCGCCCCATCAACGCCGATACCAGCATGAACAGCGTCGATTTCGGGAGGTGGAAGTTCGTCATCAGGCCGTCGATGCCACGGAACCGGTAACCGGGCGTGATGAAGATCGCGGTGTCGCCTTCGAACGGCTGGACCCGGCCGGCGTCGTCGCAGGCGCTTTCGATCAGGCGCAGGCTGGTGGTGCCGACCGCGATCACCCGGCCGCCGGCGGCGCGGGTCGCGTTCAGGCGGTCAGCGGTCGCGGCGTCGATGCGGCCCCATTCGGCATGCATCCGGTGGTCGTCGGTATTCTCGGCCTTGACCGGCAGGAAGGTGCCCGCACCGACATGCAGCGTCAGCGTCGCATGGCCGATTCCCGCCGTGTCCAGCGCCGCCATCAATGCCGGCGTGAAATGCAGCGCGGCGGTGGGGGCAGCGACCGCACCCGCCTCTCGCGCGAACAGCGTCTGGTAATCCTCGGCGTCGCGCACGTCGGCACCGCCGCGCCTGGCGGCGATATAGGGCGGCAGCGGCATGCGGCCGGCACGCTCCAGCAGCAGCTCGACCGGTTCGTCGCCTGCGAAGTCGAGCGCGAAGCTGCCATCCTCGCCCCGGTCGCCCGCGATCGCGGTGACGCCTGCGCCGAAATCGATCGTGTCGCCGTCGCGCAGCCGCCGCCCGTTGCGCACGAACGCCCGCCAGCGGCGCGGCCCCTCACGCTTGTGCAGCGTCGCGCCGATTCCGGCGTCACCGCGCCGCCCCTCCAGCTGTGCCGGAATGACGCGGGTGTCGTTGAACACCAGCAGGTCGCCGGGCCGCAGACAGGCGGGCAGGTCGCGCACGCCCCGGTCGAGCGTGGCATCGCCATCGAGCACCAGCATCCGCGCCGCGTCGCGCGGGGCGGCGGGGCGCAGCGCGATCCGCTCGGTCGGCAGCTCGAAATCGAACAGGTCGACGTGCATCGCCGGTCGTCGCTCGCCCGGGGTTAGCGGGCGGGGGCGGGCTGGGTCCGCCGGGGCGCGGCGGCGGGCCGGGGGCGCGGCGCGGTGGCGGGCAGCGGTGCGACCGTCTCGGGCAGGGCGACCGGCGCTTCGGGCTGATAGGCCGGGGGATTGTCGCTGGCGATATAGGCGTGGACGACGCGCGACGGGTTGGCCGGCGGCTCGCCCTTTTCGATCGCATCGACATATTGCATGCCGTCGATCACCCGCCCGAACACGGTATATTTCTTGTCGAGCGCGAGGCGCGGGGCGAGCATGATGTAGAACTGGCTGTTCGCGCTGTTCTCGTCATTGGCCCGCGCCGCCGCCACCGCACCGCGGACGTGCGGCAGGTAGTTGAACTCCTTTTCGACGTTCGGCAGCTTCGAGCCGCCGGTGCCGTCGCCATCGGGATCGCCGCCCTGCGCCATGAAGCCGTCGATCACGCGGTGAAATTTCAGGCCGTCATAGAATCTTTCGCGGGTCAACGTCTTGATCCGCGACACCATCTTGGGCGCGACGTCGGGACGCAGCCAGATTGTGACCCGCCCGCCGGTCGACAGGTCGAGGATCCACAGGTTGCGCAGGTCCGTCGTCGACGGCGGCGGCGCGCGTCCCGGCACGTCCATGACCTGCGCCATGGCGGGCAGCGCGAGGAGCGAGGCGAGGAAAGCGAACAATAGGGCGATACGACGCATGGAGTTCCCGGAACACGCGAGGGATATTGGGTCTGGCAGCGGCGCATAGACCATGTCGTCGCTTGCGCCAATCTGAACATCGATGGGTCGGCATGGATCGGTTTCGGCAAAAGGGATTGGCAAACGGGCGCACGCCCGGCTATCACCCCGTGCGACTGGACGGAGAACCGATCGGTCCGGCGTCGCTTCCACGAAGGCGACCGGAGAGGGGCAGGGCGCGACATGCGCCCGACGACAAGGGCTGTTGAATGGCGACTGACGACGATCAGCACGTACCCGCAGGCGGCGCGACCGCGCTGGACGGTGGGCCGGACAATCCCCGCAGGCGCGACTATCTGTCGATCGGCGCGGTGGCATTCGCCGGGGTCGGCGCGGGCGTGATCGCGCTGCCGCTCATCAACCAGATGTCGCCCGCCGCCGATACGCTGGCGCTGTCGACGACCGAGATCGACCTGTCGGCGATCGAGCCGGGACAGGCGATCAAGGCAAGTTTCCGCAAGCAGCCGCTGTTCGTGCGCAACCTGACGCCCAAGGAAATCGCCGAGGCGAATGCGGTATCGCTCGCCGATCTGCGCGATCCGCAGACGCTGGCCGAGCGGACCAAGACCGGCAAGAACAACTGGCTGATCACGCTGGGCGTCTGCACCCATCTCGGCTGCGTGCCGCTGGGCGCGGGCGAGGGCGAGAACAAGGGCCCGTTCGGCGGCTATTTCTGCCCGTGTCACGGGTCGGCCTATGACACGGCCGGCCGTATCCGGCAGGGGCCTGCCCCGCAGAACCTGCACGTTCCCGAATATGCATTCACGTCCGACACCATCGTGACGGTCGGCTGAGGAGAGAGTCATGAGCTTCCCCTGGGCCAAGCATTACGAACCGAAACAGCCGCTGATGCGCTGGCTGGACGAGAAGCTGCCGCTTCCCCGGTTGGTCTATAACGCGGTCGGTGCCGGCTATCCGGTGCCGCGCAACCTCAACTATTTCTGGAACTTCGGCGTGCTGGCCGGCGCTGCGCTGGCGGTGCAGATCATCACCGGCATCGTGCTGGCGATGCATTATGCCGCGAACGGCGCGGTCGCGTTCGATTCGGTCGAGCGCATCATGCGCGACGTGCCGTCGGGCTGGTTCCTGCGCTATGCCCATGCCAACGGCGCGTCGATGTTTTTCATCGTCGTCTACACGCATATCTCGCGCGGCATCTATTACGGGTCGTACAAGGCTCCGCGCGAGATGGTGTGGCTGCTCGGCGTCGTCATCTTCCTGCTGATGATGGCGACGGCGTTCATGGGCTATGTGCTCCCCTGGGGGCAGATGAGCTTCTGGGGCGCGCAGGTCATTACCGGCTTCTTCTCGGCGATACCGGGGGTGGGCGAGACGATCCGCGTCTGGCTGCTGGGCGGCTATGCGCCGGACAACGCCGCGCTCAACCGCTTCTTCTCGCTCCATTATCTGATGCCGTTCGTGATCGCGGGCGTGATCGTCCTGCATATCTGGGCGTTGCACATTCCGGGGTCGAACAACCCGACCGGGGTCGAGGTGAAGGGTCCGCAGGATACCGTGCCGTTCCACCCCTATTACACCGCCAAGGACGGGTTCGGCCTCGGCATCTTCCTGATCGTGTTCGCATCGCTGATCTTCTTCGCGCCGAACCTGCTCGGCCACCCGGACAATTACATCCCGGCCAACCCGCTCTCGACGCCGGCGCACATCGTGCCCGAATGGTATTTCCTGCCCTTCTACGCGATCCTGAAGGCGTTCACCGTCGACTTCATCTTCCCGGCGAAGCTGTGGGGCGTGCTGGCGATGTTTGGCTCGATCCTGCTGCTGTTCTTCCTGCCGTGGCTCGATAAGTCGCCAGTGAAGTCGGCCAATTACCGGCCGACCTATCGCCTGTTCCTGATCGTGCTGCTGGTCGACGTGCTGGTGCTCGGCTATCTGGGCGGTGCCGAGGCGACGCCGGTCACGGTGCTGCTCAGCCAGATCGCGGCAGGCTATTATTTCGCCCATTTCCTGGTCGTGCTGCCGATCGTGTCGGCGATGGAGCGGCCGCGCCTGCTGCCCAATTCGATCACCGAAGCGGTGCTGAAGGGCGAAGGCGGCACCTCGCTCGCGCAGACCGCCGCCCATGGGTCCGTCCTTCCGGGGCACAACAGCCCGGCCGCGGCCGAGTAAGGGAATCACGATGCTCTCCTTCGCTTCCCGTTTTCTCGCCCGCAACCTCAACCTCGTCGTCGGCGCGGGTTTCCTGTTCGCACTACTGCTCGGCATCTTCTCGACCGTAGGCGGCATGCTGCACGACGAGCCGGTCCATTCCGCCGAGCACGAATTCCACCTAAAGCCGCGCGATGCGGGGCTGCAATCGGCGGGGCTGTTCGGCACCTTCGACAACCGGCAGCTTCAGCGAGGGTTTCAGGTTTACAAGGAAGTCTGCTCGGCCTGCCATTCGCTGCGGCTGGTGTCGTTCCGCGACCTTCAGGCGCTTGGCTATGACGAGGGTCAGATCAAGACGATCGCCACCGACTGGGCGATCGAACAGCCGAGCGTGAATCCGGAAACCGGCGAGCCGGCGACGCGCAAGAACCTGCCGTCCGACCGTTTCCCGCTGGTCTTCGCGAACGACGTCGCCGCGCGGGCCGCCAACAACAATGCGGTGCCGCCCGACCTGTCGCTGATGACCAAGGCGCGCGACGACGGTTCGGATTACGTCTATTCGCTGCTGACCGGTTATAGCGCGCAGCCGGCCGATCTGCTCCGCAAGTTCCCCGAGGCCAAGACGCCCGAGGGCCTGCATTTCAACCGCTATTTCGCGACGCTGAACCTCGCTATGGCCCCGCCGCTGACCGCGAACGACCAGGTCCAGTATCAGGACGGCACCCGTGCGACTGTCGACCAGATGGCGAAGGATGTCGCGGCGTTCCTGACATGGACGGCCGAGCCGAACCTGCAAAAGCGCCACACTTGGGGTCTGGCAACGGTCATCTTCCTGCTGATCTTCACCGGTCTGGCCTTTGGCGCGTATCGCAACATCTGGCGGGGCATGAAGCATTGATCGTTGCGGATGACGTCGGGGCCGACGCGATTGCCCGGCGCATCCGCACCATTCCCGACTTCCCCAAACCCGGCATCCGGTTTCGCGACATCACGACGCTGATCCTCGACCCGGAAGGGTTGCGACTCGCGGTCGATGGCATGGTCGCGGCGGTGAACGGTCCGGTCGATCTGGTCGCGGGGATCGAGGCGCGGGGATTCGTCTTCGCCCCTGCCGTCGCCCTTGCGCTCGGCGCAGGCGTGCTCCTGATCCGCAAGGACGGCAAGCTACCCGGTGCTACCATCGCCGAAGACTATGCCCTCGAATACGGCAGCGACCGCATCGCCATCCATGCCGATGCCTGCGCCCCCGGGGCGCGGGTGCTGCTGATCGACGATCTGATCGCGACCGGCGGCACGGCGCGTGCGGCGGTGCGGCTGCTGCGCAAGGCCGGGGCGAGCGTCGAACAGGCGTTGTTCGTAATCGACCTACCCGATCTGGGCGGGGCGGCGGCGTTGCGGGCCGAGGGGATCGGCGTGTCGGCGCTGGTAGCGTTTCCGGGGGAGTAGGCCGGTTTCGGAAGGGGCCGGGGGCGCAAGCCGCTCTTGTTGATTCGCCCTCACCCTTCCCACCCGGCGGCGCCGGGCGGGCCCCTTCCCTCTCCCGGCGGGAGAGGGAGGGAGCGGCGTAGCCGCGGAAGGGTGAGGGTGATCTGACTAATGGGTTGAAGGCACAGCCCGCTTACCCCCGCGCCGGAGACCGGACCGGTACTCCCGCCGCCGCCAGCGCGGCATGCGCATCGGCCACCGACGCCTCGCCGAAATGGAAGATCGACGCCGCCAGCACGGCGCTGGCATGCCCCTCGATCACCCCCGCGACCAGATGGTCGAGCGTGCCGACCCCGCCCGAGGCGACGACCGGCACCGATACCGCATCGGCGATGATGCGGATCAGGTCGAGGTCATAGCCGTCGCGCGTCCCGTCGCGGTCCATCGACGTGACCAGCAATTCGCCCGCCCCCAGCGCCGCCAGCTTGAGCGCGTGGTCCACCGCATCAATGCCGGTCGCCCGCCTGCCGCCATGGGTGAACACTTCCCAGCGCCCCTCGACCCGCCGCGCATCGACCGAAGCCGTGACGCACTGGCTGCCGAAGCGGTCGGCGATATCGGCGACCAGTTCGGGCCGGGCGACGGCAGCGGAATTGACCGCGACCTTGTCGGCCCCCGCCAGCAGCAGCGCGCGGGCATCGTCGGGCGAGCGTACCCCGCCACCGACGGTCAGCGGCATGAAGCACACCTCCGCCGTCCGCCGCACCACGTCGATGATCGTGTCGCGCCCCTCGTGACTCGCGCCGATGTCGAGGAAGGTCAGTTCATCGGCACCCGCCGCATCATAGGCGCGCGCCTGTTCGACCGGATCGCCGGCATCGCGCAGTTCGACGAAATTGACGCCCTTCACCACCCGCCCGGCATGGACGTCGAGACAGGGGATCACCCGCGCCCGAACGGTCATGCGCCGGCGACCCGGATCGCTTCCGCCAGATCGAGGCGACCGTCATACAGCGCGCGGCCGGTGATGACGCCCTCGATCCCCGGCTTGCCCTTCAGCGCGTAAATATCCTCGATCCCCGCCACCCCGCCGCTGGCGATGACCGGGATCGATACGGCAGCGGCCAGTGCGGCGGTCGCTTCAACATTGCAGCCCTTCAGCATCCCGTCGCGGCCGACATCGGTGAACAGCAGCGCCGCGACGCCGGCATCCTCGAACCGGCGGGCAAGGTCGGTGACCGAGACGGTCGACACATCGGCCCAGCCGCGCGTCGCCACCATGCCGTCCCACGCATCGACCGCGACGACGACCTGCCCCGGACAGGCGGCGGCGGCCTCACGGACGAAATCGGGGTTTTCCAGCGCGGCAGTGCCGATCACGACCCGCGCGACGCCCAGATCAATCCAGCGATCGACATTGGCGCGGCTACGAATGCCGCCGCCCAGTTGCACCCGGCCGGGAAAGGCCTGCAGGATCGCGGCGACCGCATCGCCATTGACCGACTCGCCCGCGAATGCGCCATCCAGATCGACGACATGCAGATGATCCGCCCCGGCATCGGCGAACAGCCGCGCCTGCTGCGCGGGATCGTCGCCATAGACGGTGGCGCGGTCCATATCGCCCTCGGCCAGACGCACGACCTGTCCACCCTTGAGATCGATCGCGGGGAATACGGTCAGGCCACCGACGCGCTGCGTCGCGGCGGACATCAAGGACGCCATTCGAGGAACCTCTCCAGCAGCGCGATGCCATAGCGCTGGCTCTTTTCGGGGTGGAACTGCACGCCCAGCAGATTGTCGCGGCCGATTGCCGCGGTCACCGGGCCGCCATGGTCGGTGGTGGCCAGCACCTGATCGCCATCGAACGCATAGCTGTGCAGGAAATAGGCCTCGCCCGGCACCAGCAGCGGATGCTCGCGGCAAGGCACGACATCGTTCCAGCCCATATGCGGCACGGTGATGCCGGGCGACGCGGGCAGCCGGCGGACGGTGCCGTCGATCCAGCCCAGCCCGGCATGGACGCCGAATTCCTCCCCGGTGGTGGCCAGCAACTGCATGCCGACACAGACGCCGAGGAACGGCACGCCGCCGGCCAGCGCCCGCTCGCGCATCGCCTCGACCATGCCGGGGATCGCGCTCAGGCCGTTCATGCACGCCGCGAACGCACCGACACCGGGCAGGACGATCCGATCGGCGCTCCGCACCGCTTCCGGATCGGCGGTGATCGACAGGTCCGCTGCGCCCGCCGCCTTCAGCGCATTGGCGACCGAATGGAGATTGCCCGCACCGTAATCGATCAGTGCGATCAAAACAGGTCGCCGATCTGGTCCATCGCCAGCGTCATGGTGAAGGCGACGATCTCGACGGTCGCGACGCCATTGACGACGAACGGGTCGGTCTCCGCCACCGCGCGCACCGCATCCGCTTCGCCGCGGAACAGCAGCACGCCGCCGGTCGGGGGAGTGCGGCGTCCGGCGATCAGCATGACACCCTCGTCCATCGCCTTCTTGATCCACGCGACATGCGCGTCGCGGTGGACGTCGACCTCGTCGAGCGGCTTCACATAGGTGAGCATCGCGAGGCTCATCGGCTGCATCGGACGGGCTACCATGTCACAACACTCCCTTGGTCGAGGGGATGGCATCGCTCTTGCGCGGATCGATCTCGGTCGCGGTGCGCAAGGCGCGGGCCAGCCCCTTGAAGATGCTTTCGGCGATATGATGGTTGTTGGTGCCGTACAACGTCTCGACGTGCAGCGTGATGCCGGCGGCCTGTGCGAAGCTGTGGCAGAAATGGCCGAACATCTCGGTATCCATCGTGCCGAGCTGCGCCTGGGTGAACGTCACCTTCCACACCAGCCACGGCCGCCCCGAAATGTCGAGCGCGACGCGGGTCAGCGTCTCGTCCATCGGCGACAGCGCGTCGCCATAGCGGCGGATGCCGCGCTTGTCGCCCAGCGCCTTGGCGAACGCCTCGCCGATGGCAATGCCGGTATCCTCGACCGTATGGTGCGCGTCGATATGCAGGTCGCCGAGCGTCCGCACGGTCAGGTCGATCAGCGAATGGCGGCTCAGCTGTTCGAGCATATGGTCGAAGAAACCGACGCCGGTCGACACGTCATAGGTGCCGGTGCCGTCGAGATTGACCGTGACGTCGATCGACGTCTCGCTGGTCTTGCGGGCGATGGTGGCGGTGCGCATGGCCGTGTCCATAGCGCGTGGCGTGGCCCATGCAACGCAACGAATCTTGACGGGCGGGCAAACGCCGCTAACCCAAGGCCCATGAACCAGCCCGTCGCCGACAGCCTGATCCCGTATGACGAGATCGTCCAGGAAGCCCTGCGCGCCGTCGTCGGCCGCGTGCTCGGGCAGGTCTCTGCCACCGGTGCGCTACCCGGCGAGCATCATTTCTACATCACGTTCAAGACGCAGGCACCGGGCGTCGACATCCCCCGGCGGCTGATCGAACGGTTTCCGGACGAGATGACGATCGTCATCCAGCATCGTTTCTGGGACCTGACCGTCGATGCTGAACGCTTCTCAGTCGGCCTGAGCTTCGGCGGCATTCCGTCGACGCTGGTCATTCCGTTCGCGGCGATCACCGGTTTCCACGATCCGGCGGTCAATTTCGAACTGCGCTTTCAGGCGAATGACGAACCGGGCGACGAACCCGAGCCGCATGATCCGCCCGAAAACGACGCGCCGATCGCCACCAGCGAGGACGGGTCGAACGTCGTCGCGGTGGACTTCAAACGCAAGAAGTGACGATCGAGGTCGTCGCCGCGCCGGGTGAGGGCGAGCGCGAGGCGATCCTGCGCATCCTGTCGGCGCATAACGATGCCGCGGTCGGGCCGACCGAACGACGGCAGGTCGCGATCGTGGTCCGCGACGATGCGGGCACGATCACCGGCGGGCTGTGGGGCAAGATCGGCTATCGCTGGCTGTTCGTCGAGTTTCTGGCGGTTTCCCCGGCGTTGAAGGGGCAGGGGATCGGCCGTGACCTGATGCAGCGGGCCGAAGAACTGGCGCGCGCGGCGGATTGCATCGGCATCTGGCTCGACACGTTCAGCTTTCAGGCGCGCGGCTTTTACGAGAAGCTGGGCTTCGGTCATTTCGGCACGATCGACGATTTCCCGCCGGGCCATGCGCGCTTCTTCCTATCGAAACGGATCGACTGACGCGCCCACGGGTTTTCGGGGGATGACTGACACCCGTACCGAAACCGACTCGATCGGCGCGATCGAGGTTCCAGCCGACGCCTATTGGGGCGCGCAGACCGAACGCTCGATCGAGAATTTCCCCTTTCCTTCGTCCGAGCGGATGCCGATCGGCATCGTCCATGCGCTGGCGATCGTGAAGCAGGCGGCGGCGCGGGTGAACCGGGCGCATGGTCTGGAGGGCAGCATCGCCGATGCGATCGAGGCAGCGGCGGGCGAGGTCATTGCGGGCAAGCTCGACGATCAATTCCCGCTGGTCATCTGGCAGACCGGCAGCGGCACCCAATCGAACATGAACGCCAACGAAGTGATCGCCGGGCGCGCCAACGAAGCGCTGACCGGCAAGCGTGGCGGCAAGTCGCCGGTCCACCCCAACGACCATGTGAATAAGGGGCAGTCGTCGAACGACAGTTTCCCGACCGCGCTGCACGTCGCGGCGGTCGTCGCGCTGAACCGCGACTTGATCCCGGCGCTCGACCGGCTGGCGGACTCGCTGGCGGCAAAGGCGAAGGAATGGGCCGACATCGTCAAGATCGGTCGCACCCATCTGCAGGATGCGACGCCGCTGACGCTGGGCCAGGAATTTTCGGGTTATGTCGCGCAGTTGCGCGATGCGAAGCGGCGGTTGCAGGCCGCCGAAGGGGACTTGCTCCGCCTCGCGCAGGGTGGCACGGCGGTCGGCACCGGCCTGAACGCCGCGCCCGGTTTTGCCGAGGGGGTGGCAGCGGAGATCGCCGCGATCACCGGCCACGCCTTCGTCACCGCACCCAACAAGTTCGAGGCGCTGGCGTCGAACGACCCGCTGGTCCAGCTGTCGGGCACGCTCAATACGCTGGCGGTCGCGTTGACGAAGATCGCCAACGATATCCGCCTGCTCGGTTCCGGCCCCCGTTCGGGACTGGGTGAGATCGACCTGCCGGCGAACGAACCGGGCAGTTCGATCATGCCGGGCAAGGTCAATCCGACCCAGTGCGAGATGCTGACGATGGTGTCGGCGCAGGTGATCGGCAATCACTTGTCGGTGACGGTCGGGGGGATGCAGGGGCATCTCGAACTCAATGTCTTCAAACCGTTGATCGGTGCGGCGGTGCTGCGCTCGATCGATCTGTTGGCGATCGGCATGGCAAGTTTTGCCGAGCGGTGTGTCGACGGGATCGAGTCGAACCACGCGCGGATCGCCGATCTGGTCGAACGCTCGCTGATGCTGGTCACCGCGCTCGCGCCCGAGATCGGCTATGACAATGCCGCGAAGATCGCCAAGCACGCCCATGCCGAGGGGCTGACGCTGCGTGAAGCCGGGCTGGCGCTGGGGCTGGTCGATGCAGCGACGTTCGACCGGCTGGTCCGGCCGGAGACGATGGTCGGATAGCGCCGATCGCCTGTCCTACACGGTCGGCTTGTGCCATGCCGTCGGCTGAGCATCGCTGCCCACGTTGTTTGACAAGGTGGTTCGATGGTGTCGCACAGTGCGCGCAAGCTGCATGAGTGTGACTTTTGTGACCTTTGGCGTCGATGGGCATCCGGCGAGCGTCGGTTGCAGGGAACATCCCGGCCTTTCCCGCGCTGTATCCGTATAATGTTAGCGAGGAAGTCATGGGTGCAACGACGATAGGCGCACTGGTCGGTGCCGCCATCGACAAGATGAGCGGTGATGATGATTCGAGCTTCGACGGTGCCATCAACGGTGCCGTCGTCGCCAATGTTTTGAAGATTGTCGTGCCCATGGCGATTACCTATGCCGTCGGCTGGGCGGTGTTGCGCGGTGCCGGCGAATTGAAGGCGCAACTGTTCGAAACGGAGGATGCAGCATGATCGGACGGATTATCGGCGCACTGGTCGGGCGCGAAATGGGTCGCCGCGACGGACGCGGTGGCGTGAAGGGTGCGGCGATGGGCTGGGTCGCCGGCAGCGTGATGCGGCGCATGGGGCCGCTCGGCATGATCCTCGGCGGCGGCTATGCCGCGAAAAAGGCCTATGACCGCCGCAAGGTCGACAAGGTGCGACGCGGCTATTGATGGCGTTGCGGTTCCCGCCGACGGCGGAAACCGCTGCCACCCGACGCATCGGACGGGCATGATATCCGCGACACGTGGGTGAACATCAGGGGCGACGGTATTCCGTCGCCCCTTGACGTCGTGCGCCCGCACGCGCGATGAGGCCCTGCCATGAGCCATCTGCCAGACCCCGACCTCCACGGCTTCAAGCGCCGGGGGGTGTTGTTCGTCCTGTCCTCTCCATCCGGGGCGGGCAAGTCGACGATCGCACGCAAGCTGCTGGCCGCCGAAACCGACCTGTCGATGTCGGTATCCGCCACCACCCGCGGACCGCGCGAGGGGGAAGTCGACGGCAAGGATTACCACTTCGTCGACCTCGAAGAGTTCCGGCGCATGGTGTCCGCCCATGAATTTCTCGAATGGGCGCATGTGTTCGGCAACCGCTACGGTACGCCGCGCGCGCCGGTCGAAGCGATGCTGAGCGCGGGCAAGGACGTACTGTTCGACATCGACTGGCAGGGCGCGCAACAGCTGTTCCAGATCGCCGGCGGTGACGTCGTCCGCGTCTTCATCCTGCCGCCGTCGATGACCGAGCTGCGCCAACGGCTGGTGTCGCGCAACACCGACAGCGTAGAGGTGATCGACGCCCGCATGGCGCGATCGGCGGCCGAGGTCAGCCATTGGGACAGCTATGACTATGTGCTGGTCAACGACGATGTCGAGGATTGCTTCCGCAAGGTGCAGACGATCCTCGCTGCGGAACGGCTGCGCCGGTCGCGGCAGACCGGGCTGATCGGCTTCATCCGCAAGCTGCTGCGCGCGCCGGGCGAGTGAAGCCGCCCTCCCCCGGAAGGGAGGGGCGGCGTCTGGCGTTCAGGGGTGTGCGACCTTGATATCGGCCGCATTCGGCGCTTCGACTGCGCCGACCGGACGTTCGGAAAACACCGGTTCGTGCGGTTCGGGGATCGTGCTCTCATCGGCACTCCCCGCCGCATAGGAAGCCGACGAATCGCTGCCATCCGCCTGATGCGCCGTGGTCGGTGGCGGCAGCAACTTCACCTCGTCGTCGGTCCGGCGCGGTGTCGATCCGCGGAGCGACAGCAGCATGCCCGCCGCGACGCCGACTCCGCCCAGGATCGCCATGGTCGTCCATGGCCGCATCTGCGCTTCGAGCGCGAGGCTCTGCTTACGGACATGGTTGTCCTGGTTCGACCGTTCGCGGCCGTCCTTGCGCGGTTCGAACAGATTGTCCTTGGCACCGGGCGTCGCGGGGGTGTCGATCGTCTGCGCCTCTTCCTTGAAGAACATTTCCATGAACCGGTCGGCGCTGCGCGGCAGCAGGTTGCTCATCTTGGTCATCGCCATGCCGGTGCCGCCGATGGTCAGGTCGCGCTTGGGATGGGCGGCGGCAAAGCAGATCGCCTTGGCGACCAGTTCGGGATCATAGACGACCGGCGGGACGCGCGCCGGCTTGTCCATGCGGTTGCGGGCATGCTCGGGATAGGGGGTGTCGATCGCGGCGGGTTTGATCAACGTCACCGATACCGGGCGGCCTTCGGCCTCCATCTCCATCCGGAACGCTTCGGTAAAGCCCTGTACCGCATGTTTCATTGCGCTGTACGCGCCCTGCACCGGCACCGACCGGTCGGACAGGATCGACCCGAGATTGACGATCGCCCCGCTGCCCCGCGCCGTCAGTTCGCGCGCCGCATAGAGCGAGGCGGCGACGGTCGCGAAATAGCCGACGTCGAACACCCGGCGCTGCTCATCGATGCCGGTCGCCTCCAACCGCGCATAGAGCGCGACGGCGGCGTCGTTCACCCAGGTGTCGAACCCGCCGAACGCCTCGCGTGCCTTCGCCCCTATCCGTTCGGGCGCATCGGCGGCGGTGATGTCAATCGCGAGGAACTCCGCCTTGCCGCCCCGCAGCAGGATCGATTCGGTCGCCTCGCGCAGCGCGTCTTCGTTGCGGGCGACCAGCAGTACCTTCGCGCCTTCACGCGCCGCACGGCGGGCGGTGGCGAGGCCGATCCCCGACGAGGCACCGGTGATGACGATGGTCTGTTCGGACAGCGGCTTGAGCGTGACGGCCATGGGGGAACCTCCGAATGTCTGGATGGCGCGCTAACGCACGGCAACCGTCCGGGGTCCGGGCAAGCTATTGTTCCAGCACCGCCATCCGTTGCGGCAGCACCGCCATCACCGCGCGGCGCGCCTCACTGTCGATCGCGGTCCAGCGCGCGATCTCGTCGCGCGTCCGTCCGCAGCCGAGGCACCAGCCGGTGTCGGTATCGATCGAACAGACCAGCACGCAGGGGCTTTCGATCGCCTGCGCAGCGACCGGTTCGAACACGTCGTCCACCGGATCAGAGCGGGATGCGGACATTCAGGAAGGCGGGGACGGGGCCGTTCCAGCCGCCATCCTCGACCGCGTCCTGCTGGACGTAGCGCGCCGGGCGTTCGTCGCGCTGCTGGGGTGCGCGTTCCTCGCGTTCGCGACGGGGGCGGCGTTCCTCGCGCTCGGCGCGTGGCGCACGCTCGGCACGCGGTTCGCGCTCGGGACGGGGCTCGCGCTCGCGCGGGGCCTCGGGTGCCTCGGCTTCGGCGGCGGGACGGCTGCGACGGCCACGGCGCGGTGCTTCCTCGACCGCCTCAACCTCGGCGGTTGCCGGTTCGGGGGCGGCATCGTCCATGTTCAGGACCGGGATCTTCTGTCCGGTCAGCTTTTCGATATTGGCGATATTCTCGGCATCATCGGGCGTGACCAGCGTATAGGCGATGCCGGTCGCGCCACCGCGGCCGGTGCGCCCGATACGATGGACATAATCGTCGGGATGCCACGGCGCGTCATAGTTGAAGACGTGGCTCACGCCCTTCACGTCGAGGCCGCGCGCCGCGACGTCCGAGGCGACGAGGATCGAGACGTCCCCCGATTTGAAGCGTTCCAGTTCGGCGATGCGGGCGGACTGGTCCATGTCGCCATGGATTTCGGCCGAGCGGAAGCGGGCGCGCTGCAGGCTCTTGTTCAGTTCGCGGACCGTCGTCTTACGATTGCAGAAGATGATCGCGTTGCGGACTTCTTCGGTCGCCAGCAGCGTGCGCAGCACTTCGCGCTTCTTCGCGGCGCTGACCGGTACGACATGCTGCGCGATGTTCAGATTGGTCGATGCCGGGCGCGACACCTCGATCGTCTTGGGATTGTCGAGGAACTTGTCGGCCAGCTTCTTGATCGGCGGCGGCATGGTGGCCGAGAACAACAGCGTCTGACGCTGTTTGGGCAGCTTGGTGCAGATTTCCTCGATATCGGGAATGAACCCCATGTCGAGCATCCGGTCGGCTTCGTCGATGACCAGCATCGAACAGCCGGTCAGCAGAATCTTCCCGCGCGTGAACAGGTCCATCAGCCGGCCCGGCGTCGCGATCAGCACGTCGACGCCCTTTTCGAGCGCGGCGAGCTGGTCGCCCATCGACACGCCGCCGATCAGCAGCGCCATCGACAGCTTGTGGTTCGCGCCATATTTCTCAAAATTCTCGGCAACCTGCGCGGCGAGTTCGCGCGTCGGTTCGAGGATCAGCGAGCGTGGCATCCGTGCCCGACTGCGCCCCTGCGCCAAAATGTCGATCATCGGCAGCACGAACGACGCGGTCTTGCCGGTGCCGGTCTGGGCGATCGCGACCAGATCGCGCATCATCAGCACCGACGGGATCGCCGCCGCCTGAATCGGAGTCGGTTCGGTATAGCCCGAATCGTTGACGGAACGCAGCAGTTCGTCGGACAGGCCGAGATCGGCGAAGGTCATTGCGGTTCCATGGCTGGGGAACGCAACAGGCCCGCGCTCCGGTAAATCGGACCGCGCGTCGCGGAAAATGTCCGAAAAGTCAAGGTTGGCGTGTGCGCCGTCCGCAATTCAGCGCGCCGGGACCAGCGCGCGGAACTGCGCGATCCGGCATTGTCCGCCGGTGCGTGAGCGGATGACGTCGCGCGACGCGCACATCCGCCCGTCGCTGCTCGGTTTGATATACATGCCGGCATAGAAATCGAGCGACGGGCAATTGTCGGCGAGCCGCGCCCGCACCCGCCCGCCACCGTTCAGCAACAGATCGACGCTGTCGGTGCGGCTGATCGTCACCGCCGCGACATTCTGTAGGGGCAGGCAGCGGTCGGTACGTTTTTCGATCCACTGGATCGGCGGCAGCGCACGCGGCGCACTGAACGCGACGGGGGCGAAGGGCGCGCGGGGGACGCGAATGATCATCCGCTGGATGCGCATCTCGGTCCGCAACACCGTCGTCGCCGGCGGGTCGGCGAGCCGGCGCTGCGCGGCACCGGGCAGCGCGAGCAGGAGCAACATCAGGGTCGCTGCGGGAAGCGGCAGGGCGGTCACGCGGTGAACATCTCCGATCGGAATTTAACCGCAGATGAACTGGTCGCAAGGGGATAGCGGTGCTACCGCCCGCTCCATGATGCCGTCGCCCGTCGCCGCAATGGTCGCCGATGCCCGTGCGGGGCTGGGCGACCGGATCGTCACCACCGATGTCGAACGGATCGCGCCGTGGCTGACCGACTGGCGCGGGCGCTTTCATGGGCGAAGCGCGGCGCTGTTCGAACCTTCCGCTACGGAACAGGTCGCTGCGCTGGTCGCGCTGGCCGCGAAACATGGCGTGCCGATCGTGCCGCAGGGCGGCAATACGTCGATGGTCGGCGGCGCGACCCCGTCGGCGCAGGGCGACGCGGTGTTGCTGTCGCTCCGGCGGATGGATCGGCTGCGGCGTATCGATCCGGGACAGGCGGTCGCCGAAGCTGGCGTCATCCTTCAGAACCTGCACGAAGCCGCCGCCAATACCGACCAGCGATTCCCGCTGACGCTGGGCGCGCGGGGCAGTGCGACGATCGGCGGGCTGGTGTCGACCAATGCCGGCGGGACGCAGGTGCTGCGCTGGGGCAATATGCGGCGGCTGGTGCTGGGCGTCGAGGCGGTGCTGCCCGACGGATCGGTGCATGACGGGCTGGCGGTACTGCCCAAGGACAATCGCGGGTACGACCTAACGCAGTTGCTGGTCGGGGCGGAGGGTACGCTCGGCATCGTCACCGCCGCGACCTTGCGGCTGGCCCCGGCCATCGCCGAACGTGCCGTCGCCTGGGTCGGGATCGGCGATCCGCAGGCGGGGCTGGACCTGCTGCGCGCGATGCAGGCAAAGACCGACCGGATCGAGAGTTTCGAGATCATCCCCGCCGATACGCTAACGCTGGCCGTCGCGCATGTGCCCGGCGCGCGTGCGCCGCTGGTGGGCGACCATCCGTGGCAGTTGCTGATCGAGGCGGTCGCGGCCCCCGGCGAATCGCCGCCTGCGGCCCTGCTCGAAACGCTGCTCGCCGATGGGTTCGCCGCAGGACGGATCGAGGATGCGGTGCTCGCCACCAGCGAAGCGCAGGCTGACGCCTTTTGGCGGTTGCGCGATTCGCTGTCGGCGGCGGAGAAATCGACCGGGCCGGCGGTCCAGCATGATATTTCGGTGCCGGTCGACACCATGCCGCGGTTCATGACGCAGGCGGCCGCGGCCGCGGAGGCGCGCTTTCCCGGCACCCATGCCACCGCCTTCGGCCATCTGGGCGACGGCAATGTCCATTTCCACGTCCGCGCGCCAATGGGTGTCGACCCGGCCCGCTGGTATGCGCAGGACGCGCCGGTAATCACCCGCTTCGTCCATGACGCGGTGACGGCGGCGGGCGGGTCGATCTCGGCAGAACATGGCATCGGCCAGATGAAACTGGCCGAACTGGACCGGCTGGGTCCGCCCGCCCGGCTGGCGGCGTTGCGCGCGATCAAGGCCGGGCTGGACCCCCTAGGGCTGTTCAATCCGGGCAAGCTCGTATCGCTTGCGCCCCGCGCGACCAATCCATAGACGGTGGCACGAGGTACGCCCGGGGGGGCGGCCGTCCGGCAATCAGCCGGACCGAATTGAGTATCTGGAGACCCTGAAATGGCCAGCGCGCCGCAGAATCAATCGCTTCCGCTGTTCTACAACCAGCTCGAACCGCTTTCGAGCCAGACGCACGGCAACTGGAAGGTCCGTTCGTCGGATCGTGCGCCGTTCCTGACCGGGCAGCATGCGATTCCCGTCACGGTCGAGGAATTCCCGCTGGTGCAGCGCCGGATGCCGATTGTCTTTTCGGTCGGTGACGATCCCGTGCCGCTGGCGCTGATGGGCCTGAACGAAGGCGTCAACACCTTCCTCGACGACGATGGCCGGTTGATCGACCCCGAAACCTACATCCCGGCCTATATCCGCCGCTATCCCTATCTCCTCGCGCGCCTGCGCCCGGAGTCGGACGAACTGTCGCTGTGCTTCGATCCGACGTCGGACGTGATCGGTCCGTTCGAAGAGGGCGAGCCGCTGTTCGACGGCGATCAGCCCAGCGAAGTCACCAAGCAGATCCTCGCCTTCAACGAGCAATTCGAGCAGGCCGGGCAGAAGACCGGCATGTTCATGAAGGAGATCAAGGACATGGGCCTGCTGATGGACGGCGAAGTGTCGATCCAGCAGGAAGGCAACGACCAGCCGTTCGTCTATCGCGGTTTCCAGATGATCTCGGAAGAAAAGCTGAACGAGCTGCGCGGCGACCAGCTGCGCAAGATGCAGCAGTCGGGCATGCTGCCGCTGATCTTCGCGCACCTGTTCTCGCTGTCGCTGATGCGGGACGTGTTCGCGCGGCAGATGCGGCAGGGCAAGGTGCAGGCGCAGCCGGCGGCGGTTCCCACCTTCTGATGCGCGGCACCCGGCCGTTCCACGCCCAGCGTTATTCGCGCGGTGCGATCTTCTTTCACTGGACGATCGCGCTGCTCGTGCTGGTCAATCTGTGGATCGGCCTGGTCGGCGGGTCGATGGGCGTTCACAAGGCGGTCGGCATCACCGTGCTGGTGCTGACCGCCGGGCGCATCGTCTGGCGTATCGCCAACCCGCCGCCGCCACTGCCCGCCTTCGTTGCGGGTTGGGAACGGCTGGCGGCGAGCTGGACGCATCGCCTGTTCTATGGGTTGCTGATCGTCCTGCCGTTGAGCGGTTGGGCGATGGTGTCGGGGGCCAGGCGCTATCCGCTCGACTGGTTCGGGCTGTTCCCGATCCCGTATCTGCCGATTACACCTGTCGTTGCCGGGGCCGGTCATGAGGTCCATGAAGTCGGCGGCTTCCTGATGGCCGGACTGGTCGCGCTCCATGTCGGCGCGGCGCTGCGGCACCAGTTCCTGCTGCGCGACGGTATCGTTTCGCGCATGCTGCCGGGCGGACGGCGGACGCGCTAAGGCGCGTTGCGATAAAGTCACGGTCAAATGTAAAAAGGCTCTTGAAGCCGTCCGGACAGCTACCTAAATAGTGGTTACACGGTTCGATGTCCCCCCTTTCGTTGGACCGTGCGGCGCGTTTCACGCGCCTCCTCCCTGAACCTTGGCCACTCCGCGTTATACACGGGGTGGCTTTTTTCTTGAGCTATTCCGCTGCGATGCGGCGCGTCATGTTCAGCGCGACGTCGGCTGCCCGGTCGAGCACGGCCCGCACCAGCGCGATGGTCTTGCCGAGGCCCGCACCGGGCCGGTCGAGCGCCTCGTCGAGGTACAGGTTGCGGTCGATCTCCAGTTGCAGCGCATGGATGTCGGCGCGCGGCCGGGCGTGTTCCGACAGGATATGGCCGCCGGCATAGGGATGGTTGATCGCCAGCGGCAGCCCATGATCGCGCACTACCGCCGCGATCGATGCGGTCAGCTGTCCGCCCGCGCTCCGCCCGTACCGGTCACCGAGCACGATCTGCGCGGGCATGAGCCCAACCAGCGGCGGCATCGAATGCAGGTCGAGCAGGATGGCGATGCCGAATCGGGCATGCGCCGCCGCCAGTGCCGCCGCCACCGCAGCATGATACGGGGCGTGGTCCGTTGTGATTCGTTCGACCACTTCCGCATTGGTCAGCTTGCGTCGCCACATATTGTCTGCACCGCCGGCGCGACGGGGGATCAGCCCGATACCGCTGCGGACCTTGTCCGATGCGGCATGGCCGGCATTGCGTGGGTCCGCGCCCGCATCGACCTGCGGATCGCGGTCGCGCACCGGCGATCGGTTGAGGTCGATCCAGCCCCGCGCCCGTGTCGCCACCAGCATCGTTTCGTCGCGGTGCGCGCCCTGTGCGACCGCATCGACATACCGGTCCTCCAGCGCCGTCAGCCGCGCGACCGGCACCGTCAGCAGCGACAGCATCGCCGGCGGATAGTCGCGTCCGGCATGCGGCACCGACACCACCACGGGCGACACCGGATCGGCCGGACCGAAACGGCGAAAGGACAGGGGGGCGGGGATCATGTCCCGTACAGGATCACGGCCCGCCGCAGTTGTCGAGCATATCACTGGAAAATCTTAACCCGGACCGGCATACTGTCCGGGCTCGGGTCGAAGGGGTTGGGATGTACAGGATTTTGCTGGCCGAAGACGACCAGGTGATGCGCGAGTATCTTACGCGCGCGCTGGAACGTGCCGGCTATGGCGTCAGCGCGGTCGATCGCGGTACCGCGGCGATTCCGCTGTTGCGCACCGAAAGCTTCGACCTGTTGCTGACCGACATCGTCATGCCGGAAATGGACGGCATCGAACTGGCCCAGCGCGCCGGCGAGATGGTTCCCGACCTGCGCGTGATGTTCATCACCGGTTTCGCGGCGGTCACGCTCAAGGCGGGACGACAGGTGCCGCATGCCCGTATCCTGTCCAAGCCGTTCCACCTGCGCGAGCTGGTTGCCGAGGTCGACCGGCTGTTCGGGGAAGAAAGAGTGCCGACCAGCAATTAAGCGCTTGTCAGGCGGCAACCGCGCCGCTAACAGCGCCACTCCGGTTTCGATCTCTCCGGCAACAGAGAGATCGCCGGGCGCGTAGCTCAGTGGTAGAGCACTGTGTTGACATCGCAGGGGTCGCAAGTTCAATCCTTGCCGCGCCCACCATATAGAAAGCCCGTCAGGTGAATGCCTGGCGGGCTTTTTCGTTGTTGCGTTGGCTCGCCGACTCGATGGGCGCTTGGGCATTTACGTTCTCCGCCTGCGCGACGCCTTGCAATTCCGATGGCATGGCGGTTGCGCCATGAAACGGCCCGTCCCGTATTCGACGCGTACTGGCGCGATCAGGCGACATCAGCCGGAAGTATTGCTAAGGCTGGTCCTTCCAAGCGGTCAGAATCACGGAAGAGTTAATCTCGCTTGGAAGGTCGTTCCGAAAAATCGGTTGAAATTAAAGGGGGTTGTATGTCATTGCGCCCCGGTCAGCTTTTGGGAAAGGGGTGGCCACAACTTCGGGGGAAGACGATATGGAATTGGCGCGGTCAGACCATCATGGGGAGGCACCGACGGACGTGCCGATCCGGAAACCGGCGCATATTCCGGCGCTTGACGGACTGCGGGGCGCTGCCGCGCTGCTGGTCGTGGTTTCCCATTTCCAGACCCTTGGCCTGTCCGATGATCATATTCCGCATTCGGGCACGTTCGGGGTCATGATCTTCTTCGTCCTCAGCGGCTTCCTGATGGGTCATCTTTACCTGTTCCGGCCGTTTGACGGAGCCGCCGTCACCCATTTCATGGCATCGCGCATCGCGCGGGTCATTCCGCTATTCTATGCGGTGATCATCGGCTCCTATATCGCATCGAACATCTTCGGCAGCGACTTCGTCTATTATCTGACGACCTTCGATACGCTGAAGCATTTGCTATTTGTCGGCAGCAAATACGTCTTCTGGTCGATCCCGCCCGAAGTCGAATTCTACGTCGTGTTCGTCGGTCTCTGGTATGTCGTCGCGCGGCGGCACGTCCTGCGCTATCTGCCGGTCTTCGGGTTCGGGCTGGCGGCGATGTTCGTCCTGCAACCGATGTTCCCTGGCATCACCGTCTTCAACTCGCTGCCAATTTTCCTCGCGGGCGTCAGCGCGGCGGTGCTGTGCCGCTTCGTGCAGTTCGACCGGATCGACAAGCGTTCGGCGACGATCGTCCAGTGTCTGGGGATCGTCCTGATGCTGTCGATCTTCGTGGAGTTCGTCTCGACCGATCCGACCAAGACCGGCTTCGGATGGGAGCGCGGACGCGTCTACGAAAGCCTGCCGATGGCGTTGCTGTTCGGCGCGTTCGTGCTGTCCTTCACGATCGATACGAAGTTCGCGCGCCTCTTCTTTGCGAACCGGGTCATGCGGCGGCTTGGAGCGTACAGCTTCTCAATCTATCTGCTGCACGAACCGGTCGCCGACACGGTCCAGAACGCGTTGCAGGCATGGAACGTCCCGATCGCCCTGCAGATTGCTGTCATTCTGGCCGCGGTCGTCGGCGTGGCGTCGGTCAGCTTCCGCCTGTACGAAATGCCGATGCAGTCGGCTGTCAGGCGCGCCATCCTGCGCCTCGACCGGTACCGGGTTCGCGGTGCCACGATGTGGCGTGAGGCGCGGGCGGGCAGCCGGTAGGCTGGTATGCTCGCGACCGGGGGGTGACGCCGCCCGCGCCTGAACGTTTGCCGCCGCTCGTTCAGAATACTTCAAGTTCTGGTGAACGGATAGGGTCAGCGCCGGTTCGAATTCTTTAAATCGAACAGGCTTGGGGTTTTAAACCCGAAGCATCTGGTACTTTAGTCCATAGACCAGCATTGCGATTGGTGTTCCGGATGTTTCGACTCCGAAGCTGTGAAACAGCATTATTTTATCTATAGTTGACCGGTCATCATGTCTCGCGCGGCTAACGGGTCGACCGCCATATTTGATTCGGGACAATGCGTAATTAGAAATATACTGGACATTTCTGCGTATATCTGATGTTGCGGCTTTCGATTGCATCGGGGGGTGCAGAGGACGGGGCAGCGATCATGACGGTAACGAACCAGGCAAAACGTAACGAAGGGCGGGCACCTCGCCAATCGTGGATGGATCTGCTGCGCGGTCTGGCAATCCTGCTGGTCGTGGCGTTCCATTCGGTGACGATCCTGAGCCGGGTCGATCTGGTACCACCTGCTTGGCTCAAAGAAATCACCGACTTCTTCGCGCTTTACCGAATGCCGACGTTGATGTTCCTGTCTGGCTTGTTGTTGCCCAAGTCGCTGGAAAAGGGGTCGGCTACCTACTTCCTCGGCAAACTGCGCAGTGTCTGGTGGCCCTATCTGATCTGGTCTGCGGTCACGGCCATCGTCTTTTCCCGCGACGTGGGCAGCGTCCCGGCGATCTTCAGTCTCCTGAATGCCGGGAGTTACCTCTGGTTTCTGTATTTCATCGGCATCTTCTATTTCGTTGCCTATCTTGTGAAGTCGTTCAATTTCCTCATCGTTGGCGCGGCTATCTTTGGGATTGCGGTACTGGTGTCGTTCGGGTCGCCCGGCATCGTCGTCCATACGCGCATGTTCTACCTGATGACTTTCTTCTTCCTCGGCGCATTTGCCGGTCGGCATTGGGATGCCTTCCTCGCCCTCATCGATCGGCGCGAAAGCTTGATCGCGGCAGCAGTCGCCGCGATTGGCGGTGTTCTTGCCGCCTATTTCGACTTCAAGTCCGGACCGGCGTTCATCGCGCTCACCCTCGCCTTCGTCATCGCGGCATGCCATCTGTCGCGGAAGGTCGCGGACCGGCGCTGGACGCATCTGCCCAATTATGTCGGCCGCAATTCGCTGAAATTCTATGTCAGCCATTTCCCCGCCATCTATCTGTTCGATGTCATGGCGGTCCGGCTCGGTGTCACCAATACCGACATTCTCGTCGTCGCCAGCATCGTGTTTGCATTGTCGGTCGGACTGATCCTGTCGGTCTCGTCTGAGCGATCGAAGCCCGTGCAGTGGCTTTTCGCCTTTCCGAAGTTCGGCAAGCCGGCCGCGGTCCGTCCGGCCAGTGCGTGAATCTTGTTGCGGGTAGCCGTCTCGATAGCTGGTTCCCGCAGCGGTTCGTCGCGGTCGGGATGAACGCCACGCCAGGGAAGGTACGTCGTCCGGTTCGGCCACGGCCATTGCGCGTAACGCGATCCTTGTTAGCATTCTCCCAAATGAGGGGAAGAATAGCGATGCGCTGCTACGGATGGATTGGTCTCGCTGCGACCGTGCTGATGGCTGCGACGCCTGTTGCCGCGCAGCGGGTCGAGGAAGTGTCGATCGATCAGTTGCAGGCGCAGATGCGCGCGGGGGCGACCGACAGCGTCGCGGTCACCCGTGCCTATATCGCCCGGATTGCGGCGATGGATCGCGCCGGGCCGACGCTGCGCAGCGTCATCGCGCTGAACCCGGATGCGTTGCAACAGGCGGCGGCGCTCGATGCCGAGCGGCGGGGCGGGCGGGTGCGGGGGCCGCTGCATGGCGTACCGATCCTGATCAAGGACAATATCGAGACGGCGGACCGGGTTGCGACTACTGCCGGCAGCCTTGCGTTGCGGGACAACTTGACCGGGCGGGACGCGCCGCTGGTCGCCTATCTGCGGCGGGCGGGGGCGGTGATCCTCGGCAAGACCAATTTGTCCGAATGGGCCAATATCCGATCGACCCGGTCGATGAGCGGGTGGAGCGCGGTCGGCGGACTGGTGCGCAATCCATATGCGCTCGATCGTACCGCTTGCGGATCGTCCTCGGGATCGGGCGCGGCGGTCGCGGCCAGCTTCGCGGCGGCGGCGGTCGGGACCGAGACCGATGGATCTGTCGTCTGCCCCTCGTCGATCAACGGACTGGTCGGGTTCAAGCCGACGCTGGGCCTCATCAGCCGCAGCCGGGTGGTGCCGATCAGCCATAGCCAGGACACGCCCGGGCCGATGGCGCGATCGGTGCGCGACGCGGCATTGTTGCTGTCGGCAATGGCCGGACCCGATGCGACCGATCCCGCCACCGCCCGGACCGAGGTCCGGGATTATGTCGCTGGCTTGTCGGTCTACGCGCTGAAAGGGCGGCGGATCGGCGTGATCCGGCCAAAGGGGATGACGCAGCCGCTGACCCGGCGGTTCGACGCGGCACTCGCGGTGCTGCGCGCGGGCGGCGCGACACTGGTCGAGGTAACGCCGCCCAAGCTCGACGGGCTGGGCGAGGCCGAGCTGCTGGTACTCCAGACCGAGTTGAAGGCCGACCTGAACACCTATCTCGCCACCACCCCGGTGGCAGTGAAGACCCGCACCCTCGATCAGGTCATCGCCTTCAACCGCGCGAACGCGCCGCGCGAAATGCCGTTCTTCGAACAGGAAACATTCGAGGCCGCGGCAAAGACGGGGGGCCTGAACGACCCCGCCTACCGCGCGGCGCGGGCGAAGTCGTTGCGGCTGGCGGGTGCCGAAGGGATCGACGCGATGCTGAAAAGCGCGAAAGTCGATCTGCTGGTCGAGCCGACCTATGGCGCGGCGTGGCTCAGCGACCCGGTATATGGTGACCAATATGGCGGCCCGTCGGCGTCCGAACTGCCGGCGGTGGCGGGATATCCGCACCTGACCGTACCGATGGGGCTTGCGCAGGGGCTGCCGGTCGGTCTGTCGTTCATCGGCACGGGTGGTGCCGACCAGCAGGTATTGAACGCCGGCTATGCCTATGAACAGAAAACGCAGGCACGGATTGCGCCGCGTTACGCGGAGCGTGCCGAG
Source organism: Sphingomonas sp. Leaf22 (assembly GCF_001421715.1). Lineage (GTDB taxonomy): Bacteria > Pseudomonadota > Alphaproteobacteria > Sphingomonadales > Sphingomonadaceae > Sphingomonas. The sequence goes on from NZ_LMKP01000023.1 coordinate 42,098, forward strand.
GTGGGCGGGGGGCTGGAAGGCGTTCGGTAGGGGCCAAACAGCAACGTTCCAGTGCTCGACCACAATTTCAGCCTACCCCGGCGAAGGCCGGGGCGCAGCTAAGGCATTCCGGTAATTCACCGGGAAGGCATCGCAACTGGACCCCGGCCTTCGCCGGGGTACGGTGAAGATCTGGCTAGATCGGCAAGCTTGGCAAGGCCTCGTTCGCGCCAGACCGAAGCCGGGGACGCTACCCCAGCGTCTTCAACAATTCCGCCCACCACACGACGCCCGGATCGATCGTCGCCACCGGCACGCGTTCGTTCAGCCCATGGGCAAAGATTTCGCCGGGTTTCATGAACACGCCGCCGACGCCGAAGCTCGGGATACCCTTTGCGCGGAAATGCATCGAATCGGTCGCGCCGGCTTCCTGCATCGGCAGGACCGGCGTACCCGGTGCGCGTTTGGCGACCACCGTTTTGACCGCCGACACGACCTTCGGGTCGAGCGGAGAGGCACCCGCTTCGATCGTGCCGTTGTCGCGGAAGGTGACCGCGATCGTCGGGTCAGCGACCAGTTCGATCAGCTTCTTCTCGATCTCGGCGCGCGGCGTGCCGGGAAAGATGCGGCAGTTGATGTTGGCCATCGCCCGCTGCGGCAGGGCGTTGGGCGCATGGCCGCCGTTGAACATGGTGGGCACACAGGTCGTGCGGATTTGTCCCACATAGCGTTTGTCGGCGGACAGGATGTCGGCGGCGGCGGTATCGGCCGGATTGGCGGCGAACGCCTTCATCGCCGCGCCCAGCTCGCCGGGCGTCGCGGCGGCGGTCCCGGCGAGCGATGCCTTGGTGATCTCGTTCTGCTGCGGCGGGAAGCGATAGTTGGCGATCCGCACCACGGCGTTGGCCAGCACCGCGATCGCGTTGCGCGGTCCCGGCCGGCTCGAATGGCCACCGGGATCGGTGACGGTCAGGTGCCAGTCGCCATAGACCTTTTCCGCCGCCTGCAGGCCATAGGCGATCGGCTTGCCATCCTCGCCCAGCGCGCCGCCACCGGCATCGGCGTTCAGCACCAGGCCGGCATTGGCGAACGCCGCTGCCGCCGCCTGCGTCGTCTTCATCTCGGTTTCTTCGTCACCGGTCAGCACCAGCACGACGTCGCGCTTGGGCACCCATTTCTCGCGCTTCAGCTGCATCAGCGTCGCTACGACCAGCGACACGTTCGCCTTGTTATCCAGACTGCCGCGCCCGAAGACATAGCCGCCCTCCACCACCGGCGTGAACGGATCGCGGGTCCAGTCCTTCGCATCGGCGGCGACCACATCCATATGGCCGAGCACGACCGTCGGCTTCGCCTTGCGGTCGCGCCCGGCGATGCGCGCGGTCAGATAGCCGGTCTCGCCCAGCGGCACGAACGTCACCTCGGCATCGGCAAAGCCGGCCGACATCAGTTGCTGCTTCAGATAGGCGGCATAGGCCGGCACCTGCCCCTCGCCCTGCACCGTCTTGAACGCGATGCCGCGCGTCAGCAGCGTCAGCGCTTCCTTGCCCGCAGCGGAGATCGGCGCATCCTGCGCGATCGCGGCGGCGGGGAGCAGGGTGGCGGCTGCAAGGGCGACGAACAGGTGGCGCATGGACTTCTCCGACTAGGCTGCCGGCAGTCTGCGCAGGGGAAGGGGCGGTGCGCAAGACCGCCCGCACCCCCGTCACGCCGGCAGTGCGGCAATCGCCCTGGCATGGTCGGACACCAGCCGGATCGTCGTATCGCCGGTGAAGATGCCGTACCAGCCCTGCGGCTCGTGCGGGGGATCGCCCATATACTGGCGGTCGCCGTCCTGGAACCGGTAGTCGGGATGTGCCGCCCGCGCTTCGCCGTTCCATGCCCAGAAATTGGTGCCGGCGATCGGTCCGCCGTCCTGCATGTCCTTGATCGCCGCCGTATAGATGCGACCGTAGAAGCGGTCCTTGTACGTCGTCGCCACCGCCGGATCGTTGCTGCCGCCGTCGCGGGGATAGCCGAATTCCTCGATCACCATCGGCTTGTCCAGCCGGCGGGCCAGCGCGACATGGTCGGCGATATACTGGTCGGTCAGCGTCTCGCCACGCGCGGCGGTATTGGCGAGGTCGGTCTGCTTCACCCAGTCCCAGTTGTTGGGCCAGATATGGACGGTCAGATAATCGATCTCGGGAATGGCGTGTTCGGCCAGCACGATCTCTGCGCTTTCCAGCCCGCCCTTCAGCCCCTCGCTGCCGGTCGAGACCAGATGATTGCGGTCGATCGACTTGATGAGCTGCGCACTGTCGCGGACCCACGCATAGAATTGCGGCAGGTTCGCATGGGCCATGTCGCCCGACGGGCGCGGCTCGTTCGACAGCTGCCATGCCATGATCGTCGGATCGTCGGCGTACGGCTTGCCCGTCACGCCATTGGTCCGCCCGACAACCGCACGGATCCAGTCGCGATACAGGTCCATGGCGGCGCGATTGCCATAGAATTGGGCATTGAAGTTCGCGAATTCCGGCCATGGATGTGCCGGATCGTTCATGTTGATGTAGTTGCCGCCGTTGACGTAGGACAGGTACGTCATCATCCCGCCCGACCATTCCCAGAAGTTGGTCAGGTACAGCACAGCGCGAATGCCGCGCTTGCCCATTTCCGCCAGCGCATAGTCGAGCCCGGCGAGCAGCGTCTGGTTGTAATCCTTGCCGGGACCGCGAAAGCCCGGCTTGATCGAATTCTTGAGCGGCCCTTCCTCGCTCGACGCCAGCACGCGCAGGTTCGTCACGCCCATCGCCGCCAGCGCATCCAGTTCGCGGCCCAGCCGTGCCCGGTCGCCATAGGGCGCATCGGCCCCCAAATAGGCGGCATACCACATATTGCCGCCGACGAAGCGATAGCGCCGGCCGTCGAGCGACAGCCGCATCCCGTCCCGCCGCACGAAGCCGCTGGTGCCACCGGCGTTCGGCCGCGACAGGGGAGGGGCCATGGTACAGCCGGCGAGCAGCGCGCCCGATCCGATGAATCCGCGCCGTGCGATCGTCGTCATGCCGTCCAGTCCCTCATCCCTACGCCGGTCGTGCCGTCTGTCCCGGCAGACTGCGGAACCGGCGCATCGCTGTCAACATATGTATTTCGTTTTTGTTTATTCCTCGGGCGGAAGCGGTTACGCTCGTTCGCGACCGCCGGAGAAAATGAGCTGCGATGCGCTACCCCTGAACGATCTCATGGTTGGCAGTGTAGTTGGAAAGGTTTTGCCGCCTATCATCGGCGTCGGCCGACCGGCCCCCGGCATTCGCCGGCAAGCATGTTGCAACTGTCCCTTCGCACCCGAACCAGAACCGCATAGCCCGAGGACCAAAAGGACCGATATGCCCCGCCCCCTGATCGCCGCCCTCCTGCTGGCACTCCCCGCCATCACGCCGGCCCAGACCGTCGCCCCCGTCGCCGAAACCGCCACCCGGCCGATTCCGCTGCACATCGGCGGCCGCGTCGTCCCCGTCGACGGCGGGTATCAGCGGCAATGGCCGGGCACCTATCTCGAAGCCGCGTTCAAAGGCCGCGCCGTCGACCTGAAGGTCGGTCCGGGCGAGGTCTCGCTGCGCATCAGCATCGACGGCGCGGCCCCCGTCGCACTGGTCCGCCCCAAACCCGGCCGCTACCGCATCACCGCGCCCGGTGCCGGCCGCCATCGCATCCGCGTCGACGTGGTTAGCGAATCACAGGCCGGCCCGACCGGTCTGGGCGGCCTCTTCGCGCCGGCCGGTACCACGCCGCTGGCCGCGCCGAGGGCCGCCGCCCGCCGGATCGAATTCATCGGCGACTCGCACACCGTCGGCTATGGCAACACGTCGACCAGCCGCGACTGCACCGACGTGCAGGTGTGGGAGACGACCGACACGTCGCAGGGGATCGCCGGCCGCCTCGGCAAACGCTACGGTGCCGACATCCGCGTCAACGCGATTTCCGGGCGGGGCATCGTCCGCAACTATGGCGGTTTCGCAGCACCGACCGTGCCGCAGGCCTATCCCTACGCGCTGTTCGACGCCAAGACCCCGGCCGACGACGCGAACTGGCATCCGCAGGTTATCGTGATCGCACTCGGCACCAATGACTTTACGACTCCGCTGAAGCCCGGCGAACGCTGGGCCGATCGCGCCGCGCTGCACGCCGATTACGAGGCGCGCTATGTCGCCTTCGTCCAGGGGTTGCGCCGCCGCGACCCGAACGCCCTGTTCGTGCTGTGGGCGACCGACCTTGCCGATGGTGAGATCCTGCGCGAGGTCCAGCAGGTCGCGACCAGACTCCGCGCGACCGGCGAGACGCGCCTTGCGGTCGTGCCCGTCACCGGCCTCAACTTCGGCGGCTGTCATTATCATCCCGATCTGGCCGACGACGCAAGGATCGCCGCGGCGATCACGACCGCGATCGATGCCCGGGCAGACGTGTGGGGGCGGCGCTAGGACCGATCGACATTCAGCTATCAGGTCAGCGAACTGCTCCCCTGCCTGACAGGGGAGGGGCTGGGGGTGGGTCGGTCTGTGGCTGGGGAGTCGCTCCATCGCAGGCCAACCTACCCCCGACCCCTCCCTTGTCAGGGAGGGGGGCAGCCGAAACCCTACGGAATGTCGATCGGCCCTAAACCGACGTCACCGGCGCGGCGTCCTCGGCGGTGAGCATCCGCACTTCGTAAATCACCGCATCGCCCTGCTTCGCGGTCAAGGTGATGGTCGCCGCCGGGCGTCCCTGCGCTCCCGCCGACGGGATCGGATAGTCGAGCGCGACGAACCGGTCCGCCGCCGGCCCCTTGTGCGTCGCGGTGGCGAGCGGTGCGCCGTCGAGGGCGATGTCGATCGCGCGATCGACGTCGCGGCCCCAGATCAGCAGCCGCAGCACCGCCGGTCCCGGTCGCCGGGCCAGCGTCATGCCCAGGGTCTGGCCGGGCTTGATGCGCCGCGCCGACCGTCCCGACCAGTTCACGACCTCGCTGCCGCCCGGTACGACCTGATGGTCGCGCTCCGGCTGCATCTCGCCCATGTACAGCGTGTCGACGGTACGCCGGCCGAGCGTCCGTGCCTCGGCCTGCGCCCGCACATACTCGCCTCGCGCCGCCGCCCACCGATCGCTGGTGAAGGTCGGCAGATACACTGCCGTCCGCCGGTCCCATTGCGAATAGAAGGGGCGGAAGGTCAGCTTCTCGCCCAGCGCGCCGGTCGCGGTGAAGCGGTTGTCGCCCGCCGGCGTCAGGCTGTCGGCGATCGCGCCGTCGCTGACCAGTGCCGGCCCGGTACTGTCGAACGGCTTCGCCTCGCTGCCCATATCGGCGGCGAGCACCAGCGGGCCATAGGTGAAGGCGACGATCGTCGGATCGTCGGGCGTCGCTTCGGTCGCCAGCGTCATCGGCAGCGTCAGCGCGACGGTATCGCCCGCGCGCCACCGCCGGTCGATCACCGCATAGCCGCCGCGCATCACCGGCGCGATCGCCTGTCCGTTCAGCGCCACGACCGGGTTCTTCGCCCAGCCGGGCAGGCGGATCGCGATCGCCTGCCTGCCGCGCGGTGCGCGCCGGACGGTGAGCGTCCCGTCGCCCTTCAGCGGCATCGCGGTATCGAGATCGACCGCCAGTTCCCGTTCGCTCCAGTCGAGCTTCGATGGCACGAACAGGTTCAGGTACAGCGTGTCCGCATCCTGCCACCAGATCGAATCGGCATGTTTGGCATGGCTCTCCATTCCCGACCCGACGCAGCACCAGAAACTGTCCTCGGGGCTGGAATAGGTCCGCCGCGCCCCGGCCGCCAACGGCATGAAATAGACGAAGCGGCCGTCGCGTGGCCGCTGATGGGCGAGCATGTGGTTGATCTGCACCCGTTCGTAGAAATCGAACCAGCGTGCCTCGGGCTGCCAGCCATAGAGATGCCGGGTCAGCTTCAGCATGTTATAGCTGTTGCACGCCTCGCACGTCGCCTCGCCCAGTCGGTTCGACAGCTGGTCGGGCTGGCCGAAATGCTCACGTTCCGAATTGCCGCCGATGACATAGCTGTGATGCCCGGTCACCCGCTGGTGAAAGAAGCGCGCCGCCGCCGCATGGGCCGGCGCGCCGGTCAGTTCGTGGAGGCGGGCAAGGCCGATCACCTTCGGGATCTGCGTATTGGCGTGCAGCCCGGCCAGCCGGTCCTGTCCGGCGGTCAGCGGGTCGAGCACCGCCTTGTGCCGGATCTTTTCCGCCATCCGCAGCCAGCGGGCATCGCCGGTCAGCGCATAGGTATCGGCATAGCTTTCGTTCAGCCCGCCATGCTCGGCGGCCAGAATACGCTGCATCTGTTCGTCGGAGCGCGGTTCGAGCACGCCGGCCAGATAGCCGGCCATGCCGAGCAACACCGGCATGGCCCGTGGATTGCGCGCCAGCACATGCGCGTCGATCAGCCCGGCATGAACCTTGTGCCATGTATAGAGCGGCACCCAGCCGCCGTTCAGGTCGAACCCGTTGCTGCGGATATCGCCGCGGCGCAATTCCTCGAACACGATCTTGCCGTCGACCGCCCGGCCATCGCGCTCGACGGTCGTGCCACCGACATAGCCGTCGCCATGCGCCGCCTGAATCCGCGCCATCTCCTTCAGCGCATGGTCGAGCCGCGTCGCGACCGCCGGGTCGCCGGTATTGGCGACGGTCAGCGCACAGGCCGACAGCCAGTGGCCAAGGCTGTGCCCGGCAATCCCCTGCGCCTCCCAACCGCCATAGACCGGCTTCGGCGCAGGCAGTCCGGCCGAAATATAGAAATTATGCAGCAGCCGTTCGGGGTCGAGGTCGAGCAGATAGCGGCGATTGGCGGCGAAGGCATCGGCGAAGGGCGATGGCTGCAACGTCACGAATCGGGCGGGGATCGGTTCGACCCGACGCATCGCCCGAGTCGCCGCGAACGCCGATGTGCCGAACGGCAACAGGCTGGCACCGATCATCAGGCTCCGGCGACTGATCGGCAGGACCCGGCCGGGTCCGGTGCCGTGCGGGATCGGGGGCGTGACGGGGTTCGGCATGGACGGTCCTGACTGACGGTTTGGCATCGCTGCGTCTTCAGGAAATAATTGTCTGACTTTTGAAAGAACGTCAACCGGCGATGGCGCAATCCTGCCAATGATATCGCTATCATCGCCGCCACCCAATGCGCTTGTCATGGTGCGGCCTGTTCGATCCCGCTGTATAAAATCCGGGCCTAATCAGGCGCGAACCCGATCCTAGCGCGCCAATCACGATCTGCGACTGAAGTGCAACATCCCTGACATTTTTCATATCGTCCCCATTGCATTCCCCCATCCTCACGGTAATTGTCAGAGTATAGATAGGCCCAATCAAGGGCCTGATCGGGGAGAGTTTCATGGTCGTCAGGGCCGGGATGCTGGTGTCGGCATCTGCAATCGCTTTGTTCCTTGGCATGCCCGCCTATGCGCAGGTGACCGGTGCAACGCCCGGCGTCCCCGCCGATGGCCCGGAACAGGCCGGCGACGGCACCGTTTCGCGCGACCCCGCCACCGACGAAGGCGACGAGATCATCGTCACCGGCGTGCGGGCATCGATCCTCGGTGCGCTGAACGTAAAGCGCAACGCAACGCAGGTCGTCGACTCGATCGTCGCCGAAGATGTCGGCAAACTGCCCGACAATAATGCGATCGAAGCGTTGCAACGCGTCAGCGGCGTGCAGGTGACGAACCGGGCGGGCGGTGAAGCCGCCGCGATCTCGATCCGGGGTCTGCCCGATGCGTTGACGACGATGAATGGGCGCAACATATTTACCGCGTCGGGGCAAAATTTCTCGCTGGCGGATATTCCCGCGAACCTGGTCAAGCGGATCGACGTGTACAAGACGCGCGCCGCCGACCAGATCGAGACCGGCATCGCCGGCCAGATCGACGTGTTCACCCGGCGTCCGTTCGATTTCAACGGCTTCGCGCTTTCGGGCGTCGCGCGCGGCATCTATAACGAACAGGCCGACAGCATTAATCCCAACGTGTCGGGGCTGATCAGCAATCGCTGGGAAACCGGGATCGGCGATATCGGCGTGTTGGTGAGCGGCAGCTATGCGCGCACCAAATATCGCGACATGAGCGTGACGGCGGGTGCGATGGTGCCGTTCGCAACGACCGCCAATCTGCCGCGCGGCAGCGGCGCGGCCAATGTTTGCGTGCCGTCCAATCCGAACGGCTGGACCGTGCTCGAACGGATTGCGCCGACGGATTGCCGTGCTCCGGGGCAATCGCTTTGGCAGCCGGGTCTCGAACGCGGGTTGCCAACCGCGCCCGGATCGACATTGCGGATCAACGGGCAGGACGTCCCCTATTATCTCTCGCGCGACGCGGTGTTCAGCCCCGACGTCGCGGGCACGCGCGAACGTCCGGCGGTGAACGCCGCAGTGCAATGGTCGCCGAACAGCAGTTCGACTTACACCGCCGAATTCTTCTGGAACCAGTTCCGCGCGACGACGCAGAACAGCCTGTTCTTCAGCTTCGTCGACTGGTGGGGCGGGCTCGGCGCCAATCCGGCCTCGACGATCGAACTCTATCCCGACACCAACATCGTCAAGGCGCGCTCGGTCGGCGACGTGTTCGGGTTCAACAGCGGCGACTATACCCGGTCGAAGACCGACAGCTTCGTCTATGCGCTCAACGCCGACTGGAAAGTGGGCGATAACGGCCGGATCACCGCCGATCTGTCGTATCAGAACAGCCAGTTCGACACCCAATTCCTCGCGATGCGCCTGAACCGCGTCGCCAGCCGGATCGATGTCGATTTCAATACCCGGGGCGGCATCCCCGCCTATAATTTCGACAATAACGACCTGCTGGTCGATCCGACCCGGTGGACCGTCGGCGAATTCTACGACAATGCCAACCGGTCGAAGGGCGATGCCAAGACGCTGCACCTCGACGGTGAGAATAAGTGGGACGAAGGTTTCCTGCGCCGGGTGAAGGCGGGCATCCGCGTCGACGATCGCAACGCCGTCGATTCGGTGCGGTCGCAGGATGCGGGCGCATTGGGGCGGCGCTTCTCCGATCTCGATCCGGGCCTGCAACTGACCAACAAGGACTTTTTCGACGGGCGTGCCAGCGTGCCGACGTCGTGGCTGGTCCCCAACGGCACCTATATCTACGAAAATGCCGACGCGATCCGGCAGTTGTACAAAAGCACCGTCGCCCCCAATTTCCTGCTGTCGGATCAGCTGCGCCTGACCGACGTGTTCGACATCAACGAAATCACCATGAGCGCCTATGCCATGGCCGATGGGCAGTTCGACCTGTTCGGACGGCCGTTCCATGTGCAGGCCGGCCTTCGCTACACCGATGTCGACACGAATTTCGTGTTCACCGACCGCTATAACGGCACCGTCACCCGCGCATCGAACGGCACCGCGCGGTTCCTGCCGAGCGCCACGTTGCGCTACGACGTGGCCGACGATTTCCGCATCCGCTTCAACTATGGCGAGACGCTGCGCCGGCCGGCGTTCGGCGATCTCAACCCCAATCCCAATCTGGTCGGCGACCTGACCAATATCGGTCGCGGCAGCGGGTCGTCGGGCAATCCGAACCTGCGCCCGACCATCGCCAAGAATTACGACCTGTCGGCCGAATGGTTTTTCGAACGGGGCAGCGCGATCTATGGTACGCTGTTCCGGCGGGAGATTGACGGGCTGGTCGTGCCGCTGACGTCGGTGCTGACCATTCCCAATACCGGGCTGAACACCAACGTCTTCGCCGTCACCCGTCCCGAAAACGCCTCGAACGGCGTGCTCAAGGGGATCGAGCTGGGGCTGACCTATTTCCCGACCTATCTGCCCGCGATCCTCGACGGGTTCGGGTTTCAGGGCAGCCTGACGCTGCTCGATTCGAACCAGAACATCCCGCTGACCGACAGTGCCGGCAATGTGACCGGCGAGACGCAGTCGGCCTTCTTCGGCGTGTCCGACCTGTCGTACAATGCGACGCTGGCCTATGAGAAGGGCGGCCTCGGTGCGCGTCTGTCCTATGTCTGGCGCAAGGCGTTCCTCGCCAACAACGAAGCGCGGCTGTTCGCCAATCCGATCGGCGTCTGGCGGCGTCCCGAAAGCAGCCTCGACTTTCAGCTGACCTATGCGGTCACCAACCGGCTGGGGCTGACGCTCGACGCGGTCAATCTGACCAGCCAGACGCAGCAGAATTATTACCGGTTCGAGGATGCCGGCAATGCCGACCAGTTCAACCTCGGCACCACCCTGCTCTCGCGGACCTTCGCGGTCGGGCTGCGCTACTCGTTCGACTGACGCGCATCGCCCGCTGTGATCCAATCCCTTTCTGACGGAGTGACCCCCATGATCCGGTCCACGCTTCCGCTCGCCGCCCTCGTCCTGCTCGCCGGTTGCAACGGTATTTCGGGTACCGATGCCAGCGGCAATATCTCGGCACCGGTCGCACCGGCTCCGACTCCGACTCCGACGCCGACTCCCACGCCGACCTCGACCGCGACGTCGGGCCTGCTGGCGCTGACCGGCGACACGATGCCGGTCCATGACCCGGCCATCCTGAAGGACGGCAACACCTATTTCCTGTTCGCGACCGGGTCGGTCACCGATCGCGAAGGGTTGCTGGCGACGCGGACCTCGACCGATCTGACCGCATGGACGTGGCGCGGTCCGGCCTATACCGCGCTGCCGGCATGGACCGCGACCGCCGTGCCCGGCACGTCGGGTATCTGGGCCCCCGACATCGTCAAGCGCGGCGGCGAATATCGGCTGTATTATTCGGTCTCGACCTTCGGCAGCAACCGGTCGGCGATCGGCCTGACCGTCAACAACGCGCTGAGCGTCAACAGTCCCGCGACCGGCTGGGTCGACAAGGGGGCGGTGATCCAGTCGAACACCACCGACAATTTCAACGCGATCGACCCGGCGGTCTTCACCGACGCCGATGGCGGCGAATGGATGGCGTTCGGCAGCTTCTGGTCGGGCATCAAGATGGTCCGGCTCGATCCCGCCACCGGCCTGCGCCTTGCCAGCGACCAGACGATCTATCCGCTGGCGACGCGCCCGGCACCGGGTGCGATCGAAGCGCCGTTCGTCGTCCGCCACGGCGACTATTACTATCTGTTCGCATCGTTCGACGCCTGTTGTCAGGGGGCGGCCAGCACCTACAACACCGTCGTCGGCCGGTCGCGGACGCCGACCGGGCCGTATCTCGACAAGAGCGGCAAATCGATGCTCGACGGTGGCGGTTCGCTGGTGCTGGCATCGGGGCAGGGGACCGATTCGCGCTATGTCGGGCGCGGCCATGTCGCGGTGCTGCAGGAGGCGACCGGCGATCATATCGTCTATCACGCCTATGACCGCGAACGGAACGGCGCACCGACGCTACAGATCCAGCGGCTGACATGGGATGCCGATGGCTGGCCGGTGGCGCAGTAACATGGGGTTCGCGCGCATGCTGTCGTCGTTCGCGGCGGTGTTGCTCGCCGGGGCGGGGGTCGCACAGACCGCCGCCCCGGAAGGCGATATCCGACCGGTCCATGATCCGGTGCTGATCCGGCAGGGGGCGACGTGGCACGTCTTTTCGACCGGCATCGGGCGCGACGGGCAGGGGGTGCTGTCCGAGCGGACCTCGCCCGATCTGGTCCATTGGCAGGCGGGCACGCCACCCTTCGCCAAGCTGCCCGACTGGGCGACGCAGGCCATTCCCGGCGCACGCAATCTGTGGGCGCCCGACATATCCTTCGTGAACGGCCGCTATCGCCTGTATTATTCGGTCTCGACCTTCGGATCGAACCGGTCGGCGATCGGCCTCGCCACCAACGCGACGCTCGACCGCCAAGCACCCGGCTATGGCTGGCGCGACGAGGGCATGGTGCTGCGATCGATGCCGGGCGATGCCTATAACGCGATCGACCCGGCGTTCATCGCCGACAAGTCGGGCCGCCACTGGCTGTCGTTCGGCAGCTTCTGGAGCGGGCTGAAACTGGTCGAGCTGAACCCGCGGACCGGCAAGCCGCTGAACCCCGACGCCAAGCCGCTCGCGCTGGCCAGCCGTCCGGTCCCGGCGGGCGCGCCGTCGATCATCGAGGCACCCTATATCTTCGAACGCGGTGGCACTTACTGGCTGATCGCCAGCTACGACTATTGCTGCAAGGGCGTGAACAGCACCTATTACACGGTCATCGGCCGGTCGAAGACGATCACCGGGCCGTATCTGGGCAAGGACGGCAGTTCGATGCTCGCCGGTGGCGGCACGGTGCTGCTGCGGGCCGATCTGGAGGAAAAGGGCCGGTTCCGCGGGCCCGGCCATGCCGGCCACAGCCGGGGGGACGACGGCATCGACCGCATCGTCTATCATGCCTACGACAAGGAAAATGCCGGTGCGCCGACCCTGCGCGTCGCGACCCTGCAATGGGGCAGCGATGGCTGGCCGACGGCCCGGTGAAGGAGAGAATGACCATGAACGACGCCCTGTCCCGCCGCCTGTTCCTCGGCGGGGTTGCCGCCGCCGGTGCCGCGACGGCCATGCCCGCATGGGCGCAGCGCCGGCGCGACGGCGCGACCGGCATCGTCAACCCGCTGGTCAAGAACCGCGCCGATGCGCAGGTGTTTCGCCACACCGACGGCTGGTATTACCTGACCGGGTCGGTGCCCGAATATGACCGGCTGGTGCTGCGCCGGTCGAAGACGATCGGCGGCCTGACCACCGCGCAGGAAAAGGTCCTGTGGCGGCACGAGGCATCGGGACCGCGCTCGGGATTCCTGTGGGCGCCCGAACTGCATCAGATCGACGGTAAGTGGATCATGTATTTCGCCGCCGGTCCCAGCGGCGGCGGCGAGGACGTGTTCCGCATCCGCACCTATGCGGTGGTGTGCGACGGTCCCGATCCGATGACCGGCAACTGGTCGGTGCTGGGCCAGCTGGAAACGCCGTGGGACAGCTTCAACCTTGATTCGACCAGCTTCGTGCACCGCGGCACCCGCTATCTGGCATGGGCGCAGCGCGAGCCGGGGATCGAGACCAATTCGAACCTGTACCTCGCCCCGCTCGCCACGCCGCTGACGCTCGCCGCCAAGCCTGCCCGGCTGACCGTGCCGACGCTGCCATGGGAGATTCGCGGCTACAAGGTCGCCGAGGCCCCGGCGCTGCTGGCGCGCAACGGGCGGCTGTTCCTGACCTATTCGGCCAGCGCCACCGATGCGCGCTACTGTCTGGGGATGCTGACCGCGCGCGACGATGCCGATATCATGGACCCGGCGGCATGGACCAAATCGCCGCAGCCGGTGCTCAAGACCGACGCCGCGCGCAAGATTTTCGGCCCCGGCCATAACAGCTTCACCGTCGACGAACGCGGTCGCGACATGCTGGTCTTTCATGCGCGCGATTACGAAAAGATCACGGGCGACCCGCTGTTCGATCCGAATCGCCATACCCGTGTGCAGCCGGTGCGGTACGATGCCGCCGGCGTACCACAGTTCGAACCGCCCGCCGCGAACGGGCCGCTGCGAGTCTAAGGGGGACCTGATCCCCATCGGCGGGTTCGCGGCATCGGGAACGGGCGCGAACGATACATCGATCGACTATCGGAAACGATAGTCGACGGGCCGCTGGATTCGGTTCGCGCCCCTATTGTAACGCCCGCAATTTGCCGCTTTTTTTGCTTCCTCTTGGCGGCATTAACTATCTGGTATTCGGTACCGTCCTATTGCTTCGTCCATGATGCTGTTGACGCGCTTGGGGGATGGAATGCGGAAATCGGGGTACCTGCTGGCGGCGACCGCGTGTGTCGTGGTCGCCTGCCCGGCCGCGGCGCAGGGGCTGCGCGGGGTGGTCACCAAGGCCGGCGAGAAGCCCGATGCCCATACCGGCGAGGAAGCGTCGGCCAACACCGCCGACATCGTCGTCACCGCGACTCGGCGGTCGCAGCGCCTGTCGAACGTGCCGATCGCGGTCAGCGCCTACAGCACCGCTGCGCTCCAGAATTCCGGCGCGACCGATATTCGCCAGATGGCGCAATTGTCGCCGTCGCTGATCGTGTCGTCGACCGGGTCCGAAGCCAATGCGTCGGCGCGCCTGCGCGGCATCGGCACGGTCGGTGACAATCCCGGTCTCGAAAGCTCGGTCGCGGTGTTCATCGACGGCGTCTATCGCAGCCGTACCGGTTCCGGCCTCAATGATCTGGGCGAGGTCGAGCGAATCGAGGTGCTGCGCGGGCCCCAGGGTACGTTGTCGGGACGCAATTCGTCGGCCGGCGCGATCAGCATCTACACCAAATATCCCTCGTTCGACTTTGGCGGCTATGGCGAGGCGAGCTATGGCAATTTCAACGCGGTGCGCCTTGCCGGTGCGCTGACCGGGCCGATCGTCGCCGACAAGCTGGCGTTCCGCGTCGACGGCGTCGTCGGCAAGCGCGACGGCTTCTATCGCGATGTCGTCAACGACACCAATTACAACGACCGCAACCGCTATTTCGTGCGCGGACAGCTGTTCTTCAAACCGGTCGACAATTTCTCGATCCGGTTGATCGGCGACTATACGCACCGCGACGAAAAGTGCTGCGGTGCGGTCTATGTCGATACGCAGGAAAAGGTCGATCCGACCCCGGGCGTGGCGGGCGACTATGCCCCCTCGGCGCAGAATCGCATCGTGTCGATCCTGCAAAGCCTTGGCGGAGTGTTGCCCAGCGACGGCGATCCCTACAACCGCCGCATCGCCAATACGCGCGGCCGGGCCTACAGCAATGTCACGACCGATTATGGTGGCTCGGCCCGGATCGGCTGGACCCTGTCCAACCTTCAACTCATTTCGATCAGCGCGTATCGCGAATATAAGTCGGGCGGTGCTGCCGACGTCGATTACGGCAATGTCGACATCGCCTACCGTCCCGATGACGGCAACGCCTATCGCCAGTTCCATACCTTTACGCAGGAAACGCGGCTGAGCGGCGGGCTGTTCAACAACCGGCTCGACTGGATGGTCGGCGGTTATTACGCGCACGAAAATCTTACGGTCGCCGACAATATCCGCTTCGGCACGCAATATGGCGCGTTCGCCGCGTGCCGGGTCGTCGCGACGATCAACCCGCTGGCGGCGCTGCGCAATCCGGCGGCCGCCGGGTGCCTGAGCGCCACCGGCCGCGCCGCGCTGACCCCGGCGGTCGGGCCGCAGATCATCGGCGGCATCGACCGGCTGAGCACGCTCAACGACCTCGGCAGCGTCCGCGACCTGTATGACCAGACCAGCAGCAACTATGCGTTCTTCACCCACAATATCTTCAAGGTGACCGATACGCTCAGCCTGACCGGCGGGCTGCGTTATACGCATGAACAGAAATCGCTGGATGCCAGCTTCCTGAACAACAACACCGTCTGCCCGACGCAGCAGGCGGCGATGGCACCGTTGCTCGGCAGCAGCAACGCGACGCTGCGGTCGCTGGCGGCCGGGATCGTCACGTTGACCTGCACCGGCAATTCGACCGCCGCGCTGACCGGCGTGCCGATCCGCGACAAGCTGAGCGAAGGGCAGGTTACCGGCACCACCGTGCTGTCGTGGAAACCGGTGCCCAGCACGCTGCTCTATGCGTCCTATGCGCGCGGGTACAAGGCGGGGGGCTATAATCTCGACCGTTCGGACCTGTCGGCGACGGTGTTCGCCACGCCGACCGCCGCATCGGCGCGCAACCTGCGGTTCGATCCCGAAACCGTGCAGGCGCTGGAATTCGGCGTCAAATACAGCTCGGCGAAATTCACCGCGAACCTTGCCGCGTTCCGTTCGGCCTTCCGCAATTTCCAGCTGAACACCTTCAACGGCACCAACTTCATCGTCCAGAACATCAGCGCGTGCGACCAGTCGCTGGCCGGTGCCGATCGCGACAACAATTCGGCGACCGGCGCGTGTTCGGGCAAGGTCGGCGCAGGCGTCGTCACGCAGGGCTTCGAATTCGAAGCGGGCGCCTATCCGGCGCGCGATGTCGCGTTCAACATCGGCTATACCTTCGCCCACACCCAGTATCGCAACAACCTCGTTGGCAGCGAGGCGGGCGAGCCGCTGAACGCGGCACTGTTCCTGTTGCCCGGCAACCAGATGTCGAACGCGCCGCGCCACACCATCACCAATTCGGCGGTGTGGACCCCGCCGGTCGGTCGCAACCTGAGCGCGCTCTTCTACGTCGATAGCCGCCTGACCAGCGACTATAACACCGGATCGGACCTGTTCGCCGAAAAGCGGCTCGACGGGTTCTTCCTGATGAACGCCCGCATCGGCCTGCGCGGACCCGAACAGCGTTGGGCGATCGAGTTCTGGGGGCAGAACATCCTCGACACCGACTATCAGCAGGTCGCGTTTGCCGCGCCGTTCCAGGGGGCGGGCAGCGTGTCGCAGGTGACGCGCTTCGGCGCACCCGCGTTCG
This sequence comes from Sphingomonas sp. Leaf22, assembly GCF_001421715.1. Taxonomy (GTDB): domain Bacteria; phylum Pseudomonadota; class Alphaproteobacteria; order Sphingomonadales; family Sphingomonadaceae; genus Sphingomonas. The sequence continues at coordinate 58,473 of NZ_LMKP01000023.1, forward strand.
GCGTCGGCAACGCCGTCACCTCATCCTTCCTGGCCGAACCCCGCACCTATGGCATCACGCTGCGGTCGCGGTTCTGATCATGCCATTCCTGCCTGCAACGGATGACCTGAAACCATGAAAATTCCACGCAAGCTGGGGCTGTCGTTCCTTGCCGTCATCGCGTCGGCGGCGGTGGTGATGCTGGTGTTCTTCACCAGCATCATGATGATCGCGCGGTCGGCCGAGCGGAACAACCACAGTCGCGACGTCTATGCCAAGGCGCTGACGCTCGAGACGTCGATCCTGCGGCAGAACAGCCAGTTTCGCGGGTTTCTGGTGACCGGCGACCCGACCTATCTGAAGTCCTATGACGAAGGACGGCAGGAGTTCGACGAAACGGCGGCCGCGCTGGCAGAGATGCTGACGATCGCATCGGAGAAGGACCAGCTGGAAGAAGCGCGGCGCGAGACGCTGGCGTGGCGCAAGAACTGGGGCGATCGGCTGATCGCGAAGGTGAAGGCGGGCGAACGCGACGCGGCGCAGGAGGAAGTGCGCGGCGCGGGGCAGAAGGTGCTGGTCAGCAAGGTCGCGCTGCCGCTGCGCTCGTTGCGCGCAACCGAGACCGGGGAGATGGAGGCGAATACCGCGGCGCAGGAAAGCGCGATCACTACCGCGCTGATCGCGCTGGCGATCGGCGGCGTCGCGCTGATCGGGATCGCCGTTGCGCTGTCGATCATGCTCAGCCGTCAGATTGCGCGACCGATCACCGCCCTGACGCAGGCGATGGCCGATCTGGCCAATGGCCGGCACGACATCGCCGTCGATGCGGCGGGCCGCAGCGACGAACTGGGCGACATGGCGCGCGCCGTGCTGGTGTTCCGCGATACGGCGGCGGCGAAGATCACCGACGATCGCGACCGGGCGGCGGCGATGACCGCGATCGGCGGCGGTCTGCGCAGCCTGTCGCAGGCCGATCTGACCGCCCGCGTCGCCGATGTGCCCGACGCGTTCCGGGGGCTGTCGGACGATTTCAACAACGCCACGTCCAGCCTGAACCGCGTGCTGGGCGAGGTGCGCGGCACCGTCGACAGCATCAAGCATAATTCCGATGAAATCTCGCAGGCCGCCATGGACCTGGCCGAGCGGACCGAGCGGGAGGCGGCGGCATTGCAGCAATCGTCGTCGGCGCTCGACGAGGTCACCCGGTCGATCCGCGAGGGCGCGGGTGCCGCGACCGGTGCCAGCAGCGCGATGGTCGATACGCGGAACGAGGCCGAACGTGGTGACGCGATCGTCCGGCAGGCGATCGGCGCGATGCACGGCATCGAACGCGCCAGCAACGAAATCGCCGAGATCATCAGCCTGATCGACGGCATCGCGTTCCAGACCAATTTGCTGGCGCTGAACGCCGGCGTCGAGGCGGCGCGTGCCGGTGAGGCGGGCAAGGGCTTCGCGGTCGTCGCGTCGGAAGTCCGCGCGCTGGCGCAACGCTCCGCCAACGCCGCGACCGAGGTCAAGACGAAGGTGCAGGCGGCATCGACCCATGTGAAGGCCGGCGTCGAACTGGTCGAGCAGACCGGCGAGGCACTGGGCCGGATCATCGAACGGGTCGCATCGGTCGGCGGGTCGATCGACGCGATCGCGCGCCAGTCGGATCATCAGGCGACCAGCCTCGGCCAGATCAACGTCGCCATCGCCGAGATGGATGCGATGACGCAGCAGAATGCGGCGATGGTCGAACAGACGTCGGCGGCGGCGCGGCAGCTGGTGTCGGAGGCGGAGGCGCTGGCCGGATCGGTGGCGACCTTTGCGATCGATGGCGGCGCGGCGTCGAACGTTGCCAAATTCACGCCGCGCAAGCAGCAGCGCCGCTGGGTCGCGCCGCCCGAGCCGACTCCGCGCCGCGCCGTGAATGCGAGCGACGACTGGGACGCGTTCTAAGGACATGCCGGGTCCATTGGGGCAATATGCGCTGGTCGTTCGCGACCTGGGCTCGGCGTTCGTCGCGGCGGTACTGGGGGCGGGGGAGCGACAGCTGACCCGCGCGCCCCTGACCGCGGCGCTGATCGCCGACTGGCCGGGCGATGCCGCGGCGGATGCGCTGGCGATGCGGTTCAACGGGGCGCTCCACGCGCTGGCGCGGCGGGGCGACGATCCGATGCTCGGCGCGCTCTATGCCACCCGGACCGGCGATTTCGATACGGTGATCGGCGATGCGATGGCGGCGGCGGACGGCTTCATCGCCGACTGGATGCAACAGCCGCCGCAGACCAACGAGGTCGGGCGCGCCGGCGCGGTCATGGCGGCGCTGATGACGCTGCGCGGATTGTACGACCTGCCGGTCGAACTGCTCGAACTGGGCGCGAGTGCCGGGCTGAACCTCAATCTCGGCCATTATGCCTATGATCTGGGCGGGGTGCGGGTCGGGCGCAGCGATTCGCCGGTGCGGATCGCGCCCGAATGGCGCGGGTCCCCCCCGGTCGCGCGGCCGGTGGAGATCGTGGCGACGCGCGGCGTCGACCTGCGTCCGCTCGCCGCCGCCGATCATCAGGCGCGCGAACGGCTGATGGCCTATGTCTGGGCCGACGAACCCGAACGCGCCGAACGGCTGCGCCATGCGCTGGCGATCGCCAGCGACGTGCCGCCGCAGATCGCGTGCGACGACATCCTGCGCTGGCTGCCGGCCGAACTGGCCCGTCCGCCTGCAAATGGGGTCTGCCGGGTCGTGATCCACACGATGGCGCTGCAATATTGCAGCCCGGCAACGCGGGCGGCGGTGACCGAGGCCATGGCGACCACCGACTATCCGCTGGCGCGCATCGGGTTCGAATGGACCGACGCCCGCGATGCGGTGCATCTGACGCTCACCACCTATCCCGACGGCATTGTCCGGCATCTGGCGACCTGCCATGCCTATGGCCACTGGATCGACTGGCACGGTTAGCCCGCCGCGAATTGCTCCGCGCTGAGGCTGTACAACCCGCCGGCACCCGCCATCGCCGCCATGCCGAGGCCACGCGCCTCCGGTACGATCCGGTCGAGGTAGAAGGTGACGGCCGCCCGCTTGCGCGCGGTGAAGTCGGCATCGTCCACCCCGGCCAGCGCGCGCCCCTGCCGCTCCAGCAGCCAACCGCTGACGCAGGTGGAGAGCATCGTCAGGAACGCATAGCTGCCCGCCAGCCGGTCGTCGACGCTGGCCTCCAGCATCCAGCGTGCCACTGCCTGCGTATCGCCGAGCAGGTCGCCGAGCGCGGCATGTTCAACGTCGCCGCGCATGTCGGCGAACAGCGCGTCGATCGCGGCACCGCCGTCGCCCGACAGCTTGCGCCCGACCAGATCGGCGGCCTGGATGCCGTTGGTCCCTTCGTAGATCGGGGTGATCCGCACATCGCGATAATGCTGTGCCGCGCCGGTTTCCTCGACATAGCCCATGCCGCCATGCACCTGCACGCCGAGGCTTGCGACCTCGCAACCGATATCGGTGCCGTGTGCCTTGGCCAGCGGCGTCACTAGATCGAGCCGTGCCTTCGCGCCGACGATGCCCAGCGTCGCGCGATCGACCTGTCCCGCCGCATAATAGACCAGCGCCCGCCCCGCCATGGTCTGCGCGGTCATCCGCAACAGCATCCGCCGCACATCGGGATGCTCGATGATCGCGACCGGCGCGCCGCCCGACGAGGCCCGCGCCGACTGGACGCGATCGCGGGCATAGGCGACGGCGCGCTGGGTCGCCGCCTCCGCCACCTGCACCCCCTGCAGACCGACATTGAGGCGGGCGTTGTTCATCATCGTGAACATCGCGCGCATCCCCGCGCCCTCCGCGCCGATCAGTTCGCCGATGCAATCGCCGGTATCGCCGAACGACAGCACGCAGGTGGGCGAGGCGTGCAGCCCCATCTTGTGTTCGATCGACACCACGCGAATGTCGTTCGGCTCCCCCGGATGGCCATCGGCGTCGAGCCGGAATTTGGGCACGAGGAACAGCGAAATTCCCCGGGTCCCCGCCGGCGCGCCGGGCGTGCGGGCGAGCACCAGATGGACGATATTGTCCGCCATGTCGTGGTCGCCGAACGAGATATAGATTTTGGTCCCGCGAATCCGCCAGTTGCCGTCGCCGACCGGCTCCGCCCGCGTCGTCAGCGCGCCGACGTCCGATCCGGCCTGCGGCTCGGTCAGGTTCATCGTGCCGGTCCATTCGCCGGTCGCCAGTTTCGGCAGATAGCGCGCCTGTTGGTCGGCGCTGCCATGATGGGTCAGCGCCTCGATCGCGCCGACCGTCAGCGTCGGGGCGAGCGCGAAGCCGAGATTGGCGGTGCCGAGCGTCTCCAGCACGGCGGTCGCGACGGCGAACGGCATCGCCTGCCCCCCGACATCGGCAGGCGACCCGATCGTGCCCCATCCGCCCGCGACATAGGCCTGATAGGCGGCGCGATAGCCGTCGGGCATCACCACCCCGTCGGGGGTCCAGCGCGCGCCGACGGTGTCGCCGATCCGGTCGAGCGGCCGCCATTCGCCGGCGGCGAATTCGCCGATCCCGGTCAGGATCGCATCGAGCATGTCGGGAGTCGCATCGGCAAATCGCGCGTCGGCGGCGAGTTCGTCGATCCCGGCGGCATGGGTCAGCACGAAACGCTGTTCGGCGGTGGCGGGGATCAGCTCCATTTGCCCTCTCTCGATTACGTGTTTTTGCCGGTATAGCGCCCAAATCATGACCGCTTCAAACGCCCGCATCGCCACCGTCACCTTACCGTACGGCATCGCGGCGATCGACGCGGCGGCGGCGGTGATCGCCGACGGCGGCTGCGTCGCGGTACCGACCGAGACGGTCTATGGCCTCGCCGCCGACGCGACCGATTCGCACGCGGTCGCCGGCATCTATGCCGCAAAGGGGCGGCCGGGTTTCAACCCGCTGATCGTGCATGTGGCGACGATGGCGGCCGCGCAGGCGCTGGCGGTGTTCGACGACCATGCGCTGCGGTTGGCCAAGGCGTTCTGGCCGGGACCGCTGACGCTGGTGCTGCCGATGCGCGACGGGGCGGGGATCGCCGCGCTGGTCACCGCCGGGCTGCCGACGGTCGCGATCCGGGTGCCGGCGCATGATGCGATGCAGGCGTTGCTGGCGGTGACCGGGCGGCCGCTCGCCGCGCCGTCCGCCAATGCCAGCGGATCGATCAGCCCGACCCGTGCCGACCATGTGTTGCGCAGCCTGAACGGGCGTATCCCGCTGGTCATCGACGGCGGAGCGACAATGCGCGGCATTGAATCGACGATCATCGCCTGTGTCGGCGGGCAGGTACGCGAACTGCGCCCCGGCCCGGTGACGCGCGGCGCGGTCGCCGACCTGCTGGCCATGCCGATCGGCGGGGCGGGGGCGGGGATCGAGGCACCGGGACAACTCGCCAGCCATTATGCCCCGTCGAAGCCGGTCCGGCTGAACGCGACCGATCGGCGTGCCGGCGAATGGCTGATCGGTTTCGGTCCGGTCGCGGGCGACGATACGCTGTCGGCGAGCGGCGACCCGGTCGAGGCGGCGGCGCGCTTGTTCGACCTGCTGCACATTGCCGATGCGTCGACGGCGAGGGAAATCGCGGTCGCGCCGATTCGGGACGACGGACTGGGTGCCGCGATCAACGACCGGCTGCGCCGTGCCGCGACACCGGTGTGAGATTCGTCGAGAAATCTTAGAATTACCGGGACTTGGGCGACCTATCGGGATTTCAGGCTACGCGACGTTAACCTTCGATCGTTAGCTGTTTCGGTACGGGAGGGTACCGACAGTGAGCGCAACCGACGAGATCGACTTCGACAAGAGACTGGCCGCCTTTGCCTATGACGAACGCAGTTACGGTGCGTTCCCCAAGGTCAAACGTGCGATCGAACGGTATGCGCCCGCTGCGCTGACCAGCCTGTACCGGCACATCGCGGCGACGCCGTCGATCCGTGTCATGTTCCAGTCGCAGGCACGAATGGACCATGCCCGCGACAAGCAGCTCGAACATTGGCGCAAGCTGTTTTCGGGGCCGATCAACCGCGACTATGCCGCCGCCGCATCGAACATCGGGCAGGTCCATGCCCGGATCGGGCTGGCGCCGACCTGGTATATCAGCGGCTATGCGCGGATGCTGGAACATGTCCTGCCGCGACTGGTGCTGGGACCGATCGGCTGGCCGTTCGGGGCGCGGGCACGCGCGCGGGCGGCGACCGCGCTGGTCAAGGCGTCGCTGATCGACATGGACATCGCGCTCGCCGCCTATTTCGAAGCGGAACAGGCCGGGCGACGGGCCGTCATCGAACGCTGCGGCGTCGCGTTCGATCGGATGGCGCAGGGTGACCTGACCGTATCGCTGAGCGGACTGCCGCGCGAATATCAGGCGCTGGCCGACAGTTTCGAAACGATGCGCCAGCAGATGTGCGAGACGCTGGGCATGGTCACCCGGTCGGGCGAACAGATCCGCATCGGATCGGGCAATATCCGCCAGGCGTCCGACGACCTGTCGCAGCGTACCGAGCAGCAGGCGGCGAGCCTTGAGGAAACCGCTGCGGCGATGGATCAGATCGTCAGCACCGTTCGCGAAACCGCCGAAGGCGCGTCGCGCGCCGACCGCATCGTCGGCGAGGCGCGCGGCGAGGCCGAGGAATCGGGCAAGATCGTCCGCCGCGCCGTCGATGCCATGGGCGGTATCCAGCGGTCGTCGGCCGAAATCAGCGAGATCATCAGCGTCATCGACGGCATCTCGTTCCAGACCAACCTGCTGGCGCTGAATGCCGGTGTCGAGGCGGCACGGGCGGGGGAGGCGGGCAAGGGCTTCGCTGTCGTCGCATCCGAAGTCCGCGCGCTGGCGCTGCGTTCGGCCGAAGCGGCCAAGGACGTGAAGACCCGCATCCTCGCTTCGTCCGAACAGGTCGATGTCGGCGTCGATCTGGTCAATGCGACGGGGCAGGCGCTGCAACGGATCATCGTGCGGATCGGGGAGATCAGCAGTCTCGTCTCCGGCATCGCGACCTCGGCCTCGCAGCAGTCGACGGGCTTGCAGCAGGTCAATACCGCCGTCTCCGAAATGGACAATGTGACCCAGCGCAACGCCGCGATGGTCGAACAAGCCACCGCCGACGCCCGCGCGCTGGCGCAGGAGGCCGAGGTGCTGGCGAACGAGGTGGCACGGTTCCGGCTCACCGGTCCGGGCGAGGGCGGCGCCAACGAAGTCCATCGGATGCAGCAGCGACTGGCTGCGGCCTGATCGTTACAACCAAAGAATGATGACACGCCCAACCCGTTCGTCCTGAGTAGCCCCTGCGACTGCCTGCCTGCGGCAGTCGCTCAGGACAGGCATTGAGCTTGTCGAAAGGGCGTATCGAAGGACTGCCGCAGGGCAGGTGCTTCGATACGGATCTTCGACTTCGCTCAGCTCCTACTCAGCACGAACGGCTTTGCTGTTTGGCATAGGACAGGGCGGTTCGGTAGCGCCCGTCTACTTCCCTATCCGCACCCACCCCCGCAAACCGGTTGCACCTGCGCCGCCCGCGTGCTTGGGAATGGCGGGGATTTGGGAAACGCTATGGCCAGCCGCGCGATCAACGGACGGTTCGAAGCTGGCGCGACGAGTGGGCGCTGGCTGGAAGAGTATCGCGCTCGCGCGCCGCACGGCGACATGCTGTCCGCCGCCACCGATGGCGACCGCGCGGCATGGGAGGTCGCGTTCGAGGAACTGGCCGGGCTGCCCGGCAGTACCCTGGCCGCCGCGCGCGAACGGGCGCAGCGCCATGCCGACGATATCGGCACCGCCTATCGCGCGGCGGGCGAGAGCGAGGAACGCCGCTGGCCGCTGTCGCCGGTCCCGCTGTTGATCGGTGCCGACGAATGGCGGACCATCGCCGATGGGATGGCGGAACGCGCCGACCTGTTCGAAAGCGTCATTGCCGATATCCACGGCGATCAGCAACTGGTCGCCGACGGCACGTTGCCGGCAATGCTGGTCACCGGATCACCGCTGTTCCTGCGGCCGATGGTCGGGGTCGTGCCGCCGGGCGGACATCAGCTGCATTTCGTCGCCGCCGACCTGTGCCGTGGTACCGACGGGTGCTGGCGGGTGCTGGCCGATCATGTCCGCGTGCCGGTGGGGGCGGGCTATGCGCTCGAAAACCGGCTGGCGATGGGGCGGACGCTGGGCGGGCTGCCGTCGCGGCTCAACATCGAACGCCATGCGCCCTTCTTCGCGGCGATGCGCGCGGGTATCGCCGCCGCCTGTCGCCGGGCCGAACCGCGGATCGGGCTGCTGACATCGGGCAAGCTCAACCCCAGCTATGCCGAACAGGCGCATCTGGCGCGATACCTCGGGTTCCTGCTGGTCGAGGGTGCCGATCTGGCGGTGCGCGACGACCAGCTCTATGTCCGCACGATCGCGGGCCTGAAACGCATCGACGCGCTGTGGCGGCGGATCGATCCGCGGCTGATCGACCCGCTGGCGTTCGATGCCAATTCGACGATCGGGGTGCCCGGCCTGATCGACGCGATGGCGGCGGGCAACGTCGTGATCGCCAATGCACCGGGCGTGGGCGTGCTCGAATCGCCGGCCTTCGCCGCGTTCCTGCCGGCGCTGGGCGAAAGGCTGCTGGGTCGGGCACCGCGTCTGTCGTCGATCGGAACGTGGTGGTGCGGGCGTGCGCCGGATCGCGATCATGTGCTGTCCTCGCTCGACCAGCTGGTGGTGGGGCCTGCCTTTGCCGGGACGACGCCCGAACTGGCGGGGCCGGTGCTGGGTGCCTCGCTCGACGCCGATGCCCGCGCGCGGCTGGCGGCGGCCATGGTGCTGCGCCCGCAGGATTATGTCGGGCAGGAGATCGCCGAACTGTCGACGATGCCGACCGCGTGCGGGGAGGGGCTTCAGCCCCGCCCCTTCTCGCTGCGGGTCTTTGCCGCGCGCGGTGCCGATGGCCGCTGGGTGGTGCTGCCCGGCGGGTTCGTCCGCATCGGCGATCAGCCGGATGCCCGCGCGGCGGTGATGGGTGAGGGGTCGTGGTCGGCGGACGTGATCGTCCATGGCCCCGATCCGGTCGCGCCCGTGTCGCTGCTGCAAAGTGCCGACAGCGTCGAACTGCGCCGCAATCCGGGCACGCTGCCCAGCCGGGTCGCCGACAATCTGTTCTGGCTGGGCCGGTATCTGGAGCGGGGCGAGGCGTTGCTGGGCGTCATCCGCGTGCTGTTCGGTCATTCGATCTCGGCCGATACCGGTGCGGCTCTTGCCCCCGAAACCGTCGAGCGGCTGGTGAAGATCATCGCCGACACCGGTGCCGCCGCGCCGCCGCCCAGCCACCGCCGCCGCGATCTGGTCGATTTCGGGCGCGAGGCGATGGAGTCGGTCGACAGCTGGGGCAGCGTCCGCGCGATCAACCGCATGGCGACCGGCATCGGCGGCGTCTCGCGCGACCGGTTGTCGGTGGACATGGTGCGCCTGCTCGACGCGCCGCATCCGACCACGGGCACGCTGCTCGACCGTGCGGGCACGTTGCAGCGTCGTTACGCCGCGCTCGCCGGACTGTCGGCCGAACATATGGGGCGGACCGATGCGTGGCGGTTCCATGATCTGGGCCGGCGGATCGAACGGGCGATGGCGACGACGCGAACGTTGCTGGCCGTCGATCTGCGCCGGGCGAGTGCCGAGGACCTGTCGACGCTGCTCGACCTTGCCGACAGCCAGATCAGCTATCGCCAGCGTTACCTGATCGGCTTTGCGCGGGTGCCGGTGATCGACCTGATCGCGCTCGACCCCGGCAATCCGCGCGGGATCGCGTTTCAGGTGGATACGATCGTCCAGCATCTGTGCAAGCTGCCGGTCCTGAACGATGCCGGCATCGCCGAACCGCAACAACGCATCGCGGCCCGGTTGACCGCCGGCATCGCCATGGGCTCCGCCAACCGCCTCGACCGCGGCTGGGTTTTGGAAATAAATCAGCAATTGCAATTACTTTCGGATGCGATCGCCACCCGCTATTTCCTGCAGGGCGCGCAGGCGTTGCGCGAAGCCGGGTTGACCCTCGCATGATGCGCTATGCCATTCGCCACATCACCCGCTTCGATTATGCCGAGGCGGCGGGGTTCGCGCGCTGCAACCTGCGGTTGCGGCCGATCCTGTGGTCGGGGCAGGAACTGGAAGACTATGCGCTGCTGGTCGAACCGGGCGGGCGGACCGCGCCGGCACGTGCGCAGGCTGGGCTGGCCAACGTCACCCGGCTGGAGGTCGATCGCCCCGAACGCACGCTGACGATCGAGAGTCGGGCGACGGTCCGGGTCGAACGACCGATCCCGTTCGCATCGCCGGGCGACCCGACGCTGGCGGAGATCCGCACGCTGGTGGCCGGGGTGAACGATGCCGGCCCGGCCAGTCCGGTCAGCTATCTGTTCCCCTCCGCGCATGTTCCGATCGTGCCCGACATCGCGGCATGGTGTGCCGAAGACCTGTCCGACGATCGCGGTATCCTCGACGCGGCGATCGCGCTTGCGCGACGTATCCAGCGCGACTTCACCTTCGATCCGACCGCGACGCTGGTCGATACGCCACCCGCCGAAGCCTTCGCCAAGCGCGGCGGGGTGTGTCAGGATTTCGCGCAGATCATGCTGTCGGGCCTGCGCGGCGCGGGGCTGCCTGCGGCCTATTGCTCGGGCTATCTGCGCACGCTGCCCCCGCCGGGGCAGGAGCGGCTGGTCGGGGCCGATGCGACGCATGCGTGGGTGCTGATATGGGCCGGGCCGGTGCTCGGCTGGGTCGGGGTCGATCCGACCAACGGCATCTGGATGGCCGAGGATCATGTCGTCATGGCGATCGGTCGCGACTATGCCGACATCGCGCCGATCGACGGCGTGGTGCTGGGGTCGGGCGCGCAGACGATGCACGTGTCGGTCGATGTGGAGCCCCTGCCGGTCGGGTAGTTGGTTCGCGCGAAGGCGGTAAAAGGAAGAGGGTTTCACGCGGAGGCGCGAAGACGCGGAGGGGTTCCGCCTGACGCAACGTGCCCCGCGCCAGCGGCTTCATTCTTGGCATCCGCGTTAGGATCGTCTGCCGAAGGCACCCGATCGCCAAGCCGTGCAACTCCTCCGCGTCTCCGCGCCTTCGCGTGAAACCACCTTACTTCTTCGTGCGCAACGCACATCCCTCCCAACCCGGATTGACGAATCCATAAAGGTTGGAGGATATAGAACAAATCATGAACGCAGAGTCGCCCATCCTGTCCGCGCTGAAGCGGCAAGTCGCCGCCATGGAGCGGCGCGCGCCGACGGGCAAGGCGGTGCGAGTCGCGACCGGGCATGGCGATATCGACGCCGCGCTGGACGGTGGAGTCGCGCGCGGGCGGCTGCACGAGATATTCGCGGTTGAGGCAGGCGATGCCGGCAGCGCCACCGGTTTTGCGGGCATGCTGTCGATCCGGCTGGGCGGCGGCATCGTCTGGCTGCGCGAGGAATCGGCGGTACGCGGCGGCGGGCACCTGCATGCGCCGGGCCTGGTCGAGATCGGGCTGGACCCGGCGCGGCTGCTGCTGGGGTTGCTGCCCGACGCGCTGTCGGTCCTGCGCGCCGCCGCCGAAGTCGTGCGCTGTGCCGGAGTCGGGGTGGCGGTGATCGAATTGCACCGCGATCCCAAGGTGCTCGACCTGACCGCCAGCCGCCGCCTCGCGCTGGCGGCGGAGGAAAGCGGGGTGGCGGCGCTGTTGCTGCGCATCGCGGCGACGCCGGTGGCGAGTGCCGCCGATACCCGCTGGGCGGTGCGGTCGTGCGCGTCGCAACCCTTGCCCGCCAACGCGCCGGGCCACCCGACCTTCGACCTCGAATTATTGCGTCAGCGCGGCCGGGGTGCCGATGGCCGCTGGCAAGTGGAGTGGAACCGTGAGCAAGCCGTCTTCACCAGCCCGACCCAGCGGTCGGCGCCATCTGGCGCTGTGGTGGCCGTTCCTGCCCGCCGACCGGCTGCTGCGCCAATCCCCCTGCGCCGTACCGGATGATGCGCCGTTCGTCTGTGTCGAAATGGTGCGCGGCGCACTGCGCATCGCCTCGGTCGATCGTCAGGCACTGGACAAGGGGATCGCCCCCGGCATGGCGCTGGCCGATGCGCGGGCGCAACTGCCCGAACTGGCGGTGGTCGATGCCGATCCGTTCGCCGATCATGGCTGGCTGGAGCGGATCGCCGATGCCTGCGACCGGTTCACGCCGCTGGTCGCCCTCGATGGCGGTGACGGGGTGACGCTCGACATCACCGGCTGCGCGCATCTGTTCGGTGGCGAAGGCGCGCTGGTCGCCGAGGTCGAGGCGCGGCTTGCCCGGTTCGGGACGCTGCGCCATGCGCTGGCCGACACGCCCGATGCGGCGCAGGCGCTGGCCCGGTTTCAGAGCGCACCGGCGGCGAGCGAGGCGGCGGCGATCCGGCGGCTGGGGGTGGCGGCGCTCAGGCTGGACGACGAGATCGCGGTCGCGCTGCGCCGGGCGGGCCTGCGCACCATCGGCGATCTTGCCAGCCGCCCGACCGCGCCGATCGCGGCACGTTTCGGCGAGGAGACGGTAGCGGCGCTGGCGCGGTTGCTGGGTGATGCCGATCAGCGGCTGCGGCCGCGCCGGGCGTTGCCGGCATTGTTCTTCGAACGGCGCTTCGTCGAACCGATCGCGCGCGATGCCGATGTGCTGGCGACGATCGGCGAACTCGCGGCGCAGGCAGAGGCGGAACTGACCGCGCGCGACCGCGGCGGGCGGCGTTTTGCGGTGCGGCTCTACCGGGCCGATGGCGCGCTGCGCGATCTGGCGGTCGAAAGCGGACTTCCCTTGCGCGATCCGCCGTCGATCGTGCGGCTGTTCCACGAACGGATCGATGCACTGGCCGACCCGATCGATCCGGGGTTCGGATTCGACATGATCCGCATGAGCGTTCCCGCGCTCGAACCGCTGGCACCCACGCAATTGCAGCTGGAGGGCGGTACGGTCAGCGAGGAGGCGATGGCGGCACTGGTCGACCGGCTGACCACCCGGCTGGGGCGGGGGCGGATCGCGCGGGTCTGTCCGGGCGACAGCCATCTGCCCGAACAGGGGGTGCTGACCATGCCGGCGATCGATACGCCGGCCCCGATCACATGGGACACGCCCGAAATCGGCGAGCCGCCGCTGCGTCCGATCCACCTGTTCGACCCGCCGCAGCGGATCGAGGTGATGGCCGAAGTTCCCGACGGCCCGCCGCACCGCTTTCGCTGGCGGCGGGTGCTGCACGACGTGATCCGCTTCGAAGGGCCGGAGCGGATCGCGGCGCAGTGGTGGCGGCGTGGACAGGCGAAGGTGCGGACGCGCGACTATTACCGGGTCGAGGATGTGCGCGGGCGGCGGTACTGGATTTTCCGGCATGGGTTGTACGATCGCGAGACGCCCGATCCGCTGTGGTATGTGCACGGGGTATTCGCGTGAGCGGGTGTCTCGCCGCCCTTCGTCCTCTCTTCGTCATCCCGGCGCAGGCCGGGATCCAAGGTTCCGCAAGCGCCGAAGCCATCGGATATGCGGGCCGGTGGATCCCGGCCTGCGCCGGGATGACGAAGATAGGGGCGGAGTGTCATTCCTCGTCCGTCAYCCCGTGACATGCCCTTTGCCGAACTGATCGCCGCGACGCATTTCTCGTTCCTGCGCGGGGCGTCGGTGCCGTCCGACATGGTGGCGCGGGCGAACGAGCTGACAATGGCCGGGATCGGGATTGCCGATCGCAATACCGTTGCGGGGGTGGTGCAGGCGTATCTGGCGCTCAAAAAGGCGAATGCGGGGCTGGTCGAGCAGGGATTGCCGCCGAACGATTTCGACCTCGTCGTCGGCGCGCGGCTGGTGTTCGCCGACGGTACGCCGGACATCGTCGCCTATCCCACCGACCGTGCGGCATGGGGGCGGCTGACGCGGTTGCTCAGCGGCGGCAATCTCAAGGCGAAGAAGGGCGACTGTCACCTCGAACTGGCCGACCTGTTGGAATGGCAGGAGGGATTGCTGCTGATCGTCACCGCGCCCGATGGCGCGCTGCTGGCGCGGCTGCGCGATGCCTGTCCGGGGCGGGTCTGGCTGGCGGCCACGATGCCGCGCGGCGGGCGCGACCGGCGGCGGCTTGCCGGCCGGATCGCGCTGGCAGCACAGATTGGCGTGCCGCTGCTGGCGACCAACGATGCGCTGTACGCAACGCATGAACAACGCCCGTTGCATGACGTGCTGACCTGTATTCGCGAAGGAACGACGATCGCCGCTGCCGGCAAGCGCTTGGCCGCCAATGCCGAACGCCACCTGAAATCCCCCGAAGAGATGGTCCGGCTGTTCCGTGATTGTCCGGAGGCGGTCGCGGAAAGCATCACGCTGCTCAAGCGCATCACCTTTCGCCTGACCGACCTGAAATATGAATATCCGCACGAACCGGTGCCGGACGGTTGGGCGGCACAGGACTGGCTGGAGCATCTGGCGACGACCGCCGCGCACGAACGGTACGGTCCCGATCTGCCCGATGGCGTGCGGCGGCGGCTGGACGAGGAATTCGCGCTGATCCGTCAGCAGCAATATGCCCATTATTTCCTGACCGTCCACGACCTCGTCCGGTTCGCGCGCAGCTGCGACCCGCCGATATTATGTCAGGGGCGCGGATCGGCGGCCAATTCGATCGTGTGCTTCCTGCTGGGCGTGACCTCGGTCGATCCGAGCGAGCACGATCTGCTCTTCTCGCGCTTCGTGTCCGAGGAGCGCGACGAACCGCCCGACATCGACGTCGATTTCGAACATGAACGGCGCGAGGAGGTGATCCAGTATATCTACCGCCGCTATGGCCGCGAGCGGGCCGGCATCGCCGCGACCGTCATCCATTACCGGCCGAGAAGCGCGGTGGGGGAGGTCGGCAAGGTGCTGGGCCTGACCCGCGACGTGACGCAGCGGCTGGGCAGTACCGTATGGGGCAGTTTCGCCGGGCAGATGGAGGCACGGCGCTATACCAGTGCCGGGTTCGACATCGACAATCCCGACATCGCGCAACTGCGCTGGCTGGTCGACCAGATCCTCGAATTTCCCCGGCACCTGTCGCAGCATGTCGGCGGGTTCGTGCTGACGCAGGGCCGGCTCGACGAAATGGTGCCGATCCACAACGGCGCGATGAAGGGGCGGACCTTCATCGAATGGGACAAGGACGATATCGACGCGCTGGGGCTGATGAAGGTCGATGTGCTGGCGCTGGGCATGCTGACCTGCATCCGCAAGGCGTTCGACCTGCTGCGGCAGCATGGGCTCGGCGACCACGACCTGACCGTCGACCTGAAGGCCGATGACGAGGACGTTTATGCCATGCTGCACCGGGGCGACAGCGTGGGCGTGTTCCAGGTCGAGAGTCGCGCGCAGATGAACATGCTGCCGCGGTTGAAGCCGATCAGTCTCTACGACCTGTCGGTACAGGTCGCGATCGTGCGACCGGGGCCGATCGAGGGGGACATGGTCCATCCCTATCTGCGGCGGCGGTCGGGGGTGGAAGCGGTGACCTATCCGTCGCCCAAACCCCCGCACAATCCGAATGAGTTGAAAGACCTGCTCGGCAATACCTATGGCGTGCCGCTGTTCCAGGAACAGGTGATGAAGCTGGCGATCACCGCTGCCGAATTCACCCCGAACGAGGCGAATGCGCTGCGCCGCGCGATGGCGACCTTTCGCAATCCGGGCACGATCGACCGGCTGCGCGACAAGCTGATCCAGGGCATGACCCGGCGCGGGTACGAACCCGATTTCGCCGAACGCTGTTTCCGCCAGATCGAGGGGTTCGGCAGCTATGGCTTTCCCGAAAGCCATGCGCTGTCGTTCGCGCGGCTGGTCTATGTGTCGTCGTGGATCAAATGCCATCACCCGGCGGTGTTCGCGTGTGCGCTGCTCAATTCGCAGCCGATGGGGTTCTATGCCCCGGCACAGATCGTCCGCGACGCGCGCGACCATGCGGTCGAGGTGCGCGGCATCGATGTGAATGTCAGCGACTGGGACAACAAGCTGGAGGGAGCATCGCTCGCCCTCCGGCTGGGGTTTCGGCAGATGGACGGGTTTCGCGAACGCTGGGCCGAGGCGATCGCCGAGACGCGGCCCTTTGCCAGCGTCGAGGAACTGGCGCGGCGGGCGCGGTTGCCGCAGCGCGCGCTGCGACTGCTGGCCGATGCCGATGCGTTCCGGTCGATCGGGTTCGACCGGCGCGAGGCATTGTGGGAGGTGCGGCGCACGCCCGATGCCGAACTGCCGCTGTTCGCGCACGCCCGCGCCGCCGAACTGGGCACGGAGCCCGACATGACGCTGCCCGCGATGCCCGCGGTCGAGCATGTCGTGACCGATTACCAGACGCTCCGCCTGTCGCTGCAAGGGCATCCGATGCAGTTCCTGCGCGTGCCGTTGCAGCGGATGGGGGTAACCAGCTGCGCCGATATCATGGCGGCGAAGGCGGGGGCGAAGGTCACCGCCGCGGGCCTCGTTCTCGTTCGGCAACGACCGGGCAAGGGCAATGCGATCTTCGTCACGCTGGAGGACGAGGGCGGCATCACCAATGTCGTGCTGTGGGCGCGGCTGTTCGAGGCGTATCGGCGCGAGGTGATGGGTGCGCGGCTGATGCTGGTCGAGGGTGAGGTGCAGCGTACCCGCGAAGGCATCGTCCACCTGATGGGTTCGCGGGTCCATGACCGCAGCGACCTGCTCGACATGCTGGGCGAGACACCGCCGCCGGTGCCGTCGTCGCGTGGCGACGAAGCGGTCCGCCCGGTCGCCTCGCGCCATCCGCGCGACGTGCGGCTGGTGCCCAAGTCGCGCGATTTTCACTGACAGCGGGTGGGGCAGTGGGCCGGTGCCGTTCCGATCCGGCTTTGCCGGACCGGCCTCTACGCGTAGGACGCCAGGCGGGAGGGTCGGCATGAACGGATTGCTGCTGTTCGCGGTCGCGATCGGATATGCCGCATCGCTGTTCGCGGTGGCATGGGCCGCGCGCCGGCGCGGATGGACGCCGCGCGACCGGCGGTTGGTCTATACGCTGGGGCTGGCGGTCTATTGCAGCAGCTGGACGTTCAATGGCGCGGTCGGCAGCGCCGTCGCCGATGGCTGGGCGTATCTGCCGATCTATCTGGGGCCGATCCTGATCTTTGTGGTGGGCGGGCGGTTGCTGGTGCGGATGGTCGGCGCGGTGCAGGCCGATGGCGCGACGTCGATCGCCGACTTCATCGGATCGCGCTTCTCGCGCAGCCGGGGGGTGGCGGCGCTGGTCACGCTGATCGCGCTGACCGGCACCATTCCCTATGTCGCGCTGCAATTGCGGTCGGTCGCGACCAGCTATGCCGCGCTGGCGGGAATGGCGGACGTCACGCGGCCGGTCGTCGTCACCGCACTCGTGCTGGCGGGCTTCGCCATCGCGTTCGGACCACGCGGCGATGCCGAGCCGCGCGCCGAATCGGGGCTGCTGGCGGCGGTCGCGATCGAATCGGTGGTCAAGCTGGCGGCGTTCGCCGGGGTGGCATTGTTCGCGGTGCTGCTGGTCGCGAAGGCGGCACCCGAGGTGCGGAGCGCGGGACTGGCACGGCTGTCGGCGGGGTTCGCACGCGCGCCCGACGTCGCCGATTTCGTCGTCGCGACGCTGCTGGCCGCGGCGGCGATGCTGTGTCTGCCGCGCCAGTTCCAGGTGACGGTGGTCGCCGCGACCGAACCGGTCGATCCTTGGCGGGCGCGCTGGCCGTTCGCCGCCTATTTGATGCTGACCGCGTTGCTGGTGCTGCCGATCACGCTGGCGGCGCTGGTGCAGGGCGGGATGGCGCGCCCCGATCTGCTGGTCATCGCGATGCCGCTGGCGGCGGAGGTGCCGGCGGTGGCGCTGCTCGGTTTTCTGGGCGGGTTTTCGGCGGCGACGGCGATGGTCGTGGTCGAGACGGTGGCGCTGGCAACGATGGTGTCGAACGACCTGATCGCGCCGCTGCTGCTGCGCAGCCCGCGCCTTGCCGCCGCCGAGCATCTCGGGCGGAACTTGGCATGGGTGCGGCGGGGGGTGATCGCCGGGATCATCGGCGTGGCGACCGCCTGTGCGCTGCTGATCCCGCTGACCCGCGGGCTGGCCGCGATCGGGCTGGTCGCGTTCGCGGCGATGGCGCAGTTCGCGCCGGCGCTGCTGCTGGCGATCGCGCGCGGCGGTCGCGATCCGCTGGCGGCGAAGGCGGGGCTGACGACCGGGCTGATCGGTTGGACGGTCCTGCTGTTCTTCCCGACGCTGACCGGCGCGCCGTTGCCGGTGTCGGGGGTGCCGGGACTGGGGCCGCTGTCGGCGGCGGCGGTGGCGACGCTGGCGGCGAACGTGATCGTCCATGCCATCGTCGCGTTGTCGCGGGCACCGCGCCTGCCCTTCGCCCGTGACGAGCGGGTGCCGCCGGTACGCGATCTGGGTGAACTGACCCGGCTGGTCGCGCGCTTCGTGGGCGAGGAGCGGGCGGTGGCCGAACTGGGCGAGGGCAGCCATGTCGACGCCCGCGCCGCGCGCCGTGCCGAACGGCTGGTGGCGCAGGTGGTCGGGGTGTCGTCGTCGCGGCGGCTGATCGCATCGGCGCTGTCGGGCGCGGCGTTGCGGGCCGAAGACGTCGCGCGGATGCTGGATGAAAGCGGGCAGAGCCTGCAATTCTCCAAGCGGCTGCTGGCGGCGACGCTGGAACATATCGATCCGGGCGTCAGCGTGGTCGATGCCGAACTGAACCTCGTCGCGTGGAATCAGCGCTATCTCGACCTGTTCGGTTTTCCGCCGGGCATGATCCGGATCGGTGCGCCGATCGCCGATGCGATCGCGTTCAATGCCGTGCGCGGCGACTGTGGCCCCGGCGAGGTCGACGACCATGTCGCCCGGCGGCTGGCGCATATGCGGCGCGGCACGCGGCACAGTTTCGAACGGGTGCGCGACGACGGCCGGGTGCTCAAGACCATCGGCGGGCCGATGCCGGGCGGCGGCTATGTCATGTGCTTTTCGGACATCACCGCCGAGGCGCAGGCACTGCGCGCGGTGGAGACGGCGCGGGCCGAGCTGGAAGCGCGGGTCGCGGAGCGGACACGGGCGCTGACCCATGCCAACGCGGCGCTGGCGCGGGCGACCGCCGACAAGACGCGGTTCCTCGCCGCCGCCAGCCACGACCTGTTGCAGCCGCTCCATGCCGCGCGGCTGTTCACCGCGGCGCTGGCGCGCGGCGCGGACGATCGGGCGAGGCCGCTGGTCGAGCGGATCGACCAGTCGATCGCGGCGGCGGACCAGTTGCTGCGCGCGCTGCTCGACATATCGAAGCTGGATGCCGGCGGGATCGTGCCGGTGCCGACGCGGTTTGCGGTGCACGGGTTGCTGGGCGAGCTGGTCGACGGCTTTGTCGATCAGGCCGGGGCCAAGGGGCTGACGCTGCGGCTGGGGCCGGGCGATGCGGTGGTCGAGACCGACCCGGTGCTGCTGCGTTCGATCGTACAGAATCTGCTGGGCAATGCGGTGCGCTATACGGCGCGGGGCGGCGTGGTGATCGGGGTGCGGCGGCGTGGTGACATGGTGCGGATCGAGGTCGTCGATAGCGGACCGGGGATCGCGCAGAGCGACCGGGCGCGCGTGTTCCGCGAGTTCGAGCGGCTGGCCAATGCCGAGGATGCCGGGCTGGGGCTGGGCCTTGCCATCGTCGCGCGGACCGCGGCGTTGCTGGGGGCGGCGGTGACGCTCGACAGCCGGATGGGGCGGGGGAGCCGCTTTGCGGTGACGCTGCCGATGGCGGCGGGTGCGGTGGCAACCGCGCCGGTGCGGGCGGTGGCGCAGGCGGTGCGGCCGATCGAATGCCTGATCGTCGACGACGATGCCGGGGTGCGGCGGGGGATGGCGGCGCTGGCCACCAGCCGGGGGCATGGCGTGCGGGTGGCGGTTACGGTCGAGGAGGCGCTGGCGCAAGCGGAGGGTGTGGCGGTGGCGTTCGTCGACCATGATCTGGGCGGGGCGGTCGACGGGCTGGCGCTGATCGCGATGTTGCGGGCGGAGGTGCCGGGATTGCGGGCGGCGCTGGTGACGGCCGATGCCAGCCGGACGCTGGCCGAGCAGGCCTGGGCGGCGGGGGTGGCGGTGCTGCTGAAGCCGTTGTCAGGGGAGGCGTTCGACGCGTGGCTGGCCGCGCCGGGCAAGGCGTAGCGAAGCTAGGCCGAGCCGAACTAGGCGCGGCCGGCCGGCGGCGCGAAAAGCGCCGTCCGACGACGCGGGCTTTGCCTGCGGCGGGGCCTGAAACCCCACGGAAAACCGCCAAAGGTCACGAACGTCACACTCGCCACGCTTTGCACCGTGTCGCGCTTTGGTGGCGTGGCGCGCGATGGGTTGCAGCGGAGAGAAAGAGCCGGATGTGAGGGTGGCAGAGGATGCGGCTGTAGGAAAGGGACGGGAGGATGGGTGACGGTCGCCATCTGCGCAGCGGTGCATGGCGACGTAAATCGGTACTCTTGCGGTTCCCGTCGTTCCCGTTTCGCCATGGTGGCATGGTGGCATGGTGGTTTCGGGAATTTTGAATCGGGAACAGATTTCGGGAAAACGACACTCGCAGGCGTCTGTCGACGCGATTGGTGCGGCCGGATTCTCGCCGCAGCTTCCCAATCGGGAACAGCGAACCGGGGTGGCGGCCGATCATCGGTGTAGATATATGAGCGCCGTGACCTATCGCCGCGCCAACGATCATCAAATAAGCCGCCCAGCCTGATCCGTCAGGCTGGGTCAGTCTCGGCTAATTCAAATGTTCAGGGTGATAGATGACACACGATCTTGTGCGCGAGCGGCAAGCTATGCTCGCAGGTATGAAACCGGCGCTTAAAAACGGCAGATATTTCTTCTGTACGACCAATGACAAGGCAGTTCTGACCGCTCTGTCAGACCGGAGCCTAGCTACCTTCCGGGAGGAGGAAGGCACTGCGTTGGTACTCGCCGAAGACGATGCGACATTGCATAGTTTCGACCTATCTATGCCAATGTCGTGGATCGTATTGGAGGTGTTCTCGGCGCTTGATGGTGTGGGCCTAACTGCTGGCGTTGCGACCGCCCTCGCGGATGAAGGCATCCCCTGCAACATGGTTGCGGCCTATTATCACGACAACGTGTTCGTCCCGGAACCGATGGCGGCAAGGGCTGTCGAAATTCTTCGCGAGGTTCAGCGCCGCGCCAGTTTCCCCGAACAATAACTGGTAAGCCCGCCCGTGCCTCGTTGGCGCGGGTGGGCCATAGTTGCAGCTTTTTTCGAAATTCGTCCCAATGGAAAGCTCCGCCTGTCTTGCTGCCGTTCCCAATCGGGAACGGCGAACCGGGATTGTGCAAGACCGCCTACGTGTTGGAGAGGTAAAGAAGAGGAGAGGAACCCGCACCTGCCGAGCGTGGGTCGGTCACGGACACTTGAAAACCCGCTCGGGACGATAAAGGGCTGTGCGACAAGCGAAGAAAAGTGCGCCGATGGCAAGTGGGATACTGCTTCCGAGCGCCCCGCTGATGACGACCACCACATGCGTGTCGGTCATGCCGTTGCCAGAACCAGCGATGTTGGCGGCGATCCCGGCTATCGCGGCACCAAATGCTCCACCGGCGTTGCGCGCTGCGCTGATCGCAGACGATCCGCGTCGACGATCGGCATCGTCAAACGCGCCGATTATGCGTTGTCCAATGAAAGGGAAGCACAGCCCGCACCCTGCGCCGAGAGCGGCTCCACCCAATGCGATCGACGTCAGGCCGCCACGGTGCAGCGAAATCATATTAAGTATCGTGCCCGCGAGGATCATCGACGGACCGATTACGATCAACCAAGTTTGCTACCGTTCGCGGATGCCGGCAAACGCCAACGCGGCGACGGTCCACGTCAGTGCCTCGATCGCGACGATGTAGCCGGCTTCGAGGGAACTGAGGCCGAAGTGCTGCTGGAGTAGCATCGGCACATAGAGCGCGAACGCCGTGCCGGCAGCCATGGCGAAGAAATATACCAAGTAGGTCGATCCCAAAGGGAACACCGGGTCGACCGCCTGTCTAGGGATCACCCCTCCGGACTGCCGGCGGTCGATGCGGACAGTGGCAACGAGGAGCGCCGCTCCGACAACTGCCAGCGAAATCGCGCTGGGCCGTTCGATGATCGCGCTTGCAATAGAAAGTGCGCCGATACTCGCTGCAAGCAGCGCCAGGGACCGGCCCGGAAAACCGCCATGGTTGGGTCGCCCGCGCCGCCCATCGGATTCCGGTAGCAGGAGGTAGCTGACTATAGCGAATACGCCACCTTGCCCGGCAAACAGCCAGAACACGCCGCGCCACAATCCTGAATCGGCAAACAGCCCACCCAGCAGTGGCCCTGCTAATGAGGCGATAGCCCAGACGGTCGAGCAAAGACCTAGGACGCGCGGCAGGTGACGGCCGGGGAAGTATGTCGCAACGGATATATAGATCAAACCGCTTACCCATCCGGCAGCACAGCGTTGGACGGCGCGTCCGGCGACGAACCACGCCATCCGGTCGCCCGCAGCGCTGATCCCGCATCCGGCCGCAAAACCAAGCCCCGCCAAGAGCATGGCGGTTCTCAACCCGACGCGATCAGCCAGCCAACTCGATGAGGCCGCGGCAACGACAAGCCCCGTCAGAAATATCGCCGATGCCGCGCCGAACCACGCAAAGCCACCGAGCGAGGCTCCAACGCTCGGCAAAATAGTGGCGACCACAAGCGAGTCCACCGCAACGACCCAGCAGCCCAATAACAGTAATGTCAGGATGGCTCGCCGACCTTCCGAGACGAGATCGAACCATCCATCCGCATTTCGCGCGACGTGGGTTTTGGTGGTGTCGGGAAGCACGGCATCTCCAGTTGTGCTGGTGTCTGCCGACGTCCATAAAACCTCAACCATGGTTGAGGTCAACAGATGAATCAGATGCGTATAGCAGCGCCGTCGAGCATTCTTACCGTTGGGGAACTAGCCCGCCGTAGTGGCGTATCTGTGTCCGCCGTGCATTTCTGGGAACGGCAAGGTTTGATCGAGGGCTGGCGAACGGCAGGCAATCAACGTCGCTATCACCGCGCAACGCTGCGTCGCATTGCCATCATCAAGGTAGCGCAAACGGTCGGCATACCTCTGTCGGAAATAAAGGCGCGGCTTCTTGCTATGCCTTCCTGCAAAAAAGGCTGGGTCGCCCTCGCGGATGATTGGCGATCGGATCTGGACGGACGCATCGCTCTATTAACGCAGCTCAGGGATCAACTCGAAACGTGTATCGGTTGTGGCTGCCTGTCCGTTAATGACTGTCCGTTGCGCAATCCCGAAGACCGATTGGCTGGAGAAGGATCAGGTCCCCTCCACATGATGCAAACAGCCGTTGCACGGTAACAATGGGCGCCGTTCTCAAAACTGTCTTTCGAGAACGTTCAAAAATTCCCGTTTCACCATCGTCTTCGAGAACCCGTCCACCAACCCTACCCCGCGACCTCCAGCCCCAGCGCGCGCGCCGCAACTGCCGCCTGCGTGCGGTTGCCGACGTCGAGCTTGCGCAGGACGGCGGTCATGTGGACCTTGACCGTGGCTTCGGCGATGCCGAGGTCGTGGGCGATCTGTTTGTTGAGGCGGCCGGCGAGGACGCCGAGCAGGACGCGCAGCTGGGTGGGGGTGAGGGCGGCGACGCGGGCGGCGATGTCGTCCTCGGGCGCGGTGTCGGGGGTCATGCGCTCGCTGGACAGGGCGGCGGCGATGGCGGACTCGATATGGTCGAGCGGGGCGTCCTTGCCGACGAAGCCGACCGCGCCGAAGCGGGCGACCTGCGCATAGGCGGCGGCGCGGTCCGCGCCGGAGATGACGAGGATGGGGACGTCGGGTGCCTCGGCATGGAGCAGCGCCACGCCGCTATAGCCGACCGCGCCGGGCATGTTGAGGTCGAGCAGGATGAGGACGAGGTCGGTTGCTTCGCGGACCGCCTGTACCGCGCGGTCGAGCGAGCCGGCTTCGAGGATGCGGGCTTGCGGGCGGACCTGGGTGACGGCAAGGGTCAGGGCTTGCCGGAACAGCGGGTGGTCGTCGGCGATGAGGATGGTCGTCATTGCATCCTTTCCGGTCGTCGTGCCGTCACCCTCACCCTTCCGCGACTTCGCCGCTCCCTCCCTCTCCCGCCGGGAGAGGGAAGGGGCCCGCCGGCGTGAGCCGGTGGGAAGGGTGAGGGCGATGCTCGCTGCTAAATGCTCACGCCGGGCGAATGCGTTCGCTGACCAGCGTGTCGACCACGCTCGGATCGGCGAGCGTCGAGGTGTCGCCGAGGTTCGACGTGTCGTTCTCGGCGATCTTGCGCAGGATGCGGCGCATGATCTTGCCCGAGCGGGTTTTCGGCAGGCCGGGCGCGAATTGCAATGCATCGGGGGTGGCGACGGGACCGATTTCCTGCCGGACCCAGCTCCGCAGTTCGGCGCGCAGCTCGTCGGAGGGTTCCTCGCCGGCGTTCAGGGTCACATAGGCGTAGATGCCCTGCCCCTTGATATCATGGGGCATGCCTACGACGGCGGCTTCGGCGACCTTGGGGTGGGCGACCAGCGCGCTTTCGACTTCGGCGGTGCCCATGCGGTGGCCGCTGACGTTGATGACGTCGTCGACCCGGCCGGTGATCCAGTAATAGCCGTCGTCATCGCGGCGCACGCCGTCGCCGGTGAAGTATTTGCCGGGATAGGTGGTGAAATAGGTCTGGAAGAAGCGGTCGTGATCGCCCCACACCGTCCGCATCTGTCCGGGCCAGCTATCGGCGATGCACAGATTGCCTTGCGCTGCACCGTCGAGCACCTTGCCCTCGGCATCGACGATCACCGGCTGCACGCCGGGCAGCGGTTTGGTCGCGCTGCCGGGTTTCAGGTCGGTGGCGTAGGGGAGCGGCGAGATGAGGATGCCGCCGGTCTCGGTCTGCCACCAGGTATCGACGATCGGGCAGCGGCGGTCGCCGACGACGCGGTGATACCAGTCCCATGCCTCCGGATTGATCGGTTCGCCGACGCTGCCGAGCAGGCGCAGCGACTGGCGGCTGGATTTGGTGACCCAGCTGTCGCCCTCGCGCATCAGCGCGCGGATCGCGGTGGGGGCGGTGTAGAAGATGTTGACGCCCAGCCGGTCGATCGTTTCCCAGAAGCGGCCATGGTCGGGATAGTTGGGCACGCCGTCGAACATGACGGTGGTCGCGCCGTTCGATAGCGGGCCATAGACGACATAGCTGTGCCCGGTGACCCAGCCAATATCGGCGGTGCACCAGAACACCTCGCCGTCGCGATAGTCGAACACGTCGCGAAAGGTCGTGTGCGCCCAGACCAGATAGCCGCCGGTGGTGTGCAGCACGCCCTTGGGCTTGCCGGTCGAGCCGCTGGTATAAAGGATGAACAGCGGGTCTTCGGCGTCCATCGGTTCGGCCGGGCAGTCGGACGAGGCGTCGGCGAGGAGGTCGTGTAGCCAGACATCGCGGCCCTCGACCATCGGTACGTCGGCACCGCTGCGGCGAATGACGATGACGGTCTCGACGCCGGGGGCGTTGGCCAGTGCCTTGTCGACATTGGCCTTCAGCGGGATGCGCTTGCCGCCGCGACAGCCTTCGTCGGCGGTGATGACCAGCTTGCTGTCGCAATCGACGATGCGGTTGGCGAGGCTGTCGGGGCTGAAACCGCCGAACACGATCGAATGGATCGCGCCGATGCGGGTGCAGGCGAGCATCGCCGCCGCCGCTTCGGCCATCATCGGCAGATACAGGGTGACGCGGTCGCCCTTCTTCACGCCCCTGGCCTTTAGCACATTGGCGAAGCAGCAGACCTGTTGGTGGAGTTCGCGGTAGGTGACGTTGCGGGTCTCGCCCGGTTCGTCGCCTTCCCAGATGATCGCGGTCTGATCGCCGCGCTTCTCCAGGTGGCGGTCGAGGCAGTTGACCGAGACGTTGGTCTGACCATCGGCGAACCAGCGGATGCGGAAATCGGCTTCGTCGAACGAGGTGTCTTTGACCTCGGTATAGGGCCGCGACCAGTCGATGCAGGTGCCGCCCTCGCGCCAATAGCTTTCGGGATCGGCGACCGACGCGGCGTAGCGCGCTTCGTACTCGGTCGCGTCCACGCGCGCGGCATCGTCGTGCGGGGCGGGGTGAATCGTCTGGGTCATGTCTCTCTCCTATGCCCTTGATCCGTGGTCGAGGGGGCGGGCGTCAACCCGTATACCGCTACGACCAAGGTCGTACTGGCCGCCATGGCCCGTGCAGATGACACTGGCGCGGCAGGGAGATGCGGCGAACGATCGCGCCCCGGCACCGGGTTGGTTTCCTCCTTACTCCCCTCCTTGGATAAGGGAGGGGCGGGGGCGGGTGGGCCCGCGAGGGAGGGGTGGGCGCGCTACAACGGGCCTACCCACCCCCAGCCCCTCCTTTGTCAGGGAGGGGAGTGAAACGCGTGGATCGGACAACGGTCGGGCAAAAGAGAGGATGCCGCCATGGCGGGAACAAGGACGGCCGGGGCGACCCCCAAGGGCCAGAACGAGAAGCTGGTGATCGCCGCGTCGTCGCTGGGCACCGTGTTCGAATGGTATGATTTCTACCTGTACGGGTTGCTGGCGACGTACATCTCCAAACAGTTCTTCTCGGGCGTGAACGAGACGACGGGGTTCATTCTTGCGCTCGGCGCCTTTGCCGCCGGTTTCGCGGTGCGGCCGTTCGGGGCGCTGGTGTTCGGGCGGATCGGCGATCTGGTCGGGCGCAAGAACACGTTTCTGGTGACGATGGGGATCATGGGCCTGTCGACCTTCGCGGTCGGCCTGCTGCCCTCCTATGCCAGTATCGGTGTCGCGGCACCGGTGATCCTCGTCGCGCTGCGCATCCTTCAGGGGTTGGCGCTGGGCGGCGAATATGGCGGCGCGGCGACCTATGTCGCGGAGCACGCGCCCGACGGGAAGCGGGGGCTCTACACCAGCTTTATCCAGACGACGGCGACGATGGGGCTGTTCGCGGCGCTGCTGGTCGTGATCGGGTTCCGGACATTGCTGGGCGAGGAGACGTTCGGCGGGTTCGGGTGGCGGTTGCCGTTCCTCGTGTCGATCCTGCTGCTGGCCGTATCGATGTGGATCCGGTTGCAATTGTCGGAAAGCCCGGTGTTCCTGAAGATGAAGGAAGAGGGCAAGACGTCGAAGGCCCCGCTGACCGAGGCGTTCCTGCGCTGGCCGAACCTGAAGCTGGTGCTGATCGCGCTGTTCGGCGCGGCGATGGGGCAGGCGGTGGTGTGGTACACCGGGCAATTCTATGTCCTGTTCTTCCTCGAAAAGATGATGAAGGTCGACGGCGCGACGGTGAACGTGCTGCTGGCGATCTCGCTGGCGCTGGGGACACCGTTCTTCGTGTTCTTCGGCTGGCTGTCGGACAAGATCGGGCGGAAATGGATCATCATGGCGGGCTGCGCGCTGGCGGCGCTGACCTATTTCCCGCTGTTCGGGGCGCTGACCAACGCCGCCAATCCGGCACTGGCGGCGGCGCAGGCGGCGTCGCCGGTGCGCGTCACCGCGCATGACGATGATTGTTCGGTGCAGTTCGATCCGATCGGCCGCAACAAGTTCGACGCGAAAAGCTGCGATATCGCCAAATCCTATCTGGCGAAGAACGGCATCAGCTACACCAATGTCGAGGCACCGGCGGGCACGATCGCCAGCGTGGCAGTAGGCAACCGGATGCTGGTCGCCCCCAATCCGGCGGAGGTGACCGGGCCGGCGCGGGCGGCGGCGATCACCGCTTATCAGGGCGAGGTCGCAGCGGCGCTGGCGGAGGCCGGCTATCCGGCAAAGGCCGATCCGGCGGCGATCGACAAGCCGCTGGTGATCCTGATCCTGTGGTTCATGGTGCTGCTGGTGACCATGGTCTATGGCCCGATCGCGGCGTTGCTGGTCGAACTGTTCCCCAGCCGCATCCGCTATACGTCGATGTCGCTGCCCTATCATATCGGCAATGGCTGGTTCGGCGGGTTCCTGCCGACCACGGCCTTCGCGATGGTCGCGGCGACGGGGGATATCTATTACGGCCTCTGGTATCCGGTGGTGCTGGCGGTGGTGACGCTGGTGCTGGGCGTGCTGTTCCTGCCGGAGACGTTCCGGCGGAATATCCGGGATTAGAGCAGTCGTTGAAGCAGGCGCGCCCCCCGCGCAGGCGGGGGGCCAGAGCCAGGCATTACCACCGCCTGTGCCCGGGACCCTGTACCCCCGCCTGCGCAGGGGTACGCTTGGGGTTTGCGGCGGGGGCCGGAGCTGGTCAGGGCACCGGGGTTAGCGGGTCGGGCGGACCGTTGCGTTGGGCAGCGGCGGCGTTGCTGTCGGTGCCGTGCCTGCCGCCGGGGGCGGTGGGAGCTGGCCGTTGGCCGGGGGCGGCGGCGGGGCTGCGCCGTCGGCGGGCGGGGGCGGGGGCATTGCGCCGGGGGCACAGGGAGCGCCCGGTCCGCCGGGACCACCCGGACCACCGGGACCGCGTGCGCCCTCGGGCCCGTGCTTCGGGCCGTGGCCGGGACGCGGCGGGGGTGGGCCGACCGGATTGACCTTGCCATTCGCGTCGACCAGATAGGAGGCGCGGAGCTGACCGTTGTCGTAGCGGCCCTGCACCTGCACCGGCGCGCCCTTCGTCACCGAGGCGTCGCGCCCGGCGTCGACCATCGTCCGCCCGGTGCCGTCCTGTACCACGAAGCGGTCGCCGAAGACTTCGGCGACGCGGCCCTTGACCGTGACCACGCCGTTACCGCCGGCGAGCTTTGCGACCGGGGTGGCGATGGTCGGGGCCATTTCGACCGCCGGGCGGGTCAGCGACACCGCGCTCGCCCCGCCCGCCGCGCCGATGGCGAGGCCGATCGCCACGCCCAGACCCAGCTTGCCCGGACCGCCGAGAGAAAATTTCGCCATGTGTTTCGCTCCATTCGTTGTTCGATGAAGCCGTTCTAGCGATTCGCCCCCTCGCCACGCTGAACCCCGCGGTTCAGTTTCGGTTTAAGCGCGGTCGGCATGGGCGGTACGGTTCGTGCCGGTGCCGTCGGGCCTGTCGAAGGATTTTCGCGCCAACTGCTTCGATACGGGTCGTCGACGTCGTCCAGCCCCGGCGCAGCGGGAACGGGTGTCGCCGGGAAGGAGAGTGAACGATCATGCGTATCCTGCTTGTCGAGGACGATCCCGATCTGGGGCCTGCCATCGCGCGGGCGCTGCGCGCGGAGCATATCGCGGTCGATCTGGTGGCGAGCGGGATCGACGCGCAGCATCTGGGCGATACCGAACGCTATGACGTGGCGGTGCTCGATCTGGGGCTGCCCGATCGTGAGGGGACGGCGGTGCTGAAGGGGTGGCGCGAGGGTGGCCGCGACCTGCCGGTGCTGATCCTGACCGCGCGCGACGGATGGTCGGACAAGGTCGCCGGGTTCAAGGCGGGGGCCGATGACTTCCTGACCAAGCCATTCCGGGTCGAGGAATTGATGATGCGGCTGCGCGCGCTGGTGCGGCGGGCGGCGGGGCATGGCGCGACGCGGGTGACCTGCGGTCCGCTGGCCTATGAGACGCAGACCGGGGTGTTCGAGCTCGACGGGCTGCCGATCAAGCTGACCGCGCTCGAATATCGGGTGCTGGCCGCGTTGATGCTGGCGAAGGAAGCGGTGATCGAACGGCTGGATTTGATGGAACGGGTCTATGAGGGCGATGCCGATGTCGATTCGAACAGCCTCGAAGTCATTATCGGGCGACTGCGCAAGAAGATCGGCGCGTCGCTGATCGAGACGGTGCGCGGGCGGGGATACCGGCTGACGGCGGGCGCGGCGTGAGGCTGGCCCGGTCGATCCCCCGTTCGATCCATGGCCGGATGCTGGCGCTGTCGGTGGCGACGACGCTGGTCGCGCTGCCGGTGGCGGGGTTCGCGATCGGCGGGGTGCTCGACCATTTCGTGACGCGCAATATCGACGCGCGGCTGGGCGACCGGTTGCGGTTGTTGCGCGCGGTGGTGCGCGAGGACGGGACGATCGACCGGGCGCTGCTCGACCGGTCGGGACTGGCGACGGCGATCGGCGCGGATGCGGTGTGGCGGATCGATACGCCGGGCGGCACGGTCGGCGTAGGTCTGCCGATACTGGATGCGGTGCCGGCACGCGGGCCGCCGGGCCGACCGGAGCGCGGACCGCCGCCGGGGTGGGGGCCGGGATTCGGCGCGCCGTTCGACCTGACCCTGCCCGATGCGACGCGCGTGCATGGGCTGATGCTCGACCTGCCCGGCGATGGCGGGCGCGTGGCAGTGGCGGTTCCGCGCCGTCAGATCGACCAGCCGTTGCGCGGGGCGATGCTGCCGATGCTGCTGACGCTGGCGATCGTGGCGGTCGTGCTGGCGGTGGCGACCTTGGTGCAGTTGCGGCTGGGGTTGCGACCGCTGCGGGCGCTGCGCGACCGGGTGGCGGCGGTGCGCGGCGGGGCGGCGGCGGATGTGCCCGAGGATCAGCCCGACGAATTGCGCCCGCTGGCGATCGAGCTGAACGCGCTGGTCCGCGACAATGCAGCGGCGCTGGCGACGGCGCGGGCGTCGGCGGCGAACCTTGCCCATGCGCTCAAGACGCCGGTGGCGACGCTGGCGATCGAGTTGGGCAATGACGCGCGCGCAAGTCAGGTGGCGCGGATCGATGCGACGATCCGGCACCATCTGGCGCGCGCGCGCGGCGGGACGGTCGACCGGCGGGCGGCGACCGCGCTGCAACCCGCGGTCGAGGGGTTGGTGGCGGTGGTGGCGGCGCTGCACCGGGATCGCGGGCTGACCATAGGCACGGATGTGCCGGCCCTGTCGGTAGCGGTCGATGCGGCCGATCTGGACGAACTGGTCGGCAATCTGATCGACAACGCCGCGCGCCATGCCCGGTCGCGCGTGCGGCTGTCGGCGGCGGTCGAGCGGGGCATGGCGGTGCTAACCGTCAGTGACGACGGCCCCGGCATCGCCGCCGCCGACCGGGTGCGGGCGACCGATCCCGGCGTCCGGCTGGACGAGCGCGGCGACGGCCATGGCTTCGGCCTTGCCATCGTCCGCGATCTGGCGGCGCTCTATGGCGGGGGCCTGACGCTGGGGGAGGCGGACGGCGGCGGGCTGATCGCCACCGTCACCCTGCCGCTCAGCCGGGAAGCTGGAAGCGGAATCGCTGGATATTAGCCGAACAGGCGGTGTTGCCTTCGGGGCGGAAGCTGCTGCGATAGCGGGTCGCGCCGACCATCTTCTGCGCGGCATCGCCGAAGACGAACGGCGGATAGGCGGCGATGGTCCGCTGGGTCATGGTCCGGCCGTCGGCGGCGATGTCGAATTCGACCTGCGCCCAGCCCTGGAATCCCATCTGCACCGCTTCGGTCGGGTAGAGGCTGCTCATCGCGCCGCTGCGCTGCACGACCGGGCTGGGCGCGATCAGCGCGCACTGGTCGCTGGTCAGCCCGGTGCGATCGAATACGGCTCGCGCCTGCGCCACGTCGCCACGCTGCGCCAGCAGATCGGCCTGCCGCAGCAGTGCCGCGACCTTGAGCGGATGATTCTCCGGTAGCGGCGAGGCGATGACGGCGGCGAGCAGTTGCTCGGCCTCGCCCTTCGGCGCGGGCGGGTAGGAGCGGTTGGCGAGCATCATCCGGATCGTCGCGGCCGACAGCGGGTCGCCGTTGATTTCCGGGCGGGTCAGCAGCGCGGTCCGCCTGCGCACGCTCTGATCGTACTGGCTGCGATCGGCGTCGATCTCGATCAGCGCGAGAAAGGTGGTGACGGGCGCGGGGGCCTGCATCGTCCGGGCCAGCGCGACCGCTTCGGTGGCGGCCGCCATGCGCTCCGCCTCGGTCGGGAGCGACGAATTGGCGATCCACGCATCGGCGGCGAGCAGCGCACCCTTGTCACCGGCGGCGCGGGCGCGGGTCGCCTCTGCCCGGACCAGCGGGTAGGCGCGCGCCGGGGCGACGTCCGACCAGTCCTGCCGATGGCCCCGGGTGCGGACCCAGGCGTCGAACGCGTCGCTCAATGGCTGACCGAGCCATGGCCGGTCGGCCGCGGTCGAGCATTTCAGTTCGATGCGGGTCGCGTTGCGGAAGAAGGCGGGAATCTTGACCGATTCGGTCGGCGACCATGACCAGTCCGACACGGCACGGGCAAAGGCCACTGCGACGTCGCGCCCGCCGGTGGTATAGATCGGGTTCACCGCCTCGACGGTGCCGGTGTCGCTGACCGAAAATTCGACGACCGCGAAATCGTCGGGCTTGAGGCCGGTCGCCGATCCGCATGGCGCGGATTTCATGTCGATCGCGGCGGCGAAGGCGTCGTCCTTCATCCGGCCGGCACCGGTATAGGCCATGTAGACCTGCGCCTGTTGCCGGTCGCCGTTGAGCAGCGCCGCGAGCGCGAGGTCGGCGCGGGTGGCGACTTCGGAGGAACTGACCCGCTGGTCGAGACCGCCCTGCTTGCGCAGCGAATCCTTCAGGACGGTATAGGCTTCCGCCTTCTTGCCTTCGTTCAGCAGGACGCGGGCGTAGCGCGTCTGGATCAGCGCCAGCACGTCCTTGCCGACGCCGGGCGTTTTGGTCGCCAGGTCGCGCGCTTCCTGCGCATAGGCCAGCGCCTTGCCATCGCGGTCGAAGGCGAGCGTCCGCGTCAGCGCGAGCAGCGGGGCGACCCGGTCGATGCCGGTCGCGAGCGCCAGCGCGTCGCGGTACGACGCTGCCGCCGCGTCATAGTCGAACGCATCGGACGCGGCGGTGCCGAGCGCCAGATGGGCGTCGCGCAGGTCGGCGGTGAATTCGGCACCGTTCTTCGTCAGCGCGGGCAGGCCCTGCCGGATGAGCGCCGCGCCGCCCTGCGTATCGCCGTTGCGGGTGACGCAGATGCCCTTGCGCACCTTCACCGCGCCGACCAGCAGCGCGTTCGTCGACCCGGCGGTGCGTGCCTCGATCGCGTCGTACAGCTTGATCGCGTCGCTGCACCGGCGGGCTTCATAGGCGGCGTTGGCGGCGTCGAACTGTGCCTGCAGCGTTGCCGGTTTGGCCGGGGCGGCGGGTGCGGCGGGCGCGGTCGCCTGTGCCACTGCCATCAGCCCGTGCAAAATCGCGTCGATCATTCGTCATCCCCTTGTCCCCCGGCAACAAAGCACGCCAATGTGACAGCGTCGATGGGCGGGATGGACGAATGCGACGATATCGGACCTTGATCGCCGGCGCGCTGCTGCTGACCGGAGCCGCCCCGGCCGAACCGGCGCGCTATCCGCCGCGATCGATCCTGCTGTTCGTCGCCTCCTGGTGCGCGCCGTGCCACGGCGAGCTGCGGCAGTTGCCGGCGATCGCGGCCGGTGCGGGGGCGTACCGCGTGCTGGTGGTGCCGATCGATCGCGGGCGCGCGACCGACGCGATGCTGCGCGCGGTGCCCGCCGAGCAACTGTGGCGGCCCGACATGGAGCGACTGACCGAACTGCGTGGCGATTTGCTGGCGAAGACGGCGGGGCTGCCGTTCAGCGTCGCGATCGGCGGCGACGGGCGGGCGTGCGCGATGCATCGCGGCGGGATGACGGCGGCGAGTGCGCGGGCGATGCGCGTGGAATGCGAGGGGTAAGGACCTGCGCGAACCCTTCGCCGTTGCCGCGTGTGCGGGGGCTGTGGGAGAGCCATTTTGCCCGTAGCCCCGCGCTGGCGGGGGGGGGGGGGAACACGAAACCGTTGTTCTGCCTGGCTCTGGGCCCCCGCCTGCGCGGGGGTACGGCCGGGTTTCGCGGTACTGCCCGATCTATCGTCATTCCCGCGCAGGCGGGGAATCCATGGACGCTGCCGCTTGGGCAGGAGGGGCGACGTCAGCGTGTATGGACTCCCGCCTTCGCGGGAGTGACGGGGGCGGTGGTTACAGCGTCACACTACCCGTGCCCGCGCCGCGCAGGGTCAGCGATTTCACCGTGTTACCCTGCCGGACGTTCACCTGATTGACCTGTCCGCGATAGACGTCGGTCAACACGCTCGAGCGGACTGCGACCGACTTCGGCTTGCGCGGTGCGCGGCCGGTATAGTCGATGCGGACTTCGGCGTGCGACAGGTCGGTGGTGGCATAGGTGAGCGGGACCGGCTTTCCGTCGATCATCAGGACGAAGCGGCGCTGGATATAGGCGCGCAGTGCCGCCATCGCTTCGGGATCGTCGAGGCTGGTCTGCGCCTTCGGCGCGATCTTTGCCAGCGCCGGTTCGATGTCGTGCGCTTCGAAGCGGTGCGACACGGTGACCGTGCCATCGGCCAGCGTCACGACACTGAGCGAGTCGTGGCCGCGATGCGCCTGTGCCGGGGCGATCACCGCGACGACAGCGAGGAGCGCGAGCGCCCCCCTCATTTCGCCACCGGCGCGGGATAGGTACGCAGCGAGCCGGGTTTCACCTGCACGTCGAAGTCCTTCATGCGGTTGGCCAGATCCTCGATATCCTCGATCTCCAGCACCGCCGGGCGGATGGCACCGCGATAGACATTGTTCGACCGGTCGGCATCGGCGATTTCGAGTAGCGGATCGACCTCCGCCCCGGTGATCGTCTTGGCCGTAACATATTGCCACGTCACCGCCTTCGGATCGTAGCGCCATACTTCGGCAGGAATGCGGACGATCGCGTTGCTGCCGTCGCTGAAGGTCAGTTTCAGCGGGATCGGCATGACCAGCCCGCCGAGGTTGCGGAACGAGAAGCGGTAGAATTTGTCCTTCACGTCGAATGCGGCGCGTTCCTCGGGCGTCAGCTTGTCGAGCTTTTCGGCAAGGTCGCGGCGCTGCTGCGGGCTGACGGCCAGGTCGTCCTGCTGGTCGTAGAAATCGCGGGTCGACGGATCGCGTTCGGTGACGGTGCGCTGCCCGGCATTGTTGCGCACGGTCAGCGAGGTGTTCTCGGCATCGCGCAGTGCGCGGCGTTCGCGGGCATTGGCGTCCAGATCGCGCCCGGCGATGCGGCCCTCGACCACCTTGTCCAGCGCGATGTCGACATGGTCGGTCGAATAGAACCAGCCGCGCCAGAACCAGTCGAGATCGACGCCGGAGCTTTCCTCCATCGTGCGGAAGAAGTCATAGGGTGTCGGCCGCTTGAAGCGCCAGCGCGTTGCATATTCGCGGAAGGCACGATCGAACAGCTCGCGGCCCAGCACCGTCTCGCGCAGGATGGTGAGCGCGGTGGCGGGTTTGCCATAGCCGTTGGCACCGAATTGCAGCACCGAATCCGACTGCGTCATCAGGGGGACCTGATTGTTCGACAGCATATATTCGGCGATGTCCTTCGGCTCGCCACGGCGCGACGGGAAGTCCTTGTCCCACAGCTTTTCGGCCTGGAACTGGAGGAAGGTGTTCAGCCCTTCGTCCATCCACGTCCATTGGCGTTCGTCGCTGTTGACGATCATCGGGAACCAGTCGTGGCCGACTTCGTGGATCACCACGCCGATCAGACCGGTCTTGGCGCGTTCGGTATAGGTCAGCTGGCTGGTCTTGGCGTCCTTCACCGGGCGCGGCCCGTTGAAGGTAATCATCGGATATTCCATGCCGCCGACCGGCCCGTTGACCGACTGCGCCACCGGATAGGGGTAGGGGAAGGCGAACTTGCCATAGACGTCGATGGTATGGGCGATCGCCTTGGTCGAGTACGCATCCCATAGCGGACGTGCTTCCTTCGGGTAGAAGGACATTGCCATGACGTTGGGATTGGCGGCGAAATCCTGCCGCACGTTCATCGCGTCCCATGCGAATTTGCGCGACGATGCCCAGCCGAAGTCGCGGACGTTCTGCGCGGCGAAGGTCCAGGTCTTGGTGCCCGAGGCGCGGTTGCGTTCGGCGGCGGCGGCTTCGTCGGGGGTGACGATGTACATCGGCGCGGCGGCGGACTTCGCCTGTTCCAGACGCTGGCGCTGGGTCGCGGTCAGCACCTGATCGGCGTTCTGCAGCACGCCGGTCGCCGAGACGACGTGATCGGACGGTACGGTCAACGCGACCTTGTAATCGCCGAATTCGAGGGTGAATTCGCCGGCGTCGAGAAACGCCTTGTTATGCCAGCCTTCGTAATCCGAATAGACGGCGAGGCGCGGGAACCACTGCGCCCCTTCGAAGATGCAGTTGCCGTCCTCGCCGGCCCCGGTGAAGCATTCATAGCCCGAGCGACCGTCGACGACCTTTTGCTCGGCCATCGGGAACGACCAGTCGATCGACAGCGTGACCTCCCCGCCATTGCCCGCGACCGGGGTCGGCAGTTCGATGCGCAGCAGCGTGTCGGTGACGCGGTGGGCGAGCGGCTGTCCGTCCGGCCCGCGGACGCCCGCGATAGTGAAGCCGCCTTCCCATTTCTGCATCGCTTCGGCGCGGCGGATGTCACCGATGCTGATCGTCGTCGCGTCGGGCACGGTCTGCGACATCTGCGCGATCGAGCTGCGCTTATACTGGTTCTGGTCGAGCAGCAGCCAGAGGTAGGGCAGCGCGTCGGGCGAGTTGTTGCGATAGCGGATCGTCTCGGTGCCGGTCACGACCTTCGTCGCTTCGTTCAGCGATACCTTGACGTCGTAATCGACCTTTTGCTGCCAGTAGCGATAGCCCGGCGCACCCGATGCGTTGCGATAATCGGTCGGCGTCGGCCAGTCCTCCCCCTCAAGCTGGCGGAACTTGTCCTGCCAGTCGCCCTTGGTCTGGCGGATCGGATCGGCGAAAGCGGGCGTCGAGGCGAGCAACAGCGCGACCAGCGCGAGACGGGATACGGCGGGCAAGGGGTGGCCTTTCGAACGGACGGACGGATGATCGTTGCCCGTGATACGATGCGCGTCAACCGTGCGGGGTACGAATACCGACCTTGCTGTGACATTGGCGCACCGATGGTTGCGGTCGACCGGCGAGTGCGGCAATCGTGCCGTCTGGCATGAAACAGGGACGAGTGCGCGCACTATGCGATTGAACCGGCGGAAGATGATCGGCGCGCTTGCTTCCCTGCCGATCGCGTCGGGGGCGTTGGCCGCGCGGAAGGACGATCCGCTGCTCTTCGCCTATTTCGGCACCGGCAAGGGCGAGGCGACGGGCCTGAAGCTCGCGATCAGCGACGACGGGTTCGCGTTTCGCGAACTGGGCGGCGGGCAAAGCTATCTGGCACCGATGGTCGGCGAGGCGAAGCTGATGCGCGATCCGTTCGTGTTTCGCGGGGCCGGGCGCGACGCCGCGTGGCACATGGTGTGGACGACCGCATGGGACGGGGTGACGATCGGTCACGCCACCAGCCGCGACCTGCGCCACTGGTCGCCGCAGCGCGCGCTGCCGGTGATGGCGGGCGTGCCGGGCACGCGCAATTGCTGGGCACCCGAGGCGATCTGGGACGCGCGCAGCAAACGCTTCGTGATCTTCTGGTCGAGCACGGTTGCCGGGCGGTTCGCGGAGACGGCGGGGACGTCCGAGTCCGGTTACAACCACCGGCTATGGTATGTGACGACGCGCGATTTCGTGTCGTTCAGCGATCCGGCGGTGCTGTACGATCCGGGGTTCAGCGTGATCGACGGGACGTTTGCGCGCGCACCGGGCGGCCGGCTGCACCTAATTGTCAAGGACGAGACGCTGACCCCGCCGCGCAAATATCTGCAGGTCGCCTCGGCCGCGTCGCCGACCGGGCCGTTCGGGAAGCCGGGCACGCCGTTCACCCCGTCCTGGGTCGAAGGACCGATGACGACCGCGATCGATGGTGAAACGGTGTGTTACTGGGACGTCTATCGCGACGGCAAATGGGGTGCGGCGGCGACGCGCGATTTCGTGCGGTGGCGCGACGTCAGCGCCCGGCTGTCGATGCCGGCGGGCGCGCGGCACGGGTCGCTGGTGCGAATTCCGCGCGCGACGGCTGATGCGCTGGCGCTGGGGCCGGCATGACGATCGCGCCGTTCCTGAACGGCGGCGGTCGCGCGGCGGAGATGATCCGCGCCCGCGACTGGTCGGATCATCCGCTGGGGCCGCCGGAGCGATGGCCCGACGGGCTGTGCAGTGCGCTGAGCCTGGTCGTCAATTCGCCCGAGTCGATGATCCTGTGCTGGGGACCGGAACTCTGGTTCTTCTTCAACGACGCCTATTTCCCGTTGCTGGGGCCACGGCTCGACTGGGCAATGGGCGAACGCTTCGACCGGGTCTGGGCCGATGGCCTCGAACAGGCGATGCCGATCATCGACGCGGCCTTTGCCGGGAATAGCCCGCGCTATGTCGATGTGCCGTGGAAGCTGGATACCGACCGGGGTGCGGCGGACACGTGGTGGAGCTTTTCCTATTCGCGCATCCTCAACCGGCAGGGCGACATCGCCGGGCTGTTCATCTTCACCAACGAGACGACGGCGCGGGTGCTGTCCGATGCGGCGCTGAAACGCAGCCAGGCCGAGCTGACCACGGCGCTGAACGACCTGCGCCAGTTCAACCGCACGCTGGAATTGCGCGTCGATCAGCGGACGGCCGAGCGCAACCTGCTCGCCTCGATCGTCGAGACGACCGATTCGATCGTGAACGTCATCGATCTCGATTATCACTGGATGGCGATCAATCGCGCCGGGGCCGATGCGTTCGAGGCGTTGTTCGGTCAGCGGCCGCAGGTCGGCGACAATATCCTCGATCTGCTCGCCGACCTGCCCGATCAGCAGGCGGCGGTGCGGGCGGCATGGGACCCGGCCCTGGCCGGCGAGGAATATACTGCGACTGCCGAGTTCGGAGACCCGGCCCGTGGCCATATGCGCCGCGTGTACGAGATGAAGTTCAATTCGGTCCGCGACGGCGCGGGCCAACAGATCGGCGCGTTCCAGTTCGTCACCGACGTGACCGACCGCCGCCGGGCCGAAACGGCGCTGGGCGAGGCGCAGGCCGCGTTGCGCCAGGCGCAGAAGATGGAGGCGATGGGCCAGCTGACCGGTGGTGTCGCGCATGATTTCAACAATCTGCTGACCCCGATCCTCGGCAGCCTCGACCTGTTGCAGCGGCGCGGCAGCCTGTCGCCGCGGGAGGCGCGGCTGGTCGACGGTGCGCTGCAATCGGCGGAACGGGCGCGGACACTGGTCCATCGGCTGCTGGCGTTCGCGCGGCGGCAACCGTTGCAGTCGGGACCGGTCGATCTGCTGGCGCTGGTCGGCGGGATGACCGATCTGATTGCCAGTACCGTCGGATCGCCGGTCGGCGTCCGGAGCGCTATTGCCGACGATCTGCCCCCGGCGCTGGCCGATACGAACCAGCTGGAAATGGCGATCCTGAACCTGTGCGTGAATGCGCGCGACGCGATGCCCGATGGCGGCACGCTGACCATCGCCGCCGATGCGCCCGATCCGCCAGCGACGGCGTCGGCGGGGGTGGAGCCGGGCCAGTATGTGCGGCTGTCGGTGATCGATACCGGCACGGGCATGGATGCGGAGACGGCGGCGCGCGCGGTCGAGCCGTTCTTTTCGACCAAGGGCATCGGGCGCGGGACGGGGCTGGGTCTGTCGATGGTCCATGGGCTGGCGCTGCAACTGGGCGGCACGATGGCGATCGTCAGCGCGCCGGGCCTCGGCACCCGAATCGACCTGTGGCTGCCGGTCAGCGGCGAAGTCGCGCGGCCGGCGGAGGCGAGCGACGACGAGGTCGACGGCGAGACCGGGTTCCGGGGCCGGGCGCTGGTAGTGGATGATGAGGCGCTGGTGCGGATGACGACCGCCGACATGCTCCAGAGCCTCGGCTACGAAACGGTCGAGGCCGACAGCGCGACCGAGGCGGAACAAATGCTGGCGCAGCGGCGCTTCGACCTGGTGGTGACCGATCATCTGATGCCCGGCCGGACCGGCGTTTGGCTGGCCCGAGCGATTGAGGATCGGCATCCCGGACTGCCGGTGCTGATCGTATCGGGCTATGCCGATATCGACGGCCTCGCACCCGACCTGCCGCGCCTGACCAAGCCGTTCCGCGAGGCCGAACTGGCCCGCGCGATCGCCGGGCTGGCGGGCACCCCAACCGACCGTTGAAGGAAATTGCGATGACCCGACCCGAAGGGACCGAGGGCTTTACCCTCAACCAGACGATGCTGCGTGTCCGCGACCCGAGCGCCAGCATCGCCTTCTATCAGGACGTGCTGGGCATGACGCTGCTCCAGAAGCTGGATTTCGAGGAGGCGGCGTTCTCGCTCTATTTCCTTGGTTTCCTGCGCGATGGCGAGACGGTGCCAGCCGATCCCAGGGAACGCGCGCGGTTCGTGTTCAGCCGCGAGACGACGCTGGAGCTGACGCATAACTGGGGGACCGAGGACGATCCCGATTTCGCCGGTTATCACAACGGCAATGACGATCCGCGCGGGTTCGGGCATCTGGGCATCAGCGTGCCCGATGTCGCCGCTGCCTGCGCGCGGTTCGAGGAACTGGACGTCGATTTCCGCAAGCGGCCCGACGAGGGGCGAATGAAGGATATCGCCTTCATCGCCGATCCCGATGGCTATTGGATCGAAATCCTGTCGCCGAACGGCATGACGCAGGCGGTAGTCGATGCCGTGGGAGACGACGCATGAAGGCGGTCGAACTGCGCGCGCCCGGCGGGCTCGACCGGCTGGAACTGGTCGATCGCGCCGACCCGGGGCAGCCGGGGCCAGGCCAAATACGGGTGAAGCTGCATGGCAGCTCGCTGAACTTCCACGACTATATCGTTGCCAGTGGCAAGTCGCCCGCCGAGAACGGTCGGGTGCCGATGGCCGACGGGGCGGGCACGGTCGAGGCGGTGGGTGAGGGCGTCCGCGACTTCGCGGTCGGCGATCTGGTCGTGTCGTGTTTCTTCCCCGACTGGCAGGACGGCGCGCCGTCCATCGGTGACTTTGCGCGGACGCCGGGCGACGGCATCGACGGGTTCGCGCAGGAAGTGGTCGTGCTGCCTGCGACCGCCTTCACCCTAGCGCCCAAGGGCTGGGACGCCGTCGAAGCGGCGACGATCACCACTGCCGGACTGACCGCGTGGCGCGCCTTGGTCGTCGATGGCGGGCTGAAGGCGGGCGACCGGGTGTTGCTGCTCGGCACCGGTGGCGTGTCCATCTGGGCATTCCAGATCGCCAAGGCGATGGGTGCGAAGGTCGCGATCACCTCGTCGAGCGACGACAAGCTGGCGCGCGCGGCGGCGATGGGCGCGGATTTCACCGTCAATTACCGCAGCGATCCCGACTGGGGTGCGACCGTCGCCAAATGGGCGGACGGGCGTGGCGTCGACCATGTCGTGGAGGTCGGCGGCCCGGCGACGCTGGCGCAGTCGATCGCGGCGGTGCGGGTCGGCGGGCATATTTCGCTGATCGGCGTGCTGACCGGGCGCGGCGGCGAGGTGCCGACCGCGGCGCTGATGGCCAAACAGGCGCGGTTGCAGGGGCTGATCGTCGGCAGCCGGCGCGAGCAGCAGGACTTCGTCCGCGCGCTGGAAGTGACCGGGATACGGCCGGTGGTGGACCGGCGCTTCGGGTTGGGCGAATTGGCCGAGGCGTTCCGGTATCAGGAGGGTGGCGATCATTTCGGCAAGATCGGGGTGGCGTGGTAGGGTTTCGATCTTCGCCACTTGCAACCGTTCGTGCTGCGTAGGGCCTGAGCGAAGTTGAAAGGCGTATCGAAGCCTCTTTCGCGGTCCTCCGATACGCCGTTTCGACAAGCTCAATGGGTACTCAGGACGAACGGTCGCGGGATGTTTTCGAGTCTTTCCTCATTCCCCCGTTTGCTTCGAGCGGGGGTTCGAGCCTCTCGAGAACCGTAGTCGAGAAGGGGGTGCCCCAAACGACCGAGTTCTCGACGGACGCTTCTCGACAGGCTCGAAGCTGCTCGAACCGAACGGGGTTTTTGCGGGGCTTCGTGGCTTCTATTGGCCTGCCCGCCCCAGATACTTCCTTGCCCGAGGAAGGGAGCCGCGTCGTCAGACCAGCACCTTCTCCGGCGTCGGCACCGCGCCCAACGGCGTCGTCGCGTCGATTTCCATCAGCGGCTTGAGCAATCCGTCGCGCAGGTCGTAGACCCAGCCATGCAGTTCCAGCGGCTGGCCCGCGGCGAACGCGTGTTGCACGATATCGGTCTTGGCGAGGGCGACCAGCTGGTCGCGGACGTTCAGTTCGACCAGCCGGTTGGCGCGCTGTTCGGCGGGCAGGGCGTCCAGTTCCTCGCGGTGGCTGTCGATCACGTCGCGGGCGATGGCCAGCCAGTCATGGACATGGCCCTGCACGCCGCCTTCCAGCGCCGCGTGGATGCCGCCGCAGCCATAATGGCCGCAGACGATGATGTGGCCGATCTTCAGTACCTCGACCGCGAATTGCACCACCGACATCAGATTCTGGTCCTCGGGGTGGATCAGATTGGCGATGTTGCGGTGCATGAACATGCCGCCCGGCTCGGTATTGGTCAGCTGGTCGGGGGCGACGCGGCTGTCCGAACAGCCGATCCACAGAAACTCGGGCTGCTGGCCGGCGGTCTGGCGCGCAAAATAGTCGGGATTTTCCTCGAGCCGTTCGGCGGCCCATGCCTTGTTGGCGAGGAGCAGATGCTTGTATTCCCTCATGCGTAGGCAACCTCCTTGCGCGGCGCCATGATCTGCGGCGCGGTCTTTTCACCGATATCGCCGCGCACCAGTACGTTGATCCCGCGATACTGGGCATTCTTGATGAAGCCGTTGATGATGTCGATATTGTCGAGATCGACATA
The DNA here is from genome assembly GCF_001421715.1 of Sphingomonas sp. Leaf22. Lineage (GTDB taxonomy): Bacteria > Pseudomonadota > Alphaproteobacteria > Sphingomonadales > Sphingomonadaceae > Sphingomonas. Next base: position 101,104 of record NZ_LMKP01000023.1, read on the forward strand.
GCTGGTCGCCGACAGATCGATCACCACGGTGCACTCGTCGGGCACCTTTTCCAGTTCGCGGGTCAGTTCGACCTTGTGGATGAAATACAGGTTGCGCTTGGCGCGGACCATGCAGCTGGCACCGGGACCTTCGCCGTCCTGCACGAACGTGACCGCCGGGCGGAAATTGCGGGCGATGACGAACACGAAACCGACGACCAGACCGACGACGATGCCCTTGAGCAGGTCGGTGAATAGGATCGCGACGATGGTGACGACGAACGGCACGAACTGGGTCATGCCCTGTTTCCAGCGTATGGCGAAAAGTTCCGGCTTGGTCAATTTATAGCCGGTCTGAATCAGCACCGCGGCGAGCGCCGACAGCGGGATCAGGTTGAGGAGGAACGGGATCAGCAGGACGCTGAGCAACAGCCACGTGCCGTGCAGGATCGTCGACAGTTTCGACGCGGCGTTCGAATCGACATTGGCCGACGACCGGACGATCACCGAGGTGACCGGCAGGCCGCCGATCAGCCCCGAGACGATGTTGCCGGTACCCTGTGCCAGCAGTTCGTGGTTCTTGTTCGTCACGCGGCGCTTGGGATCGAGTTCGTCGACCGCCTTCACCGACAGCAGCGATTCGAGGCTGGCGACGATCGCCAGCGTGACCGCGACCGTCCACACCGTCGCGTTGCCGATCTGGCCGAAGTCGGGCAGGCTGAACAGCTTCACGAACCCGCCGATACCGTCGGCGATCGGCACGCTGACCAGATGGGTTGGCTTCACCTGAATGGCGGGGGCGATCAGCCCGAGCAGCGCGTTGATCGCGATCGATCCGAGGACGACGACCAGCGGGCCGGGAACGAAGCGCAGCGGCCCGTCCTTCGGCTTGTTCTTGTCCCACCAGAACAGGAAGGCGATGCTGATCGCGGCGATGATCGTGGCACCCCAAACGACCTGTTCGCGTGCGACGAAGAGGATGGTGTTGAAGGTGTTCAGCCCGTCCCCCTGGCGGAAGGCGAAATCGCCGCCGGGATCGCCGTCATAGCCGATCGCGTGCGGCACCTGCTTCAGGATCAGGATCAGACCGATCGCCGCCAGCATGCCGGTGATGACCGACGACGGCACGAATTCGCCCAGCACGCCCGAGCGGGAAAAGGACAGCAGGATTTGAAGACAGCCGGCAAGGAACACTGCGAGCAGGAACGCCTCGAAGCTCGGCAGCTTGGTGATCGCGTCGAGCACGATCACGGTCAGGCCGGCGGCGGGGCCGCTGACCGACAGCGGCGACTTGCTGATCGCTCCGACGACGATGCCGCCGACGATCCCGGCGATCAGCCCCGAGAACAAGGGCGCGCCCGATGCCAGTGCGACGCCCAGACACAGCGGCAGGGCGACGAGCGCGACGACGATCGAGGCGGGAATGTCCTGGCGCAGATTGGCGAGCAGGGATGGTTGCGACATGGCAGGCATTGCCTTGTTCTGAAAAGTGGTGCGCCGGGCGCGCTTGGGGGAAGCACGCCCGGCGCGGTGCCCGGGATCGACGGAACGGGGGAGGGAAGGTTCGCCCCGCCGATCTCGCGGGAACGGCTATTCGGCGGCTTCCGCCGTCACGAAATCTGCGGCCAGCCGCTTGGCGGCGGGCAAGGCCACCGGCAGCGCCCGATCCGGGTTGATCGGCGCGAACCGGCCGGTCGTGCCGTCGAGCGCGAGGATCGAGCCGGTATGGATATCGACGAACCAGCCGTGCAGCGTCAGTTCGCCCTTGGCGATGCGCGACGCGACCGCCGGATGGGTGCGCAGGTGCGAAATCTGGACCACGACATTTTCGAGGCTGGCGGCGCGAACCGCGGCGGCATCGTCGAGATCGGGATAGCTATTTTCGACCACCGAGTGCGCCGCGTGGCTGTGGCGCAGCCATGCGGCGACGCTGGGCAGCCCCTCCAGCGTTTCGGGCTTCATCAGCGCGCCCATCGCGCCGCAACCCGAATGGCCCGACACGATGATGTCGGTGACGCCGAGCACGGCGACCGCATATTCGACGGTCGAGGTGGTGCCGCCATTCTGCTGGGTGAAGGGCGGGACGATGTTGCCGGCGTTGCGGATGACGAACACGTCGCCCGGCTTTGCCTGAAGAATATGTTCGGGCACGACGCGCGAGTCGGAACAGGAGATCATCAGGACCTTCGGGCTTTGCCCATCGGTCGCGAGTTTCGAATAGAGGTCGGCATCGCTGCCGAACACGTCCTTTTCGAACCCGAATACCCGGCCGATCACGTCGTTCACGCTCGTCTCCCTCAAACTTTCGGCCGGTCGCACGCTTGCGCCCTTTGGAAAGGGTATAGCCGGGAGATTCTTGCTGCGTTCGCCTGCTGCGTAACGAATTATTGCTGAACGTCGAACGGCGCGGGCAGGATGATGGCGGCGCACAGCCCGCCGCTCTCGCGGTTCCGAAGCTCCAGCCGTCCGCTTTCGCCATCCACCGCGCGCTGCACGATCGACAGGCCGAGACCGAAGCCTACCGTGTCGCGTTTGCGTGCGGTGTCGAGCCGGACGAACGGTTCGAGCACGTCGCCCAGCGATTCGTCGGGAATGCCGGGGCCGTCATCCTCGACCCGGACGACGGTCGCGCCATTCTCTACCGCCAGCGATACGGTGACGCTCCCGCCGTAATGGATCGCGTTTTCGACCAGATTGACGACGGCGCGGCGGAAGCCGGAGCGTCGCACGGCACGCTCGAAATGGTCGGGGCCGGTATAGCGTGCGTCATGGCCGTGGTCGGCGGCATCGTCGACGATGCTGGCACACAGCACCGCGAGGTCGACCAGCACCGGGCGTTCGGGCTCGCTCTCCCCGCCGAGGAACGCGAGCAGCGAAGTGACCATCGCCTCCATTTCGGCCAGATCGTTCTGCACCGTGTCGCGGACGTCGCGGTCGGGAATGGCATCGGTGCGCAGCCGCAACCGGGCAAGCGGGGTGCGCAGATCGTGGCCGACCGCCGCCAGCGCGCGGGTGCGTTCGTCGATCAGGCGGTGGATGCGCGCCTGCAACCCGTTGAACGCGACGACGAGGCGGCGCACCTCGCTCGGCCCCGCTTCCTCGACGATCGGCAGCGACGATCCGCTGCCGGGGCCGAACCGGTCGACGGCATCGGCCAGTTGCCGCATCGGGCGCAGCGTCCGCCGAATCAGCAGCCCGCCGACCACCATCAGCGCGATCGCCGGGATCAGCGCCAGCAGGATGCGGCCGATGGCGAGGTCGAAGGCACGCAGCGGTTCGAGCGTGCGGAAATACAGCCAGCTCTTGTCATCGAGCCGGAGCGCGCCGCTGACCACCGATCGGCGACCCTGTCCGATCAGCGTCAGGTGCAGGCCGGTTGGGGCCAGCGTCGGTTCCCACGCCACCACCTGCTGTTCCATCTCGCGCAGTTCGGTGCCGCTGGCGGGCAGTTCGGGCGCGGTCGCGCGCCATTGGACGGCATAGCGTTCGGTGGTCAGTTCGGCCGCCATGCCGGCGCGTTCGCCGACCGTGCGTTCCTCGACGATCCGCCGCGCGATCACCAGATGTTCGGCCAGCCGGCGGGCTTCGTCGTCGCGCACCGAAAACTGGCTGGCGCGTTCGTACAACAGGACCGACACGCCGAATTCGATGACGATCGTCAACAGCAGGATCGCGACGATCCGCCCGATCAGGCCGACGGGAAGCGTCGGTATCCGCCGCGCCGGCACGGCGTCAGCGCCGCTCGACCGGTACGTTCAGCATATAGCCGACACCGCGAACGGTGACGATCGGCGGGGTGCCGCCCGCGGTCGACAGCTTGCGGCGCAGGCGGCTGATCAGCACGTCGATGCTGCGGTCCGACGAATCGCCCAGCCGGGTGCGCGACAATTCGATCAGCCGTTCGCGCGCGATCACCCGCTGCGCATGGTCGAGCAGCACGACCAGCAGGTCGAATTCGGCACCCGTAAGGTCGACGGCGGCACCGGTCGGCGAGGTCAGTTCGCGCCGCGGCAGGTTCGCGGTCCAGCCTTCGAAGCTGTAGATGCCTTCCTCGCGCTGCGCCGCCTGCGCGTTCAATTCGCCCCGGCGCAGCACGGCGCGGACGCGGGCGATCAGTTCGCGGGTGCCGAACGGCTTGGGCAGGTAATCGTCGGCACCGAGTTCGAGGCCGATGACGCGGTCGACCTCGCTGCCCTTGGCCGATACGAAGATGATCGGCACGGCGCTGTTCTGCCGGATCTGGCGGCACAGGTCGATGCCGCTGGTGCCCGGCAGCATAATGTCGAGCAGGATCAGGTCGACCGGTCCCTGTTCCAGCGCCAGCCACATTTCGGGGGCGGCGGAGCAGGTGCGGACGAGATAGCCATTTTCCTGCAACGCGCGGGCGGTGAGGGTGCGGAGCGCGGGATCGTCCTCGACGACGATGATCGACGGTGCCGTCATGCGGGGTGGCTTGCGAAGGGGATTGCGCGAAGGCGGATCATCATGGGCATCCCGGCAGGGTTGAGGCGGTATAAAGCCCCTCCCTGACAAGGGAGGGGTTGGGGTGGGTAGGGTCGGGGCGGGCGTTACCGGCCCTTGCAGGCCGACCCACCCCCGGCCCCTCCCTGTCAGGGAGGGGAGATCAGCTTGGGCTAAGCACTGGCCGGCGTCCGGTCAATTCTCGCGCCCGATCGGATACAGCAGGTAGCGCGCATCGTAATAGGGCGTGCGGGCATAGAACCATTGCAGCCGCGCGGTGGCATCCTTCGCAAAATCGGGGTCGGCGGCGAGCCTGGCGTCGAATTCGGCCTTCAATTTCGGATCGGTCGCCAGCATCCGGTCGGCGAGCGGGGCGATCGCATAGCCTTCGATATATTCGGTGCGGGCGAGCATTGCCGGGGCCATGTTCCATGCCAGCACCCCGTCCTCGCTTTCGGGTTCGAGCAGGAAGGCGGCCAGCAGGCCCAGCGGCTGGTCGGCGGGGACGCGGACCGATCCGGACGGCATGGTTTCGCGGCGGCGTTCGTGGACGATCCTGGCGTCCAGCGGGACATGGCCTTCGCTGGCGGCTTGCAGCTTCGGTTCGGTCGCGCGCGCCATGTCGAGATCGAGCGTTCGCAGGGCGTCGACGGTTTCGTAGCGGATGCCGTGCAACTTCAGCAGGTCGATGACATGGGGCAGGGTGGCGGGCACCCACCATGCCGCCGGCAGGGTCACCACCTTGTCGGGCAGGCTGCCGAACACCGGCATCCTGAACGTCACGGGCTTGGGCAGCCAGCGCAGTTCGTCGCGGCCCGACGCGGGCGACCGGTAGCTGTCGTGCGCCAGCCCGAGAAAGTCGACGCTGTAGAGCGGGGTCGGGTTCGCCTTCCACGTCATCGTCGCGGTCGCCGGGCGGTCGGCGCGGTCGGTATCGATCGCGGTGCGCAGTGCCGATGCCTGTCCGGCGGCGATGCGCAACGCTTCCTCGACAAAGACATAGGTGCCGAGCACGCGCTGGCGATAGGGTTTCAAGGAATGCGTTTCGACCAGCACGGTCGGGATGTGGGCGATGTCGCCATAGCCGGTCGAGAAGCGCGGCGTGTCGACGTCCTGGCTCATGCCCTTTTCGGGCTCGCGATTGTCGAGCGTGCTGACATAATAGCCGGGCGTATGGCCGCCGCGTTTGAGCGCGGCATCCATCGCCGGGCGCAACCGCGTGTCGAGGAACCGGCCGATCGCCGCCGACCGCGCATAAAGCCCACGCCAGCCGGAAAAGGCATAGGTCACGTCATAGCGATGGTCGATGCCGTCGGTGACGTGCAGATCGAGATACAGCACCGGGTCGAGCCGCCGGATCAGGCCGATCATCGCCTGCGTCTCCGGCGCATCGGCCTTCAGATAGTCGCGGTTGAGGTTCAGATTCTGCGCGGTGGTGCGCCAGCCCATGTCCCGGGGCCCGCGCTGGTTCGGACGGTTATAGGGGCCGGAGCGTTCGTGGCCGTCGACATTGTAGATCGGCACGAACACCAGATCGACCTTGTCGAGCAGGCCGTCCTTGCCGCGCAGCGCAATGTCGCGCAGCAGCATCAGCCCGGCGTCCTTGCCCTCGATCTCGCCGGCATGGATGCCCGCCTGCACCAGCACGACCGGCTTGCCCGCTACGCCCTTGTGTGCGCGGACGGCGTAGAGATCGCGGCCCTGTGGACTTTTGCCGAAGGTTTCGATGGTCAGCAGCGGCGAGGCGGCGACCAGCCTGTCGAGCCACGCGCGGGTTTCGGCGTAGCTGGGGGTGGTGACGAAGGCGCTGGCCTCGGCCGGCGTGATCCACGAGTCGGTCGGTTTGGCGACCAGCTTCTCGCTGGCCCCGTGCCATGGGCGGACGGGCGGCAGGGGGGCTTCGAGCGGGGACTGGGCGGTGGCGGCGGTGGTGAGAAGGGCGGCGGCGAGGAACAGGGTGCGCATGGCACCATGGTAGCGGATGCAGAGGAGGACGCCAGCTTTCTCCCCTCCCTGACAAGGGAGGGGAGTAGGGCCGCCGTCCATTCCTCAACCGGAACGATCTGTTCCGTTACAAGTTGTTGCCGAGCAATATCCCGATATGGAGCCACGGCGATCGCCACGGCCTATGAATTCAAACCGCACGAACGGCCGTTCCTGCCCGGTTCGCCCGCCACGCCCGAGCACCCGTTCGCGCGGCGGATCGGCTATTTCGCGATCGGCATGCTGCTGGGGATCACCGGCGGGTTCAACAACGGACTGCTGATCGCCAACCTGCCGCAGATTCAAGGGTCGCTGGGGCTGACGCCGGTCGAGGGCGGGTGGCTGACCGCGATCTATTCGATGACCAGCGTGTGCATGTCGATGCTGCTCATCAAGTTCCGCCAGCAATTCGGATTGCAGCGGTTCACGCGCATCTTCCTGATCGCGTTCCTGATCCTGAACGTGTTGCAGGTGTTCGTGCACAGCTATGGCGTGCAGTTGCTCGTGCGCGGTGCGGCGGGGGTCGCGGGCAGCGCGCTGACGACGCTGTGCTTCCTGTATATCATGCAGGCGCTGCCTGCCGCCGCGCGGCTGTCGGGGATGATCATCGGCTTCGGCGCGTCGCAGGTGGCGTTGCCGCTCGCGCGCACCCTGTCGCCGCTGTTGCTGGCCGATGGGCGGATCGAGGCGCTGTTCCTGTTCGAACTGGGGCTGACGCTGATGTGCCTCGCCTCGGTCGCGCTGCTGCGGTTGCCGCCGTCGGACCGGACGCTGGCGTTCGAACGGATCGATTTCCTGACCTTCGCGCTGTTCGCGCCGGGGATCGCGCTGTTGTGCGCGGTGCTGGTGCAGGGGCGTATCCAGTGGTGGTCGACGCCGTGGCTGGGCTATGCCACCGCCGCCGCGATCCCGCTGATCGGGGCGGCGCTGCTGGTCGAGCATAACCGCGCCAATCCGCTGCTCAACACCCGCTGGATGCTGGGGCGCAACATCGTCCGCTTCGCGATCGTCGCCGCGTCGCTGCGCATCCTGCTGTCCGAACAGACGTTCGGCACGGTCGGGCTGCTGACCGTGGTCGGCATGGGCAACGACCAGATGGTGACGCTCAGCCTCGTCATGACGCTGGCGTCGATCGCCGGGCTGGTCGTCTGTCTGAAGACGCTGAACATGCAGGACCTGTACAAGCCGGTGGTGATCGCGATCGCGCTGATCGGGTTCGGCGCGTGGATGGATTCGGATTCGACCAACCTGACCCGCCCGTCGAGCCTGTATGTCAGTCAGGCGATCATCGCCTTTGCCGCGCTCTATTTTCTGGGGCCGATGGTGATGATCGGCATCTTCCGCGCATTGGCGCGGGGGCCGAGCCATATCATCAGCTTCTCGGCGATCTTCAGCATTTCGCAGACGATGGGCGGCCTTGCCGGCACCGCGCTGCTCGGCTCGTTCCAGATTGTGCGCGAGAAGGTTCATGCGTTCGAACTGACCCAGAGCCTGACCGTCACCGACCCGCTGGTCGTGCAGCGTATCCAGCAACTGGGTGGTGCCTATACCCGCGTCCTCGGAGATCCGACGCTGCGACAGGCGTCGGGCGCGGGGCTGCTCGGGCAACAGGTGACGCGGGAGGCCAATATCCTCGCCTATAACGACGTGTTCCTTGCCGTCGCCATCCTGTCGGCGGCGATGGTGGTGTGGCTGGGGGCGCTGTGGTTGCGCTTCCGGTGGAAGGGCGTGAACCCGCTCGCCGCCGATCTCGCCGCCGTTCAACGCATGCGACAGCAGCAGATGTCATGACCGATACGAAACTCTCCGAAGACGAAAAGCAGCGACTGATCGATCCGGTCGAGGTGCCGAGCGAACCGGCGCGCGCGCGCGGATGGGCACCCCCGCGCGGGTCGCTGAAATCCACGATCGGGTTCGTCGCGCTGCTGCTGGGCGGCATCGCGCTGGCGCTGTACGCGTGGGGGTTGTGGCCGTTCGGCAGCGCCATTCAGGCGACCGACAACGCCTATGTCCGCGGGCAGACGACGATCATCGCGCCGCAGGTGAACGGCTATGTCACGCAGGTGCTGGTCCGCGATTTTCAGGACGTGAAGGCGGGACAGGTGCTCGCGCGGATCGACGACCGCATCTATCGCCAGCGCGTCGATCAGGCGCAGGCCGGGCTGGCGGCGCAGCAGGCCAACCTCGCCAATTCGCAGCAGAGCGAGCGGTCGAGCGAGGCCAGTCTGGGCGGACAGGCGGCAGCGGTCGTCAATGCGCAGGCGCAGTTGGCGCGGGCGCAGGCCGATATGGCGCGGGTCAACGATCTGGTGGCGCAAGGTTCGGTGTCGCTGCGCGAACGCGACCAGACGCTGGCGGCGCTGCGCGCCGCACAGGCGGGCGTGTTGCAGGCACAGGCGCAACGCAGCGTGGCGCAGGAACAGGTGCGCACGGTGACGGTCGGACGCGGCGGGCTGAACGCGGCGGTCGAGAATGCCCGCGCGGCGGTGCGGCTGGCCGAGATCGATCTGGCCAACACGATCATCCGCGCGCCGCAGGACGGGCGGCTGGGCGAGGTCGGGGTGCGGCTGGGGCAATATGTCACGGCGGGGACACAGATGATGTTCCTCGTGCCGCCGACCGTCTGGGTCACCGCCAATTTCAAGGAAGCGCAGACCGCGCGCATGGCGCCGGGCCAGCCGGCCCGCGTCCGGGTCGACGCGCTCGACCGCGCCGAATTGCGGGGGCGGGTCGAACGCATCGCGCCTGCCGCCGCCAATGAGTTCGCCGTGATCCGCGCGGACAATGCCACCGGCAATTTCGTGAAGGTCGCGCAGCGCATATCGGTGCGCATCGCCATCGATCCGCGCGATCCCCTGTTCGGGCGTTTGCGGCCGGGCATGTCGGTCGAGGCGCGGGTCGATACCCGCAGCGGCGTGTCGCCGGCAGCGCGATGAAGCGGCGGATAGCCTTGGCAGTGCTGGCGATGCTGGCCGCGTGCGCCCCGGCCGAACGTCCCCGGCCGGAGGCGGCGGCGGTTGCGCCGCCGGCGGGGTGGCGGACGCCGCTGCCGGGCAGCGCGCCGATCACCGCGACCTGGTGGCAGGCGTTCGGCGACCCCGAACTGACCCGGCTGGTCGAGGCGGCGCTGGCCAATAATCCCGACATTGCCATCGCCGCCGCGCGGGTCGCGGAAGCGCGCGGGCAAGAGCGGGTGGCGCGGGCGGCCCGCTTCCCGACTCTCGATGCCGGCGTCGGCCTGATCGAACAGCGCGCGCTCAACGCGTTCGGGACGGCATCGACCGGTACGTCGCTGCAACCGGTGTTCCAGTCGGCGTATGAGATCGACCTGTTCGGACGGGTCGGGCAGACGATCGAGGCGGCGCGATTGACCGGCGATGCCGCTGCGGCGGCCGCCGACAGCGTCCGGCTGGCGGTCGCCGCCGCCACCGCCAGCGGCTATGTGACGTTGCGCGGGCTCGATGCCCGGATCGCAACGGTGCGGGCGACGATCGCGTCGCGCGGCGAGGCGCTGCGGATCGCCCGGTCGCGCGCGGAGGCGGGCTATACGTCGCAACTCGAACTGCGACAGGCCGAGGCGGAATATGCCGGGGTGACGCAGACGCTGCCGCAGCTCGAACTGCTGGCGCGGCGGCAGGAAAACGCGCTGTCGCTGCTGACCGGAACGCCGCCGCGCGCGATCGATCGGGGGCGTTCGCTCGACGCGCTTGTCCCGCCGCCGATCCCGGCGGGGCTGCCCTCCGATCTGCTCCGCCGTCGGCCCGACATCGCGCAGGCCGAAGCGACGCTGGCGGCGAGCGATGCGTCGCTGGCAGTGGCGCGGGCGCAATTCCTGCCGTCGCTGCGACTGACCGGATCGACCGGCGAGGTGCTGTCGAGCGCCTTGCCCAACCCGGTCGGCATCTGGTCGATCGGGGCGAGTGTGCTGGCCCCGCTGTTCCGGGGCGGGCAGTTGCGCGGCAATTACGACGCGGTGACGGCGCGGCGCGATCAGGCGGCGTTCGCCTATCAGCGCAGCGTCCTGACCGCGTTCCGCGAGGTCGAGGATGCGCTGGCCGCGGTCGATCGGCTGGCGGTGCAGCGGCGCGCGCTGGAAACGCAGCGGACCGCGACCGCCGAAGCGTTGCGCCATGCGACCAATCGCTACCGTGCGGGATACAGCCCGTATCTGGAGCAACTGGACGCGCAGCGCGCGTTGTTCAGCGCCGAACTGTCGCTGGAACAGGTGCGCGCCGATCAGCTGACCGCGCTGGTCGCGCTGTATCAGGCGATGGGCGGCGGCTGGGGGGCGGAGACATGATCCGCGTGGCGACGGCGGCCGATATTCCGGCGCTGCACGATCTGGTCGAATCGGCGTTTCGCGGGGATGCGGCGCGGGCCGGATGGACGCACGAGGCCGATCTGCTCGACGGACAACGCACCGATCGCGCCGCGCTGACGGACGTGATCGCCGATCCCGACCGGACGATCCTGATGACCGGCGACGCGACCGGTTGCGTTCAGGTATCACGCATCGCGCCGGGGCTGTCGGCACTGGGCCTGCTGGCGGTACGTCCGGACGTGCAGGCCGGCGGGCTCGGGCGACGGCTGGTGGCGGCGGCGGAAAACTATGCGGGGCGCGTTCAGGGTGCCGGGCGGATCGAGATGACGGTCATCGCCGCGCGCGGCGAGCTGATCGCATGGTATGAACGGCAGGGCTATGTCAGGACCGGCGAAAACCGGCCGTTCCCGATGGACGACGTGCGGTTCGGCCTGCCGCGCCAGCCGCTGTCGTTCGTGGTGTTGCAACGCGACCTGTCGCGATGATGCCCCAAACGACAAGCCCCGCCCGGGGGACCGGACGGGGCCTGCGACGGCAGCGCAAGGGAGTGCGCCGGACCGGTTTAGTCCACTGCAACAAATCCGCAATGGTTCTTTTGGAGACTTGGGTACGTCCGACTGTCCAACAATTGGTCAACCCAGCGCTCTACCAGCGTCGTCAGCCGACGATAGGCCGTCGCGTCATCGAAATCGGGGTCCGCGATACGGCGATGCATGATCCCCGCGCCGATGGTCATGATCATTTCGGCCAGTTCGGCGCGCGACTCGGCCTGCTCGGGACGGGGGGCAAGGCCGGTCAGCGACCGCAACAGCGCCTGCTTCACCCGGCGGTTGACGTCATGCGCGATGGTTTTGATGCGGTCGTTGCGGGCGGCCTCGGCGATGATCTCGGGCATGAGTTGCCGCGACTCGAGGTCCCTGCCGCATTGCAGGAACATCTGGAGCCAGTGGCGGATCGCCGCGATGTCGCCGCTTTCGACCGCCTGCTCGATTTCCGCCTCATGCAGAAAGGTCGCGAGGTCGCCCTCGACGATCGCGGCGACGATCGCTTCCTTGTCGGCAAAGTCGCGATAGATCTGCCCGACCTTAATCCCGGAAACCGCCGCGATCTGCGCGACTCCAGTACCGTGAAAGCCATGTTCGGCGAACAGCGTCCGCGCGACCGCCACCAGTTTTTCGCGCCGGGCCGTTGCTTTACTCGCCCGACATGCGACTTCGCACTGCAACAAATTCACGTCAGATTCACCTGTAAGCCCTTGCCAGTTTCCACCGGGCGGCGTACGCGCAGCCAATGTGTGAGTGATCGATCACTCACGTTTAGCACATCCGTTGAGGACGTTCATGAAAAATCGCATGGCCCCATTGGCACTGGCGCTCATTCTTTCGGCCTGTGGCGGGGGTGGCGGCGAGTCGCAACAGCAACAAGGGGCGCCGCAGGGTCCGCCGCAGGTCGGCTTCGTGACCGTGCAGGCACAGCCGGTGACGTTGACCACCCAGTTGCCCGGTCGCACAGCGGCCTATGAGACGTCGGAAGTCCGGCCGCAGGTCAACGGCCTGATCCTCGCCCGCCTGTTCCAGGAGGGCGACACGGTCCGGCAGGGGCAGCCGCTCTATCGCATCGATCCGGCACCCTATCAGGCCACGGTGGCGAGCGCGCGTGCCGCCCTGTCGCGGGCGCAGGCATCGATCGCGTCCACCCGCAATCTGGCCCGCCGCTATGGCGAACTGGTCAAGATCAACGCGATCAGCCGGCAGGAATATGAGAATGCGGTGACCGGCGCGCAGCAGGCGCAGGCGGACATCGCCGCGCAGCAGGCCGCGTTGCGGCAGGCGCAGATCGACCTGTCGCGCACCACGATCACCGCGCCGATTTCGGGCCGGATCGGCCGGTCGGTGTCCACGACCGGCGCGCTGGTGTCGGCGGCGCAGACCGAGGCGCTGACCACGATCCAGCGCCTCGACCCGATCTATGTCGATATCCAGCAGTCGAGCGCCGACCTGTTGAAGCTGCGCCAGCAGATCATGGACGGCGACCTGTCGCGCGGAAGCGGCGCGGCGCGGGTCCGGCTGAAGCTGGAGGATGGCAGCACCTATCCGATCGAGGGGACGCTGAAGTTCACCGACGTGACCGTCGACCCGGCCACGGGGACGCAGGCGATCCGGGCGGTCTTCGCCAATCCGCGCGGTCTGTTGCTGCCGGGCATGTATGTCCGCGCCGAACTGGCGCAGGGGACCAAGGCGAACGGGATATTGGTGCCGCAGCGTGCGGTGACCCGCGATCCCAAGGGCAGCGCGACGGTGCTGGTCATCGGGGCCGACGGCAAGCTGGCCCCGCGTCCGCTGACCACCGACCGGACCATCGGCGACGCATGGCTGGTGACCGGCGGGTTGCAGCCCGGCGACAAGGTCGTCGTCGAAGGCGCGCAGATGTTGCAGCCCGGCACCCCGGTCAAGGGCTATCCATGGACTCCGCAGACCGCCGGCGCGGCACCGCAGGGCGCTGCCCCCGGTGCTGCGGGCGGTCCGCAGGCACAGGCGAAGTAACCGCTGATGTCCCGTTATTTCATCGACCGGCCCATCTTCGCATGGGTCATCGCCGTCGTCATGATGCTGGCCGGCGCGATCGCGATCCGCAGCCTGCCGATCGCGCAGTTCCCCGAAATCGCGCCGCCCGCGGTGGCGATCACCGCCACCTATCCGGGTGCCGATGCGGAGACGCTGGAGCGCACGACGACCCAGATCATCGAGCAGCAGCTCAAGGGCATCGACAACCTTCGCTATTTCTCGTCCTCGTCCTCTTCGGCGGGGACGGTGTCGATCACGTTGACCTTCGAACAGGGCACCGATCCCGACATCGCGCAGGTGCAGGTCCAGAACAAGTTGCAGGCGGCGACCCCGCTTCTGCCGCAGGAAGTCCAGCGGCAGGGGATTCAGGTCACCAAGTCCGCCGCCAGCTTCCTGCTGGTCGTCGGCCTCGTGTCGACCGATGGATCGCACAGCAACAACGACCTGTCCGACATGGTCGTTTCGAAGTTTCAGGACCCGATCAGCCGCGTGTCCGGCGTCGGCGAATTGCAGGTGTTCGGCGCGCAATATGCGATGCGCATCTGGGTCGATCCGCTGAAGCTGAACAGCTATCAGTTGACGATCGGCGACGTCACGGCGGCGGTGCAGGCACAGAACGCCCAGGTTTCCGCCGGGCAGATCGGCGCGTTGCCGGCCCCCAAGGAGCAGATGCTGAACGCCACGGTCAGCGTCCAGTCGCGCCTGCAGACCCCCGAGCAATTCGCCAATATCCGGCTGAAGACCAATGCCACCGGCGCGGTCGTCCGGCTGGGCGATGTCGCGCGGGTCGAGATCGGGGCCGAGAATTACGGTTTCGACGTGCAGTATAACGGGAAGCCGGCATCGGGCTTCGGCGTCCGGCTGGCGGCGGGTGCCAACGCACTCGACACCGTCGAGCTGGTCAAGGCTCGCGCGCAGGAAATCGGCCGGACGCTGCCGAGCGACGTCAAGGTCATCTATCCGTACGATACGACGCCGTTCGTCCGCCTGTCGGTCGAACAGGTCATCCACACGCTGATCGAGGCGGTGGTGCTCGTCTTCCTCGTGATGTTCCTGTTCCTGCAGAACTGGCGGGCGACGATCATCCCGACCATCGCGGTGCCGGTGGTGCTGCTCGGCACCTTCGCGGTGATGGCGGTCGCGGGCTTCACCATCAACACGCTGACGCTGTTCGGCATGGTGCTGGCGATCGGTTTGCTGGTCGACGACGCGATCGTCGTCGTCGAGAACGTCGAACGCCTGATCCAGACCGAGGGGCTGTCGCCGAGGGAGGCCGCGCGCAAGTCGATGGACGAGATCACCGGCGCGCTGGTGGGTATCGGCCTCGTCCTGTCGGCGGTGTTCCTGCCGATGGCGTTCTTCGGCGGATCGACCGGCGTCATCTATCGCCAGTTCTCGATCACGATCGTGTCGGCGATGGTGCTGTCGGTGGTGGTCGCGCTGATCCTGACGCCGGCATTGTGCGCGACGATCCTGAAGCCGCATGATCCGCAGCAGCACGGACAGGGCAATGGCCCGCTCGCGCGCTTCTTCCGCTGGTTCAACGACCGGTTCGAACGCGGGCAGCAGAAATATGAGGGCGGCGTCCGGCGCACCACGCGCAACTGGAAACGCTCGATGCTGGTCTATCTGCTGATCGTCGGCGGCATGGTGTTCGTGTTCACGCGCCTGCCCTCGGGCTTCCTGCCCGACGAGGATCAGGGGACGGTGCTGGCGCTGGTGCAGGGTCCGGCGGGTTCGACCAGTGGTCGCACCGAAAAGGGCCTGAACCTGGTGCGCGACCATTTCCTGAAGCAGGAAAGCGCCAACGTCGCAGGTGTCTTCACGATCAACGGCTTCAGCTTCGCGGGGCAGGGGCAGAATGCCGGTCTGGTGTTCGTCAACCTGAAGCCGTGGGACGAGCGTAGCGGAGCGGAGAACAAGGCGCAGTCGATCGTCGGTCGCGCCATGGGCACCTTTGCCGGGTATAAGGACGGGCTGATCTTCGCGCTGGTCCCGCCGGCGGTGCAGGAATTGGGCAATGCGACCGGGTTCGACGTACAGCTGGTCGATACCGGCGGTATCGGCCATGACCGGCTGCTGCAGGCGCGCAACATGATGCTCGGCATGGCCGCGCAGGATGGCCGCGTGGCACAGGTGCGTCCGCTCAGCCTCGACGATGCGCCGCAGCTGAAAGTCAATATTGACGAGGACAAGGCGCGCGCGCTGGGTCTCGACCTCGCCGACGTCAACTCGACGATCGCGACTGCGTGGGGCGGCGGCTACATCAACGACTTCATCGACCGTGGTCGCGTGAAGCGCGTCTATATCCAGGCCGATACCCCCTATCGCCTCAGCCCCGAGGATATCGGCGACCTGTACGTTCGCGGTGCCACCGGGCAGATGGTGCCGTTCACCGCCTTCTCGACGCTCGAATGGGCCAATGCACCGGTACAGCTGACCCGGTATAACGGACAGTCGGCAATGCAGTTGCAGGGGTCGCCGGGGCCGGGCCTGAGCACCGGTGCGGCGATGGAGGCGATGGAGGAAATCCATGCCAAGCTGCCGCCGGGCACCGAACTCGAATGGACCGGCCTGTCGTTCGAGGAACGGCTGTCCGGGGGACAGGCACCGGCGCTGTACGGATTGTCGCTGCTGATCGTGTTCCTGTGCCTTGCCGCGCTGTACGAAAGCTGGTCGGTGCCGATCTCGGTCCTGCTGGTGGTGCCGCTGGGCATTCTCGGTGCGCTGCTCGCAGCGTGGCTGACCGGGCTGAACAACGACATCTACCTGCAGGTGGGTCTGATCACCACGATCGGCGTGTCGGCGAAGAACGCAATCCTGATCGTCGAATTCGCCGAGGAACGGATGGCCGACGGCATGAACCCGATCGACGCGGCGGCGGAGGCGGCACGGCTGCGCCTGCGGCCGATCCTGATGACCTCGCTCGCCTTCGTCTTCGGCGTGCTGCCGCTGGCGCTGTCGACCGGCGCTGGTGCCGGTGGGCAGAATGCGATCGGCCGCGCGGTGGTCGGCGGCATGTTGTCGGCGACGATCCTCGCCATCTTCTTCGTGCCGATGTTCTTCGTGGTCGTCCTGCGCCTGTTCGGCCATGGCGGTGACAAGGACACCCCGTCCGCCAATCGGCCGTCCGATGACCAAGGCACCGAACCCGATGGCGGCAACCGGTCCTCCGGCGGCGGCGAACCCGCGCCGCAGGGGGCATGATGATGAGCAACCATGTGATGACGCTGCGTAGCCTGATCCTCCTTGCCGCCACCACCGCGCTGGCGGGATGCAACTTCGCGCCGGGCAATGTCCGGCCGGAGGGGGCGATCCCGCTGACCCTGCCGCAGGGCGGGGCGTATCCGCCGCTGGGGGCCGAACAGGCGGACGTGACCGCGATCGCCTATCGCGATTTCTTCACTGATCCGCGGTTGCAGGCGGTGATCGCGACCGCGCTGGAAAATAACCGCGATTATCGCGTTACGGCCGCCAACGTACTGGTCGCCCGCGCACAATATCGCGTGACCCGTGCGAGTCAGGTGCCGGCGACCGGCGTCAATGGCGGCGTCACCTATACCAACAATCCGTTCGGCGCGCTGGGCGGGGCGGGGGGTGCCACCGGCGGGACCGGCACCGGCGGTACGGGTGCCGGGGTCGGCGGCGTGCCCGCGCAGACGAGCAACCTCGAAATCTATCAGGCGTCGGTCGGCTTTTCGGCGTTCGAACTTGACCTGTTCGGCCGGGTCCGCAACCTGAGCCAGGCCGCGCTGCAGGAATATTTCGCGACCGAGGAAGCCCAGCGCGCCGCGCGAATCTCGCTGGTCGGCGAAGTCGCGACGGCGTGGTTGACGATGGCGGCCGATCAGGACCAGTTGCGGCTGTCGCGCGAAACGCTGAACAGTTTCGGGCGGACGCTGGAACTGACGCGCGCGCAGTTTCGCGTCGGCGTCATCTCCGAACTGGAGGTGCAGCAGGCCGAAACCACGTACCAGCAGGCGCGCAACGATATCGCGGCGCTGACCGCACAGATCGCGCAGGACCAGAATGCGATCAACCTGCTCGCCGGCACGACCATCCCCCTCGAACAGCTGCCGACCGAACTGGGCGAGCGCGATCCGGTGCTGGCCGACCTGCCGACCGGCGTGTCGTCGGCGGTGCTGCTGCGGCGACCCGATGTGTTGCAGGCCGAACGGCGGCTCTATGCGGCCAACGCCAATATCGGCGCGGCGCGTGCGGCGCTCTTCCCCACTATCTCGCTGACCGCGACGCTGGGCACCATCAGCACTGCGCTGGGCGGGCTGTTCGGTGCGGGGACGCAGAACTTCTCGATCTCGCCGGCCGCCTCGCTGCCGTTGTTCGATGGCGGGCAGCGGCGCGGCAATGTCGAGGTGGCGCGCGGCCAGCAGCTGGCGGCGGTCGCGACCTATGAAGGGACGCTCCAGACCGCGTTTCGCGAGGTCGCCGATGCGTTGGCGACGCGCGGCACGATCGGCGAGCAATTGTCGGCCCAGACCGCGCGGGCACGGGCGGCGGCGACCGCCGAACGGCTGTCCGATGCGCGCTATCGGGCGGGGATCGATTCGTTCCTCAACACGCTCGATGCGCAGCGGACCAGCTATGCCGCGCGGCAGACGCTGGTGCAGACGCGCCTCGCGCGGGCGACCAATCTGGTGACCCTGTATCGGACATTGGGGGGTGGGCTGAACTAGGCCCACCCGCTTGCATCGTCGCCCGATCGGCATATGCTCTCCCGCATAACATAAAGGAGAGGAACGATGAATCCGATCGAACCGGGCGATGCCGCCGGCGAGAAGAGCATGGTGATCCTGCAAAGCCTGCTCTGCTTGCTGCGCGAGAAGAACCTGTTGTCGCGCGCCGATATCGAGGAACTGGCGGCCAAGGTCGCGAGTCGGGCGGCCGAGCATGATCGCGATCCGCTGCCGTGCCAGTCCGATGCGGTCGTCGCCGCTGCGAGCGAGATGAACCGGCTCGGGGCGTATATCGGTGGGCGCTATGGCGGAAAGCATCGCCGGATGTGATCCGGCGGCCGCCACTGTAATCACCACGTCAGAATTTGCAGCGACAGGCATCCCTCGCAGCCGCCGAGCGTTTCAGTCAGGTCCGGTTGCACCGGGCGAGTATGATAGACGGGCGGCAAACGCCCTTGAGAGGTTGTCGTGTCTTTGATCGGACCGGACGAAATGTCCTATTTTGTACGCCGTGCGGAGCAGCAGTTGGAACTGGCGCAGCAGGCCGACCATGAACAGGTTGTGCATGCGCATTACGAACTCGCCAACCTCTACCTCGACAAAGCCTATGCCGATGCCGCTGCCGTGGTGGAGGTCGCTGCGCAGGCGGCTTGAACGGTGGTCGATGGTGGTTGTTGATCGACTGTCGCAGTGGACTGGGCGGCGGTGATGCGTTCCGCCCGGAAGGGTGGGGACTGGCTGACAGGTGGTCCGCGTTAAGGGTTTGACGAGGGCCGCTCGGTCTGCGGTTGCGGACGAATGATGCTGCAAACATCGAACCCATTCCGAACCACGCGATGCCTGCCACAAGCAGGGGAGCAGCGTCATGGAACGGGTCGGATGGCGTCGAAGCGTCCGGAAGGAGGCGTGGCAGGCTCCCGATCTGGGTTTGGCTATCAGGCTAGCGAACTGCTCCCCTCCCTGAAAAGGGAGGGGCTGGGGGTGGGTCGGCCTGGGGCTGGCGAGCCGCTCCCTAACAGGACAACCCACTCTCGACCCCTTGTCAGGGAAGGGAGCGGTTGAAACCGTACTGAATGTCGATCGGTCCTAGGGCCTCTGCGAACGTCTTGCGTTGCGCCACACGCTCGCCCACCCCGCAATCCCGGTATCGGCCATGCGCATGGCCGATACCGAAACGTCACTGATCTTGCTGGTTCGACATCGCGTCGTCGACCGGGGCATCCGCAGCATCGTCCGCCGCCTTGTCCTCGCCCCGCGAGGAGCGCGACGTCATCCCCGTCGCCGATGCGTCGTCGAGCACCTGCTGATCGGGCTCGATCGGCGGGGGCGGGGGGAGTTCCTCGACCGGCGCGACCGCGCTCAGATTCTCCATCATCGGCGGCGCGGCTTCGTAATTTTCCTCGGGCAGGGGCGTCGGCGGCGGCGAGTCCTCATCGAACGCGCTGTTTTCGATCGGTGCCTCGTTAACATCGTCGTTCGAACAGGCCGCCAGCCCGGCCGTCAGCAACAGGCCGCTGCCCGCCAGCAGCATCGCACGCCATCCGCTCTTCATCGCCATCCCCTTATCGTGCCGCCAACTGGCTGGCTTCGGCGCGCGCGGCGATCTTGTTCGCCAGCACGCCGTCCCATTTATACGGATCCTCGCGGAAGCTCATCGTGCCGTTGGGCGTCGCGAAGGCGGTCCAATACAGCAGATAGACCTTTACGGGGTCGGCAACGCGCGCGCGCACGGTCTTGCCCGACGCCAGCGTCGTGTCGATCTGTCCGGCCGACCAGTCGGGCGTGGTCCGCAACAACAGCCGCGCCAGATCCTCGGGCTTTTCCAGCCGGACGCAGCCATGGCTAGCCAGCCGGTCGAAATTGGCGAAGCCCGCCTGGGCCGGCGTGTCGTGCAGATAGACCGCGAACGGATTGTCGAAATCGAACTTGAACCGGCCCAGCGCGCTTCGCTCCGATGCCTGTTGCAGGCGACGCCCGCCGCCTTCGGTTTCGATGACGCGGAACCCGTTGCGCTTCAGATAGCCGGGATTGGCGCGTTCTTTCGGCCACAATTCCTTGTCGGCGATCGACGACGGCACGTTCCATGGCGGATTGAGCACGATCGAATGAATCGTCGAGGTCAGCATCGGCGTCTCGTCGCCCGGTCGCCCGGTCACCGCCTTCATCGACGTCACCGGCTGATCGCCGTCGAACACCGTCAGCACCGCCGCAGCGATGTTGACCTGAATGCGGTTCCTTTCCAGCTCGGTCGGGAGCCAGCGCCACCGTTCCATATTCGCCTTGATCTGCTTGATCCGCTCCCCGACGGGCACGTTCAGCGAAGCGATGGTCTGCGCGCCGACCTGTCCGGCGGGGTTCAGGCCATAGCGGCGCTGCGCCCGGCGGACGGCGTCGAGCAGCGCCGGATCGAAGCTGTCGCCGCTGGCTGACAATTCAGGATCCTCGGCCGCCAGCCGCTTGCGCAGCGCTGCGACCTGCGGACCACGTCCGCCCATGCGCAGGTCGGAACCGGCGGCCACGATCGGCCAGCCACCATTCGCGGCGATCTTGCGATAGCGCGCGAGGCCCGCGACCAGCGTGTCATATCCGGCATAGGGTGGCGGCAGCGACGCGACCCACGCCGCCAGCCGGTCCTTGGCCACCGCCTCGCGAAATGCGGGCAGCGGATCGTAGGATTGCGGGCGCATCGCCCAGTCCTTCTGGAAATCGGCGGTGTCGAGTCGACCAGCGCGGACCGCATGGGCGTGGTCGAGCGCCGCCTGCACCAGCGCCGGTCCGCCCAGCGCACCCAGCAGCGGCGCGCGGTCCTTCAGCCCCTGTGCCACCGCATCGCGCGCCAGCAGCCGGGCAAGCTCGCTTTCCTGCGCGGCGGTCAGCGTCGGCAGCGGCAAGGGCGCTAGGATCGGTTGCGCCATCGGCGCGGCCATCGGGACGGTCGGCACGACCGGTGGCGGCAGGACCTGCGCCGAAGCGACGCCGGCAAGGCTCAGACCCGCGCCGGCGAACAGGGCACGCCGCAGCGTGCGGGCGAAACATAGGCGGTGATCGGTAATCGCTTTCATCCCAGACTCTGTTGGTACGGTGGTCGTCCTATACGGATCCCAACCTGCCGCACGATGAACCGTTGCCCCCTGGCGACCTGTTACCACAAGCCGCGAACGGTTTCGAACCCCGATGGGTCAGGAAAGATGCCGTTTGTCCAGTTTCCGGGCAAGCGTCCGGCGATGCATGCCCAGCCGGCGCGCCGCTTCGGAGATGTTGAAGCCGGTATCGGCCAGCGTCTGGTGAATGTGTTCCCATTCCAGCGTCTTGATCGAGGTCGGCGCGGCGGTCAGGTCGGCTTCGGGGTTGCCGTCGACCTTGGCGAAGGCCGCCTCGATTTCGTCGGTATTCGCGGGCTTGGTCAGATAGTTGGTGGCCCCCAGCTTGATCGCCTCCACCGCCGTCGCAATGCTGGCGAAACCGGTCAGCACCACGATCCGCATGGTCGGGTCGATCGCCGAGAGCGCGGAGACGCAGGCGAGACCCGATGCGCCGCCCAGCCGCAGGTCGACGACCGCATATTCGGGTTCGAAGCCGCGCGCGACATCGTCCAGCCGGTCGGGACCGCCGATCACCTCCACCGCATAGCCGCGCCGTTCGAACGAGCGGCACAGCGTGCGCGCGAACGTCGCATCGTCCTCGACGATCAGCAGGCGACGGTCGGTCATTTCGTTTTCTCCAGCGCCAGCGACTCGATCGGCAGGATCAGCGTCGTCTCCGCGCCGCCACTGTCGCGGTTCACCGCCTCGATCGTCCCCCCGAGCGGCCGCAGCACGTTGGTGGCGAGATAGAGGCCGAGGCCGGCACCCTGCCGATCCTTGCTGGTATTATAGGGTTTGCCGAGGCTGGAAAGAATACGGTCGGCAAAGCCGTTGCCGTCGTCACGCACCGTCAGCCGCAGCATCGCCCCGTCGCGTAGCGCGACCAGCGCGATATTGCGCCCGCCGGCCTCGACCGCATTGTCGAGCAGGTTGGTCAGCGCCTGTGCCAGCGCGCGATCGGCGACGATCGGCACGTCGGGACCCAGCCGGTCGTCGAACGCGGCGCGGGCAGGATCGGTGCCGCGCCAGCGGTCGAGCGTGGCGGTCAGGAAGGTGCGCAGCGTCGTCCGCGTCGGTGCCTCGCCCGTCACTTCCCCGGCTGCGAACAGGATGCCCGACACGATCTCCTTGCAGCGCGCGACCTCGGCCCGCATGTCGTCGACCTCGGCCGCGAAGCGCGGGTCGCGGCGCACCGCCGGTTCGTTCTTCCAGTCGCCCAGCAGCACCGAGATCGACGATAGCGGCGTGCCCAGTTCATGCGCCGCGCCACTCGCCAGCAGGCCCATGCGGACGATATGCTCCTCCTCGACCGCACGCTGGTGAAGTTGCGCGACCTTGGTATCGCGGTCGCGCAGATTGGCGGCGATCCGCGTCACGAACGCGACCAGCAGCGTCGCTGCCAGCACGAAATTGATCCAGTTGCCGAGCAGGAACGCATCGGACAGGCTGCTGGCATAGGTGGGGGGCAGTTGCAGCGGACGGTGGAACGGTCCCATCAGCGCAAAGGTGACGCTGGTGATCGCGACCAGTGCCCAGCTCGACCAGACGTTGAGCAGGATCGCGCCGATCACGACCTGCAACAGGTAGAGCGACACGAACGGATTGCGTGCCCCGCCCGACAGATAGAGTTGCGCGGTCAGCGCGGCGACATCGAACAGCAAAGCGGCGAACAGCGGCAGGTTGGTGTCGCTCCACCGCGATCGACGCGCGAGGGTCAGCAGGTTGAGCAGCACCAGCGCCGCGAGGACGCCCGCCATCGGTACCAGCGGCAGACGGATGCCCAGCAATCCGTCAACGACGAGGATCGTCGCCAGCTGTCCACCGACCGCCAGCCAGCGCAGCTGAACCAGCAGCAGCATGTTGCGTCCGACGCCTTCGGTCGGCGGCACATAGGGAGTCGGGGCGGCGGCGGGCTGCATCGGGCGCATGTTACGCCCGTTTGTTCGGCCGCGCGACAAACCACGTCATGCCCGCCAGCAGCGCGGCGAGACCGAACCAGGTCAGGGCATAGACCAGATGGCTGTTGCGGAACTTCACCACCGTCAGGCCGCCGCGCGGCCATGCCGTGCCCGGTGTCGCGGCGGCATCGATGAAATAGGGGGCGACGCCGGACAGGCCGCGGCTGGTCGCGATCGCGGCAACGTCGCGCGAATACCACCGGTCGGCGGCGGGATCGTTGCTGCGCAGGAAGCCGCCGCCGGGTTCGGTGACGCGCAACAGGCCGCGGACGGTGATGGTGCCTGCGGGTGGCGGAACCTTGCCGCGCTGATCGGGGGGCACGAAGCCGCGATTGACCATGACGATGAAACGCCCGGTATCGAGCGGGGTCAGCACCCAGAAGCCGCCGCCAAGCGCGGTCGCGGCCTGGGTAAAGGTATCGGCGTTGCGACGATAACGACCGGTGACGGTGACCGGCCGGTAGACGTCGTCGGTGCCGATCCGGCCCCATGCCGATGGCGGCGGGGCGGGGACGGGGAGGGAGCGCAGCATCGCTTCGGTTCGCTGGATCAGGTCCAGCTTCCATGTCCGACGCTGCAACTGCCACACCCCCAGCGCGAGGAGGCCGGTGATGACGCATCCGATCAGCGTGCCGATCAGGATGCGTCGCATGCCCCCCGGCCGGGTCACATCCCGCTCATTTCCCCGGACATCTGCGGCATCATGTTCAGGTTCATATGGTACATGACCCACAACGACCCCGACAGCACGATGACGACGAGGATGGCGGTGAAGATCAGCGCCATCAGCGTCCAGCCATTTTCCGACTTCGTGTTCATGTGCAGGAAGTAGATCATGTGCACGACGATCTGCACGATCGCGCAGATCATGACGATCGCGGCGGTGATCCGGGTATCGGCGAAGGCGTTGGTCATGACGAGCGCGAAGGGGATCGCGGTCAGTACCACCGACAGCAAGAAGCCGATGACATATTCGCGGCGCGAGCCGTGGGCGGGCGCATGGCCATGTCCGTGCGCATCGTGATGTGCGTGGCCGGCCATTACAGCACTCCCAGCAGATAGACGAAGGTGAAGACGCCGATCCAGACGACGTCGAGGAAGTGCCAGAACAGCGACAGACACATCAGGCGGCGCATATTGGCGGCACCCAGCCCGAACTTCGCGACCTGTACCATCAACGTCACCAGCCAGACGATGCCGAAGGTGACGTGCAGGCCGTGCGTGCCGACCAGCGTGAAGAAGCTGGACAGGAACGCGCTGCGCTGCGGACCGGCGCCTTCGTGGATCAGGTGGCTGAACTCGTAGAGTTCGATGCCGAGGAAGCACAGGCCGAACACGCCGGTGATGGCGAGCCAGCGCAGCGTCGCCGCCTTCTTGCCCTCTTCGGCGGCGATCATCGCGAAGCCGTAGGTGATCGACGAGAACAGCAGCATCGCGGTGTTGAGCGCGACGAGCGGCAGGTCGAACAGCTCCTTGGCGTCCGGGCCACCCGCGGTGCTGCCCGAATAGACGCCATAGGAGGCGAAGAGCATGGCGAAGATGAGACAGTCGCTCATCAGGTAGAGCCAGAAACCGAGCATCGTGCTCGATCCCGCTTCGTGCTCATGCTCCTCCGCCAGATGGAAGGCGCGCTCCGATGCGCCTGCGGGGACTTGTACCGACGAACCCATATCCTTACGCCCCCGCGGCCTGGAGGTCGGCGGTCCGCCGCGCCTCCGTCTCGATGACTTCCTCGACCGGAATGTGGAAGTCGCGCTTGTAGTTGAAGGTGTGGACGATCGCGGTGCCGATCACGGCGACGAATGCCAGCGCCGCCAGCCACCAGATGTACCAGACCATCGCCAGACCGAACACGGTCGACAGGCCGGCAAGCACGATCCCCGCCCAGGTGTTGCTCGGCATGTGGATGGCGGTGAAGCCTTCGGTCGGCCGGGCGTACTTGTGGCTCTTCATGTCGTACCATGCGTCCATGTCGTGGACGACCGGCGTGAACGCGAAGTTATAGTCGGGCGGCGGCGACGAGGTGGCCCATTCGAGGCTGCGGCCGCCCCACGGATCGCCGGTGAAGTCGCGCAGCTTGTCGCGGTTCATGATGCTGACCGCGATCTGGATCAGGAAGGCGGCGATGCCGACCGCGATGATCGCGGCACCCACGGCGGCGATCACGAACCAGATCTGGAGCGACGGATCGTCGAAGTGGCGCAGACGCCGGGTGATGCCCATCAGGCCCAGCACATAGAGCGGGGTGAACGCGACCCAGAAGCCGACGAACCAGCACCAGAAGCTGACCAGACCCCATTTCTTGTCCAGCTTGAAGCCGAACGCCTTGGGGAACCAGTAGTTGATGCCGGCGAACATCCCGAACACCACGCCGCCGATGATGACGTTGTGGAAGTGGGCGACGAGGAACAGCGAGTTGTGCAGCACGAAGTCGGCGGGCGGAACCGCCAGCAGCACGCCGGTCATGCCGCCGACCGTGAAGGTCAGCATGAATGCGATCGCCCACAGCATCGGCAGTTCGTAGCGGATGCGGCCACGATACATGGTGAACAGCCAGTTGAAGATCTTCGCGCCCGTCGGGATCGAGATGATCATCGTGGTGATGCCGAAGAACGAGTTCACGCTCGCCCCCGATCCCATGGTGAAGAAGTGGTGCAGCCACACGAGGTACGACAGGATGGTGATGACCAGCAGCGCGTAGACCATCGACGTATAGCCGAACAGCCGCTTGCCCGAGAAGGTCGACACGATTTCCGAGAACACGCCGAACGCCGGCAGGATCAGGATGTAGACTTCCGGGTGGCCCCAGATCCAGATCATGTTCACGTACATCATCGGGTTGCCGCCCAACGTGTTGGTGAAGAAGTTGGTGCCGACATAGCGGTCGAGCGACAACAGCGCGAGCACGGCGGTCAGCACCGGGAAGGCGGCCACGATCAGGATGTTGGTGACAAGCGCCGACCAGGTGAAGATCGGCATCTTCATCAGGCCCATGCCCGGCGCGCGCATCTTGACGATGGTTGCGATCAAGTTAACGCCCGATAGCAACGTGCCGACGCCGGCGAGCTGTAGCGCCCAGATATAATAATCGACGCCGACGTCGGGCGAATAATCCAGCCCCGACAGCGGCGCGAACGCCAGCCAGCCGGTGCGCGCGAATTCGCCGACGAACAGGCTGGCCATCACGATCACGACGCCCGACGCGGTCATCCAGAAGCTGAAAT
Source organism: Sphingomonas sp. Leaf22 (assembly GCF_001421715.1). GTDB lineage: Bacteria > Pseudomonadota > Alphaproteobacteria > Sphingomonadales > Sphingomonadaceae > Sphingomonas. The sequence goes on from NZ_LMKP01000023.1 coordinate 127,371, forward strand.
TGTTCAGGAACGGGAACGACACGTCGCGCGCGCCGATCTGCAAGGGCACGATGTAGTTCATCAACCCCGTGACCAGCGGCATCGCCACGAAGAAGATCATAATGACGCCGTGGGCGGTGAACACCTGGTCATAGTGATGCGAATTCAGAAAGCCTTCGTTCTGGCCGAAGGCGATCGATTGCTGGGCGCGCATCATGATCGCGTCGGCGAAGCCGCGCAGCAGCATGACGATGCCGAGGATCATGTACATGATCCCGATCCGCTTGTGATCGACCGTGGTGAACCACTCTTTCCAGAGATAGCCCCACAGCTTGAAATAGGTCAGCGCGCCGAGCACCGCCGCGCCGCCGATGGCGACCGCCGCGAAGGTCATGACGATGATCGGTTCGTGGATCGGGAAGCTTTCGATCGTGAGACGACCGAAGATCAGCTTGGTAAGGGTATCGGACATGATGTTTCTCAGCCTTGCGCCGAAGCGGGGCGGCCCGGGATCGCGGGCGGTGCGATGCGGGTCATGTTACGGTTGTTGGCGCTGCCGGGTTTGTTGCTGCCGGGTGCGGCCTTAGATCCTTCGGGGGCGTCGCCGCTGCTGTGCGGGCTGACGCCGTATTCGGACGGGGCCTTTTCGAGCGCGCCCTTGGTGTTCTGACCCTGCGGCGGCAGGCGGTTGTTGGTCGGCCCGCCCAGCGCGCCGTCGGGGCCGCCGTGGTGCATGCTTTCGGTCATGCACGGCGTGCCGGGCTTCACGCACATCTGGACGATGCGGGTGAACAGGCCCTGCTCGACGCCGCTGAAGCCCATCGGCGCGACCTTCTCGCTCGGCCGTTCCAGCACCAGATAGCGGCCGGTGTCGAGCCGGTTGGGCATCGCCTTCACGCCCGCGACGAACCGGTCGAAGCCGGCCTGGTCGGTGCTGGTCGTCTTGAAGTTCATATAGGAGAAGCCGGCACCGCTGTAATGCGCCGACATGCCGTCATAGGTGCCCGCCTTGTTCATCACCGCGTGCAACTTCGTCTCCATGCCGGGCATCGTGTAGATCATGCCGGCCATCGCGGGGACGTAGAAGGTGTTCATCACCGACGACGACGACAGGCGGAAGCGGACCTGGCGGTCGACCGGCAGGACCAGCCGGTTGACGGTCGCAATGCCCTGTTCGGGATAGATGAACAGCCATTTCCAGTCGAGCGACACGACCTGGATTTCCAGCGGCTGCTGGTTTTCCGGTACCGGCTTGCCCGCCGAAATCTGGCCGATCGGCCGATACGGATCGAGCAGGTGGGTGCTGATCCACGTGAGTGCGCCGAGCGCGATGACGATCAGCAGCGGACCCGACCAGATGACCAGTTCGAGCGCGGTCGAATGGTCCCAATCGGGTTTGTACGTCGCCTTTTCATTGGTCGCGCGATATTTCCATGCGAACCAGACGGTCAGTGCCATCACCGGAATGATGATCAGCAGCATCAGGCCGACCGAGATCATCAGGACGTCGGCTTGCTGGCGCGCGACGTCGCCGGCGGGATTGAGCACGACCATGTTGCAACCGCCGACCAGCGGCAGGGCCGCGAGGGGCAGGAGCGAGCGCAGTGGCCGATGCCACGGAATCGAGCGGGGCAGGATCATGGGGGCGACCTATGCCGAGCGATGCTGCACTGCGATAGGACATTTTGTCCTATCCCCGCGTTTGGTGCATTGCGATAACGGGCGAGCAATCAGTCTTACCGCGCCTTCGTCCGCGCAACGTTTGGAGTCCCTATGGCCGAGGCCTTCGTCCATTCCCAAGAAATCGAGGCCGATGCCCGGGCCGTCAACGCATCCCCGAACGGCGAGGCGCAGATCAGCGTCCAGTCCGAAGAGATCGCGATCGGCGTCATCATCGGGCGCACGTCGGAATTTTTCGACTTCTTCGTGTATGCGATCGCATCGGTCATCGTGTTCCCGCAGCTGGTCTTTCCGTTCGTCGATCGACTGACCGGCACGCTGTATTCGTTCGCGCTGTTCCCACTGGCGTTTTTCGCCCGCCCGCTCGGCACGCTGTTGTTCATGTGGGTCGATCGCCGGCATGGCCGCGGTACGAAGCTGACCATGGCGCTGTTCCTGCTAGGCACCGCGACGGTGGCGATGGGCTTCCTGCCCGGCTATGCCGCGGTCGGCGTGTGGTCGGCGATCCTGCTGGCGGCATTGCGCATCCTGCAGGGCATCGCGCTCGGCGGCGCGTGGGACGGTCTGGCGTCGCTGCTCGCGCTCAACGTGCCGCAAGACCGGCGCGGCTGGTACGCCATGATCCCGCAGCTCGGTGCGCCGCTCGGTTTGATGGTCGCCAGCGCGCTGTTCGCGTTCTTCACCGCCTATATGAGTGCCGAGGATTTCATCAGCTGGGGCTGGCGCTATCCGTTCTTCGTCGCGTTCGCGCTGAACGTCGTCGCGCTGTTCGCCCGGCTGCGGATCGTCGTGACGCCGGAATATACCGCGCTGTTCGAGAATCGCGAGCTGAAGGCGTCGCCGGTGCTGCCGACGGTCGGCCGTGAGTGGAAGACGATCGTGATCGGCGCGCTGGTGCCGCTGGCCAGCTTTGCGCTGTTCCACATGGTCACCGTGTTTCCGCTGTCGTGGATCCTGCTGTTCACCGAACAGGAGATTGCGCGCTTCCTGTGGATCGAGACCGCCTGCGCCGTCTTCTTCATCTTCGCGATCATTATTTCCGGCGTGCTGGCCGACCATATCGGTCGCCGGACGCTGCTCGGCATCGGTGCGGTCGCGATCGCGCTGTTCTCCGGACTGGCGCCGTTGCTGCTGAACGGTGGCGATGCCGGCGAAATCGCGTTCATGATCACCGGCTTCATCCTGCTGGGCCTGTCGTTCGGCCAGTCGTCGGGCACGGTCGCGGCGAACTTCGCCAAGGATTCGCGCTACACCGGCGCGGCGCTGACCTCGGACCTTGCATGGTTGTTCGGTGCCGGCTTCGCACCGCTGGTCGCGCTGGCGCTGGCCGACAAGCTGGGGCTGATCGCGTCGGGGCTGTACCTGTTGTCGGGTGCCGTCGGCACGCTGGCGGCGCTGGCCCTGAACAAGGAACTGGCGCGCAGGCTCGACTGACGGCCATGCTGCGCTGGATGGTGGCGGCGCTTGCGCTGGTGGCGGGACATCCCGTCGCGGCGCAGGACGCCGCCACGGTCGTTTCGGGCGAGGCGGCGTTGGCGCAGGATGCCGCCGAGGTCGCGCGCCTGCGCGGTATCGACCCGGCGACCGCGCTGGTCCTGCTGCGCAAACAGGTCGCCAGCATCGCCGCGACCGACTGGATCGACGGCCGCTATCGCGATCGGCTCGCCGGTGTCGCGATCGAGCCGGACGGCGCGGTCTCGGTGCTGCTGACCGGCAATCGACCGGTCGCGGATGGCGAGGTCCGGGCGGGCGATCTGGTCATTCCCGTCCGCTTCCGGATCGGGGCGAAATCGACCCGGGTGGAACTGCTCGACGCCCTTAACAAGCATCAGGCGGCGATCCGCGCGATTCTGACCCGCCCGCCGGCGATCGGCGTCGATGCCCGGCAGGGAGCGCTGCTGATCCAGATCGGTGCAGCCGATGCTGCCGGCGATGTCGCGGCATTGCGGCGTCGGATCGCCGAGCTGACCGGCGTGCCGATCCGGATCGCGACGACCGGGCAGCCCGATCTCGATCTTGCCGGGGAAGTGATCGGCGGATCGAGGCTGATCGGGCCGGACCCGGTCACCGGTCGCCGTTATTATTGCACGACCGGCTTCGTCGTCACCGACGGCACGCAGACCGGCATCGTCACCGCCGCCCATTGCCCCGATCAGCTCGACCATATCGGCCCCGACCGATCGGTCACGCCGACGACGTTCGTCGGGCAATGGGGCTGGGGCTTTCACGACGTACAGGTCAATGCGACGCCGCAGGCGGCCCGCCCGCTGTTCTTTGCCGACGTGGCCCGGACGCAGATCCGGATGGTCGAGGGACAGCGCAGTCGCGCCGCCACGCGGGTCGGCGATATCGTCTGCCACCGGGGCGAGAATAGCGGCTACAGCTGTGCCGAGGTGATGATGGTCGATTTCGCGCCATCGGGCGATCTATGCGGCGGGCCGTGCCTGCCGACCTGGGTCGCCGTTGCCGGGCCGGGATGTCGTGGTGGCGACAGCGGGGGGCCGGTGTTTCTGGGCAGCATCGCGATCGGGCTGTTGAAGGGCGCGAGCTATCGGCCCGACCGGTCGTGCGTCTTCTATTATTATATGTCGCTCGACTATCTGCCCGAGGGCTGGCGGTTGCTGATCGCGCCGCCGATCGTACCGCCGAACTGACTTCACATCGCGTCCGCCGCTCCCCACGTCGGGATGGATGACCGCTGCCACTTCCGTTGCCATTCCCGCCGCCACGCTGATCGTCCTGCGCGACCGATCCGATGGCCCGCCCGACATCCTGATGGTCGAACGCGCGGCAACGATGGCGTTTGCCGGCGGGGCGCTGGTGTTTCCCGGTGGCCGGATCGACGCCGGCGACCATGCGTTGGCACTGGCGATGGGCGATAGTGATCTGGCACCGCGACTGGCCGCGATCCGCGAAACGATCGAGGAGGCGGGGATCGCGATCGGCATCGCCGGCGAGGTCGAGTCGATGCGGGCCGCGCTGGCGGACGGTGCCGCGATTGCCGACCTGGGACCGGTCGATCCGACGCCGCTGGTGCCCTATGCGCGGTGGCGACCGACGCACGTGCCGGTACGGGTGTTCGACACGCATTTCTTTCTGGCGCGCTTGCCGGACCATGCGCCGGACGCGCGCGTCGACGCGACCGAGAATAGCCGCGTGCTGTGGACGACGGCGGCGGCGGCTCTGGCGGCGGCCGACCGGGGGGAGGCGACCCTGTTGTTTCCGACGCGGCGGGTGCTGGAGCGTCTGGCCGACCATGCCGATGTCGATGCCGCCTTCGCATCGGCGGCGCGCTGGCCGGTACGGACCATCACGCCATGGGTCGAAACCCGTACCGACGGGGACTGGGTCTGTATTCCCGACGATCTCGGCTATCCGGTCACCGCCGAACGGGCATCGGACGCGGTGCGGGGGTGAAGGCGCTGTCGGCAGGCATCCGGGCGCTGGTGTGGCTTGCGATCCTCGCCGCGATCGCCTTCGCGCTCTACGCCTTTGCGCGCAGCCGTCCGCAGGATGTGCCATGGACGCCGCTCGACCTGTCGCAGCCGGTCGGCATGTTCACGCGTGGGAAGATCGGTGCTTTGCGCGGCGACTTTGCCGGCTGTCGGGCGCTGCTCGATGGGGCGGGGGTGCGCTATACCGCGCTGCCGCCACGCGCGGGATCGGCGCAATGTGGCTATGACGACGCCGTGCGGATGCGCGGCGGCGGATCGCGCACCATCGCCATCACGCCCGATGTAGGCGTGTCTTGCCGGGTGGCGACCGCCATGGCGCTATGGGAGTGGCAGGTCGTGCAGCCTGCCGCGCAGAAGCATTTTGGAACGCCGGTCGCCCGGATCCAGAATTTCGGCAGCTATAATTGCCGCCGGCTCTATGGCCGCGACACCGGCGCATTCAGCGAGCACGCGACGGCGAATGCGCTGGATATCGCCGCCTTCGTTCTGGACGATGGTCGCCGGATCAGTGTCGTCGGCGACTGGACGGCGGGGAAGGGGCGCGACGACGCGGCGAAGGCGGCGTTCCTGCGCGAGGTTCGCGACGGGGCATGCGGTGTGTTCTCGACGGTACTGTCCCCCGATTACAACGCCGCCCATCGCGACCATTTCCATTTCGATCAGGCGGCACGCGGGTTCGGCGGCGCGTGCCGCTGAACCCGTCGATCGATCAGTGCATGGGCGCGCCCGCTTCGACCTTTTCGACCCATGCCGGGTAGAATGCGGGCTGGCGAAGCGACCAGCCCGATGCGGTCGCCGCCGCTTCGCTGAGCGACTGCAACAGCTTGCGCCGCAGTTCGGGATGCAGATGCGGCAGCGCCGCCGATGCGCAGAAGGCGGCGGGCAGCCAAGGCCGCGCTTCGGCACCGACCAGCCGTTCGTACAGGAAGCGATAGGCACCGAACGTCGTCAGTCGTCCCTGACCCAGATCGAAGGCGGTGACCATCAGCAGCGGCGTCATGAACGGCTCGGTCGCATCAAGGCCGCTGTCTTCGGGGATGCAGGCACGGATATCGGGCAGGCGGTCGTAGATGCGGGCCTGTGCGCGGATGCTGGCGGCCTCCACGACGTCGCGCGACCAGCGCCGCATCGCGTCGTCCCGGTCGAGGCCGATATCCAGCGAGCGCCGGATGTAACGCTGTGTCGCCGACGAAAACGTCGCGAATTCCTTCATTTCGGCCAGCGTCATCGCCCCCTCGGCTGGTCTGCGTGCAATCGCCATCATCAACTCCCCGCCCAATTAGCCAACGACCGGATGTTACGCGGAAACGGTTAACAGCTTGCTGAACGAACGTGGCGTAACCCGGCCGACGACACATCCGATCATGTCGGGTGCTGCATTGCAACATCATTGTCATGCGGCTCGTCGCATCGGCGCGAACCCGACGAAGCGTTGGAATGGTGAACGGAGGAGCAGGAAATCGCCGTGTGGATCGGTTCCTCTGCCAGTCATCGCCGCCGAAACACGCTTCGTCCGAATTGGTTCCCGATTGGCCGGGCACGGGGTTCCCGTGGCCACCAAACCCTGCTTCATGCCGCTCACGATATTCGTTGGGCCGTGGGGATCAGATGAATTTTGGTGCTTTGGCAGCGCGTTTTGCGCTGGTGGTTTCGTGCGCCCTGGCGATGGTGGCCCCGGCGCAGGCCCGGTTCTGGCAATGCGCCCCCTATGCCCGCGAAATCTCGGGCGTCGAAATTTTCGGCAACGCCCATACCTGGTGGGGTCAGGCCGCCGGCAAGTACGAACGCGGCCATGCCCCGAAGGAAGGCGCGGTCCTGTCGTTCGCCGCCACGTCGAAGATGCGCTTCGGTCATGTCGCCATGGTGTCGAAGGTCGTCAGCGATCGCGAAGTGCTGCTCACCCATGCCAACTGGTCGCAGCGCGGCGGCATCGAACGCGATGTCCGCGCGGTCGACGTGTCGGCGGCGGGTGACTGGAGCGAAGTGAAGGTATGGTTCGGTCCGCTCGGCGGGCTCGGCACCTCCGCCTATCCGGCGAACGGCTTCATCTATGCCGGCCACGCCCCTGCGCCCGCCGAATTCGCCGCGCCGATGGAAATCGCCAAGGTCGATCCGCCGGCCCCGACCGGTGGGGCGAGCATCCAGCCGCAGCACGCCCGGCAGGTCGTCGCCCTCAACGACTGATCCCTCCACCGAACTTCGACGAACGGTCCGCCGTACCGACAGGTATTGCGGGCCGTTCGTCGTTTCAGGCCGGGCGGAAGGTCATCGCCGCGCCGTTCATGCAATAGCGTTTGCCGGTCGGCTTGGGGCCGTCGTCGAACACATGGCCGAGATGCCCGCCGCAGCGCGCGCACCGCACTTCGGTCCGGGTCATCAGCATCGAACGATCGGTCGCGGTCGCCACCGCGCCGTTCAGCGGTGCGTAGAAGCTGGGCCAGCCGGTCCCGCTTTCGAACTTGGTCGTCGACGCGAACAGCGGATGGCCGCACCCGGCGCATGCAAACTGTCCCGTGCGCTTCTCGCCGTTCAGCGGGCTGCTATAGGGGCGCTCGGTTCCTTCCTCCCGCAACACATTATATTGCGCGGGTGTCAGGCGGGCCTTCCATTGTGCATCGGTCAGCCTGAACGGAAAACCGGGCGCGGCCTCGCTCGTCTCGGGCGCGCAGCCGATCAGGGCGGCAAGTCCCGATAATCCGGTCAGTTCCAGCAGGCGGCGGCGATCGATCGACATGGAAATTCCTTTCGAAAGCCCGATGTGGGTGGCCGCGCCGGGGCCGACAACGTCGCGCGTACGCTTCCCGACCGAACCGACGGCAGCCCGGAATTTGCACGTCGCGCTACATGCATTGGTGTGAAGCCGCCGTCTTGGCCTTGTAGTGGCCGCAATTTGGGGCCATTTGGCGCATTATGCCTTTTTCGACGTTGCCCGAACCGTTAGCCGCGGCGCTTTCCGCGCGCGGCTATGAAGCCCCGACCGCCGTGCAGGCGGCCGTCCTTACCCCCGAAGCCGAGGGACGCGATCTGCTCGTGTCCGCCCAGACCGGATCGGGCAAGACCGTTGCCTTTGGCCTTGCCATGGCGCGCGACCTGCTCGACGCCGACGACAAGATGCCGCGCGCCGGCGCGCCGCTCGCGCTGGCCATCGCCCCGACCCGCGAACTCGCGTTGCAGGTCGCGCGCGAATTGCAGTGGCTGTATGGCGAGAACGGGGCGCGCATCGTGTCGTGCGTCGGCGGCATGGACGCGGCGCGCGAACGCCGCAACCTGAGCCACGGCACGCATATCGTCGTAGGGACGCCGGGCCGGTTGCGCGATCATATCGAGCGCGGGGCGCTCGACCTGTCGAGCCTGAAGGTCGCGATTCTCGATGAAGCGGACGAAATGCTCGACATGGGCTTTCGCGAGGATCTCGAAGGGATTCTCGACCGCACGCCCGCCGAACGCCGCACGATGCTGTTCTCGGCGACGCTGGCCAAGCCGATCGTTGCGCTGGCCAAGCGGTACCAGAAGGACGCGTTCCGCATCGACACGCGCGAGGCGGAGCGGGGCCATGGCGACATCAGCTATCAGGCGATGACCGTCGCCCCGAACGATATCGAGAATGCGGTCGTCAACCTGCTGCGCCTGCACGAACCGGACACCGCGTTCCTGTTCTGCGCGACGCGTGAAGCGGTACGACATCTGCACGCCAATCTGGTCGAGCGCGGCTTCGATGCGGTGGCGCTGTCGGGCGAGCATTCGCAGTCGGAGCGCAACCATGCGTTGCAGGCGCTGCGCGACCGCCGCGCCCGTGTCTGTGTCGCGACCGACGTCGCCGCGCGCGGGATCGATCTGCCGTCGCTGAGCCTGGTCGTCCATGTCGAATTGCCGCGCGATGCCGAGGCGTTGCAGCACCGCTCGGGCCGGACCGGTCGCGCGGGCAAGAAGGGGATCGCCGCGCTGATCGTGCCGTTCCAGCGCCGTCGCCGGGTCGAAGGGCTGTTGCGCGATGCCAAGATCAACGCCGAATGGATCGGCGTACCGACGCCCGAGGAGATTCATGCCGCCGATCGCGAGCGTCTGCTCGCCAAGCTGGCCGAGCCGGTCGAATTCGACGAGGCCGATGTTGAACTGGGCGCGCGGTTGCTGACCGAGAAGTCGCCCGAGGATATCGCGGCGTTGCTGGTTCGCGCCTATCGTGCCAAGCTGCCCGCGCCCGAGGAATTGTCGGCGGGCGGGGTGCCCGAGCGGCGCGAGCGTCCGGAAGGGCCGCGTCCGGGCTTCGAGGATACCGTGTGGTTCCGCATGAATGTCGGCCGTCGCCACAATGCCGATCCGCGCTGGTTGTTGCCGCTGCTGTGCCGTCGCGGTCACATCACCAAAAGCGAGATCGGTGCGATCCGCATCGGTAACGACGAATCGGCGTTCGAAATTCCCAAGGCGATCGCCGGCAAGTTCGTCGCATCGGTCAAGCGGACGGCGACACCCGACGACGATCTAATGTTCGAACAGATGGCAGGCCCGCCGGCAGCCCCTCAGCGCCGCACGAACAGCGCACCGCCGCGGCATTCGGCCAAGCCTTATCGACCGGGTGCGCGGCGGAGCTGAGGCTGGTTTGACGCGAAGGCGCGGAGGCGGGACGGTAAGGGGGAGAAGGTAGATTTCGCGCAGAGGCGCGGAGGCGCAGAGAGGTTGCGATTAAGGCGACGTTCTGCCGCACCAGCGGCCGTCATTGATAATTGCAGCGATATGGAAAGGCTGCGCCGAACAATCATCAGCATCCAGCACGCAACCTCCTCTGCGCCTCCGCGCCTCTGCGCGAAATCTAACCTTCTCACTTCTGCTCCGCGTCTTCGCGCCTTCGCGTGAATCAATCCTTCCTTCACCCGCCGCTGCGACCCACCAACCGTTGCGCGCTACCGCCAAAAGGCGTAAGGCGCGCCGGTTCGACGAGCACAGACTCGCGAAGGCCGGGCGTACGCGCCCTTTCCGCATAGCCGGGTCATGCCTTTCGTGACGACATGGTCGCCGGATGCCGCGTGTCGCATTCGGCGCACGGGGCACTCCCGGTCAAAGACCGCCGGATTCAACCGGCCGGCCGGAAAATAGTACGATCAGGAACCAAGATTTATATGGCCAGCATGGCAAATCCCACCCGTGACGATTTCGCGTCGATGCTCGACGACATGTTCGGTGCCTCGGAAAGCTTCGAGGGCCGCGTTGTCATCGGCACCGTCACCGGGATCGAAAACGACCTCGCCGTCATCGACGTCGGTCTGAAGTCGGAAGGCCGCGTGCCGCTGCGTGAATTCGCCGCGCCGGGCCAGAAGGCCGATCTGAAGGTCGGTGACGAAGTCGAAGTCTATGTCGACCGCGTCGAGAATTCGAACGGCGAAGCGATGCTGAGCCGCGACCGCGCCCGTCGCGAAGCCGCGTGGGACAAGCTGGAAACCGAATTCGCCAAGACCGCCCGCGTCGAGGGCGTCATCTTCGGTCGCGTCAAGGGCGGCTTCACCGTCGACCTGTCGGGTGCCGTGGCGTTCCTGCCGGGTTCGCAGGTCGATATCCGTCCGGTGCGCGACGTCACGCCGCTGATGGACATTCCGCAGCCGTTCCAGATCCTGAAGATGGACCGCAAGCGCGGCAACATCGTCGTGTCGCGTCGCGCGGTGCTGGAAGAAACCCGCGCCGAGCAGCGTTCGGGCCTGATCCAGAGCCTGGCCGAAGGTCAGGTCATCGACGGCGTCGTCAAGAACATCACCGATTACGGTGCGTTCGTCGACCTCGGCGGTATCGACGGCCTGCTGCACGTCACCGACCTGTCGTACAAGCGCGTCGGTCACCCGTCGGAAGTCCTGAACATCGGCGACACCGTCAAGGTTCAGATCATCCGCATCAACCGCGACACGCAGCGCATCTCGCTCGGCATGAAGCAGCTTGAGAGCGATCCGTGGGATGGTGCCGGTGCCAAGTATCCGGTCGGCGCGAAGCTGTCGGGCCGCGTCACGAACATCACCGAATATGGTGCGTTCGTCGAACTGGAGCCGGGCATCGAAGGTCTGGTCCACGTGTCGGAAATGAGCTGGACCAAGAAGAACGTTCATCCGGGCAAGATCGTGTCGACCTCGCAGGAAGTCGATGTGATCGTCCTCGAGGTCGATCAGGACAAGCGCCGCATCTCGCTGGGCCTCAAGCAGGCACAGGCCAATCCGTGGGAGAAGTTCGCGGAAGATCACCCCGTCGGCTCGACCGTCGAGGGCGAAGTCAAGAACGCGACCGAATTCGGCCTGTTCATCGGTCTGGACGGCGACGTCGACGGCATGGTCCACATGTCGGACATCGCATGGGGCATTTCGGGCGAAGACGCGCTGAACCTGCATCGCAAGGGCGAGACGGTCCAGGCCGTCGTGCTGGCGATCGAGCCGGACAAGGAGCGTATCTCGCTCGGTATGAAGCAGCTTGAGCGTGGCGGCCCGGTCGCGGCGCAGGCGGGCGACCGTCTGAACAAGAGCGCGATCGTGACCGTGACCGTGCTCGAAGTCCGCGATGCGGGCCTCGAAGTGCAGCAGGGCGACGATGGCGCGACCGGCTTCATCAAGCGCACCGATCTCGGCCGCGACCGCGACGAACAGCGTCCGGAGCGTTTCCAGGTCGGCCAGAAGTTCGACGCGATGGTCACCGGCTTCGATCGTTCGAAGAAGCCGACCTTCTCGATCAAGGCGATGCAGATCGCCGAAGAGAAGCAGGCCGTTGCGCAGTACGGTTCGTCGGACTCGGGTGCGTCGCTTGGCGACATCCTCGGCGAAGCGCTGAAGGCTCGCGGCGAGCAGAAGTAAGCTTCTCCTTCCTGTACGGGACGATCGACGGGGTGCTCCAAAGCGGAGCGCCCCGTTTTTCGTTCATTCGAAAGGCGGATTGTGGCGGCAAATAAATTCAGGTTAGGCGTGCGCTGCCCAGCCGATATAATTTTGGCGTAGATATCTGGATTGCCGAGGAAAAGATGATCCGATCCGAACTGGTTCAAAAGGTTGCGCAGGATAATCCGACACTGCCACTGCGCGATGTGGAGCGGATCGTCTCGATCTTTTTCGACACCATCACCGAACGGCTGCATGCCGGCGGGCGCGTCGAACTGCGCGGCTTCGGTGCCTTTTCGACCCGTGCCCGCGATGCCCGCACCGGCCGCAATCCGCGCACCGGCGAAGCCGTCGAAGTCGATGCGAAACGCGTGCCCTATTTCAAGCCCGGCAAGGAAATGCGCGCGCGGCTGAACGTCTGATCGCGGGTTGCGGCGGGATGGCGACAGTGCTGATTTAGCACTTCCGTCTACCGCCGCGGCGGCGCATGTCGGGGCCGATATTGTCGAGGCCCAACCGATGAACGCTCCTATCGTATCGCCCCTGATCCTGCTGCTTGCCGCTGCGTCGCTGCCGGCGCAGGAGCGCGCCGCGCCGTTCGTGATCGAGCAGACCGGGGTCGGCTATCCGACGATCGATGCCGCGGTGACGGCGGTGCGCGACGACACGGCGACGATCCTGATCGCGCCGGGCACCTATCGCGACTGCACCGTCCAGACCGGCGGCGACATCACCTATCGCGCGCGCGTGCCGGGCACCGTGATCTTCGACGGCGGCGCGTGCGAGGGGAAGGCGACGTTCGTCCTGCGTGGGCGGCGGTCGACAATCGACGGCATCATCTTTCGCGGCATCCGCGTGCCCGATGGCAATGGTGCAGGCATCCGGACCGAGATCGGCGACCTGACGGTCACCAACTCGACCTTCCTCGACAGTCAGGAAGGAATACTCGGCGGCAATCCAGAGGGACAGCAGCGCATCACGATCGACCGCTCGACCTTTGCCGGACTGGGACAGTGCGACGAGACGGTCGATTGTTCGCATTCGGTCTATCTGAGCAACAACGGCTCGATCACGATCCGGCGATCGCGCTTCGAACGCGGCACCGGCGGCCATTATGTCAAGATCCGTGCGCCGCGCATCGATATCATCGATTCGAGCTTCGACGACAGCCGCGGCTCCAAGACCAACTATATGATCGACCTGCCCGAAGGGGCGACCGGGCTGATCGCGCGCAACACCTTCGTACAGGGCAAGGCGAAGGAGAATTGGACCGGCTTCATCGTCGTGGGAGCGGAAAAGCGGACATTTCCGGCCAATGGCCTGCGCGTCGAGGGGAATGACGCGCGACTGGCCCCGGGGATGACGAAGAGCCCGGCGTTCGTCGCCGACTATACCGGCGACGGCGTCGCGGTCGGCGTGAACCGCCTGGGACCGGGGGTGCACACGTTCGAACGGCGGTGACGGCCGGCACCGTCTGGGCACGGTCGACGATGCTTTCGCCTCGACTTCGGTCCGATAGCCGGTAGGCATGGCGCATGCGTATACATTTTCTGCTCGCTCCGTTGCTCTTCGTCACCGCACCGGTCGCGGCTTCCGACGAATCGCCGCCGGCCCAGTCGTTGAACGCGCTGTCCGACTGGCTCACCGGTGCGGGCAAGCGGAGCGCGGACGCGCCCGCGCTGCAGCGGCCGCTGTCCCGGCACGAAGCGGAGACGGCGATCGACCTGATCGCGGCGGCCCGGACGCGGGAAGTGACCGCTTCGGCCAAGGCAGCGGTCGAGGCGAAGGCGATCAGGATTGGTGAGCGGACGCTGCGCTGGGAAAGTAACGCGTTCGGCAACGCGCCGTTCGGCAAGCGCAGCCTGTGGATATCGATGCACGGCGGTGGCAACGCGCCACCGGCGGTCAACGATCAGCAGTGGCGCAACCAGATCGGCCTGTATCAACCGGCGGAGGGCATCTATCTCGCGCCGCGAGCGCCGACCGATACGTGGAATTTGTGGCATGAGCCGCAGATCGACCCGCTGTTCCAGCAACTGATCGATGCGCAGGTCGCGATCAACGGAGTCGATCCCGATCGCGTCTATCTGATGGGCTATTCGGCGGGGGGCGATGGCGTGTGGCAGCTGGCACCGCGCATGGCCGATCGCTTCGCGGCAGCGGCGATGATGGCGGGGCATCCGAACGAGGCGGGGGTCGCGTCGCTCCGCAACCTGCCGTTCGCGATCTTCATGGGTGGGGCGGACAGCGCCTATGATCGCAACCGGATCGCCGCCGAGCGCGGGGCGGAGCTGGAACGGCTCCATGCCGCCGATCCGGGCGGTTATGTGTCGATGACGCGCATCTATCCGGGACTGCCGCACTGGATGAAGCGGAAAGATGCGGAGGCGCTGCCGTGGATGGCGCAGTTCACCCGCAATCCGTGGCCGAACCGGATCGTGTGGGTGCAGGACGATGTCACGCACGACCGCTTCTACTGGCTTCGCATTCCGAATGCGGCGGCGGCGAAGGCGGGTGATCGGATCGAGGCCGTGGCAAAGGGACAGACGATCACCCTGACCGGCAGCGTCCCGACCGGAACCGTCGTCCGCCTGTCCGACCGGTTGCTGAATCTCGACCAGCGGGTGCGGGTGGTCGTCAATGGCCGCAAGGCGTTCGACGGCCGGGTACAGCGGACGGCGGCGGCGATCGTCCAGTCGTTGCAGGACCGGCTCGATCCGTCGTCGGCAGCGACGGCGTCGGTGACGCTGCCCTGATCGAAGCATCCGTCGGGTATCGTCCCCGACGGATGGTCCTCCGATGCCGGCCGATTACCGGCAGGTCGTTCCTTCGCCCGGATCGAGGTCGAGGCAGCGGCCGTCGATCTCGTTTTTGGGTACCGGCAGGCGGATCGTCGCGGCCAGCGTCGGCAGGATGTCGACGGTTTCGACGCCGAACGGCTCCTCGAACCCGCCCTGACCCTTTCGCCAGAACAGGATCGGCACGCGGCGGTCATAGTCCCAGAAGCTGCCATGCGTGGCGACGGAGGTGCCGGCGACCGGATGCGGGACGGTCAGCACGCGCGGCTTCATCGCGACCAGCAGATCGCCCGAGCGCGCCGGATAATAGGATGCGCGCGCCCGTTCGATCAGCGACCATGTTTCGGGCGGCGTGTTCGGCACCGTCGTCGCGAGGATCTGCGCGCGGGTGAACACCGCCTGCGTCTGCGGATGGGCGGAGAACATCGCGATCGCTTCGCGTTCGACCGCGACCTTCTGCGCCGCCGTCAGTTTGATGTCGTACCAGACATCGCCATTGACGCCGCCGAACAGCACCGGACCGGCGATCTTCAGCTTATCGCCGATCGCCTTGCCGATGCGGTCGACGGTCAAGTCGCCGTCGAGGCGCACCGCGTCGGGTACGGCATGGTGCGCCAGCCGTTCGCTAGCATCGCTGCCGCCATGATCGGCGGTCAGCACGACCTGATAATCGACGCCGGTCGCGTCGAGCACGCGGAAGAATTCGCCGAGGCTCTGGTCGAGCGAGGTCAGTTGCAGGCACATCTCGCTGCCCTCGGTGCCATAGCCATGGCCGACATAGTCGGTGGCCGACGCGCCGATCGAGATGATGTCGGTCTGCGGACCCTGACCCAGTTTCATGTCCTGGATCAGGCCGGCGGCAAGTGCGAGTACCGCCGCGTCATATTCGGGCGACCGCCGGAAATTGGCGATATCGCCCGCCGCGCGTTCGAACCGGCCGGTGCCGATGGTCTTGTCACCGACCCGTACCGCGCGTGCCAGCGGCTGGCAGAAGGTGGGTAGCGTCATCGCCGGCTGCGCGGTCGCGATCCGCGTGGCGACGGCGGCGTTGGCTCGGGCCACGACCGGCGGCATTGCCCGGCCGGCATAGCTGACGAAGCCGTCCTTGCCGAACCACCAGAGTTCGTCGACCTTGTGGCCGCCCATCATCACCGCCGCGCGGTCCTTGCCCGCGACCGACACGACACGGGTGCGGGGATCGGCGGCCTTCATCCGTTCGCCGAGCGTCGGCACCATCAGGTGGGCGTCGGACACCGTATAGTTGTCGAAGGTCGACCCGGAGACGCGTTCGTCTTCCGCGCAATAGACCTTGAACCCCGGACGGGTGTTGCTGCGCTGGTCGATCCAGTCGTTGGCGATGATGCCGGTGCGCGACGGACGCGATCCGGTGAGGATCGTCGAATGGCCGGGACAGGTCTCGGTCGCGGCATGGCTCTGATATCCCGACGGGAATACCACCCCCTGCATCAACCGGGCGAAACCGCCGGTGAAGCGACCGCGATATTCGGCGAACAGATCGGCCGAGAATTGATCGACCGAGATCGCGACGATCAGCCGGGGCGGGGTCGCCGGATAGGTCGGCGGGGCCGGATCGGCGGCGGCGGGCGCGGCGGTCTGCGCCAGCGCGGGGGTAGCGGTTGCCAGCAACAGCGCGGCAAGGGAAACGAGGCGCATCGGGTACTCCGCGGACGGTGCATCCGTCCTCGAACTCCGCTACTCCCCGACCATGACAGCAGCAAGAATAGTATCGGGTCGAATCGCCTTGTTGCTCACCGGGCTGCTGGCGCTGTTGCTGGGTAGCGGGCCGGCGGCGGCGCAGGTTCCGGGGCAGCGGCACGTGCAGATGCGGATCGTCGCCGAAAGCGACGCGCCCGCTGCCGGATCGCGCGTCGCGATCGCGCTGGTGTCGGTGCCCGATGCCGGCTGGCACGGCTATTGGCAGAATCCGGGTGCGGTGGGGACCCAGCCCCGGCTCGACTGGACGTTGCCGGCCGGTGCGAGCGTCGGCGACCTCCGCTATCCGGTGCCCGAACGGCTGACCGTCGCGGGCATCATGAACTATGTCTATGAACGCCCCTGGACGTTGCTTACCGAGTTGCGGGTGCCGGCGGGACTGGCCGTCGGTACGAGGCTGCCGATCCGGCTGGCGATCGATTATCTGGTCTGCACGCGCGAAATCTGCGTGCCGGAAAAGGCGGTGCTGACCGCCGATCTGACCGTCGGCGATGGTGCGATCGATCCGGCACGGCGCGCGGCGTTCGATGGCTGGCGGCGTGCCCTGCCCAGACCGATCGGATCGCCGGCCGTGTTCCAGCCCGGCGAGCAGCTGCGGTTGCGCGTGCCGTTTCCGGCCGATGTCGCGATCGGCAACGCCTATTTCTTTCCGCTGACCGAGAATGCCGTCGAGTATGACGCGCCACAGACGATCCGGCGCGACGGCGACGCGATCGTCGTCACGACGAAAGGCACCGGGCGTCCGGCGGTCCTCGAAGGCGTGCTGGCGACCGGACAAGGTCAGGGGTTCGCGATTCGCGCGACACCGGGAGTCGTCGCCGCGCCCGCCGAACCGGCACCGGTCCGCGCCGCGCTGATCGCGTTTGCCGGGGCGCTGCTGGGTGGGTTGCTGCTCAACATCATGCCGTGCGTCTTTCCGATCCTGAGCCTGAAGGCGTTGAGCCTTGCCCGATCGGGCGAGTCGGCGGCCCATGCGCGCGCGGAGGGGGTGGCGTACACCGCCGGTGCGGTGGCGATGTGCCTGCTGCTCGGCGGTGCGCTGCTGGCGATCCGCGCGGCGGGCGTGGCGGCGGGCTGGGCGTTTCAGCTGACCGATCCGCGGGTCGTGCTGCTGTTGCTGGTGCTGACCGGCGGCATCGCGCTGAACCTTGCCGGGCTGTTCGAACTGCCGACGCCGCAGGTGGGCGCGCGCAGCGGGCGGGGCGGGGCGTTCGCGACCGGCGCGCTGGCCGCGTTCGTCGCGACGCCGTGTACCGGGCCGTTCATGGGCGCGGCGCTGGGATCGGCACTGGTCCTGCCGCCGGTCGCGGCGATGGCGGTGTTCGCCGGGCTGGGCTTCGGGCTGGCGCTGCCGTTCCTGCTGCTGGGCTTCGTGCCCGCGCTGCGCCGTCGCCTGCCGCGACCGGGGGCATGGATGGATGTGTTCCGCAAATGCCTGTCGGTGCCGATGTTCCTGACCGCGCTGGCGCTGGCATGGATATTGGGGCGCCAGGCGGGCGTCGACGGCATGGCGACGGGACTGGCCGCGCTGCTGGTGGCGGCGCTCGGTCTGTGGTGGACCGGCCGGCGGCAGTTGCGCGGGCGCGATCGGCCATGGTGGCCGGGGCTGGCGGCGCTGGTGCTGGCGATCGGTTCGGCCATGCTGGTCGACCGCGCGCCGCCCGCCGGTGCCGCACCGACCGGCATCGCCGGGGCCGAACCGTTCAGCGAGGCGCGGTTGGCGGCGCTGCGGGCCGAGGGCAAGCCGGTCTTCGCCTATTTCACCGCCGACTGGTGCCTGACGTGCAAGGTCAACGAACGTGCCGCGATCGAGACTCGGGCGGTCGCCGATGCGTTCGGCAAGGGCGGGGTGAAGGTGCTGGTCGGCGACTGGACCGATGGCGACCCGGTGCTGGGCCGTTTCATCGAGGCGCATAACCGCGCCGGGGTGCCGCTCTATCTATATTATGCGCCGGGCAGCCGCGATGCCCGGGTTCTGCCGCAGGTACTTACGCCGGCGACGCTCACCGATCTCGTCGCCTGACCCCGAACGCGCTTGCCAGCGCGCGCTTCGCAACGCAGCATAGGGAGAAATTATCGGCAGGCGGCGTTGGGGGACGAATGGGGCAGGCATTCGACGAGATCTGGGGACATGGTGGGCCGGACAATCCGCGCACCGACCTTGCGGCACTGGCGCGGTGGATGCGCGAGGTGCCGCCGCACGAGTTGAAACGACGCCTGCAATCGGCCGAGGCGACCTTCCGCCAGCTCGGCATCACCTTTGCCGTCTATGGCGAGAGCGAGGCGGCGGAGCGGATCATCCCGTTCGACATCGTGCCGCGCGTGTTCAAGGCCGACGAGTGGACCCGCCTGTCCAAGGGGCTGATCCAGCGGACGCAGGCGATCAACGCATTCCTCGACGATATCTATGGCGAACGCCGTATCCTGAAAGCAGGCGTGCTGCCCGCCGACCTGATCTTCGGCAACGCACAATTCCGTCCTGAAATCGCCGGCATCCGGCCGCCGCACGGCGTGTGGGCGCATATTTGCGGCATCGATCTGGTGCGGACCGGGCCGGACGAATTCTTCGTGTTGGAGGATAATGCCCGTACGCCGTCGGGTGTGTCGTACATGCTGGAGAATCGCGAGGCGATGATCCGGCTGTGCCCCGAACTGTTCCGCAATTTCCGGGTGGCGGCGGTCGACAGCTATCCAGACCTGCTGCTCGAAACGATGCGATCGGTCGCACCGCCGGGTGCCGGTGCGCATCCCAATTGCGTCGTGCTGACGCCGGGGCATTTCAATTCGGCCTATTACGAACATAGTTTCCTCGCCGATTCGATGGGAATCGAACTGGTCGAGCCCGCCGATCTGGTCGTCGACGGCGATGTGGTGTGGATGCAGACCATTGCCGGCCGGGTCCGGGTCGACGTGATCTATCGCCGGATCGACGACGACTTCATCGACCCCGTCGTGTTCCGCCCCGATTCGCTGTTGGGCGTACCGGGGCTGATCGCCGCCTATCGCGCGGGCAACGTCGCGCTGGTCAACGCGCCGGGCAACGGCATTGCCGATGACAAGGCGATCTACAGCTACATGCCCGAGATCGTGAAATTCTATGCGGAGAGCGAGCCGCTGCTCCCCAATGTCGAGACGTGGCGCTGCCGTGAGCCCGACGCGCTGAAATATGTCCTCGATCATCTGGACGAAGTGGTGGTGAAACTGGTCGATGGCTCCGGCGGCTATGGCATGCTGGTCGGGCCGACCGCGTCGAAAGCGGAGATCGAGGATTTCCGCCGCGCGCTGATCGCCGAGCCGCAACGCTACATCGCGCAGCCGACGCTGGCGCTGTCGACGGTGCCGACGCTGACCGATACGGGGCTGGCACCCCGCCATGTCGATTTCCGTCCGTTCGTGCTGACCGGTGCCGACAAGATACAGGTCGTACCGGGCGGCCTGACCCGCGTCGCGCTGAAGGAAGGGTCGCTGGTCGTCAATTCGAGCCAGGGCGGCGGGACCAAGGACAGTTTCGTGCTGATGGACGATCCGCCCATGCAGTCGCAGACGATGGGCGGCATGACCCAGTCGCAGGGGGGACGCTGACATGGCGATGCTTTCCCGCACGGCCGCCTCGCTCTACTGGCTGGGCCGCTATGTCGAACGCGCCGATTTCCTCGCCCGGCTGGTCGAGGCGACGGTGCGGCTCGACGCACTGTCGTCGCGCCCGGCGGGCGATGCGGCATGGGCCAGCGCGCTGGCGGTCAGCTATACCGAGGACAGTTTCGCCGCGACGGACCAGCCGGTGGGGCAGGCGACGGTCGCGCAGTTCCTGACCCATGACCGCAGCCATCCGGGGTCGATCCTGTGGTGCCTCGACGCCGCGCGCAACAATGCGAAGGCGGTGCGCACCGCGCTGACCCGCGACGCATGGACCGCGATCAATCGCGCATGGATCGTCTTCAACGCGCCGCGGGGCGAGGAGGGCGAGGACATTCTCGATCTGGTCGAGGCGATCAAGGCCGAGGCGCGGGGCTTCGAAGGCGCGGTACAGCGCATGATGAAGAACGAGGCGACGTGGTTCGTCCAGCTGGGCGCGGCGATCGAGCGGGCGGATAACACCGCGCGGCTGATCGACGTCAAATATCACCTGCTGCTGCCCGAGGGGGAGCGGATCGGCGGTGCGATCGACCGCGATCAATGGACGACGATCCTGCAGACCGTATCGGCGGTCACCGCCTATCGCTGGCTCTACAGCGACGGGTTGAAGCCGGCGAGCGTCATCGAGCTGCTGCTGTCGCGGGGCGAGGTGCCGCGCAGTCTGGCGGCGTGCGTCGATGAAACGGTCGAGATGCTCAACATGCTCGGCAAGCGCACCGGCTTTCAGGGTGAGGCCGATCGCATGGCGCGTGCCCGGCTGGCGCGGATGCAGAAGACCCGCGCGCATGAGGTCATCGTCAACGGCCTCCACGAATATCTGACCGCTTTCATCCGGGAGAATGCGATGCTCGACGCCGCGATCGCCCGCCAGTTCCGCTTCATCTGATGCGGCTGTCGGTCCAACACGAAACGCAGTATCGCTTCAGCGAGCCGCAGGCGCGCGTCGTCCAGCTGCTGCGCCTGTTTCCCGGCGATACCAGTCAGCAGACGGTGGTGAACTGGCGGATCGACGTCGACTGCGACGCGCGGCTGCGCGAGAGCATCGACGGCTACGGCAACCGGACGCGCATGTTGTATGCCGAGGGGCCGGTCGAGACGCTGAACCTGATCGTCACCGGCGAAGCGCTGTTGAGCGAGAGCGAGGGGCCGATCGAGGGCACCGACGAACCGTTTCCACCCGATCTGTTCCTGCGGACGACGCCGCTGACGATCGCCGACGATGCGATCGCCGCGCTGGCGATGGGCAATGATCTGGCGGCGATGACGGCGCTGGCGGCGGCGATCCACGCGCGCTGGCCGCTCGACCGGCGACCCACGCCGACGATTCGCAGCGCGCTCGACGCGACGGCGGACGACCGGCTGTCGCCGCGCGACATGGCGCAGATCTTCGTCGCCGCTGCCCGCGCGCAGGGCGTTCCGGCGCGCTATGTGTCGGGGTACAGCCTGTCAGGCGATGACGCGCGCCGTACCGCCGCCCCGCATGCCTGGGCGGAGGCGTTCGTCGCGAATGGCTGGTATGCGTTCGACCCGGCGGTGGGTGGCCGGTCGGGCCTCGACCACATCCGCGTCGCGGTGGCGCTCGACGCCGCTGCGGCCGCGCCGATTGCGGGCGTGCGGATGGGCGCGGGCGAGGAAGTGCTCGACGTCGATGTGCGGGTAGAGGAAGCCTAGACTCCGCCGCGGCAGGGGGGCGTCGCGAAAGGCGATGGCGGAGGGGGCGCTTCACGAGCGGTTCGTGCGCTGAGATCCCCCTCCACCAGCTTCGCTGGTCCCCCTCCCCGTGCCGGGGAGGAGCTAGGGCGTTACGCCTCGTCTTTCTTGTAGTTCTTCAATTCGTCGCCGACGATTTGCACGACGTGCAGCACGTTGGTCGACCCCGGCGTCCCGAACGGCACGCCTGCGCAGACGACGACGCGGTCGCCGGCACCCGCGATATTGTGGCGCAGCACCATGCGCTTGGCCTTTGCCACCATTTCCTCGAACGACGCGACGTCGCGCGTATGGACCGCGTGGACACCCCACAACAGCCCCAGCCGGCGCGCCGTATCGATCTGCGGGGTCAGCACCATGATCGGCACCGCCGGACGCTCGCGCGCGATCCGGCGCGCGGTCGATCCCGATTTGGTGAAGCACAGGATCGCCTTCGCATCGACCGTCGCCGCGATGTTCTTGGCGGCTTCGGCCAGCGCGTCGGCGGTGGTCGGATCGGGACGCAGCACGGTGAAGTGGACGCGGTCGCCATGCGCCGGGTCGCGTTCGACGGCGTGCGAGATGTCGTTCATCATGGTGACCGATTCGACCGGCCAGCTGCCCGCGGCACTTTCTGCCGACAGCATGATCGCGTCGGCACCGTCATAGACGGCGGTGGCGACGTCGGACACTTCCGCGCGGGTCGGCGAGGGCGAGGTAATCATCGATTCGAGCATCTGCGTCGCGACGACCACCGGGCGGCCGAGGCGACGGGCGGTCTCGACGATGCGCTTTTGCAGCGGCGGCACCGACTGCGGCGGCAGTTCGACGCCCAGATCGCCGCGCGCGACCATCACGCCGTCGCACTGCTCCACGATTTCCTCCAGCCGCGCGACCGCCGACGGTTTCTCGATCTTGGCGAGCAGCGCGGCCTTGCCCTGGATCAGCTTGCGCGCCTCGGCCAGATCCTCCGGTCGCTGCACGAACGACAGCGCGATCCAGTCGACGCCCTGTTCGACGGCGAAGTGCAGGTCGGAAATATCCTTGGGCGTCAGCGCCGCCATCGGCAGCACCACGTCGGGGACGTTCAGCCCCTTCGAATTGGACAGCGCGCCGCCGACCACGACCTCGGTCACGATCTTCTGATCGTCATGGTCGAGCACGCGCAGCACCAGCTTGCCGTCATCCAGCAGCAGGCGGGCATCGGGAGCGATCGCGGCAAAGATTTCCTGATGCGGCAATTCGACGCGGGTCGCATCGCCGGGCTCGTTCGACCGGTCGAGCGTGAAACGCTGCCCGGTTTCCAGCATCACCTTGCCCTCCGCGAAGCGGCCGACGCGCAGCTTGGGTCCCTGAAGATCGGCGAGGATCGTGGTCGGGCGGCCATATTGGCGCTCCAGTCCGCGAATCGCCTCGATCACCGCGATCTTCGACTGCTGGTCGCCATGGCTCATGTTCACCCGGAAGGCATCGGCACCGGCTTCATACAATTTCGCGATCATTTCCGGCGTGTTGCTGGCGGGACCGAGCGTGGCGAGAACGCGAACCTTGCGCGAACGGGGGCTAATGGCCTTGGTCATAATCACTCTCCGGGCGTTGCGCGCCTGCCTCTAGCCCTTATTCACAAACGATCAACCTTGGAGGCCAATGTCATGGCAACAATCGATTCAATGAGCGAACAGGCACAGGCCGCGGCATTCCGCCGTCTGGTGCGTCACCTGCAACATCGCACCGACGCGCAGAATGTCGACCTGATGGGACTGGCCGGTTTCTGCCGCAACTGCCTTGGCGACTGGCTGGGCGAAGCGGCGGGCGTGTCGAAGGAGGAAGGACGCGAGGCGGTGTACGGCATGCCCTATGCCCGGTGGAAAGCGACTCACCAGCTTCCCGCCACGCCGGAGCAGATCGCGAAGATGGAGGAAAGCGTCGCGCAGAACCGGACCGACGCCGCGCTCGACGAGGCGCTGGAGGACAGTTTCCCGGCCAGCGATCCGCCGGCGATGACCGAACCCAAGCTGATCGGTTGAGGCCCGGGCACGGATCGGCTAGGCGCGCCCGTTCCCTATTCGCGTGAAATTCGAGGACCGCATGACCGACAATGTTTCGGCGGAACAGCTCCGCCTGCTGATCGAACGTATCGAACGGCTGGAAGAAGAAAAGAAGGGCATCAGCGACGACATCAAGGATGTCTATGGCGAAGCCAAGTCGACCGGGTTCGACGTGAAGACGATGCGCAAGATCATCAGCCTGCGCCGGATGGAAAAGCATCACCGCGACGAAGCGGACATGCTGCTCGAAACCTACAAGCAGGCACTCGGTATCTGAACGCCGGACAAGGGGGCAGCGACATGGCCAGCGTCTTTCACTTCGCGACGCGCCTGCTCAAGGGGCATGGCGATCCGCATGGCGAGGAGGAAGCCCATGTCCTGTCCGCGATCGAGCGCGGCGCGCCGATCTCGCGCGATGCGGCCGACGAATCGGACCTGCGCTCGACGGTCGGCGACCGGCTGGCGGACCGGGTGGCGGCGGTCGGCGGGTCGTGGGGGTTCATCATCGCCTTCACAGCGGTGCTGCTCGGGTGGATGCTGCTCAATTCCGACGTGCTGTCGCATTTCGGGCTGGCGTTCGATCCGTACCCCTACATCTTCCTGAACCTGATGCTGTCGACGCTGGCCGCGATCCAGGCACCGGTCATCATGATGAGCCAGAACCGGCAGTCGGAAAAGGACCGGCTGGCGGCGCGGCTCGACTATGAAACCAACCTGCGCGCCGAGATCGACATCCTCGCGCTGCATGCCAAGCTGGACGTCGACGTGATCGACCGGCTGGCGGCGCTGGAGGCGAAGATCGACGCGCTGGCGCGAACCGCGCCGTCCGCCTAAGAGCGGACACAGAACATAAAGAGGCACCGATGGCAGGCCATAGCAAATTCAAGAATATCATGCACCGCAAGGGTGCGCAGGATAAGAAGCGGTCGGGCATGTTCAGCAAGCTCAGCCGCGAAATCACCGTCGCGGCGAAGATGGGCCTGCCCGATCCCGACATGAACCCGCGCCTGCGCGCGGCGATCAACGCCGCCAAGGCGCAGTCGATGCCCAAGGACAATATCCAGCGCGCGGTCGACAAGGCGTCGAAGGGCGATCTCGAAAATTACGAGGAAATCCGCTATGAAGGCTTCGGCCCGGCCGGTGTTTCGCTGATTATCGAGGCGTTGTCCGACAACCGGAACCGCACCGCGACCAATGTGCGGACCGCCGTGTCGAAGAATGGCGGCAACCTCGGCACCGCCGGTTCGGTCAGCCACGGCTTCGACCGGGTCGGCCTGATCAACTATCCGGCCAAGGCCGGCGACGCCGAAAAGGTGTTCGAAGCCGCACTGGAAGCCGGGGCCGAGGACGTGACGTCGAGCGAGGACGGCCACGAAATCTGGACGGCCGTGGGCGACCTGCACGAAGTCGCCAAGGCGCTGGAACCGGTGCTGGGCGAGGCGGAAGGTGCCAAGCTCGCATGGCGGCCGCAGACGATGGTCGCGGTCGGCGAGGACGATGCGGCGACGCTGTTCAAGCTGCTCGACGCGCTCGACGACGACGACGACGTCCAGACCGTATGGGGCAATTACGAAGTATCCGACGAGGTCATGGAGAAGCTGGGTTGACCACGCGATTCCTCCCCGCTGCGCGGGGAGGGGGACCAGCAAAGCTGGTGGAGGGGGGCTTCCGCAGACGCTGCGCTGGGTGGCCATCCCCCTACACCACCGCTTCGCGGCGGTCCCCCTCCCCGCAGGCGGGGAGGAGTTTTTCATGCTGATCCTCGGTCTCGACCCCGGTCTCGGCACCACCGGCTGGGGCATCATCCGCGCCGATGGCAACCGCCTGTCGCACATCGCCAACGGCCAGATCCGCACCGACCCGTCGATGCAGCTTCCCCGCCGCCTTGCGCTGCTGTTCGGTGCGCTGGGCGAGGTGATCCGCACCGAACGCCCCGATGGCGCGGCAGTCGAAGAGGTGCTGGGCAACAGCAACGCGCAATCGACGCTGAAGCTGGGGCAGGCGCGCGGCGTCGTGCTGCTGTCCGCTTCGACCGCCGGGCTTCCGATTGGCGAATATCATCCGAGCATCGTCAAGAAGGCGGTGGTCGGCACCGGCGGCGCGGACAAGAAGCAGATCCAGGCGATGGTCGGCCATTTGCTGCCCGGCGTGAAGCTGTCGGGTCCCGACGCCGCCGACGCGCTGGCGGTGGCGATCACCCATGCGCACCACCTTGCCAGCGCGCAGGCAAGGGCAAGGCGGTCGACGGGGATCGGGGCGTGACCCTCGCCGCGCCCGTATCCCTGTGCAGACGGGGGATCCAGAGCCACACAGAACCGGCGTCAATTGTTGCCCTGGATCCCCGCCTGCGCGGGGATACGGCGTATTGAGAGAAATCCCGCATGATCGCCCATCTCAAAGGCACGCTGTCCGTTTCCGGTATCGACCACGCGGTGATCGACGTGAACGGCGTCGGTTATCTGGTCGGCGCGTCGTCGCGGACGTTGCAGGCGCTGGGGCCGGTCGGCGGCAGCGTGACGATCCATACCGAGATGCTGGTCGCCGAGGATTTCATCCGGCTGGTCGGCTTCGCGAGCGCCGACGAGCGCGACTGGTTCCGGCTGCTGACCGGGGTGCAAGGCGTCGGCGCGCGCGTCGCGCTGGGCATCCTGTCGACGCTGGCACCCGAGGAAGTCCGCACCGCGATCGCGCGCGGCGACAAGGCGAGCATCGCTCGCGCCAATGGCGTCGGGCCGAAGCTGGCGCAGCGCATCGCGATGGAGTTGAAGGACAAGGTCGGCGGCATCGCCATCGGTCCGGGCGTGGTGGCACCTGCGGCGGGCGGTGACGGGGTCGAGGGTGACGCGGTGTCGGCGTTGCTCAACCTCGGTTTCCGTCCGGCCGAAGCGGCGACGGCGGTCGGCAAGGCGGCGGAGGAACTGGGGGCTGGTGCCAGTCTCGACGCGATGGTGCGGCTGGCGCTGCGCAAGGCGTCCCGCACCTAAAATCCTCCCCGGCACGGGGGAGGGGGACCAGCGAAGCTGGTGTAGGGGGTTGTCCTCATGCGGACCGGTCGCGCTGGCGGTAAGCCCCCTCCACCATGCTTCGCTGGTCTCCCTTCCCGTGCCGGGGAGGAGCTTTAAATGCGGCACGCGAACAGCTAGGGAACACGGGTGACCGACGACCGCATGACCACCCCCCTTCGCCGTCCCGAGGATGTCGACGCAGCCCTGCGCCCCAAGGCGCTCGACGAATTCGTCGGGCAGCAGGCGGCGCGCGAGAATCTGCGCGTGTTCATCGATGCCGCGCGCGGGCGGGGCGACGTGCTCGACCATGTGCTGTTCTTCGGGCCGCCCGGCCTCGGCAAGACCACGCTGGCGCAGATCGTCGCGCGCGAAATGGGCGTCGGCTTTCGCGCCACCTCCGGCCCGGTCATCGCCAAGTCGGGCGACCTTGCCGCGCTGCTCACCAATCTGGAGGACGGCGACGTCCTGTTCATCGACGAGATCCATCGCCTCAATCCGGCGGTCGAGGAAGTGCTGTATCCGGCGATGGAGGACCGTGCGCTCGACCTGATGATCGGCGAGGGGCCGTCGGCCCGCAGCGTCCGCATCGACCTGCCACGCTTCACGCTGGTGGGGGCGACCACGCGGCAGGGGTTGCTGACCACCCCCTTGCGCGACCGGTTCGGCATCCCGGTCCGCCTGCAATTCTACACCGTCGACGAATTGACCCGCGTCGTCGTCCGCGCGGCCGGGTTGCTGGGGCTCGGCATCGCGAAGGACGGCGCGACCGAGGTCGCCCGCCGGGCGCGGGGTACGCCCCGGATCGCCGGTCGCCTGCTGCGCCGGGTCCGCGACTTCGCCAATGTCGCGGGGGTCGAGACCGTCGATGCGCGTACCGCCGATGCCGCGCTCAACCGGCTGGAGGTCGACGCGAAGGGGCTCGACGCGATGGATCGCCGCTATCTGACGATGATCGCCGATGTGTATCGCGGCGGTCCGGTCGGCGTGGAGACGCTGGCGGCCGGCCTGTCGGAGCCGCGCGACACGATCGAGGAAGTGATCGAACCCTATCTGATCCAGATCGGCATGGTCGCCCGCACCGCGCGCGGGCGCTGTCTGAACGCCGGCGGATGGAAGCATCTCGGCTTCGAACCGCCGGCGGGCGTGCAGGATGGGTTGTTCGATTGATGGAACGCAACGGCAAGCATCGCGGCAATTTGCTGACATCGGCGGCGATCGGTCCGCGACAGGCCGGGCGGGTTGCCGCCGCGGCGGACGCGCTGGTGATCGACGTCACCTTCGCGGCGGACGCGAGTTGTTCGGCGACCATCGCCGACACGAACTTCGTCCTGCCGGACGCGGCAACCGCCTTCGTCGCGGCGCTTCGTGCGTTGCCCGACCGTGACCGGCCGGTGACGCTGTCGGTCCGCGGCGGTGCCATGGCATCGCCGCGTCAGATCGGGGTCGTTCTCCAACTGATCCGCTCTGCCGGTTTTGGCAACGTCACCGTTATTCGGGCGGACTGATCGGTTCCGTCGTGCTGCCATAGCGTCGGGTTCATCCGGTCACCCCTTTCCCCGTCCGGCCGCAATGGTTAAAGCGGACAAATGACCGACCCCGTCCTGCCGGCCGGCGGCCGCTTCACGGGCGGTACGCATCGCTTTCCCGTCCGTATCTATTTCGAGGACACCGACCTGTCGGGCGTCGTCTATCACGCGAATTATCTTCGGTATTTCGAACGCGCGCGCAGCGACATGCTGATGATCGCCGGCATCGACCAGCGTGCCGCGCACGAAACGGGCGAGGGGGCCTATGCCGTCCGGTCGATGCAGCTCGACTGGCGGGCCCCCGCGCGACTGAACGATGCGCTGGTCGTGGTCAGCACCGTCGAGCGCGTACGCGCGGCGGCGGTCGATATTCATCAGACAGTCATCCGCGACACACTCTTACTGGCGTCGGCCCGGGTCGAGGTTGCGTTCGTGGCCCCGAACGGGCGTCCGCGTCGTCAACCGGCCGCGTGGGTCGATACCTTCCAGCGGCTGGTCGCAACTAAAAAAGGGGCATGATGGACGTACTCGTGAACACCGACGCCGCGACCATGTCGCCCGTCGCGCTCTTCCTCGCCGCGGACTGGGTGGTGAAGGCGGTGATGCTGGGGCTGCTGGCCGCCAGCATCTGGACCTGGGCGATCATCATCGGCTTCCTCGTCCGCGCGCGGAAAGTGCGCCGCGATATCGACCGGTTCGAAACCGATTTCGAACAGGCCGAGGATATCGACGCGTTCCACCGGTTGCAGGGGACGCGCGACACCGCCATCGCCCGCGTCTTTTCATCGGGGGTGCGCGAATGGCGGCGCTCGACCGCATCGAAGCAGATCGACCGCGACGGCACCCGCGAACGGCTCGCCACCGCCATGGCGTCGAGCGTGGCGGACGAGAGCGAGACGCTGGCCGACCGGCTGAACGTGCTGGCGACGATCGGGGCGGTCGCGCCGTTCGTCGGGCTGTTCGGCACGGTGTGGGGCATCATGCGGTCGTTCACCGCGATCGCCTCCGAACAGAATACGTCACTGGCCGTCGTCGCGCCGGGTATCGCCGAGGCGTTGTTCGCCACCGCGATCGGCCTGTTCGCCGCCATCCCCGCCGTCATCGCCTATAACCGCTTCAGCCACGGCGTGAACCGGATCGAGTCGCGGCTGAACCGCTTTGCCGACGCGTTCCACGCCACGCTGTCGCGCCAGCTCGAAGGGGTCTGAGCGATGGGCGTCAACCTGCCGTCGGCAAAGGGAAAAGGGCGTCGTGCGCCGATGGCGGAGATCAACGTCACGCCGCTGGTCGACGTGATGCTGGTGCTGCTCATCATCTTCATGGTCACCGCGCCGCTGATGACCGCGGGCGTGCCGGTGAACCTGCCCGACAGCCGCGCGAAGGCGGTCGAACAGACGCAGCAGCCGGTGACGCTGTCGATCGATGCCGATGGCCGGACCTTTATCGACGATGCCGAGGTGTCGGCCGACAATCTGCCCGGCGAACTGGAAAAGATCGCGGCGGCGGGTGCCGGGGCGACCGAACCGCGACAGGTGATGCTGCGCGCCGACCGCACGCTCGATTACGGCCGGGTCAACGGCGTGCTCGGCGAACTGAACCGCGCGGGGCTGAACCGGGTGTCGCTGATCAGCGTGGCGCAGTAACGCGATGCAGAAGGCGGAGAAGATCGGGCTTGGCGTAGCGGTTGCGGGACATGCCGTCCTGTTCGGCCTGCTGTCGGTCGGTTTTCTCGCCACGCCGAACCCGGTGAAGTTGAAGAACGAGCCGATGGACGTCAGCTTTGCGGAGGACGTCGCCGCCGAACAAAGCGCCCCTGCCCAGACCGACGCCCCGGCCGTCAGTCAGGCTCCCGACACCGGACCGCCGGAAGATGCCGCCCCGCCCGAGGCGGTAGAGGAACCGGCCCCGGAGCCCGCACCCGCGCCGCCCGCACCGGCACCGCGTCCGCAGCCGGCACCGCGCCCCGAACCAAAGCCCGCGCCGAAGCCGGTTCCGGCTCCCAAACCGGTGCCGAAACCGGTCCCCAAGCCTGCGCCAAAACCCGCCCCCGCGCCGAAGCCGGAGCCGAAGCCTGCCCCGGCCAAGCCGGCGCAGCGTCCTGCGCCGGCACCGGCACGGCCCGCACCGGCGGCGAAAGCTCCGGCAAAACCTGCCCCGGCCAAACCCGCGGCGACCAAGGGGCAGGGGACCAATGCGCAGGCGACCGCCCCCCGGCCGCGTGGCGGGCGTCTGGGCGACAATTTCCTGAAGGGCATTGCCGACACGCCCAAGCCGGGCAAGGCGGAGGCACCGCGCGGTACGGCCGTCACTGCGCAGTCGGTCGCCGGTCTTGCCAGCGCGATCCAGCGGCAGGTGCAGCCTTGCGCCAACAAGATTCCCAATCCCGGCCCCGGCGCGAACCAGATCCGATCGAAGATCCGCTTGCAGATGCGCGCCGACGGCACGCTTGCCGCGCGTCCGCAGTTGCGCGGACAGACCGGGGTTGATGGCGAGAATGAACGCTATGCGCAGCGCGTGTCCGAACTGGCCATCGCCGCGCTGATCCAGTGTGCCCCCTATGAACTTCCGGCGGACCTGTACGAGGGCGGCTGGAAGGATATCATCATCAACTACAAACTGCCCGGCTGACCGGAGAGGATTTATGCGGAAACTGACCCTGGCTCTTGGTGCGGCACTCGCCAGCGTGCTGGCCGCGCCCGCCGCATTCGCGCAGGTCGAGGTGGATATCGAAGGCGGTATCTCCGAACCGCTGCCGATCGCGGTGCCAGTGATGCCGACGCCGCAGATCGCCTCGACCCCTGCCGGGTCGACCGATGCGCTCGGGCGGCAACTGGCGGAGATCGTCGCGGGCGACCTGCGCAATTCGGGCCTGTTCAAGCCCGCCGGCCCCGCCGGGCTTCCCGCCGTCGCCATGGCACAGGTCCAGTCGCCCGATTATGCGGTATGGAGCGGCGCACAGGCACTGGTGCAGGGCTATGTCCGTGCCGAGGCGAACGGCACGCTGACGATCGGCTGCTATCTCTACGACACGTTCGGCCGCACCGAACTGACGCGGCAGGGGTTCAACGTACCGCCGGCCGAATGGCGTCGCGCCGCGCATAAATGCGCCGATGCCGTCTATACCCGCCTGTCGGGCGAAGGCCCCTATTTCGACAGCCGCATCGTCTATGTCAGCGAAACCGGGCCGAAGGGCAAACGGATCAAGCGGCTGGCGATCATGGATCAGGACGGGGCCAACCACCGCTTCCTGACCAACGGCCAGTCGATCGTGCTGACCCCGCGTTTCGCGCCGGGCCAGCAGTCGATCGTGTATATGAGCTATGTCAACGACCGGCCGGCGATCTACATCCTCGATCTCGGTACCGGGCGGCAGCGGCTGCTGGTGCAGAATGCGTCGCTGACCTTCGCGCCGCGCTTCTCGCCCGATGGCCGCTATGTCCTGTTTTCGATGGCGCAGGCGGGCAATACCGATATCTACCGGGTGCCGGCAGCGGGCGGCAGTCCGCAGCGGCTGACCAATGCGCCCGGCATCGACACCGGCGGCAGCTATTCGCCCGACGGGTCGAAGATCGTGTTCGAAAGCGACCGCTCGGGCACGCAGCAACTCTACGTCATGAACGCCGACGGATCGAACCAGCAGCGGATCAGCTTTGGCGGCGGACGCTATGCGACGCCGGTCTGGAGCCCACGTGGCGACCTGATCGCCTTTACCCGGCAGGGTGGTGGATCGTTCCGCATCGGCATCATGTCGCCTTCGGGTGGTGGCGAGAAACTGCTGAGCGACGCGTGGGGCGACGAAGGGCCGAGCTGGTCGCCCAATGGCCGCGTGCTGACGTTCTTCCGCAGCGCACAGGGGTCGGGCAAGACGCAGATCTGGTCGGTCGACCTGACCGGATCGAACATCCGCCGGATTCCGACCGCGCTTGACGGGTCCGACCCGAGCTGGGGCCCGATCCGGTCCTAAGGCTTTCACCAACAGGGGCAATTCCGGTACAGGGGCATTGTAGCGGGTGCGATACGACCAAGGGAGGTTTTGATGACCAAGTTTTCGACCACGCTGATCGTCGGCGCGGCGCTGCTGGCGACCGCCGGCTGCGCCAAGAAGCGACCCGAGGTGCTGCCGCCGGCACCGGGCCAGACGGTCGATCCGAACGCCGGTACCGGCAACACCGGGACGGGTACGGGCACCAACGGCGTCGTGCCGGGATCGCGCGCCGATTTCCAGCAGTCGGTGGCGAGCGACACGGTCAATTTCGGTCTCGACCAATATGATATCGACGCATCGGCCCGCGCCGTGCTCGACAGCCAGGCCCAGTGGCTGGCGCGCTATCCCAATGTGCGCGTGACGATCGAGGGGCATTGCGACGAACGCGGCACCCGCGAATACAATCTCGCGCTTGGCGATCGCCGGGCCAATGCGGCGTCCAGCTATCTGGCGACGCGCGGCATTTCGCCGTCGCGCATCACCACGATCAGCTATGGCAAGGAACGCCCGCTGGCGCTCGGATCGGACGAAGGTGCATGGGCGCAGAACCGTCGCGCGGTGACGGTCGTGCTTCAGTAAGCGATTGCCCCTGCCCGGTCGAATGACGATCGGGCAGGGGATCAACCCGCCACCTTCAGCCGGCCGCGCCCCTCCGCCTTTGCGGTGTAGAGCGCGTGGTCGGTGCGGGTATAGACGGTCGACACGCTATCGTCGGCGCGGACCATGGTCATGCCGGCGGAAAAATCGATCCGGAAGTCCGGCTGCGTCGCGATCACTCGATCGGACCGCGCCGATGGGCATGATTGCGACGCATCATCGACACCCAGTCGATCCGCTCGTCCGGTCCGAGAAAGAAGGCGCGCCGGAACGCGGGATTGGCGAACAGGATCAGTCCGGCCGGGTCGTAGAGCGCGATCATCGCGTCGGCCTGACCGACCCCTTCGATGAGTTTCGCGACGGTTGCGGACACGATGCTGTTCCGTACGGAGTAACAGGCAGGCCGGTCGAGCGGTCCACTCGATCGGCCAGACGTTTCGTTGTCGATCCGTACCAGAGCTCTACGATAGAATGCGTAAGATTTGCCCGCCGCCAGTCGGGACTGGCGGCGGGACAACAGAGTTATGCTTCGGCTGGAGCCTTGGCCTTGCCGCCCTTGCGCGGCTTCTTGGGAGCGGCTGGCGTTATTTCGAATGCCAGCGCGTTGTCTTTGAGCGTCACGCCGACCTCGCCGCCATGGACCAGCTTGCCGAACAGCAGTTCCTCGGCCAGCGGCTGCTTGATCTTGTCCTGGATCAACCGGCCCATCGGACGTGCGCCGTACAGCTTGTCATAGCCCTTTTCGGTCAGCCACGTCTTGGCCGCTTCGTCGAGGCGGATATGGACGCTGCGATCGGCTAGCTGCAGTTCGAGCTGGAGGATGAACTTGTCCACCACCCGCGCGACGACTTCCGGCGGCAGGTAACCGAACGGCACGATCGCATCGAGCCGGTTGCGGAATTCCGGCGTGAACAGCTTGCGCACCGCCTCTTCCTGCACGTCCTCGCGATCGATCTGGCCGAAGCCGATCGATTCCTTGGCCATGTCCGACGCGCCCGCATTGGTCGTCATGATCAGGATGACGTTGCGGAAATCGACGGTCTTGCCGTGGTGGTCGGTCAGCTTGCCGTTGTCCATCACCTGCAACAGGATGTTGAACAGGTCGGGATGCGCCTTCTCGATCTCGTCGAGCAGCAGCACGCAATGCGGCTGTTGGTCGATCGCGTCGGTCAGCAGGCCGCCCTGATCGTAACCGACATAGCCCGGCGGGGCACCGATCAGCCGGCTGACCGAATGGCGCTCCATATATTCGGACATGTCGAACCGCTGGAGCGGAATGCCCATGATTTCCGACAATTGCCGCGCGACCTCGGTCTTGCCGACGCCGGTGGGGCCGGTGAACAGATAGTTGCCGATCGGCTTGTCGGGATCGCGCAGACCCGCGCGCGACAGCTTGATCGCCGAGGACAACGCCTTGATCGCATCGTCCTGTCCGAACACCACCCGTTTCAGGTCGAGTTCGAGATTGGCGAGCGCGCGCGTATCGTCGGTCGAAACCGTTTTCGGCGGGATACGCGCCATCGTCGCGATGACCGCCTCGATCTCCTTCGAGGTGATGGTCTTCTTGCGCTTGGGGGCCGGCACCAGCATCTGCATCGCGCCGACTTCGTCGATCACGTCGATCGCCTTGTCGGGCAGCTTGCGGTCGTTGATGTAGCGCGCCGAGAGTTCCACCGCCGACTTGATCGAATCGGGGGTGTACTTGACCTTGTGATGCTCCTCGAACGCGGTGCGCAAGCCGGTCAGGATCTTGATCGTATCCTCGACCGTCGGTTCGTTCACGTCGATCTTCTGGAACCGGCGCAGCAGTGCGCGATCCTTTTCGAAGTGGTTCCGGAACTCCTTGTAGGTGGTCGAGCCGATACAGCGGATTTGCCCGCCCGACAGTGCGGGCTTCAGCAGGTTCGACGCGTCCATCGCCCCGCCGCTGGTGGCACCGGCGCCGATGACGGTATGGATTTCGTCGATGAACAGCACCGCGTGCGGCAGCTTTTCCAGCTCGGTCACGACCTGCTTCAGCCGTTCCTCGAAGTCGCCGCGATAGCGGGTACCGGCCAGCAACGCGCCCATGTCGAGCGAATAGATGACGGCGGGCAACAGTACCTCTGGCACGTCGCCCTCGACGATCTTGCGCGCCAGCCCTTCCGCGATCGCGGTCTTGCCGACGCCGGGATCACCGACATACAGCGGGTTGTTTTTCGACCGGCGGCACAGAATCTGCACCGTCCGATCGACCTCGGCCGACCGACCGATCAGCGGGTCGACCTTGCCGATCTTCGCCTTTTCGTTCAGGTCGACGCAGAACTGCTTGAGCGCGCTTTCGCCCTTGCCCTTGTCGGCCACCTTCGGCGTTTCCTTTTCCTCGGCACCCTTGGGGCTAGGAGTTTCGGTTGCGGTCGATCCGCCCTTGCCGACGCCGTGGCTGATGAAGCTGACCGCGTCGAGCCGGCTCATGTCCTGCTGCTGCAGGAAATAGACGGCGTAGGTTTCGCGCTCGCTGAACATCGCGACCAGCACATTGGCGCCGGTCACTTCGTCGCGGCCCGACGACTGGACGTGCAGGATGGCGCGCTGGACGACGCGCTGGAAACTGCTGGTCGGCGACGGATCGGTCGCGGCGTCCAGTTTGAACGTGTCGAGTTCGGTGTCGAGATAATGCGCGACGGTGGTGCGCAGTTCGTCGAGTTCGACGCCGCAGCCGGTCATCACCTTCGCCGCGTCCGGATCGTCGGTCAGCGCGAAGAGCAGATGTTCGAGCGTCGCATATTCGTGCCGGCGCGAGGATGCGGCCTCGAGCGCCTTGTGCAGCGTGGATTCCAATGCGGATGCGAAGGATGGCATTCAATTCACTCCGGTCGGCCGGCGGGAACGCGCCGGCCCTGCGTCCCGGCGTCCCGGGTCTTCCACCATGTCGGTACGCCGCCGCCCGGCATCAAGCGGGGGGCGGAACATCTCATGACCGGAAAAGCGCGTCGGCGCTGGACCGGTGGCTGCGCGCGGCGTCGATTCGCGCACGGCATCGCACGATCTCGCCTTCCAGCGCGTCGATTCGCGCGGTCAGTTCGTCTTGAGACAATGGATCGAGGTCCTCGCGCAACAGCATGGCGAGCAGGTTGCCACGAACATGGTTAACATTTTCGTCGGGTTCCATTGCAAGCAGCGTTGACCCTGTGGCCGACGATGTCAATAACGCGCCGGTGCAGGGGGAAGACTATATGGACGTGCCAGCGGCGATGCGTGCGATCGATCCGGCCGAACCGGGTGGCCCGGAAGTGCTGACGATCGTCGAACGCCCGACGCCGCAACCGGCGCAGGGGGAGGTGCTGATCCGCATCGCCGCCGCCGGGGTCAACCGGCCCGACGTCCTGCAACGCACCGGCGGCTATCCGCCACCGCCCGGCGCATCGTCGATCCCCGGTCTCGAAATATCGGGCGAGGTCGTGGCACTGGGTGAGGGCGTCGATCTGCATTGGCTGGGGCAATCGGTCTGCGCGTTGCTGGCGGGCGGGGGCTATGCCGAATATGCCGCGGTCCCGGCCGGCCAGTGCCTGCCCGTGCCCGAAGCGCTGTCGATGGTTGAGGCGGCGGCGCTGCCCGAAACGCTGTTCACCGTGTGGACCAACCTGTTCGAACGTGGGTATGCGGCGGACGGGGACACGGTGCTGGTCCATGGCGGCACCAGCGGTATCGGCACGATGGCGATCCTGCTCGGTCGCGTCTTCGGTCTGGAGGTCATCGTCACCGTCGGCAACGATGCGAAAGCGCGCGCGGCGCTCGACCTTGGGGCAGCGCACGCGATCAACTACCGTACCGAGGATTTCGTCGAACGTGTAGCCGACATCACCGGCGGCAAGGGCGTCAGCGTCGTGCTCGACATGGTCGGTGGCGACTATGTCCCGCGCAATATCAAATGCCTCGCCGAGGATGGCCGCCACGTCTCGATCGCGGTGCAGGGCGGGGCGAGCGCCACCGTTCCGCTCTGGGATATCATGCGCCGCCGCCTGACCCTGACCGGGTCGACGCTGCGTGCCCGTGATGCGGCGTTCAAGGAAATGGTCGCCGATGAACTGTCGCGGACCGTGTGGCCGCATGTCGAGGCAGGGCGGCTGCGTCCGGTGATCGACAAGACCTTTCCCCTTGATCGGGCGGACGAGGCGCATCGACGCATGGAGGCGGGCGATCATGTCGGCAAAATCGTGCTGACGGTTGCGTCCACAGCCTGAAACGCGCTGCAAACCGCCAAAACCCGCGACCGCTTGCCCTTTTCGGCAAGCGGTACTAAGTCCGTTCCCAACGTGGCCGCCCGGTTTGGGCGGCCCTTTCTATTTCGGAGACCCGTCGTGGCCCAGCCGCTGATGCCGCACGCGACCGCTTCCTGGCTGGTCGACAACACCGCCTTGTCCTTTCCGCAGATCGCCGATTTTTGCGGCCTTCACGTTCTTGAAGTGCAGGCGATTGCCGACGATACCGCCGCGACCAAGCTGACCGGTCGCGATCCCGTCCGCGCGCACGAACTGACGATGGACGAAATCGAGAAGGGGCAGAAGAACCCCGATTACCGCCTGGTAATGATGAAGGGACCCGATCAGGTCCGCCGGACCAAGGGCCCGCGCTATACCCCGGTGAGCAAGCGGCAGGACAAGCCGGACGGCATCGCGTGGATCATCCGCAACCATCCGGAAATCAGCGACGGCGCGATCGGCAAGCTGATCGGCACCACCCGCACCACGATCGCCGCAATCCGCGACCGCACCCATTGGAACATCGGCAACATCACGCCGAAGGACCCGGTCACGCTGGGCCTGTGTTCGCAGCGCGAACTCGACGCGCTGGTCGGCAAGGCCGCGAAGGCTGCCGGGATCGAAGCCCCCGCCGACACCCGTCTGGAGGGCGATCGCGAGGCGCTGATCGAGCAGCTCCGCAACGAACGTACGCAGGCCGCCCGCGACGCCGAACTGGCCGAACGCGGCGAACTGCCCGAAACGTCGGGCTCCTTCTTCGATCCGTTCAAACGCTGAACCGCTAAAGCGCGTCCGCGCCTATGATGGCCCGGTCGCTCTTATCGAGCGGCCGGGCCATTTGCGTAAACCGACCAGTCGGTTAGGTTGCCCACGTCCCCAGGGGAGTGAGCAGCCATGTCCGACCTTCGTGCCCGCGCGATCGCGCTTTACGACGCCTTCACCCACGAACATCGCGACCGGCGTGCCTTCATGGCCGAGATGGTGGCACTGGCGGGGTCTGTCGCCGCTGCCGAAACGCTGATCGCGGGCATCGCCGCGTCGCCCGCCGCCGCGCAACAGATCGCGGCGACCGATAGCCGGCTCGATACCGCCAAACGCAGCGGCACCGAGGCGGGCCAACCGACCACCGCTTATTTCGCCGCGCCAAAGAGTATGAAGCAGCCGCTGCCGATCGTGCTGGTCATCCATGAGAATCGCGGGCTGAACGCGCATATCGAGGATGTCGCCCGTCGCGTCGCACTGGCGGGCTTCCGTGCGATTGCGCCCGATTTTCTGGCACCACAGGGGGGCACCCCCGCCGATGAGGATCGCGCCCGCACCCTGATCGGGACGATCGATTACGACCTTGCGCTGGCGCAGGCCAAATCCTTCCTCGCAAAGGCGCGCGGCCAGCACAGTGGTGCGCATACCGGTGCGGTTGGTTTTTGTTGGGGCGGGGCGTTCGTCAACCGGCTGGCGGTGGCCGATCCGGCGCTGACCGCCGGGGTCAGTTACTATGGCCCGGCGCCCGATCCGGTCGAGGCGACGAAGGTCCGCACGGCGCTGATGCTGCAACTCGCCGAAAAGGATGCGCGGGTGAATGCGACCGCGCTTCCATGGGGAGAGGCGCTGCGCAAGGCGGGCAGGAACGCGACGACCCATGTCTATCCGGGCGTCGATCATGCGTTCAACAACGACACCTCGGCGATGCGCTACGACGCGGCGGCGGCGAAGCTGGCATGGGAGCGGACCACGGCGTTCCTGCATCAAGAACTTGACGCGAAACGCGGATAGGTTCCATCTTTGTTCCAAGTGAATCGCAGGGGGAATGCAGCATGACCGGACTGACGCTTTACACCAACCCGATGTCGCGTGGCCGGATCGCCCGCTGGATGCTGGAGGAGGTCGGTGCCGAGTATGACGTCGAGATGCTCGGCTATGGCGGTTCGATGAAGGCCGACGCCTATCTCGCGCTGAACCCGATGGGGAAGGTGCCGGCGATCGTCCATGACGGTCGCGTCGTCACCGAATGTGCGGCGATCTGCGCCTATCTCGCCGACGCCTTTCCCGCCGCCGGCCTCGCACCGACGGCGGAGGAACGCGCCGATTATTATCGCTGGATGTTCTTTGCCGCCGGGCCGCTGGAACAGGCGATCACCAACCGGTCGCTGGGGGTGACGCCGAGCGAGGATCAGCAGCGCATAGTCGGCTATGGCGATTACGACCGGGTCGTCGCGGTGCTGGAGCAGGCGGTGTCGGCGCACGACTATATCGCCGGCGACCGCTTCACCGCCGCCGATGTCTATGTCGGGTCGCACGTGATGTGGGGAACGCAGTTCGGGACGCTGCCGAAGCTGGACCCTTTCATGGCCTATATCGGGCGGCTTGCGGCTCGCCCGGCGCATGTCCGGGCCAGCGAACTGGACGATGCGGCCGTGGCCGAGATGCAGGCGGCGTAACAGGTGACGGGGCAGGTGCGATCTATCGCGGCACGTCGATCAGCCAGACCTTCGGCCCGCCGGTCGGCTTCGGCGTCCCGTCCAGCCGGCGGGCGCGCAGGATGCGGACCGGGTCGAGGATCATCTGCCCCTTCATCGCATCCGATCCGCCGCCGGTCGGCTTGGCAAGGATGCGCTTGACCGTCGCCATGCCGCCGACCACCCGCCCGAAGGCGGCATAGCCGGGGAAGTCGCCTTTCGCGTCCATGCTCGGCATCGCGCCGACCAGCAGCACGAAATTGCCGCCCGCCGAATTGGGTTCGGGCCGCCGCGCCATCGAGATCGCGCCGTCGACATGCTTGACGCCGGTCCGGTCGGTCCGTTCGTGGGGGAAGGGGGGCAGGATGCGTCGCGCATCGGTGCGGATGCCGCCCTGCACGAAACCCAGCGACGGATCGGCCTTGCGCCGCGCCGACCGGTAGAAGATCGTGCCGTCGAACCGGCCGTCATCGACATAGGCGAGGAAATTTTTCGACGTCGCGGGTGCCCGCCTGACGTCGAGCGCGACGATGATCGGCCCCGCCGAGGTGTCGAACCGGACCCGGACATAACCGGGTGTCGCACGGGTGGCGGACTGGGCGGACGCGGGCACGGCGAAGGCCAGCAGGATCAGGGCAAGCAGGATACGCATCGCCGCTACCTACCGTCCCGAACCGTCCGGTGAAAGCATGTCAGCCTGCTTGGGTCGCGGCATAATCCGCCAGCAAGGGGCCGAACGCCTCGGCCGGCGGAAACTGCGGATAGCGATGGCGGGCGGGCGTCATTGCCCATGGCAAGGCTTCATCGGTCCATGTCTCGATGAACGGGGCGAATGGTTCGGGGGTGTCGAGTGCACCGACCCGGACATTGGCAAAGCCCGGGTCGGGTTCGATCCGCGTGAACAGCCAGCTTTTGCAATGGTCGCAGTGGTGATGTCGGACCTGTTCGCCGTGCAGACCGCCGATGACCGGTTCGCCCTGCGTGACGATCAGCGCCGCGCTCGGCACCGCGACGTTCAGCGAGAAGGCACTCCCGCTCATCTGTTGGCACCCGCGACAATGGCAGGCCATGGTCATCATGGGTGTCGCGTCGATGCGGAACCGAATCCGTCCGCAACGGCAACCGCCTTCTA
The DNA here is from genome assembly GCF_001421715.1 of Sphingomonas sp. Leaf22. Lineage (GTDB taxonomy): Bacteria > Pseudomonadota > Alphaproteobacteria > Sphingomonadales > Sphingomonadaceae > Sphingomonas. The sequence continues at coordinate 168,171 of NZ_LMKP01000023.1, forward strand.
TAGGGAGTAGAAAGGGCATGGTTCGCTCCGGGCTTGATCGCTGCGTCGGCTCTACGTGACCGGTTCGCCCAGGTAAATCGGGACGCTGGCAGTGCCGTGACCGGCCGCTGCGGTGGTGGCGCTGGTTTTGGCGGTCGGCGCGGTGGCGGACGCTTGCGGAACGGGCAGGGGGCTTTGACGTTGACCGGGAAATCCTGCTGGGAGAATGCCATGATCCGCTTCGCCGCCGCCGCCACACTGCCTGTCCTCGCGCTGCTCGGCGCCTGCGGGGGGCAGGAGATCACGACGACCAACGACAGCAACGTCGTGCTGAACGATGCCTATGCCAATGCCGCCTTCCGCAACGACGGCGAGGTCGGCAACGAGATGATCGCGATCAACCCGATGGAGACCGAAGCCAATTCGGTGACGACCGCGGGCGACGCGATGATGGGCAACACCCCCGACGCGATGAACGCGACGATGGGCAACAGCGCCAACTGATCGCGTCCGATAGCCGGGCCTGTGGCGGGCGGCGGGGCAGGGGCCTCGCCGCCCGTTCGCGCCTGCGGCGGTCCGCCGCGTGCCATTGACCGATCGGAGTGCCGCCTGTATAGGCCGCGCGTCCCGCTGGGTCGGCGTCGTAACCGTCGCTGGCCTGCATGTGGGTTCAAAGAGCTGAACATTGCTGGAGACATCGGCCTCGTGGCGATTCGCACACGTGGCCTTTGCGCATTTCTGACAGGAACGGCTCCGGCAAAGTAACCGCAAGATAAGGTGAAGGGCTTCATGCCGACGATCAACCAGCTGGTCCGCAAGGGCCGCGAACCGCAGAAGGCCAAGTCGAAGGTCCCTGCGATGGACCAGAACCCGCAGAAGCGCGGTGTCTGCACTCGCGTTTATACGACGACCCCGAAGAAGCCGAACTCGGCTCTGCGCAAGGTGGCCAAGGTTCGCCTGACCAACCAGCGCGAAGTCATCAGCTACATTCCGGGTGAAGGCCACAACCTCCAGGAGCACTCGGTCGTGCTCATCCGCGGCGGTCGTGTGCGCGATCTTCCCGGCGTTCGCTACCACGTCCTGCGCGGCGTGCTCGATACGCAGGGTGTCAAGGATCGCCGCCAGTCGCGTTCGAAGTACGGCGCCAAGCGTCCGAAGTGATCCCGCGCCGCGCTGATCGCCAGCGCGGCCAGAGGTCCATCTACCCCCAGTAAGCCCCCGACGGGTTCGGGAACCGGCTGAAGATTGAAGGAATATCTGATGGCTCGTCGTCGTCGTCCCGAAAAGCGGGAAATCCTGCCTGATCCCGTATACGGGGATGAGGTTCTGACCAAGTTCATGAATTCGGTGATGCTGGACGGCAAGAAGTCCGTCGCCGAAGGCATCGTCTATTCAGCATTCGAAACCGTCGAGAGCCGCGCGAAGCGCGATCCGCTGGGCGTGTTCCACGATGCGCTCAACAACGTGAAGCCGAACATCGAAGTGCGTTCGCGCCGCGTCGGTGGTGCGACCTATCAGGTCCCGGTCGAAGTCCGCTTCGAACGTGCCCAGGCACTGGCGATCCGCTGGCTGATCACCTCGGCCCGCAACCGCAGCGAGAACACCATGTCGGCACGCCTGTCGGGCGAGCTGATGGACGCTGCCAACAACCGCGGCAACGCGGTGAAGAAGCGCGAAGACACGCACCGCATGGCGGAAGCGAACCGCGCCTTCTCGCACTACCGCTGGTAAGTCTCGGCGGTGGCTTTTCACCGCTGATGCAACCGACTATATCGTGGGGAGCGGGCGACATGCCTCGCTCCCCACATTGCTAAGGAAGCACGATCATGGCCCGCAGCCATCCGCTCGAACGGTATCGCAACATCGGCATCATGGCGCACATCGACGCCGGCAAGACGACCACGACCGAGCGTATTCTTTACTACACCGGCAAGTCCTACAAGATCGGCGAAGTGCACGAAGGCACCGCCACCATGGACTGGATGGAGCAGGAGCAGGAACGCGGCATCACTATCACCTCGGCGGCAACCACCTGCAAGTGGCGCGCGGAAGAGGGCAAGGGTGAAGAGCACCTGATCAACATCATCGACACGCCGGGCCACGTCGACTTCACCATCGAAGTCGAACGCTCGCTGCGCGTGCTCGACGGCGCGGTCGCCTGCTTCGACGGCGTTGCCGGCGTCGAGCCGCAGTCGGAAACCGTGTGGCGTCAGGCCGACAAGTACGGCGTGCCGCGCATGTGCTTCGTCAACAAGCTCGACCGCACCGGTGCCGACTTCTATTTCTGCGTCGACTCGATCATCGAACGTCTGGGCGCACGTCCGGCGGTCCTGTATCTCCCGATCGGTATCGAAGGCGGCTTCAAGGGTCTCGTCGATCTGGTCGAGAACCGCGCGATCATCTGGCTCGAAGAGTCGCTGGGCGCGAAGTTCGAATATCAGGACATCCCGGCCGACATGGCCGAGAAGGCCGCGAAGTATCGCAGCGAACTGATCGAAATGGCCGTCGAGCAGGACGACGACCTGATGGAAGCCTATCTCGAAGGCAATGAACCGTCGGTCGCCGATCTGAAGGCGCTGATCCGCAAGGGCACGCTGGCGATGAGCTTTGTGCCGATCGTCTGCGGTTCGGCGTTCAAGAACAAGGGGGTGCAGCCGTTGCTCGACGCCGTTGTCGACTATCTGCCGTCGCCGCTGGACATTCCGGACGTGCAGGGCGTGAAGCTCGACGGCGAGACCCCGGATTCGCGTCCGCCGGCCGATGACGCGCCGATGTCGCTGCTCGCGTTCAAGATCATGAACGATCCGTTCGTCGGCACGCTGACCTTCGCCCGCATCTATTCGGGTACCCTCACCAAGGGCGGGTATCTGAACTCGGTGAAGGACAAGAAGGAAAAGATCGGCCGTATGCTCCTGATGCACGCGAACTCGCGTGAGGACATCGACGAGGCGCGTGCGGGCGACATCGTCGCGATCGCGGGCCTGAAGGAAACGACGACCGGCGACACGCTGTGCGACACGTCCAACCCGATCATCCTCGAGCGGATGGAGTTCCCGGAACCCGTCATCGAGCTGTCGGTGGAGCCGAAGACCAAGGCCGACCAGGAAAAGATGGGCATTGCGCTCAATCGTCTGGCTGCCGAGGATCCTTCGTTCCGCGTGTCGACCGATCATGAATCGGGCCAGACGATCATCAAGGGCATGGGTGAGCTTCACCTCGAAATCCTTGTCGATCGCATGAAGCGCGAGTTCAAGGTCGAGGCGAATGTCGGCGCGCCGCAGGTGGCGTATCGCGAATATCTCGCCAAGCCGGTCGAGCTGACCTACACCCACAAGAAGCAGTCGGGTGGTTCGGGCCAGTTCGGCGAAGTCAAGGTGAAGGTCATCCCGGGCGAGCGCGGCACCGGCTACCAGTTCTTCGACGAGATCAAGGGCGGGAACATCCCGCGCGAATATATCCCGTCGGTGGAAAAGGGCATGCGCGAGACGGCACAGACCGGTTCGCTGATCGGCTTCCCGATCATCGACTTCGAAGTGCACCTGATCGACGGCAAGTACCACGACGTCGACTCGTCGGCACTGGCGTTCGAAATCTGCGCGCGTGGCGCGATGCGTGAAGCGGCCCAGAAGGCCGGCATCAAACTGCTCGAGCCGATCATGAAGGTCGAAGTCGTGACCCCGGAAGATTATCTGGGCGACGTCATCGGCGACATGAACAGCCGTCGTGGCCAGATTCAGGGCACCGACAGCCGTGGCAATGCGCAGACCGTCGAAGCGATGGTCCCGCTCGCCAACATGTTCGGTTATGTGAACCAGCTCCGCTCGTTCACCCAGGGCCGCGCGCAATATTCGATGCAGTTCTCGCACTATGACGAAGTGCCGCAGAACGTTGCTGACGAAGTGAAGGCGAAGATGGCCTGAAGCGCACGCAGCTAAAGCGATTTAGCTGCGAGACGCTGAAGGCCGGCCGGCGGGGCGGCTAGTCCGCTCCGACCGACGACCGGGGATTTACTCCCCGGTCGGCCCTCCGCAACCGAGGGCTGGCATTACGAAACAACACCCGCTAAAGGGCCGCGTTCGCGTGGCCCCGGCGGCACCGAATTCGAATCAGAAGGTAGGAAAATGGCTAAGGCAAAATTCGAGCGGAACAAGCCGCACCTCAACATCGGTACCATCGGTCACGTCGACCACGGCAAGACCTCGCTGACCGCCGCGATCACGAAGGTGCTGGCTGAAACGTCGGGCGGCGTCGCCGTCGACTTCGCCAACATCGACAAGGCTCCCGAAGAGCGCGAGCGCGGCATCACCATCTCGACCGCCCACGTCGAGTATGAAACCGCCGCCCGCCACTATGCGCACGTCGATTGCCCGGGCCACGCCGACTATGTGAAGAACATGATCACCGGTGCCGCGCAGATGGACGGCGCGATCCTGGTCGTGTCGGCTACCGACGGCCCGATGCCGCAGACCAAGGAGCACATCCTGCTCGCCAAGCAGGTCGGCGTTCCCACCATGGTCGTCTTCCTGAACAAGGTCGATCTGGTCGACGACGAGGAAATCCTCGAACTCGTCGAGATGGAAATCCGCGAAGAACTGTCGAAGCGTGAATTCGACGGCGACAACATTCCGATCATCCGTGGTTCGGCCACCTGCGCGCTGTCGGGTTCGAACGACGTGTTCGGCAAGGAAGCGGTTCTCGCGCTGATGGCAGCAGTCGACGAGTCGATTCCGCAGCCGGAGCGTCCGCTGGACAAGCCGTTCATGATGCCGATCGAAGACGTGTTCTCGATCTCGGGTCGTGGCACCGTGGTAACCGGCCGCGTCGAAACCGGCATCGTCAAGGTCGGTGAAGAAGTCGAAATCGTCGGCATTCACGAATCGGTCCGCAAGACCGTCGTCACCGGCGTCGAAATGTTCCGCAAGCTGCTCGACCAGGGCCAGGCCGGCGACAACATCGGCGCGCTGATCCGCGGCGTTGCCCGTGACGAAGTCGAGCGTGGTCAGGTTCTGGCGAAGCCGGGTTCGATCACGCCGCACACCGACTTCCAGTCGTCGGTGTACGTGCTGTCGAAGGACGAGGGTGGCCGTCACACGCCGTTCTTCGCCAACTATCGTCCGCAGTTCTACTTCCGCACGACCGACGTGACCGGCACCATCGAACTACCGGAAGGCACCGAAATGGTCATGCCGGGCGACGAAGTCGCGCTGGGCGTGAAGCTGATCGCACCGATCGCCATGGACGTCGGCCAGCGTTTCACCATCCGTGAAGGCGGTCGTACCGTCGGCGCAGGGGTTGTCAGCGGCATCGACAAGTAATATAGCGACTCGAACAGGCGGCGGTCCCCGGAGACGGGGGCCGCCGTTTGCTATTTAATGAGGGCACCCCGCTTTTTTGGCCGGGGTTTCCACCAAGCCTTTTGTTAATCAAGAGCCGTCCCAACGGCCCGCTCTTTCGCATCGGTAGGACCATGGACAACAATATCCGTATTCGCCTGAAGGCGTTCGACCATCGCGTGCTCGACCAGGCGGCCGGCGATATCGCCGACACCGCGCGTCGCACCGGCGCCCTGATCCGTGGACCGATTCCGCTGCCCACGCACATCGACAAGTTCACGGTCAACCGCGGCCCGCACATCGACAAGAAGTCGCGCGAGCAGTTCGAGACCCGGACCTACAAGCGTCTGCTCGACATCGTGCAGCCGACCCCGCAGACCGTCGACGCGCTCATGAAGCTCGACCTCGCGGCAGGGGTGGACGTAGAGATCAAGCTGGCGTAATAGCCGGCTTCCGCGATCCAGGGTGATTCCGCCTTGCGTCGCGCTTTCGCTTCCCGCCGGTTCGTTCTGAACGACGGCGGTCGAAGCCGGGAAAGCAACCACAGGGATACCGAACGGCACGACGCTTCCGGGCAAATGCCGTTGTCCGCGTCCCCGCTATCGTCGATGCAACTCCCTCATGGAGCAATTCGGCGATGTCTGGCCCTGGCGGGGGCGTGCAGATCGCAAGGGCTGGGGCTTCGGAGGCGGGTGACCGCGCACCGGAGCCTTTTTCGTTAGGCAAGCTCGTCGTCAAGACGAGCCTCTGTTGGAGGAGTTGGTCATGCGTACTGGTGTGATCGCGAAGAAAATGGGTATGACCCGGCTGTTCCAGGACGATGGGCGCCACGTGCCCGTCACCGTCCTGCAGCTGGAAGACGTGCAGGTCGTCGCCCGTCGTGAGCTGGATCGGGACGGCTACGTCGCGGTGCAGCTCGGTGCGGGCGTCGCCAAGGCGAAGAACGTCGCCAAGCCGCAGCGCGGCCATTTCGGCAAGGCCGAAGTGACCCCGAAGGCGCGGGTTGTCGAGTTCCGCGTGGCGGACGATGCGTTGCTCGATGTCGGTGCCACCATCGGTGCCGATCACTATGTCGCCGGCCAGCTGGTCGACGTGTCGGGCCGTACGCAGGGCAAGGGCTTTGCGGGTGCCATGAAGCGTTGGAACTTCGGCGGTCTGCGCGCGACGCACGGCGTGTCGGTGTCGCACCGTTCGCACGGTTCGACCGGTCAGCGTCAGGATCCGGGCAAGGTCTTCAAGAACAAGAAGATGGCCGGCCACATGGGTGACCGTAACCGCACGCAGCAGAATTTGCAGGTCGTGTCGACGGACGTCGAGCGCGGGCTGATCTTCATCAAGGGTTCGGTTCCCGGTCACAAGGGAAGCTGGCTGACGGTCAAGGACGCGGTGAAGGTCGCGCGCCATGCCGACGCTCCGTATCCCGCCGGTCTGAAGAGCGCCAACAGCAACGACGCCGCCACATCGGCTGCGACCGACGGCCAGGAGGGCTGATCATGAAGGTCAAGGTACAGACCCTCGATGCCGTCGAAAACGGCGATATCGAGCTGAACGACGAGGTGTTCGGCCTCGATCCGCGTGCGGACATCCTGCACCGGGTCGTGACGTGGCAGCTCGAAAAGCGTCGCGGCACCGCCCGCGGCACCCGCGAGCGTGCAGACGTCGCCCGCACCGGCAAGAAGCTGGGTCGCCAGAAGGGCGGCGGTGTCGCCCGTCACGGCGATCGCCGCGCTCCGGTGTTCGTCGGCGGCGGTAAGGCGCACGGCGCCCGCGTCCGCGACTTCAACCCGGGCCTGAACAAGAAGGTTCGCGCGCTCGGTCTGAAGATGGCGCTGTCGAGCCATGCCAAGGCGGGTTCGCTGGTCATCCTCGACGGTCTGACCGTTGCGGACGGCAAGACGCAGGTCCTGCTCGGCAGCCTTGCCAAGCTGGGCTTCGGCAAGAAGTCGCTGGTGATCGATGGCGATGCCGTCGAAAACACCTTCGCGCTGGCCGCTCGCAACCTGCGTCAGGTCAATGTCCTGCCCGCCGGTGGCGCGAACGTCTATGACATCCTGAAGCACGACACGCTGGTGCTCACCCGCGCCGCCGTCGAAAAGCTGGAGGCCCGCTTCAATGGCTAAGCAGCAACAGTCGGCTATCGACATCCGTCATTACGACGTGGTGCTTAGCCCCCACATCACCGAAAAGTCGACGATGCTTTCCGAGCATAACGCCGTCGTCTTCAAGGTCGCGAACAAGGCGTCGAAGCCGGAGATCAAGGCAGCGGTCGAAGCGCTGTTCAACGTCACCGTCACCGGCGTGAACACGATCGTGACCAAGGGCAAGACCAAGAAGTGGAAGGGCGCGCCCTACACCCGGTCGGACTTCAAGAAGGCGATCGTGACCCTAGCCGACGGCCAGTCGATCGACATTACCGAGGGGGCCAAGTAACATGGCACTCAAGCAATATAATCCGACCACGCCGTCGCAGCGTGGCCTGGTCCTGATCGACCGTTCGGCCCTGTACAAGGGTCGTCCGGTCAAGGCGCTGACCGAAGGCAAGACCAAGTCGGGCGGCCGCAACAACAAGGGCCATGTGACCTCGCGCGGCATCGCCGGCGGTCACAAGCAGCGCTATCGCATCATCGACTTCAAGCGTCGGTTGTGGGATGTCGAAGGCACCGTGGAACGGATCGAATATGATCCCAACCGCACCGCGTTCATCGCGCTCGTCAACTATGGCGAGATCGAGGGCAAGGCCAACGTCGCCTACATCATCGCGCCGCAGCGTCTGAACGTCGGTGACAAGGTGATCGCCGGCAAGAAGACCGACGTGAAGCCGGGCAACGCGATGGAACTGGGCCAGGTGCCGGTCGGCACGATCGTCCACAACGTCGAGATGAAGCCGGGCAAGGGCGGTCAGATCGCCCGTTCGGCCGGCACCTATGTGCAGGTCGTCGGTCGCGACAAGGGCATGGTCATCGTCCGCCTGAATTCGGGTGAGCAGCGCTACATCCACGCCGCCTGCATGGCGACGATCGGCGCGGTGTCAAACCCCGACAACCAGAACCAGAATCTGGGCAAGGCCGGTCGTAACCGCTGGCTCGGCAAGCGTCCGCTGACCCGCGGCGTCGCCAAGAACCCGGTCGACCACCCGCACGGCGGTGGTGAAGGCCGGACTTCGGGCGGTCGTCATCCGGTCACCCCGTGGGGCAAGCCGACCAAGGGCGCGCGCACGCGGCACAACAAGGCGACGGATAAGATGATCATCCGTAGCCGTCACGCGAAGAAGAAGGGCTAAGCGATGGCTCGTTCCGTATGGAAGGGTCCGTTCGTGGACCTCAATCTGCTGAAGAAGGCGGAAGTGGCGCAGGACGCCGGCACCCGTTCGGGTCCGATCAAGACCTGGTCGCGCCGTTCGACGATCCTGCCGCAGTTCGTTGGCCTGACGTTCAACGTCTATAACGGCCGCAAGTTCGTGCCGGTTTCGGTCAACGAGGACATGGTGGGCATGAAGCTCGGCGAATTCGCGCCGACGCGCTTCTTCCCCGGCCACGCCGCCGACAAGAAGGGCAAGCGCTGATGAGCAAGCAGGCAGCACCGCGCCGCGTCGGTGACAAGGAAGCTCTGGCGGTCGCGACTCAGGTCCGCGGCTCGGCCCAGAAGCTGAACCTCGTCGCCGCACTGATCCGCAACCGTCCGGTCGGCGATGCGATGAACATCCTCGCCTTCTCGAAGAAGGCGATGGCGGTCGATGTCCGCAAGTGCCTCGCTTCGGCGATCGCGAATGCGGAAAACAACCACAACCTCGACGTCGATGCACTCGTCGTCAAGGAAGCCTCGGTCGGCAAGTCGATCACGATGAAGCGTTTCGCGACCCGTGGTCGCGGCAAGTCGACGCGCATCCTGAAGCCGTTCAGCCGCGTGCGCATCGTCGTGTCCGAGGTGGAGGAAGCGTAATGGGTCACAAATCCAATCCCATCGGTCTGCGTCTGCAGATCAACCGCACCTGGGACAGCCGTTGGTACGCCGAAGGTGCCGACTATGGCCGTCTGCTGCTGGAGGATCTGAAGATCCGCCAGTTCATCATGAAGGCGCTGCCGCAGGCGGCGATTTCCAAGGTGGTGATCGAGCGTCCGGCAAAGTTGTGCCGCATCTCGATCTTCGCAGCGCGTCCCGGTGTCATCATCGGCAAGAAGGGCACCGACATCGAAAAGCTTCGCAAGAAGCTGGGTTCGATGACCTCGTCCGACGTGTCGCTGAACATCGTCGAGATCCGCAAGCCGGAAATCGATGCGAAACTCGTCGCGCAGGGCATTGCCGATCAGCTGGAACGTCGTATCGCCTTCCGTCGCGCCATGAAGCGTGCGGTGCAGTCGGCGATGCGTCTGGGTGCCGACGGCATCCGCGTCGCTTGCGGCGGTCGTCTGGGCGGTGCGGAAATCGCCCGTTCGGAAGGCTATCGCGAAGGTCGCGTTCCGCTGCACACGCTGCGTGCCAACCTCGACTATGCCGAGGCACAGGCGCACACCGCGTATGGCGTCTGCGGCGTCAAGGTCTGGATCTTCAAGGGTGAGATCCTCGGCCATGACCCGATGGCGCAGGACCGGCTGATGATGGAGGCTCAGACCTCCGGCGTGCGCCCCGCGCGCGACGATCACCGCCGCTAAGGATAATTTGAGATGCTGCAACCAAAGCGCACCAAGTTCCGCAAGGCCTTCAAGGGCCGCATCCATGGCGATGCCAAGGGCGGTACGTCGCTGAACTTCGGGTCCTATGGCCTGAAGGCGATGGAGCCGGAGCGGATCACCGCCCGCCAGATCGAGGCGGCTCGCCGCGCGATCACGCGTCACATCAAGCGCCAGGGCCGCTTGTGGATCCGGATTTTCCCGGATCTGCCGGTGTCGTCGAAGCCTGCCGAAGTCCGCATGGGCTCGGGCAAGGGTTCGCCCGAATTCTGGGTCGCCCGCGTCAAGCCGGGTCGCATCCTGTTCGAACTGGACGGCGTGCCCGGCCCGCTCGCCGCGGAGGCGTTCGAACGCGCCGCGATGAAGCTGCCGATCGCGGTCAAGGTCGTTGCCCGTCTGGGCGACACCTCGCACCTGGAGGGTTGAGAATGACGAAGGCAACCGATCTTCGCGCCAAGAGCGACGACCAGCTGGTCGATGAACTGTCGAGCCTGAAGCGTGAGGCGTTCAACCTCCGTTTCCAGGCGGCGACCAGCCAGCTGGAAAAGCCGACCCGCGTGAAGGAAGTCCGTCGCGACATCGCGCGGATCAAGACGCTGCAGGGCGAGCGTTCGCGCTCGTCCGACAAGTAAGGACGAGAGACATGCCGAAGCGCGTGCTGACCGGGATGATCGTCTCGGACAAGACCGACAAGACGGTGGTGGTCAAGGTAGAGCGGAAGGTCAAGCACCCCCTCTACGGCAAGATCATCCGCCGTTCGAAGAAGTATCATGCCCATGACGAGGGCAATGAATATCGCGAAGGCGAGACCGTGCGCATTGAAGAGACCGCGCCGATCTCGAAGCTGAAGACCTGGAAGGTGATCGAGCGGGTCAACACCCACGCGACGCCGGCCGAGACGGCAGCCGAGGCGTAAGCCTCGATGGGGTGGGGCGGTTCGTCCTTCACCCGCGGCGCAGCAGACTCCCCTCCCTGACAAGGGAGGGGCAGGGGGTGGGTAGGCCCGAGGTGGAACGTTACGTTCCCTCGCAACCCGACCCACCCCCAACCCCTCCCTTGTCAGGGAGGGGAGCGCAGCGGGGGAGTGGGGCTGCTACCCCACCCACGCAATTCCGGGGTCAGACCCGGATATGACGGACATTCGCGGAAGGGCGCTTGCCTTTTCGCCATGGGGCGGTTAATGGGCCGCTCCCCCCGGTGCGGCGTGGTCCGCAGCCGGGGGTTCATTTTTCAAGGCGGGGTCCGGTCGGAATCGGCCCCATAGGGTAAGGAATCGCATCCATGATCCAGATGCAATCCAATCTCGACGTTGCTGACAACAGCGGCGCGAAGCGGGTGCAGTGCATCAAGGTGCTGGGCGGCTCGAAGCGCCGCACGGCCGGTGTCGGCGACGTCATCGTCGTCAGCATCAAGGAAGCCGCTCCGCGCGGCCGCGTGAAGAAGGGTGACGTGCACCGTGCCGTCATCGTTCGGACCGCCAAGGACATCCGTCGCACCGACGGTTCGGTGATCCGTTTCGACGGTAACGCCGCGGTGCTGGTCAACAAGAACGAGGAGCCGATCGGCACCCGTATCTTTGGCCCGGTGGTCCGCGAGCTGCGCTCGAAGGGCTTCATGAAGATCATCTCGCTCGCCCCAGAGGTGCTGTAATGGCTGCTGCGAAGATCAAGAAGGGCGACACCGTGATCGTCCTGTCGGGTAAGGACAAGGGCAAGACCGGTCAGGTCACCCAGTCGCTGCCCAAGGATGGCAAGGTCGTCGTGTCCGGCGTGAACATCGCCGTTCGCCACAAGAAGCCGAACCAGGCTGACCCGCAGGGTGGTCTGGTGCGTTCGGAAGCGCCGATGCACGTCAGCAAGGTCGCGCACGTCGTCGACGGCAAGCCGACCCGCGTGCGCTTCGAAGTGCGCGATGGCAAGAAGGTCCGGGTCGCCGTAAAAGGCGGGGAGGTCATCAATGGCTGATAAGTACACGCCGCGCATGAAGTCGATCTATGACGATCGCATCGTGAAGGCGATGACCGAGAAGTTCGGTTACAAGAACGTGATGGAAATCCCGCGCCTCGACAAGATCGTCCTGAACATGGGCGTTGGCGAAGCGACGCAGGACAAGAAGAAGGTCGAGCAGGCCAGCTCCGAAATGGAGCTGATCGCTGGCCAGAAGCCTGTCGTCACGAAGGCAAAGAAGTCGATCGCGCAGTTCAAGCTGCGTGAAGGCATGGCGATCGGCTGCAAGGTCACGCTGCGTCGCGAGCGGATGTACGAATTCCTCGATCGCTTCATCACCATCGCGCTTCCGCGCGTTCGCGACTTTCGTGGTCTGAACCCGAAGTCGTTCGACGGTCGCGGCAATTATGCCTGCGGCATCAAGGAACAGATCGTGTTCCCCGAAATCAACTATGACCGCATCGACAAGGTGCGCGGCATGGATGTGATCGTGACCACCACCGCTAAGACCGACGAAGAGGCTCGCGAGCTTCTGCGTCTGTTCGGTTTCCCCTTCCCGCAGGAAGAGGGCGCCGAGGAAAAGAAGGCGGCGTAACCAACACCGCTCCCCTTCGCCGGGGAGCGGTCTGCGCTTTAACGAAGAGAGCTTAAGTCCATGGCGAAACTGAGTTCCGTGAACAAGAACGAGCGCCGTCGCGCGCTCGTCAAGAAGTTCGCACCCAAATATGCGAAGCTGAAGGCGATCGCAGCCGACCAGTCGCTCGACGAGACCGAGCGTCTGATCGCGCGGCTGAAGATGGCCGAGATTCCCCGCAACGGGAATCCGACCCGCATCCGCAACCGTTGCGAGCTGACGGGTCGTCCCCGCGGCTATTATCGCAAGTTCCGTCTCGCCCGCGTCATGCTGCGTGAACTGGCCAATAAGGGCCTGATCCCCGGCGTCACGAAGTCGAGCTGGTAAGGAACACAGCAATGGCATTGACCGATCCCCTGGGTGACATGCTCACCCGCATCCGCAACGGCCAGCGCGCGCGCAAGGACTCCGTCCTGACGCCTGCCAGCAAGTTGCGGGCCCGTGTCCTCGACGTGTTGCAGCGCGAGGGCTATATCCGTGGCTACAGCGAAGAGCAGATGGGCCCCGCGGCCGGCATCCGCATCGAGCTGAAGTATTTCGAAGGCCAGCCGGCGATCAAGCACGTCGCGCGCGTCTCGAAGCCCGGCCGTCGCGTCTATTCGGGTTCGCAGGAACTGCCGAAGGTTCGCAACGGCCTTGGCATCACCATCGTCTCGACGCCGCGTGGCGTTCTGTCCGACGCCGAAGCGCGCGAACAGAATGTCGGTGGCGAAGTGCTCGCGGAGGTCTTCTGATGAGCCGCATCGGTAAGAAGGCAGTCCCGGTTCCGGCCGGCGTCACCGCCAACATCGCAGGGCGCGAGCTGAGCGTCAAAGGTCCCAAGGGCACGCTCACGCTGCCGCTGGCCGATGACATCGCCTATGCCGTCGAAGGCGACACCATTTCGGTGCAGCCGGCGAACGAAACCAAGCGCGCTCGCGCGTTCTGGGGCATGCAGCGTACGCTCGTGCAGAACCTGATCACCGGCGTGACCACCGGCTTCACCAAGAAGCTGCTGATCACCGGCGTCGGCTATCGCGCCGCGGCCCAGGGCAAGAACCTGAAGCTGCAGCTCGGCTACAGCCACGACGTCAACATCGACGTGCCGGAAGGCATCGAGATCAAGACGCCCGATCAGACCACGATCGAAATCAGCGGGATCGACAAGCAGAAGGTCGGTCAGATCGCTGCCGAGATCCGTCGTTGGCGTAAGCCTGAGCCGTACAAGGGCAAGGGCATCAAGTACGACGGCGAGTTCATCTTCCGCAAGGAAGGGAAGAAGAAGTAATGACCAAGGGTCTCTCCCTCTTCGAGAAGCGCCGTCGGCGCAATCGCACCGCGCTGAAGGCGCGTTCGGGCGGCCGTGCGCGGCTGTCGATCCATCGTTCGGGCAAGCACATCTATGCCCAGGTCATCGACGATGCAGCCGGCCACACGGTCGCTGCCGCCTCGACCCTGGAAAAGGACGTGCGCAGTGCGTCGGGCGCGAACATCGATGCCGCCAAGGGCGTCGGTACCCGCGTTGCGGAAGCGGCGAAGGCCGCCGGCGTGACGCAGGTCGTGTTCGACCGTGGCGGCTTCCTGTTCCACGGCCGCGTCAAGGCGCTGGCCGAGGCCGCCCGCGAAGCCGGATTGGAGTTCTAAGACATGGCTGACGAAAACAATCAGGCCGAAACCCCCGCCGCCGACGTGTCGGCAGCGCCGGGTGGCGAGCAGCCGCAGGGCCGTGGTCCCCGCGGCGGTCGCGGTCGCGGCGGTCCGGGTGGTCCCGGCGGCGGCGGTCGTGGTGGCCGCGACGGCAATCGTGGCGGTCGTCGCGACGACCGTCGCGGCGGTCCGGACGATGGTGGCGAAGAGCTGATCGAAAAGCTCGTCCACATCAACCGCGTGTCGAAGACCGTCAAGGGCGGCAAGCGCTTCGGTTTCGCCGCACTCGTCGTCGTCGGCGACGGCAAGGGCCGCGTCGGTTTCGGCCATGGCAAGGCGCGCGAAGTGCCGGAAGCCATTTCGAAGGCGACCGCCGCTGCCAAGAAGGCGATGGTCCGCGTGCCGCTGAAGGACGGTCGCACGCTGCACCATGACGGCAACGGTCACTTCGGTGCCGGTCGCGTGACGCTGCGGTCGGCTCCGGCCGGTACCGGCATCATCGCGGGTGGCCCGATGCGCGCCATCTTCGAATCGCTCGGCGTTGCCGATGTCGTGACGAAGTCGGTGGGCACGTCAAATCCGTACAACATGATCCGTGCGACCTTCGAAGCGCTGAACGATCAGTCGTCGCCGAAGTCGGTTGCGCAGCGTCGCGGCAAGAAGATCGCCGACCTGCTGGGTCGTGGTGGATCGCAGACCGCCGAGGCTGACGCCGCGGCGATCGTGGAGTAACGAGCGATGGCAACCGTCAAGATCACCCAGACCGGGTCGCCGATCCGCCGGACCAAGGATCAGCGCGCAACGCTGATCGGTCTCGGCCTCAACAAGATGCACAAGACCGTGGAACTGACCGACACCCCCGAGGTGCGTGGCATGATCCGCAAGGTGCACCACATGGTATCGGTCGAAGGCTAAGGCCTTTCATCTTTACCGGTGACAAGCATGGGGAAGGGGGCTAAGCGGCCCCCTTTCTCTTTTAACAAGCGCGAACATAGCGAAAGCGAGTGCACACATGAAACTCAACGAAATCCGCGACAATGACGGCGCCCGCAAGAGCAAGATGCGCGTCGGACGCGGCATCGGCTCGGGCAAGGGCAAGACCGCCGGTCGCGGCCAGAAGGGCCAGAAGAGCCGCGAAGGCGTCTCGATCGCCGGGTTCGAGGGCGGTCAGATGCCGCTCCACATGCGAATCCCGAAGCGCGGCTTCAACAACATCTTCGCCAAGGACTATGCCGAAGTGAACCTCGGCGCGATCCAGAAGGCGATCGACGCCGGCAAGATCGAAGCCGGTGCGGCGCTCGATCACGCCGCGCTGAAGGCGGCCAACCTTGCCCGTGGTGGCAAGGACGGCGTCCGCCTGCTCGGCAAGGGCGAACTGACCGCCAAGCTGACCTTCACCGTTGCCGGTGCGTCGAAGTCGGCGATCGAAGCGGTCGAAAAGGCTGGTGGTTCGGTGTCGGTGATCGAAGTCGTGCCCGCGCACGAAAAGGCCGCTGCCAAGAAGGGCAAGACGCTCGCCGCCAAGAAGGCCGCGCACGCGTAAGGTTCCCACCCGCTCGGTTCGAGCAGCTTCGAGCACAGTCGAGAGCGCGTATCGAGAACGCCCGCCTGGCGGAACTGCGTTCTCGATACGCGCTCTCGACAAGCTCGATCGCTACTCGAACCGAACGGGATGAACTAAAAGGGGTAGGGTAAACCACCCCTTAGACTTCCCGGCCGCAACCCCTATATGGTCGCCCGGGGGGTGGGCCGATGGCCCGCCAGCATCATTCGGGACATTTCCATGGCAGCCGCCTCAGACGGTCTTGCGACCAATCTCAATCTGTCGAAATTCGGTAAGGCGACCGAACTCAAGAAGCGCCTGTGGTTTACGCTCGGGGCACTGATCGTGTTCCGCATGCTGAGCTATGTGCCGCTGCCGGGCATCGACCCGACGCAGCTGGGCCTGCTCGCCAACCAGACGCAGGGCGGCGTCCTCGACTTCTTCAACACCTTCTCGGGCGGTGCGCTGACGCGCATGTCGGTCGTCGCGCTGGGCGTCATGCCCTACATCACCGCATCGATCGTCGTGCAGCTCGCGACGTCGCTTAGCCCGCAGCTCGCCGCCATCAAGAAGGAAGGCGAGTCGGGCCGCAAGAAGCTGAATCAATATACCCGCTACGGCACGGTCGCGCTGACCGCGATCCAGGGCTATACCATCGCGGTCGGTCTCGAAGCGTTCGGGGCGTCGGCCGGGGCGCAGGCGGTGATCGAGCCGGGGATGGCCTTCCGCATCGCGGCGGTCATCTCGCTGATCGGCGGCACGATGTTCCTGATGTGGCTGGGTGAGCAGATTACCAGCCGCGGCATCGGCAACGGCATCTCGCTCATCATCATGGCCGGCATCGTCGCGCATCTGCCGACGACGCTGTTGCAGCTGTTCGAGGGCAGCCGTTCGGGCACGATGAACCCGCTGACGCTGATCGGCATCATCGTCGCCGTCGCCGGCCTCGTCCTGTTCATCTGCTTCATGGAGCGCGCCCAGCGTCGCATCCTGATTCAGTATCCCAAGCGTCAGACGGCGCGCGGCGTACAGGCCGATCGCAGCCACCTGCCGCTCAAGATCAACACCGCCGGCGTCATCCCGCCGATCTTCGCGTCGTCGCTGCTACTGATGCCGGTGACGATCACCCAGTTCGCCGGACAGGCGACGGCGGGCGAAAGCCGGTGGGGCGATTTCATCATTACGCTTAACCAGTATCTGGCGCATGGTCAGCCACTCTACATGCTGCTGTACGGCGCGGGCATCGTGTTCTTCTCGTTCTTCTACACCGCGATCGTCTTCAATCCCGAAGAGACCGCCGACAATCTGAAGCGTTATGGCGGGTTCATTCCCGGCATCCGCCCGGGCAAGAATACCGAGAATTACTTCGACTATGTCCTGACCCGCATCACGGTCATCGGCGCGGCCTATCTGGTCATCATCTGCCTGTTGCCCGAATATCTGGTGTCGGCGCTGTCGATTCCCTTCTATCTCGGTGGCACCAGCCTGCTCATCGTGGTCAACGTCACGATGGACACGGTGACGCAGATCCAGTCGCATTTGCTGGCGCATCAGTATGGCGACCTGATCAAGAAGGCGAAGCTGAAGGGTGGACGCCTGCGCGGGTAAGCGCATTACGGATGCATCAGGGTTAATTGGGGGCAGCTATGGACATCATCCTTCTCGGACCGCCGGGGGCGGGCAAGGGCACCCAGGCCGCGCGGCTCGAAACGGCGCGCGGCATGGTGCAGCTGTCGACCGGCGACATGCTGCGGGCAGCGGTCAAGGCGGGCAGCCCGGTGGGGTTGCAGGCCAAGGCGGTGATGGATGCCGGCGAACTGGTGTCCGACGCGATCGTATCGGCGCTGATCGGTGAACGCCTCGATCAGTTGGGCGACCAGGGCGTGATCTTCGACGGCTATCCGCGCACCGCGGCGCAGGCCGATGCGCTCGACCTGCTGCTCGAACATCGCGGCCGCAAGCTGACGCATGTGATCGAGCTGGTCGTCGACGAGGACGCCCTGGTCGAACGCATCGTCGGCCGCTTCACCTGCGGCAATTGCGGTGCGGGCTATCACGACCGCTTCAAGCAGCCGGCTGTGACCGGCGTGTGCGACGTTTGCGGCGCGACCGACTTCAAGCGTCGTCCCGACGACAATGAAGCGACGGTGCGGACCCGCATGGTCGAATATCGCGCCAAGACCGCGCCGATCCTGCCGCTCTACGAATCGCGCGGAATCGTCCACCGTGTCGACGGCATGGCCGACATGGACGATGTGGCCGCTGAGATCGCGTCGATCCTCGGCGCGTAACGCCCGTCCTGCTGCGCAGCGTCCTCTCGACGGCGCGCATAACTGATTTTCTTGCGTCACCCTGGGCTTGCCCGGGGTCCCATTTCTTCCTCTACTTCCACGCCGGTAAGAATGCGGGACCCCGGGGCAAGCCCGGGGTGACGGAGGAGGAAGGCGCTCGCTGCCCCGCGACCCCGCACACGCCCGCCCCCGATTTTGGTTCCGCGCAGCGGTTGACACTATCCGAATCGGTCCGTATCAGCGCTCTACCCCGACATACTGGTTTACGGCGACGCTTTTGCGCGTTCGCCGCGATCATGCGTGAAGGGGCGCAACGCTACGAGATGGAGGGTCGCTGCCATGCGACACTCCGTGGAGCTGGGAGAATTTAATTCATGGCACGTATCGCGGGTGTTAATATCCCGACCAACAAGCGCGTGATCATCGCGCTGCAGTATATCCACGGCATCGGTCCGGCCAAGGCCAAGCAGCTGACCGATCAGCTCGGCATCGCGTCGGAACGCCGCGTGCAGGACCTGAGCGATCAGGAAGTGCTTCAGATCCGTGAAGCGATCGACGCCAGCCACACCGTGGAAGGTGATCTGCGTCGTCAGACCGCGATGAACATCAAGCGTCTGATGGATCTGGCCTGCTATCGTGGCCTGCGTCACCGCAAGGGCCTGCCGGTCCGCGGCCAGCGCACGCACACCAACGCGCGCACCCGCAAGGGCAAGGCGAAGCCGATCGCGGGTAAGAAGAAGTAAAAAACAGTCCGGGGGACTGTTTTTAACTTCTTCTCCGTCGGGGACAGGTTCGAGGCTGACCGCCTCCCGATCTCCGTACCACGCATGATATACAGGTCAGGATTACCAACAATGGCACGTGAACCGCAGCGCATTCGCCGTCGCGAGCGCAAGAATATCACCGCCGGCGTCGCGCATGTGAACGCCAGCTTCAACAACACCATGATCACGATCACCGATGCGCAGGGCAATGCGATCTCGTGGTCGTCGGCCGGTGCGATGGGCTTCAAGGGCTCGCGCAAGTCGACCCCGTACGCCGCGCAGGTCGCCGCCGAGGACGCGGGCCGCAAGGCCGCCGACCACGGTGTGCGCACGCTCGAAGTCGAAGTGAAGGGTCCGGGTTCGGGTCGTGAATCGGCGCTTCGCGCGCTGCAGGCGGTCGGTTTCCAGATCACGTCGATCCGCGACGTGACCTCGATCCCGCACAACGGCGTCCGTCCGTCGAAGCGTCGCCGCGTCTGATCCGTGCCTGCCGCCTCGCCGGGTTCGTCCGGCGGGGCTGTTCTTTCATGGCGCGGACCCGTCCTTTCCGCGCCGCCAAGCTAGGGGAAGCCCGTGTCCGTCAACGCTAAGAACTGGCAGGAACTCAAGAAGCCGAGCGGCCTCGAGAAGAAGCCGGGCGGCGATCCCAAGCGCCGTTCGACCTTCGTCGCGGAGCCGCTGGAGCGTGGGTTCGGCCTGACGCTCGGCAACGCGCTGCGTCGCGTGCTGCTGTCGTCGCTGCAGGGCGCCGCCGTAACCTCGATCAAGATCGAGAACGTCCTTCACGAATTCTCGAGCCTTGCCGGCGTCCGTGAGGACGTGACCGACATGGTGCTGAACGTGAAGCAGATCGCGCTGCGGATGCAGGGCGAAGGCCCGAAGCGCCTCCAGCTGTCCGTCACCGGCCCGGCCGAGGTGAAGGCCGGCGACATCGCCGTCACCGGCGATATCGAGGTGATGAACCCCGATCTGGTGCTGTGCCATCTCGACGATGGTGCGACGCTCAACATGGAACTGACCGCGGACGTCGGTAAGGGCTATGTGCCTGCCGCCGGCAACCGTCCGGCCGATGCGCCGATCGGTCTGATCCCGGTCGACGCGCTGTATTCGCCGGTCCGTCAGGTCAGCTACAAGGTCGAGAACACCCGCGTCGGGCAGGAACTCGATTACGACAAGCTGACGCTGACCGTCGAAACCGATGGCACCGTGACCCCGGAAGACGCGCTGGCCTATGCCGGTCGCATTCTTCAGGACCAGCTGGCGCTGTTCGTTCACTTCGACGATTCGGCACTGCCGCGCGCTGCCGCTGTCGGCACGCAGGTGGCAGCACCGGCGAGCGAAGGTCAGGGCGATACCGCGCAGATCAACCGCTACCTGCTCAAGAAGGTCGACGAGCTCGAACTGTCGGTCCGTTCGGCCAACTGCCTCAAGAACGACAACATCATCTACATCGGCGATCTGGTCCAGAAGACCGAAGCCGAGATGCTGCGCACTCCGAATTTCGGCCGCAAGTCGCTGAACGAAATCAAGGAAGTGCTGTCGTCGATGGGCCTTCGCCTCGGCATGGACATCCCTGGATGGCCGCCCGAGAACATCGAAGAGATGGCGAAGAAGCTCGAGCAGGAAATTATGGGATAATTTCGCACCGGGCCAAGCCAGCTTGGCCCGGGGACGAAATAATCCCGGCCGGCGGGCCGGCTTTCAGCCGTCCCGACCGACGACACGGGCTTCGCCCGTGTCCGACCCGGCAAACGAAACCGCGGCAAGTGTGACTTTTGTGACCTTTGCCGCGAACAGGCGAACCGGTGGCGGCCTCCAACAGCCACCTGCTTTGGGGATTCCGTGACACGGCCCCTTAACGAACGAAGGAAATACCCATGCGTCATCGCGTCGGCGGCCGTAAGCTGCAACGTACCTCGGCTCATCGTATTGCGCTGTTCCGCAACATGTCGGCCGCGCTCATCAAGCATGAGCAGATCACCACTACCGTCGCCAAGGCGAAGGAACTGCGGCCCTACGTCGAAAAGCTCATCACGCTGGCGAAGAAGGGTGGCCTGTCGAACCGTCGTCTGGCCCATGCCCGGCTGCTCGACGATGCGCAGCTGACCAAGCTGTTCGACGTGCTGGCGAGCCGCTATGCCGATCGCAACGGCGGCTATACCCGCATCATCAAGGCCGGCATCCGCGCGTCGGACGCCTCGCCGATGGCGATCATCGAATTCGTCGACCGCGACGTGTCGGCGAAGGGCCAGGATTCGGGTCCGGTCCTGAACGACGAGGATTTCGACGAAGCCGCCTGATCGGCCTTCGATCGAACGACAGGGGAGGGCGGTCGTACATCGGTACGGCCGCCCTTTTCCGTTGGGGCGTTCCGCGGGGTTGCGTGGAGAGCGGCAGGGCCTATCGTGGTCGGTAACACCGGATACCGGTCCGGCCGCCTGTCCATGGAGCAACGATGTACCGCCATGCCCTTGTCGCGATTGCCTGCCTGATGACCAGCACGACCGCCCTTGCCCAGAGCATCGCCTATCCGCAGACCCGCACCGTTGATCAGGTCGACGAGCAGTTCGGGGTGAAGGTCGCCGATCCGTATCGCTGGCTCGAAAACGACGTCCGCAACGACCCCGAGGTCGCGGCATGGGTCGCGGCGCAGAACAAGGTCACCGACGCCTATCTGGCGACGCTGCCCGGCCGCGATATCTTCAAGCAGCGGCTGACGAAGCTGTTCGACTATGAACGCTTCGGCGTGCCGAACCGCGAAGGCGGCCGCTATTTCTACAGCCGCAATTCGGGGTTGCAGAATCAGTCGGTGCTGTATGTCCGCGACAGCGTGAACGGGCAGGGGCGGGTGCTGATCGACCCCAATGGCTGGTCGAAGGACGGCGCGACCGCGCTTGCGGAATGGGCCCCGTCGAAGGACGGCAAGCGGCTGCTCTATTCGATCCAGGACGGCGGCAGCGACTGGCGCAAGCTGCGCGTGCTCGACGTCGATACTGGCAAGACGCTCGACGACCAGATCGACTGGGTGAAATACGGCCTGACCGCGTCTTGGGTGAAGGACGGATCGGGCTTCTATTATGCCCGCTTCCCGACCCCGGAAAAGGGGCAGGAGTTTCAGAGCCAGAACCTGAACGCGCAGGTCTATTTCCACAAGCTCGGCACGCCGCAGACCGCCGACCGGCTGATCTATGAGCGGCCCGATCAGCCGCGCTACACCTTCTATCCCGGTATCACCGACGATGGCCGCTGGCTGATCATCTCGACCAGCGGTCCCGGCGACCATACCGAGATCGCGGTCCTCGACCTGACCAGGCCGAACGACAAGCCGCGCACCATCGTCAATACCGACAATGTCGACTGGTCGTCGATCGGGTCGAAGGACAGCACGCTGTACCTGACCACGACGCAGGGCGCGCCGCGCCTGCGCATCGTGACGCTCGACATGGCCGCCGCGAACCCGACGCCGAAGGAAGTGGTGGCCGAGGACAGGGCGGTGCTGAACGGCGCGTCGCTGGTCGGCGGGCGGATCATGGCCGCTTATCTGGTCGATGCGAAGACCGAGGTGAAGCGCTTCACCCTTGACGGCAAGCCCGATGGCAGCATTGCGCTGCCCGGCATCGGCACGGTCGGCGGCGTCGGCGGTGAACTCGACAACAATGAAGGCTTCTTCGCCTTTTCGAGCTTTGCGACGCCGACGACGATCTATCGCTACGACGTCGCGACCCGCGCGGTGACGCCTTGGGCAAGCCCGAAGGTCGCTTTCGATCCCGCGCAGTACGACGTCCGCCAACGCTTC
The DNA here is from genome assembly GCF_001421715.1 of Sphingomonas sp. Leaf22. Taxonomy (GTDB): domain Bacteria; phylum Pseudomonadota; class Alphaproteobacteria; order Sphingomonadales; family Sphingomonadaceae; genus Sphingomonas. Next base: position 190,750 of record NZ_LMKP01000023.1, read on the forward strand.
TACGCATCGAAGGACGGGACGAAGGTTCCGATGTTCATCGTCAAGCGCAAGGACGTGAAGGGGCCGGCACCGACGCTGCTCTATGCCTATGGCGGGTTCAACGTGCCGATCCTGCCGGGATTTTCCGCCGGGCGTATCGCGTGGCTGGAACAGGGCGGGGTGCTCGCGGTCGCCAATATTCGCGGCGGCAGCGAATATGGCAAGGAATGGCATGACGGCGGCAAGCTGCTGAACAAACAGAATGTGTTCGACGATTTCATCGGTGCTGGGGAAGACCTGATCGCACAGGGCGTCACGTCGAAGGGGCAGCTGGCGATCCAGGGCGGATCGAATGGCGGCCTGCTGGTCGGTGCCGTCGTCAACCAGCGGCCCGATCTGTTCGCGGCGGCGCTGCCGGCGGTGGGCGTGATGGACATGCTGCGCTTCGACCGCTTCACCGCCGGGCGCTACTGGGTCGACGATTACGGCGTACCCGCCAAGGAAGCCGATTTCCGCAACCTGCTCGGCTATTCGCCCTATCACAATGTGAAGGCGGGCGTGACCTATCCGGCGATCCTCGCGACCACCGCCGACACCGACGACCGCGTGGTACCCGGCCATACCTTCAAATACACCGCGATGATCCAGTCGAAGGATATCGGCCCGAAGCCGCATCTGGTCCGCATCGAAACCCGCGCCGGCCACGGCTCGGGCAAGCCGACCGACAAGGTGATCGAGGAAACCGCCGATCTGTGGGCGTTCATCGCCAAATGGACGGGCATGCAGGTGAAGCCGATCGGGTAGGGGAAGGCTTGTTTTCACGCGAAGGCGCGAAGGGAAGAGGGGTTGGTTCGCGCAGAGGCGCGGAGGCGCAGAGGAGCCCGATCCGGGCGATCGATCTGCGATCGGAAGACGCTTCCGCGCGTTGCGACGGCGTTGAAGGCCGCTGGTGCGGCCGAGCGATCCGCCGCGGGCGCAACCCCTCTGCGCCTCCGCGCCTCTGCGCGAAAACCCTCGCCTTCTTCTCTCCGCGTCTTCGCGCGAAACCAACCCCGTTCTTCACCCTAGGCACGAGCCCCAAAGGGCTGGCACACCCCCGAAGCTCTGCTATCGGGTGCGGATGAACGAGACCCCCGACTCCATCCTGATCGTCGATTTCGGCAGCCAGGTGACGCAGCTGATCGCGCGTCGCGTGCGCGAGGCCGGCGTCTATTCCGAAATCGCTCCGTTCCAGAAGGCCGGCGAAGCGTTCGAACGGATGCAGCCGAAGGGCGTGATCCTGTCGGGTGGCCCCGCATCGGTCTGTGACGACGGCAGTCCGCGCGCGCCGCAGGCGATCTTCGATTCGGGCGTGCCGGTGTTCGGCATCTGCTACGGCCAGCAGGTCATGACCGAACAGCTGGGCGGCAAGGTCGAGAAGGGCCATTCGGGCGAGTTCGGCGAAGCCTATGTCGAAGTGGCCGAGACCTGCGGCCTGTTCGACGGCCTCTGGGCCACGGGCGAGCGGCATCAGGTGTGGATGAGCCATGGCGACAAGGTCGCGGCGATCGCGCCCGGCTTCCACGTTGTCGCGACCAGCCCCGGCGCGCCGTTCGCGATCATCGCGGACGACGCCCGGCGCTATTACGGCGTGCAGTTCCATCCGGAGGTGTTCCACACGCCCGATGGCGCGAAGCTGATCGCCAATTTCGCGCGCTATGTCTGCGGGCTGTCGGGCGACTGGACGATGGCCGAGTTCCGCGACCTCAAGATCGCCGAAATCCGTGAACAGGTCGGTTCGGCCAAGGTCATCTGCGGCCTGTCGGGCGGCGTCGACAGCTCGGTCGCGGCGCTGCTGCTGCATGAGGCGATCGGCGACCAGCTGACCTGCGTGTTCGTCGACGGCGGCATCCTCCGCGCGGGCGAGGCCGAACAGGTCGTCAGCCTGTTCCGCGGCCATTACAATATCCCGCTCGTCCATGTGGATGCGCAGGACCTGTTCATGGACGGTCTGGCTGGCGTCACCGATCCGGAAGCCAAGCGCAAGTTCATCGGCAAGACGTTCATCGACGTGTTCGAGGCCGAAGCGAACAAGCTGGGCGGCGCGCAGTTTCTCGCCCAGGGAACGCTCTACCCCGACGTGATCGAAAGCGTCAGCTTTACCGGTGGCCCGTCGGTGACGATCAAGAGCCACCACAATGTCGGCGGCCTGCCCGAGCGCATGAACATGGCGCTGGTCGAGCCGTTGCGCGAACTGTTCAAGGACGAGGTCCGCGCGCTGGGTCGCGAACTGGGCCTGCCCGACATCTTCGTCGGCCGCCATCCGTTCCCCGGACCCGGCCTCGCCATCCGGATTCCGGGCGAAGTGACGCGCGAACGCTGCGACATATTGCGCAAGGCCGATGCGATCTATCTTGAGGAGATCCGCAAGGCCGGGCTGTACGACACGATCTGGCAGGCGTTCGCGGTACTGCTGCCGGTGCGCAGCGTCGGCGTGATGGGCGACGGCCGCACCTATGACAATGTCCTCGCGCTGCGTGCGGTGACCTCGACCGACGGCATGACCGCGCAGGCGTTCCAGTTTCCGGGCGACTTCCTGCCGCGCGTGGCGACCCGCATCATCAACGAGGTGAAGGGCATCAACCGCGTCACCTACGACTATACGAGCAAGCCGCCCGGCACGATCGAGTGGGAATGATCCGGACTCAAATCGTCCGGGGGACGATTTGTGCCGGATCATTCGCCCCGCGATAGCGGGGTGCCGGAGCTAGGCAACGAGGTCAGGTCGATTCTCAAACCCCTGCCGGCACCGCCTCCGGCTGCATGATGACGCTGTTCGCCGCGACGTCCTGCAACAACCAGACATTGCCGCCGATCACTGCCCGGTCGCCGATCGTCACCCGGCCGAGGATCGTCGCTCCGGCATAGATCACGACATCGTCCCCGACGATCGGATGCCGTGCCACGCGCTGCACGAACGGCCCGCTGGCGGAACGGGGTTGCGATCGATGCGGCGTTCGCGCGCCGAGCGTGACATGCTGATACAGCCGCACCCGCGCGCCGATCACGGCAGTCTCACCGATCACCACGCCGGTGCCATGATCGATGAAGAAGCCGGGGCCGATCGTCGCACCTGGATGAATGTCGATGCCGGTTCGTTCGTTGGCGGTCTCCGACACGATCCGTGCGACGATCGGCACGCCCAGCGAGTCGAGTTCGTGGGCCAGCCGATGGTGCAGGATCGCGACCGCGCCGGGATAGCAGATCAGGATTTCATCGACGCTGCGTGCCGCCGGATCACCGCGAAAGATCGCGGCGACGTCGGTATCGATCAGCGCCCGCACGCGCGACGGCGTGCCGGCGAACAGCCGCAATATCTCCGCCGGCCGTTCGGGTGCGAAGTCGATCGCGGAAACATCCTGCCAATAGGCGAATTCGGCGCGGATCGCTTCGTCGAGCAACGCAAAGGCGGCGTCGAGCCGCTCGGCAACGAACCGGTCTTCCCCGGCCGCGTCGCCCGCAAAGCCACCGATCCGGCCGGGGAACAGGGCGTGCGACAGGAACTCCATTGCCCGCGTCAGCGTGGTTCGCGACGGAAAGGTCGCCGGTTGCTGCCGGCTCGGTTGCGCCCGCCGCCATGCCATGCGCGCGGTCGACAGCGCACGGGTGGCGTGGTTGATGATCTGGCGGCGGTCGTCGTCGGGCTGGGCCATGCGGATCGCTTCGAAACAAAAAAGGTCGGGCGACTTGACGACGCCCGACCAAGGTTACGCTTAGGGAGCTACCAAAGCGTTGCGGACACCGCGCCGTGGCGCGGCGAAACTCAAAGGCCGGTGGCGTTGCCGGTCGTGGTCGGCGTCGGATCGACGACCGTCGCGTTCAGTGCCGGGTCGGTCGCAAGCGTGGTGTCGTTCGACACGATGGCCGCGTTGCCGACCGCAATATCGTTCGCCAGCGGTTCGTCGACCGACGTCAGGTTCGTTTCGATCGATGCGTTGGCGTCGATGCTGTTGGCCGGTTCGTTACCCGAACACCCGCCAAGCCCGACCAGCGCGATTGCCGCCAGCGGTGCGATGAATTTCGTCAAACCCGATCTCCCTGTTCGCCGCCGCCGAGGCGGCCGTTGCAGCGCCCATAGTAGAGAGCGACGCTAGGGAGACTATAATCCCATTACTTTAGTAGGGTAATGCGGGGCTATCAATCGGTATGGCGGAACACACAGGCCACCAAGGCGGAACCCGCCGTTCGGAGATAGGTGTGATGTAAGCCGAGCGGGGTGGTAGAGCTGAGGGGAATCGAACCCCTGACCTCTGCAGTGCGATTGCACGCGACACGCCGGTTTTCAAAGGCTTCGCGGCAGGCAGACGTAATGCAGCGGTGATGCGCCCCTGAGAGAAACCGTGCCGAATTGTACGCGACACCGGAGAAACACCGGAGCCGCACGGCACCGATCCCACCATCCCATACGCGCCTGATCAGCGCTCCATAACCCACGCACAAGCGGCGTCGGACCCCGGTTCCGGCGGCGCTTTCGTGCGCCCATCGACCCACCGCTCCGGGGGCCGACATGAAGTCGAAGATTACCGCACCTCGTACCCACGCCGGCAAGGCACTCCATGCAGGTCGATTGCGCCAACGTACCCATCAACGGGTGCGGGCAGGGAGCTTCCACCACGATCCTGTGATCGAAAGCCGGTGGGCGTCGTCGAACCGCTTTCCGCGGTCGGAGAACAACGCCCGCCTACGCGCGGCCGAAGCCTACGAGCATTTCACCAAGCAGCCCGGCGCACGCAACGGGAAGCTCGGCCATATCGCGATCGAGGTGTATCGCTTCTTCCTTCGCCTGCGGGGCAAGAAAGACGGCCGTCTCGACCCTTCCTATAGCTGGATAGCCCAACAGATACGACGATCGCGAAGCGCTGTCGGTAGCGCTATTGCCCGTTTAAAGGCGGAAGGCTTTCTGGATTCGACGCGACGGACGCGGCCGGTCGACGACCCCCAGCCCGGCGGCCAATATGTCGAGCAAATCTCGAACGCCTATTTCCTGTCGCTTCCCGCGAAGGCGATGAAGCTGGTGGCACGGATTACGCGGAAGGCAGTCGAGGCAACGCAGCGGTCGCTTACCGTCGTAGAGCGGGACGCACGGCAGGAACGCGCCGACCGACAGGCGTCGGCGATCCAGCCCCCGGCACCCGCCGAGCCGAAGCCTGATGCGACGTGGTCGCTGATGGACGCCCTTCGTTCGTTCGGAAACTCCGTCGATAGGCGCGACGCAGAGGCAAATAGGGCGAGTCCGCAATGCGGTCGGAATGAGACCCTGTAGTAATTCTATAAGGGATCGCTCTCGCGATACGTAGCCACAAGCGACATCACCCAGCCCAACCGGACCGCCATGTGCTAGTCCCCGATGCCGAACCCGCCCGGCATACGAACCGTCGCGCGCAGCGGCCAGCCCAGGACAGGGCGGCTGCGCCGCCCCGAGGCTTGGCGGCGGGGACGAGCACGGATCGTGCCGAAAGAGCCGCCCCGTCCCCCGCGGGGACAGGTCACGCGTCGGGCATCACCAGGTCAGCCCATCGCTGCATAAGCCGCCGGCGGGGCCAGATCTGCTTCGATCGATTGTACGCGCCCTCGACCTTCACGTTGACGTCTGCCTCTTTCTTCCCCGCGTGGCCGAGCGCGCGATCGATCATCACGCGCAGGCCGGGATAGAGTTCGTTCAGGATCGTCGAGAAGGTGGCGCGCCATCCGTGCGGCACGTGTCGGCCGGCAAAGCCGGCCTTCCGATACAGCGCGCCGATCGCGCTCTCCGACAAATGCCCGAAGACGAGGTCGGCATCGATGCCGAGCGCGCGGACCCTGCAAAGAACGGCGAACGCCTGCCGGGAAAGCGGCACCAGGTGATCGAACCGGGCATCACCCTTTTTCGCCTTGGCCAGCTTCATCCGTGCCGCCGGCACCCGCCACACCGGCGCGATCGGACCAATCATAGCCCCGGCCCAGTCGACGCCCTCAACTTCTTCCCATCGCATGCCGCGCAACGCACCTTGCCGGACCGCAGTCAGCGCGAGGAACCGGGACGCCAGATCGACGATCGCCGCGCCGCCGGCGGCCGTCGACGCGGCAAGGAGATCGTGAGCCTCGTCGAGTGAAGTAAGCGCCAGCTGCTCGCTGGCGATCGGCGCGGCCGACAACGCGTGGCGGACCGCCGTCGACGGGTCGACCTCGGCCAGCTCGTTGGCGATCGACTAGCCGAACACCTTGCTGATGCGCTGGCGCAGCCGCTTCGCAGTCTCGATCGCGCCGCGGGCCTCGACGGCGCGCAGCAGGTCGCGAATGTCGCCGGCCCCGATATCGTCGACGTCGATCGCGCCGATCGCCGGGAACACGTCGCGCTCGAGGCTGGTGATCACGTCGCCGGCGTGGACGTTGGTCCAGCTCGACCGCCAGTGCGCGTGCCAGGCGCGGGCGACGGTGGCGAACGTCCGGTCGACCTCGACACGCGCTGCGCGCTCTTCGCGCGGATCTCGCCCGGCGCGCAGCGCGTCGCGGGCAGCTGCTGCCGCCTCTCGCGCGGCCGACAGATCGACGTCGGGAAACTGGCCGATCGTCAGCAGCTGCTCACGGCCAGCGACGCGGAATCGCACACGCCATGATTTGAGGCCAGTCGGTGCGACATACAGGTGCAGGCCCTGCCCATCGGAGAGCTTGTAGGCGCACGGCTTCGGCCGCGCGGATCGCACCGCGGCGTTGGTCAGCATGGTCGAATCCTATCTGAAAGCACGAACTTGCCGCGCCGCCGGCGCGGGGCTATTTCGGGGGCATACCCCCCGAGAGCGAAGGGGGTCGGGACAGCACCTGGTCAGCCGCCCCACCGGCCCCAAGGCTGATCGTCGCCGGGCGATCTAACCGACCCCCAACCCCGACCACGGCGGACAACCTGTCCGCCGTGGTCACATCCGACGGCGCAGAAAACCGCCAGTTTGAGAAATTGCGCAAGCCGGCAATACCCACTTCGATACCCGCATCCTGGCGGCCGAAACTTAACGTGGCCGGTTACGGATGATCAGCTCAGTCACCTTCGTGCCGGCGCGGGCAGCATGCCCGGAGACCGTCCACGTCGTGGCGATCTCCTCAATGACGAACCGGGCGAAGATCTCCCGGATGAGCGGCGTGTCGTTGATCGACAGCACGAAGCTGCCCGCGATCGTGTTCAGTCGGTCGGCCAGCGCGCGGTATCGGTCCGGTCCGAAGTCCAGTCCGTACCCGGTGGTCTCATGATACGGCGGGTCGAGGTAGAAGAGCGCGTCCTTGCTATCGTACCGGCCGATCAGCTCGACAGCATCGAGCTGCTCGATCGTCACGGGCGCGAGGCGCGCGCTGAGCCGCCGCAGGTCCGCGCGGAGCCGGGCATGATCGAAGCGCGACGACTGGTCGCGCCGCAGGCCGAACGTCCGGCCGACGACCTTCCCGCCGAAGCCGAGCCGCTGAAGATACAGGAAGCGCACCGCGCGCTCGATGTCGGTTAGCGTCGATGGGTTCACTGCCCGCATCCGATCGAAGTCGGCTCGGCCGGCGAACAGGAAGGCCATCTCGTCGACGAACGGTTCATAATGGCGGCGGACGATCCGGAAGAGGTTGGCGACGTCGCCCGACAAGTCGTTGATGACCTCGACGGGTGCCGGCCGAGCCCGGCGCAGGAAGATCCCGCCCATGCCAACGAACGGCTCGATATAGGCCTTGTGGGGAATCGTCTCGATGATCGCGCAGAGGCGTTTGGCGAGGTTGCGCTTGCCGCCGAGATAGGGTGCCGGCGGGCATGCAGTCGGTAGGTCGTTCAAGGTCGGCTTCTTCCGGAAAGAAGCACGTCGGCTAGGCGCGCTGATGACGCCGCGACTGGCGGCGAGGGTCGCAACCCTCCGAACCTTCGGAGCAGCTCCGAAAGTTGGAAGGATCGCGATAGTCCGGAGTGGAGACCGAAGCTCAGACCTAAGCTGGCGGGTGGCCTTCGGGGATACGCTGGCGGGTCACCTTGCCTGCGCCACCTGGTACCGGGTGGCTAGCCGCGCAGAATTGGCAACTGCGCCCCACGTATTCCCCGAAGGTCTTCTATTCCGCAGGCCACCCGGCGAACCGGTCGGCCAATTTCCGCGCGCGGGCTGTCCTAACGGCTAAGTTCGAACAGCCCGATCGCTATGCCTTGCCGGGCAGGGTGCCTCAAGAGGCGATCGCCGACCCGTCGATGACGATCCGAAAGCGGGTCGACGCGCCGATCGCCAGCGTGCCGAGATCAAGGCAGACGTGGATCGAATCGTCGCCCTTGCGCTTCGTGCCGACCGGCAGCGCCTTGATCGCATAGGGATCGAGCGTCGGCGGGACGGCGATCGCCAGCCCGATCGTCGCNATCGAATCGTCGCCCTTGCGCTTCGTGCCGACCGGCAGCGCCTTGATCGCATAGGGATCGAGCGTCGGCGGGACGGCGATCGCCAGCCCGATCGTCGCGCGCGGGTCGTCGCTGCCGACCAGCAGCACGCGATTGCCCGCCATCGTCGCCCGCGCGCGACCGCGCTCCACGACCTCATTGACGGTCTCGTAGGCACCGGGCTGATCGAAATCGATCAGGCGCATGTACCGCAGGTCGACCAGCTCGGCCGCGGTGCGGTTTGCCAGCTCGACGTCGATCAGGATGCGCTTGCCTTCGACCGAGATCCGCTGGTCGACGCCGATCCCGTCGTCCGTGGTGCCGACGAAGCGGATCGCTTCGGCCTCGGCCGACACGGTGCCGTCCACCTGATGATAGCCGGTCAGCACCGCCGAGGCCGACTGGACCGTCTTGCCGCCGGCGCGGTGCGCGGTGACGAAGCCCTCGACCGAACGACCGTACAGGACGGCGTCGCCCATCAGCGGGGCCGTCGCATGGCAGAAGATGCCCCCGCGCAGATAGCCCCGCTCGGCGTCGGTCGGGATGCCGGCCGGCAGCGGGCCGGCGGTACCGAAGCTGCCGAGGCTGCCGACGCCAAGCGAATAGAAATCGGTCAGCAGCCATGCCTCAAGCCCGCCGGCGGGCGTGCTGAAGGTGCCGGTGCGGACCTTGGTCGTTGGGGACGGTGCCGGCGTCGTCACTGGCGGCTGCTCGATGACGGGCGCAGTTGCGCTATAGGTCGTGCCTTCGACCAGATAGAGCCGCTCGATGCCAACGAGGAAGCAAACCCGGGTGCCCCACTTGTAGGCGTATTTCCGCTTCTCCTCGTCCCAAGCTCCCACGGTTGTGTTGAGCGTGGCAGGGAATTTGATCTGCTGGCCGGGCATCAGCTTCGGGGTCTGGCCGTGCTTCGCGGTGATGGTGGTGGTCATAGTCGGCTCCATTCTAAAGGATCGTTGATTCGGCGGACTTTTCGGTTAGTGGTTCAGGCTGCGGAGGCCGGGGGGCCATCGCGAGATCGGGGGGTCTATGCAGAGCGTTGGAGTATCGGGTCGGCGGACGGGTCTGCGCGGCCTATTGGCGCAGGTGTCGTCGCGTGCTTTGACGGCGCTCGACGCCACGCTTGTGGCGTTCTTTCCTGAAGCCCCGGACAGGGAGGATTGCTGCCCAGAATGTGGCGGTACCGACCTTTTCGACGGATACGGTACCTGCCAAATCTGCCAGCCGATGTAGGGTTAGGCGGCGTACTCGGTGACCGTCATCTCACCGTATTCCCAACCTTCAGTACCGTTGCTGGAATAGGCGGTGATGTTCGTCAGCCCGATATTGGCACCGTAGTTGGTGCGGAACGTGTGGACTGGCGACACCGCGACACCGTCGATGAACTGTTGGAACGTGTTTCCGCGAACACGAACTTCCATTTCATACCAACGAAGCAACTCGATGGTGACAGGCGAACCTCCCGTGTAGCCCGACAGCTGATTGCTGCCCGACCGGTCGTTTACGGACCACGAAGCGCCGTTCGCGGAGTAACCGACGGTCACGCAGCCTCCGTCCGCGCCCATCCGCAGACCAATGCCGGAAGCGCGGAGACGAACGCAGCGGATCATCACCTTCAGGTCATAGTTGGCGCTGGTTGGCGCATACGAACTGCGGATGTACCCCGTACCAGCGTTCCACCGGACCCGGTTGTTGCCGGGCGAGATGGTCATGTCGTACGTGCCGACCCGCGCATAGGTGTGACCGCTGTTCGCAGTATGCGCCGTGACGGCGACCGCCGTCGTCTCCGTCCAGGTGTCGCGGAACGCGAAGGTCTGTAGGCCATCGTCGTTGACGATGATGCCGGTACCGACAATGCTTCCGTTGGAAAGATAGCCGGCCGGATTGCTAAGGGTAATCGTAAACGTTTCAGCGCTTTCCTCGACCCCATCGCCAACCACGGTGACGTTGATCAGCTTGCTCGTTTCGCCGTCGGCGAACGTCACGCTCCCGCTCGACGGCAGAACACCGCCCAGATAGTCCGCAGCGTCGGTCGTGCCGGCACTGAAGGCATAAGGGATCGTAACCGAGCCGGTGCCGGTCGAGCGGATCACTTCGAACCCATAGACGGTCGTGCCGCCCGTATTGCCTTCCGGCTTGGTGATACCGGCGTACCGGAAACCGAAAGTCGGCAGCGCGTCTGCGCCACGAACAACCGACCATTCGGACGTCACTACGTTGACGGTTACGACAGCGCCTTGATCGGCCGCGATCGTCACGTAGGGCACAACCGTGGCGTTGGCGTCGACCAGCATATCCGGCGTGTCGATGTACAGATCGAGGCCATTCGTCGCGTCGAGCGTGTCGATCGAAGCGGTTGCCGTCGTCGCGATGTTTACGGCAGCATAGGCGTTGGCCCGACAGGCGAACATACCGAGCGCCCGTTGCGGCGTTGCACCGCCGGTGGTCTCTAGCAGACCACCACCAACGACGACACGCGCCGGCGTCGGATCGATACGAACGTGCATCCGTGCCCGGTAGTTACCGGCATTCACCAGCGTCGCAGTAGGGCCGGCGATTGTCACACCTTCGGCGACGGTAGCCTGCGTTACAGCAGTGGTCAGCGCCAGCCCGACCGAACCGGCGGCGGGAATGCTGGCGACAACCGATACTGTCGGGTCCTTGGTGACGCTGAACCCGGCAGGAGCTGCACCAGTGACACCGTTGCTCAACGTACCGGTATTGCCGCTGACCGAGATCAGGTTGCCCGTATCGACATGACCGACGAAGCGATCCTTGATCGCATCGTACACGGCTTTACCGGTCGCCTGTGCGCCGAGGTTCGAATAGTGCGTCTGACCGTCGCACAGATATTGCGGCTTCGGATTTTCGTCGGCGGTCCCATCGCTCATAATCGCCTGAAGGGGGACGTAGATGACCTTGCTGCCATAGCGGGCGGCAAGCTGCGCCGGGAAATTGGCGTTTACCGAATCCAGATAACCGCGGTTGGAACCGCCCTTCTGCCATCCGTCTGCGGCCGAAAAGTCGCGCTTCCAGAGACCCGGAACGATGATCAAATCAAAAACGGCGGCGAGCTTGTCGAGGTTGGCCAGCTCCCGGGAAATGTAGGTCGATGCGACAGTCATGTCGTTGCGACCGCCGCTGTACCACACGACCTTTTGCCGGCCGTTCGGCAGCGTCTGCGCATGGGCGACCGCCAGATCGACCTGGTCGTTTACGTTCCACCCCGGATTGGGGACGCTGAAATAACCGGCACCGCCTGTGGCGTACGACGTTGGACGGTAATAGAACGGTTCGGTCGGGTGCTTGCCCGTCTGGATCGTGAACAGGCGTTTCGGCGCGAGGTGATTGGCCCAGACGAGCGGCGTCTGTGCGGTGAAGCCATACGCGACCGGATTTGCGCTGCCGCGCAGACCCTGACCCTCCAGCGAAGCGCCGATCTGGTACATGACCGGGTCATCAAGCAGGTTCGCGGCATTCCCGACCGAGACGCTGATGCTCACGTTGGCCGAAGCACCGAGGCTATCGACGACCCGCAGGATGTAAGAATAATCGCCGGCAAGCGTGTAATTACCGACAATACTCAAACCGGAAATCCGGCGGCCAGGTGCCAATGCGCCGCCAGCCACCGACAGCACGTAAGGGGGCGTGCCGCCCGAGATGGTGGGCGTGAACGCCGAACCGCTGCCAACGACACCATTCGGCATCGCGTCCGGTGCTGTGATCGACAGACCTGGTATCGTCGGCGTCGGCGTCGGCATGCCGGGCACCCGGTCGATCGGCATCGGCACCGGATATGCGCCAGCGCCGGACGACACGAGCGCCGACGCGGCAGTATCAGTAAGGTCGAGCAGCACCGGCGGCAGCGCCAGGTAGGCCGGGTGGAAGTACAGAACTTTGGTCATGGTATGCTCCCGCAGGATCAGCGCGGCTGATCGGTGGTGCAGCCGGCGGGGGCGGTGCCGGTGCTGATGATGGCATCGAGGCAGGTCCGCTCCTGCCGGACGGCGACGGCGCGGACATTCCCGCGGCCGACGGCGGCGACGGCTTCAGCGAACCGCTCCAGCAGCTCGGCAAGAAAGGCTTTCGGGACCGACACCAGCTCGCCCGTTCGCGAGGCGGTCAGCGGGGCGATCGTCTCGGTCCGCGTCAGCGCTTCAGGGAGCGGCGGCAGTTTCGCCCGCTCGGTTCGCGCGAGCGATGCTCGCATTGAGGTCGTCGCGCAGCCGGTCGACAGGCACGACAGGAGGAGCAGCGCCGGCAGCAGCCGGCGGCATGGCGTCGAGTGCATCGCGCAGATCCTTGATGGTGGAGCGGAGAAGGGTCTCGGACAGCACGTCCGCGCGCGCGGTCCGGTCGGCGATCGCGATCGTCACGTCGGCCGCGAGGCGTTCGTCGGCGCGCGCCTCGGCAGTGCGCTCGCGGTGCTGTTCACCGATCGCGACCCGGGCACTGGCCCCGCCGGCGGTCCGACCCGAGCGATAGACCAGCCCGATCGCCAGCCAGATCGCGCCGGTGATCGCCAGCACCACGACGGCGATCGCCACCGGCTTTGCAATACGGGTCGGTACCCCGATCCCGATCGCGAGCTTGGCGAGGCCGGCGATCACAGGCCGGTGTACTCGCCGACCGCGTCGAAGCTCGGGCAGGCCTTGATCCATTCCTGCGGATCGATGCGACCGTTGCGGTTCCGATCGGGCGAGAAGTCGCGATGGCCGCAGATYCGCGCCTGCGGATATTTCGC
>NZ_LMKP01000024.1 GCF_001421715.1 Sphingomonas sp. Leaf22
CACGCTGGACAACGCATCCTATCCTCCCCGTCCCAAATCAAAGGACACAGAAGAATCCAAAACGCGCCTCGTGTAAACAGTCCCCGCGCAGGCGGGGGTCTAGGGTTCCAAGCGCAAGCGGTTGTTCTGCTTGGCTCTGGACCCCCGCCTGCGCGGGGGTACGGCGCGTTTTTGGTGAAGCTTGCGACGTTCGCAACGGTCCCGATCACGTCCGGGGTAACGAGGACCGCCGGACGGGTGGCCCCAAAACGGAAAAGCCGGGCAGGATCTCTCCCGCCCGGCTTCGTCATTGTCCTGAGTCCCGGATCACCCGAGCTTCGGGGCCAGCACGCCGTTCACGACATGGACGACGCCGTTCGACTGCTGCACGTCATATTGCGTGACATAGCTCTTGCCGCCGCCGACATCGGTCAGCACCAGCGCGCCGTTTTCCAGCGTCGCCTTGATCGGCTGGCCCTCGACGGTGGTCAGCGTGGCGGTGCCGCCGCCGGCCTCGATCTGCGACTTCAGTGCCGCCGCGTCGAGCTTGCCGGCCACGACATGATAAGTCAGCACCTTGGTCAGCGAAGCCTTTTGCTCGGGCTTGAGCAGCGTATCGAGCGTGCCGGGGGCGAGGCGACCAAATGCTTCGTTGGTCGGTGCGAAGACAGTGAACGGACCCGGACCCGACAGCGTCGCGGCCAGATCGGCGGCCTGCACGGCCTTGACCAGCGTCGACAGGTTGCTCGCCTTCGATGCGTTGGCGACGATCGTTGCGGTCGGCAGCATCGGCGCGCCGCCGACCATCACCGGTGCGGTGGCGTTGGTGTTCGCCTGTGCGCCGGTCTGGGGGGTGCCGACCGGGGTCGTCACTGTCGCGGTGGTGCCGGTCTGTGCGCCGGTCGTCGCGGGCGGGGCGGGTTGTGCCGGGGCGGTCTGGGCATGGGCTGCGCCGGCCAGCGACAGGGTGAGGGCGGCGGCGGAAATCGTAGCGCGAATCATCGGTTTTCTCCGGTGGTTGCGGTGAATTGATGCGCGGTGCGTCGCGCACCGACCCCGGAAATACGGTTCAACCGCAAAAACGGTTCCCCCCGGACTGATATGGATCAGCCGCGCTCGGCGGTCAGTACGTCGGCCAGCAGGCGGAAATCGCGTTCGCGCGGCGACGCGCGCCGCCAGACCAGCGCGATACGGCGCTGGGCGTTTTTCGACTCGATCGGCCGCGCGGTGACCCCGGTGTGTTCGAGGATGCCGGCGTCGATCGCCATCTGCGGCAACATGGTGGTGCCGAGGCCATTGTCGATCATCTGGACGATCGTGTGCAGCGACGTGCCCATCATCATCGCCTGCCCGCGCAATTCGGGTTGTTCGCAGGCGCGCAGGGCATGGTCCTTCAGGCAATGCCCGTCCTCGAGCAGCAGCAGCCGTTCGGGATCGATGTCGTCGGCGACCAGCGGCGCGGTGTCGCCGCTATCGTTGCCGGGCACGGCGAGCAGCAGCCGATCCTCGAACAGCGGTGCGACCTCGACCTCGCCACAACCATAGGGCAGCGCGAGCAGCACGCAGTCGGTGCGGCCATGGTGCAGCCCCTCGCACGCCGCCGCGCTCGGCTCCTCGCGCAGGAACAGCTTCAGGTCGGGATAGTCGCGGCGCAGGCGGGGGAGCAGGCGGGGCAACAGGAACGGGGCGATGGTCGGGATGACGCTCATCCGCATTTCGCCCGACAGCGGCCGACCGGCGGCGCGGGCCATGTCGGTCAGTTCCTCCGCCTCGCGCAAGACCCGGCGTGCCTTGGCGACGATGCTTTCACCCAGTGGGGTGAACCGGACGACGCGGCGGGTGCGTTCGACCAGCACCACGCCGATCAGCGTTTCGAGTTCGCGGATACCGGCGGACAGCGTCGACTGGGTAACGAATGATGCCTCCGCCGCGCGGCCGAAATGGCCCGCATCCCGCAGGGCGACCAGATATTGCAGCTGTTTCAGCGTGGGCAGGTACACCGACATGGCCGGCTACTTATCGACTGCGCCAATCGATCCCAAGGGCAATTTCGATTGGAACGGTACGAACCGCACCCTATATCGCAACGCAGCAATTATCGGTGCGGCGACGCACCAAAACGAAAGGGCAATCCCATGCTGACCGTTGGCGACAAGCTTCCCGAATTCACCGTTCCCGTCCAGCAGGGCACCGCCGCGCTGCCCGCCGGCGAGACGCTGAGCCACGACGCGTTTCCCGGCAAGTGGAAGGTGCTGTTTTACTGGCCAAAGGACTTCACCTTCGTCTGCCCGACCGAGATCGTTGGCTATAGCGAGTTGAAGGACGACTTCGCCGATCGCGACGCCGTGCTGATCGGCGCGTCGACCGACACCGCGCACGTCCACCTGGCGTGGCGCAAGTCGGACCCGGATCTGGCCGCTGCCGACTTCCCGTGGATCGCCGACAATGGCGCGGTGCTGGCCAGCAAGCTCGGCATCCTCGACAAGAACGAGCATGTTGCGTTCCGCGCGACCTTCATCATCGATCCGGACAACGTCATTCAGGCGGTGCAGGTCAACGGCCTGAACGTCGGTCGCAACCCGCAGGAAACGCTGCGCGTGCTCGACGCACTGCAGACCGACGAACTGTGCCCGTGCAACTGGAACAAGGGCGACGACGTCCTCCAGGTCGCGGCCTGATCCTTTCGGGAGCGGGCATTCGGTCCGCTCCCCTCTTCTCCGGCACCCCAGCGCAGACCCGGCGACGCGCCCGGTCGGCTGGGGTGTCGTGTATCTGCTGTATGGAGACGCCCATGTCGCTCAAGGAATTTGCGGGCCAGCTGCCCGATTTCGCCAAGGATATCCGCCTGAATGTCGGCTCGCTGCTGAACGAGACGGTGCTCGACCCGCAGAAGAAGTTCGGGACGATGCTCGCCTGCGCGCACGCCACCGGCCACAAGCCGCTGGTCGAGGCGGCGGAGGCGGAAGTCGCCGACAAGCTGTCGCCCGAAGCGGCCAATGCAGCGCGCGCGGCGGCGGCGGTGATGGCGATGAACAACGTCTATTATCGCTTCGTCCATCTCGCCAAGAACAAGGAATATGGCAATCTGCCCGCCAAGCTGCGGATGAACGTCATCGCCGCGCCGGGGATCGACAAGGTCGATTTCGAGCTGTTCAGCCTTGCGGTGTCGGCGATGAACGGCTGCGGCATGTGCATCGACGCGCATGAGGACGTGCTGAAGAAGCACGGCGTGAAGGCCGAGGTGATCCAGGGCGCGGTGCGGATCGGAGCGGTGCTGGCGGCGGTCGCTACCGTGCACGCGGCAGTGGCTTGATCCGGCTTTAGAAGGAAGAAGTTGGTTCGGGCAGAGGCGCGGAGGCGCAGAGAGGCTCGTTTGGGGAAACCGATCGCGTAGCGATCAGCCTCTTCGTACGCTGCGACAGGGACGAAGGTCCCGCTGTCGCGGGACGATCGTGCGCCGCAACTCCTCCGCGCCTCTGCGCCTCCGCGCGAACCAATTTCTGCTTCTGTCAGACCTACGACAATGCCCGGTACACGCTGTACAGGCTGGTGATCGTCAGCACGATGCCGACCAAGATCAGCAGCGTGCGCGCCGGGATGTGCTTGGCGAACATCGCCCCGAACGGCGCGGCGACGATGCCGCCGATCAGCAGCCCGGCGACGGCGGTGGTGAATGCCTCCAGCCCGAGATGGAGCAGGAACGTCGCCGAAATGCTGACCGTCAGGAAGAATTCGACGGTGTTGACGGTGCCGATCGTCGTACGCGGCGTGGCGCCCTGTACCAGCAGGTTGGAGGTGACTACCGGCCCCCAGCCGCCACCGCCCGCCGCGTCGAGGAAACCGCCGATCAGCCCCAGCGGGGCGATGACCTTCGGCTCTTTCGGGGTCGGCGGTTTGCGCAAGCCGCGCCACAGCAGATAAAGGCCGATCGCCGCCAGATAGGTCATGACGAACGGCCGCGTCACCGACGCGTCGAGCGACGACAACAGATACGCGCCGGTTACGCCGCCCGCGACGCCCGGCAGCAACAGCCGCCAGAACAGCTTCCAGTTCACATTCTTGTGCAGCACATGGCTGATCCCCGACACGCCGGTCGTGAAACATTCCACCACATGGACGCTGGCCGAGGCGGTGGCGGGCGGCACGCCCAGCACGCTGACCAGCAAGGTCGACGAAATCACCCCGAACGCCATGCCAAGCGCGCCATCGACGATCTGGGCGGCGAAACCGGCGGCAATGAACTCGGCCAGACGCATCCAGTCGATATTCTCGAACATCCAAATTCCTTCGACATCGGCTCAAGCGGCCGCCAGTGATGACGGCAAACGACAATGCCTACAAGATACATAGGGTTTGTTACGCCTACAGCATGGCTTGGCGGCGGGCGGGCGGGTGCCTACATGCGATTGTCGTTTAAGGGGATTGCCCATGTTCGCGCGGCTGGTGCGCTATCTGGATTCGATCAAGGCGCGGGACCCCGCGCCACGGTCGCGCGCGGAAATCCTGACCTATCCGGGCGTATGGGCGGTGGCGCTGCACAAGGTCGCGCACCGGCTGTTCAAGGCACGCTGGTATTTCGGCGCGCGGTGCGTGAACCATTTCGCCCGTTTCATGACCGCGATCGACATCCATCCGGGTGCTACGATCGGGCGGCATTTCTTCATCGACCATGGTTTCGTCGTGATCGGCGAAACGGCCGAGATCGGCGACGGCGTCACTATCTATCAGAACGTTACGCTGGGCGGGACCAGCCCCGATAACGGGATCGCCGGCAAGCGCCACCCGACGATCAGCGACGGTGCGATCATCGGGTCGGGTGCGCAGGTGCTGGGGCCGATCACCATCGGCCGGCGTGCGCGGGTCGGTGCCAATGCGGTGGTGACCAAGGACGTGCCCGAAGGGACGACCGTCGTCGGCATCCCGGCGCGCCCGACGGTGGTCGAGGGCGGGCAGGCGGGCGATCCGCGCTTCGTGCCCTATGGCACGCCATGCCGCGACACCTTCGACCCGCAGACGCAGCGGATCGAAATGCTGCGCTGCGAACTGGAAACGCTCCGCCGACGGCTGGACGAGGTGCTGGCCGAACAACAGGACCAGCGCGACCGCGCCTGATGGGAGTCGTCACGCCCTTTCCCGCCGCGCGCCAGCCGGGGCAGATCGGGTTCGACCGCGCCGAACTGACGCGCATTCTCGATCTCTATGGCCGGATGGTCGCCGCCGGGCACTGGCGCGACTATGCGATCGATCTAGGGCGCGAGGCGGCGGTGTTCAGCGCCTTTCGTCGGGCGACCGAACGGCCGGAATTTCGGATCGAGAAGCGGCCGTCGCTACGCAACAAACAGGGCATGTGGGCGCTGGTCGGCGAAGCGGGCGCGGTGGTGAAGCGAGGCCACGAACTGGGGCCGGTACTCGCCCCGGTCGAACGACGGCTCATGAAGCTGGTCGAGGAGTAGCGCCGTGCACCGCGGGTCCTGTCTTTGCGGTGCAGTGACCTTCGAAGTCGCTGTGGACTTGCCGCCTCCCGACGTCTGTCATTGCCGGTCGTGCCGAAAGCAATCGGGGCATTGTTTCGCCTCCACGGATGTTCCGAAAACGGCACTCACGGTCACAGATTCGGGGTCGCTCGCGTGGTATCAGTCCTCCGAGAGGATTCGACGCGGCTTTTGCGCGTTGCGGATCGACGCTGTTCTGGGAGCCGTCCCATCGCGACTGGATCGCCGTCGCAATGGGGGCGTTCGACGGCCCGACTGGCACCAGCGTCAAAAGGCATATCTTTGTGGCGCAGAAAGGCGACTATTACGCGATCGGTGATGACACTCCACAGCACGCCTAAAAAAACGGCCCCGGTTGCCCGGAGCCGCTGGAGTTCGCTCACTAAGGAATGTTTCAGGCCATCGCCACGGGCGGCAGGCGTTCGCCCAGACCGCCGAGCACCCCAACTACCGTGCGGCGCATCGGTTGCCAGAATACCGACAGCGTCAGCAGCGCCGAGCCGATGACGAAGGCGGTGAACGCCGCCGACAGTTCGACCGCGCCGGCCTGTTCGAACAGGGCGTAGAGCGCGTAGAGGACATAGGCGAGGCTGGAGACCAGCAGCGCGCGGCGGTCGACGGCCAGCGCAACGACGCCGAACAGGATGTAGAGCGCGATCACGACCACCGCCATCGGCAGCGTTACGGTCGGCCCGAACACGCCCAGCAGCTGGAACAGGGAGTGCGCGATCAGCGGCGCGGCGACGAGGTGCAGCCAGAAGGCGACGTCGCTGCGGCGGGTGCGGCGGTCGCGGTCGCTCATGTCCCAGCGCATCGCCGCGACGAACACGCCGAGGCCGCCGAGCAGGGTGACCGGGTAGAAATTGTCCTTCAGCACCGGGAAGGCGGCGACCAGCAGCGCGGCGACGGTCGCGACCAGCGCCGCGGCCCCGGCGGCCACGGTGATCGGCACCATGAACCGCCGCCAGTGCAGCCATGCCGCGCCGGCGGCGACGATGCCGATCCCGGCGACGATCATCGCGGTGGTGCGGTCTGGCAGGTTATGCGGATCGAGTTCGACCATGACCCCGACCAGCGTGGCGGCGACCCCGCCGACGAACGCGAGCAGCAACAGGATGCTGGGCAACGCCATGCGGCGGCGCGCGGTGAAATATTCGGCAAGGAACCACGCGGCCCCCGCGACGCCGAAGCCCCCCAGCGGCGTCAGGATGGTGCCGCCGATCCAAGCGAGCGAGACCAGCAGCAGCGCCAGCGCGACCGAGACGAAGATGTCGTTGAACCCGGTCAGCAGCCGGAAATGCTCTTCGTCGACCACCGGCGTCGCGCGTTGCCGCGCGATATGGGTGCGAAGGGCTTCGACGGTGTCGGGGGACAGGACCCCGGCCTCCACCGCGCCGTTCAGATCGCTCTCGCTGTACATGCTGCTACCTCCCTGTATTGGTGGAGTATAGCAGTGGTGTATTGTTGATACAATACGCGTGGGGCAAGTGTTACCGATTGTCACCCGGACGTGATCCGGAATGATGCGTCTGCTGCCCGGACGAAGAAGCGGGACCCCGGGTCAAGCCCGGGGTGACGGAAGGGGCGATCGGCCGACCCGTTGCTTGCCACAACGCAAAAACGCCCCGCCGGTTGGGGCGGGGCGCTTGCTTGGCCGTCAGGCTGATGGACTTACTTGCCGCCGGGGTTGCGGCAGCTGTCCTTCACGGTGCGCGAACAGACCGGATAGCTCTGCGGCGCGGCCGGGGGCGGGGTCGTCTGCGCCGGGGCGAAGGTCACCTGCGGGGTGCCGGCCATCGGTGCGTTCGCCATCGGGGCAGGCGGTGCCATCGGCGGGCCGGCAGCATTCGGATCGCCTGCCATCGGTGCCGGCGGGGGCGGCGGCGCGTTGGGATCGGCCGGTGCGTTGGCATCGGGTGCCATCGGCGCGGGCGGCGGGGTCATGTTGTCGGCAGGCGGGGTCGGCGCGCCCGGCGTACCCGGCTGCATCGTCGAATCGGCGGGCGGCGTGGTCGGCGAGGTCGTCTGGGCGACGGCGGCACTACCGATCAGCAGAGCGGCCATGAAAGCTACAGTCTTCATGGGAAAATTCCTTTTCGACTTGTTTCGTTTAGGCTGCGGTCCAAACGAGCCAAGTCGAAAAGGTTTCCGCCCGAGTGTTCAGCCGGTCGCGTCCAGTGCGTAGCCGGCCGAACGCACGGTACGGATGATATCGGGCCGATCGCCGATATTGATCGCCTTGCGCAGCCGCCGGATATGCACGTCGACGGTGCGCGATTCGATGTCGGAATCATGCCCCCACACCGCATCGAGCAGTCGTTCGCGCGAAAATACCCAGCCGGGATGTTCGAGGAAGTGTTTGAGAAGGCGGAATTCTGTCGGGCCAAGCGGCACCACTTCGCCGCCGCGCCGCACACGGTGGCCGACCGTGTCCATTTCGATATCGGCGTAGGTCAGCGCCTCGCCGGCCAAGGCCGGACGTACCCGGCGCAATACGGCGTTGACGCGCGCGACCAGTTCGCGCGGCGAAAACGGCTTGGTAACATAATCGTCGGCACCGGTTTCGAGGCCGCGGACCCGATCCTCTTCCTCTCCGCGCGCGGTCAGCATGATGATCGGCACGTTCTGCGTTTCGGCCTGCCGGCGCAGCTGGCGGCAGACCTCGATCCCCGACAGTCCCTCGACCATCCAGTCGAGCAGGACGATGTCGGGCGTCGCCTCGCGCGCGAGCAGCAACGCTTCCTCGCCCTCATGCGTGCGGACGACCTCGAAATCCTCGCGCTGGAAATGAAAGGCGATCAGTTCGGCCAGCGCCGCATCGTCTTCCAGCAGCAACATCCGTGCCTTGGTCATGATTATCCTGCGAATTCCGAAGTTTCACGCTCGGCCAGGGTGCGGCCGGTCGCGGCGAAATAGACCATTTCGGCGACGTTCGTCGCATGGTCGCCGATGCGTTCGAGGTTCTTGGCAACGAACAGCAGGTGCGCGACCTGGCTGATCGTCTTGGGATTTTCGACCATATAGGTCACCAGCACCCGGAAGATGCTGTTGTAATAATCGTCGAGCGCATTGTCGCGCTTGCAGATTTCGACCGCCGCCTGCGCATCGCGCGCCGAAAAGGCGTCGAGCACGTCATGGACCATGTCGGCGGCGAGCTGCGCCATCGCCGGCAGGATGCTGAGCGGTTCGATACGCGGGTCGTGGGTCTCGCCATGGATCGACGACACGCGCTTGGCGATGTTCTTGGCATAGTCGCCGATGCGTTCGATCACCGCCGCGATCTTCAGCGCGGCGACGACCTCGCGCAGATCGTCGGCCATCGGCGCGCGCAGCGCGATGACGCGGACGACCAGCTTCTCGACCTCCGCCTCGATCGCATCGATCGCCTTGTCCTGCGCGCGGACCTGTTTGGCGAGCGCCGGATCGTTGCGGGCCAGCGCCAGCATCGCGTCGCTGATCGCCTGTTCGGCGAGGCCACCCATTTGCGAGATCAGCGCACGCAAATGCCCGATATCGCGGTCGAATGCCTTGACGGTGTGTTCGTGGCCGGTCGCCATCTCGTCTCCCTCAACCATAACGCCCCGTAATATAGTCTTTTGTGCGCTCTTGCCGGGGGTTGGTAAAGATGTCGGACGTGCGGCCATATTCGACCAGCGTGCCGAGATGGAAGAAGGCGGTGCGTTGCGACACGCGCGCTGCCTGCTGCATGTTGTGCGTCACGATGGCGATGGCGTAGCGGCCGCGCAGTTCGTGGATCAGTTCCTCGATCTTGGCCGTCGCGATCGGATCGAGCGCGCTGCACGGTTCGTCCATCAGGATGACTTCGGGATCGACGGCGATGGCGCGGGCGATGCACAGCCGCTGCTGCTGGCCCCCCGACAAGGCGGTGCCGCTGTCCGACAGCCGGTCCTTCACCTCGTTCCACAGACCGGCGCGGGTCAGCGAGCGTTCGACGATGCCGTCCATGTCGCCCTTCGACGCGGCGAGGCCGTGGATGCGCGGGCCGTAGGCGACGTTCTCGTAAATCGATTTGGGGAAGGGGTTCGGCTTCTGGAACACCATGCCGACGCGGGCGCGCAGCTGCACCACGTCCATCGCGGGGGAATAGATATCCTCGCCGTCCAGCCGGATGTCGCCGGTCACGCGCGCCGAGGCGACGGTGTCGTTCATCCGGTTCATGGTGCGCAGGAAGGTCGATTTGCCGCAGCCCGACGGGCCGATGAACGCGGTGACATGCTCCATGGCGATGTCGATCGACACGTCCTTGATCGCCTGTTTCTGGCCGTAAAAGACGTCGACGCCGCGCGCGGACAGCTTCGGCACGGCGTTGGAGAGAGTGGTGTCGGTCATTACCAGCGGGTCTCGAAGCGATTGCGGAGATAGATGGCGAGCGCGTTCATCGCGAGGAGGAACGCCAGCAGCACGAGGATCGCGGCGCTGGTCTTTTCGATGAAGCCGCGGCTGACCTGATCGGACCACAGGAAGATCTGTACCGGCAGCACGGTGGCGGGATCGGCGAATCCCTGTGGCGGCTGGCTGATGAACGCGCGCATACCGATCATCAGCAGCGGCGCGGTTTCGCCAAGGGCGCGGGCCATGCCGATGATCGTGCCGGTCAGGATGCCGGGCAGCGCCAGCGGCAGGACGTGGTGGAACACGACCTGCACTTTCGACGCGCCGATGCCGAGCGCGGCGTCACGGATCGACGGCGGCACCGCCTTGATCGCGTTGCGTCCGGCGATGACGATGACCGGCATGATCATCAGCGCCAGCGTCAGGCCACCGACGATCGGTGCCGAGCGCGGCAGGTTCAGCGTGCCGAGGAACACCGCCAAGCCAAGCAGGCCGAAGATGATCGAGGGGACCGCCGCGAGGTTGTTGATCGACACCTCGATCAGGTCGGTCCAGCGGTTCCGGGGGGCATATTCCTCAAGGTAGAGCGCCGACAGCGTGCCGACCGGGAACGCGATCAGCAGCGTCACCAGCATCGTCATCAGCGACCCCTTCAGCGCGCCCCAGATGCCGACCGCGGTCGGATCGGTCGAATCGGCCGATTTGAAGAAGTCGGCGTTGAACCCGGTCGAGATCGCGCCCGCCTTTTCCAGTCGCGCGACCAGCGCCTCCGCCTGCGCGTCGCCATCGGCCTTCGCCGCTTCCTCGACCGCCGGGGCGGCGGGGACGGGGATGGTGACCTTGCGCGACAGGATCGACGGGTCGGCCTTGATCGCGTCGCGGACGGTCAGCCACGCGCTGTCCGAGATGACGCGGTTATCCTCGCCGAACGCTGCTGCCGCTGCGCCGTTGACGGCGTTTTCGACCCCCGCGCCGGCCAGCGCCAGATCGGCACCGCGGCCCTGCAACTGCGATCGCTCGACCTCGATCCCCGCGGTCGGGAAATCGATCGGCAGCGCGACCAGCGTCCGCTGAAACCCGCCCGCGCCGCTGATGAGCATGGTGACCAGCAGGAAGGCGAGGAAGCCGGCCGACAGGACGACGGCGGCCAGCCCGAAAAAGCGGAAGCGGCGTTCGGCGGCATAGCGGCGGCGGATGCGCTTCTGCATCGCCCCCGTCTTCCAGTCGGTCGGCACGCGTTCCGGAACACGGGCGGGCACGTCGCGGTCGATCGCGGGCGATCCGGCGACGTTCGCAGGATTATTCATACGCTTCCCGATACCGTTTGACGACGCGCAGCGCGACGACGTTGAGAAGGAAGGTGATCACGAACAGCGTGAGGCCGAGCGCGAAGGCGGCGAGCGTCTTGGGGCTGTCGAACTCGGCCTCGCCGGTCAGCAGGTCGACGATCTGCTTGGTGACGGTGGTCGCGCTTTCGAACGGGTTGAGCGTGATCGACGCCGCGCCCGATGCCGCCATGACGACGATCATCGTCTCGCCGATCGCGCGGCTGACGGCGAGCAGCACCCCCGCGACGACGCCGGGGAGTGCCGCGGGCAGCAGCACCTTGCCGATCGTCTCGCTGGTGGTGGCCCCCATCGCGAGGCTGCCGTCGCGCATCGACTGCGGCACCGCCGCGATCGAATCGTCGGCCATCGACGACACGAACGGGATGATCATCACCCCCATCACCAGCCCGGCGGCGAGCGCGCTTTCCGAACTGGCGAACGGCATGCCGAGCATGACCGCGAGGTCGCGGATCGCCGGGCCGACGGTCAGTGCGGCGAAATAGCCATAGACCACGGTCGGGACGCCGGCGAGGATCTCGAGGATCGGCTTCATCCATTTGCGCACCGCCGGCCGGGCATATTGCGTCAGATAGACCGCGCTCATCAGCCCGAACGGGATGGCGACGATCATCGCGATCACCGCGCCGATGAAGAAGGTGCCCCAGAACAGCGGCACCGCACCCAGCGTCGCGCCCGGATCGTTCGAACGGATGACCTGCGGGCTCCAGTTGGTGCCGAACAGGAAATCGGTGACCGGCACGATGCGGAAGAACCGCCAGCTTTCGATCAGCAGCGACAGGAAGATCCCGAGCGTGGTCAGGATCGCGATCAGCGACGCGACCAGCAGCGCGAGCATCACCGCGCGTTCGACCTGCGTCCGCGCGCGATAATCGGGACGGATGCGGGTGAAGGCGAAGGCACCGCCGGCAAAGGCGAGCAGGATGGCGAGCGTGGTGCCGATCCAGTCGTAGCGGCTCTGTGCGTCGGCATAGGCCGGGGCCAGCACCTCGGCTTGGCGGTTGAACGCGCCATAGGCGTTGCCGAGCGCGAGCGAGCGCGCCTCGGCAAGGATCGCCGAGCGTTCGAAGCCAGGACCGGGCAGGCCCGTCGCGGCGGGCGTCGACAGCACCGAGTCGCGGACCAGCGCCGGCGACACCGCGCTCCAGATGCTGAGGAACAGCAGCGCCGGGGCGGCGATCCAGATCGCCATATGCCAGCCATGCTGACCCGGCAGCGAATTGGGGCGATCGGCAGCGGTCAGGGGCTTGGCGAACCGGGCGGCGCGGGCGCGGGCGACCATCCAGCCGATCCCGCCGAACCCCAGCACCAGCAGGATCAGCGTGACGCCGTGCATCAGTGCAGCTCCGCCGGGTTCATCGCGGTCTGGCTGGCGATCTCCGCCGCCGATTCGGCGCGGACCGCCGCCGGGGCGGCGATCATGCCACGCCGGGTCAGCGGGCCGCCCGGGTCCCACGACCTGGCATACATGGCGAGGAAGTCGTTCATGCCGGGCACGGGTTTGATGTGCGCCTTCTTCACATAGATGAACAGCGGGCGCGCCCCCGGATAGGTGCCGCCGGCGATGCTGTCGTAGCTGGGCGCGATGCCGTCGATCGGCACGCCGTGCAGCCGCGACTTGTTTTCCTCGAGATAGGAATAGCCGAAGATGCCGACCGCGTTGGGGTTGGTCGACAGGTTCTGGACGATCAGATTGTCATTCTCGCCCTTGTCGACATAGGCCGCGTCCTCGCGGATGCGGGTACAGATGTCCTCGTACCGGTCCTTGTCGCGCTCTTTCAGCGCCTTGACCCCCGGCACCGCGGCTTCGCAGGCAGGGACCATGATGAGTTCGACCAGCGCGTCGCGAGTGCCGCTGGTCGCGGGCGGGCCGAAGAACTGGATCGGAATGGCGGGCAGCGCGGGGTTGATCTGGTTCCACATCCGCGCGGTGTTGGGCTTGCCCAGCGGATTGGCCGACAGCGCCATATACACGTCGCGCTTGGTCAGTTGCAGCTTCGGGCCGTTGTTGGATTCGGCCAGCGCCACGCCGTCGACGCCGACCTGAATTTCCATGATGTCCTTCACGCCGTGCGCGAGGCAGGTCGCATATTCCGACTTCTTCAGCCGGCGCGACGCGTCGAGGATATCGGGATGCTGCGGACCGACGCCCGCGCAGAACAGCGACGCGCCCGCGCCGGTGCCGGTCGATTCGACCAGCGGCGCGCGCAGGTCGGGGTTCGCGTTGACCAGCATTTCGGCGACGGCGGTGGTGAAGGGATAGACGGTCGACGACCCGACGACGCGGATATGGTCGCGCGACGTCTGCGGCTCGCAAGCGACGAGCGCGAGGCCGAGGGTCAAGACGGACGCGATCCGAGCGGTCATGCGGTTCCGGATTCCAGGCGCGTCGACGGTCATTCGCGACGCTCCGGGGTGCTCTGTTACCATGGCGTTACGGCTTCATGACAGTGTGCAGGGGCAACAGGACGCTGACGGTCGTGCCGTCGCCCACCACGCTGCCGATATCGAGCCGCCCGCGATGCCGTTCCACGATGTGCTTGACGATGGCGAGGCCGAGGCCGGTGCCGCCCAGCGCCCGGCTACGTCCCGAATCGACACGATAAAATCGTTCGGTCAGGCGCGGCAGATGGTCGATCGCCACCCCCTCGCCATGATCGCGCACCACCAGTTCGGCCATGGTATCGCGCGGGGCGAGCCGAATTTCGACCGGGGTGCCGGCGCGGCCATATTTCATCGCATTGCCGATGACGTTGTGCAGCAGTTGCGACAATTGCGCGCGGTCGCCGATCACGGTCACCGCCGGTTCGACCAGCAGCGACAGGTCTCCGCCGCGCGCCGGGTTGGTCGCGCTCACTTCGTCGCGGACCGCGCGCAGCATCGCCGACAGGTCGACGGTCTGGTCGGGCGGCCGGTATTTCTCCGCCTCGATCCGGCTGAGCGAGATCAGATCGTCGATCAGCCGCTGCATCCGCCGCGCCTCGTCGTTCATGACCTTCAGGAAACGTTCGCGCACTGCGGGGTCCTCGCCCGCCTCGTCGCGCAGCGTTTCGATGAACCCCAGCAGCGAGGCGAGCGGGGTGCGCAGTTCGTGGCTGGCATTGGCGACGAAATCGACGCGCATCCGTTCGGTCGCGCGATTGCCGGTCCGGTCGGCGAGATGGACCAGCCGCCGCTCGCCGCCCAAGGCACGGACCCGCATCTCCCAGCTCTGGTCGCGGGCACCAAGGCCGACCAGCCCGACCGGTTCGGGATCGTCGCTGTTGCCGAACAGGCGTTCGGCGGCGGCGGGATGGCGGATGGCAAGGCGGACGTCGCCGCCGACGATATGCTGGCCGAGCAACGTGCGCGCGGCGGGGTTGGCGGCCTCGACATGGCCGGCGACGACGACGAGGATCGGTTCGTCGATGGCATCGATCGCCGCCTGCGTCGCGGCGGAGCCGTGCTGCCGCGCGGTATCGGACGATTCGGTCGTGCCGCGATCGGGGGCGTGCAGCCCGGCGACGAGGACCGCGGCGACCGCACCGACCAGCACCAACGCGCTGGCGTTGATGCCCGCACCCAGCAGAAACGCCAACAGGGCGACGCCGACCGCAAGCGCGATGGCGAGGGGCAGGCGGGGGCCGAATTCGTCCATCGCTCCCGATTAGGCGCAAGTGCCGCCCTAGGCCAGTGCGTCCGTCTTTACGATTGCGTAATCGCGCTGGTTCAGGAAGATGACCCGATGGCCGACGATCCGCATTCCCCCGCCACGCCCGGTGGCGCGACCACGCGGCGCACGCTGCTGATCGGTGCGGCGGGGGCGTCGGCGGTCGTTTCGATCCGGCCGGCGCTGGCACAGACGCAGGCGTCGGTAATGACCTGCGAAATCCCGGTGCCCGACAATGCCCGGCGCGGGCAGATGATCGATGCCGAGGGCAGCGTCGTCGCGCCGGGTACGCCGGGGGCCTTTCCGGGGGCCGATCGACCGTTCACCGGCGAGGATGTGAAGCGCGCGATGAACGGCGCGAACCTGCCCGGTGCCGATGGCGACACCACCCGCGCCTATATGAAATATGTCCAGCGGTTGCAGAACGGGACCAGCGGCTTCACCTGCTTCGCATCGTTGCAGATGCCGCGCGGCTGACGCGCATGGGCGCACGCTATCGCGCGCCGCCGCCGGGGCATGTCCTGTTCCTGTCGCTCGATCCGCTGACGGCGATCTATCACCGCGCGTCGGGGCAGACGCATGTCGTGGCACCGCCGGTGCCGGAGATGCTCGCGCTGCTGGTCGATCCGCGGACGCCCGAACAATTGCTGGCGGCGCTGGCGGAGCGGTACGACCTGCCCGACGGCGATCTGACGGCGCTGACCGCGCGGCTCGACGAACTGGCGGCGATCGGGCTGGTGACACGCGATGCGGCATAGCCGGACGCTGCGCATCGGCCCGGTCGGGTTCCGGGTCGGCAGCGACTGGCGCGCACCGATCGCGGCGCTCGACGACCTGTATCGCGACTATCCGCTGCCTGATGGCGGGATCGCCGATTTCAACGTCCGCCTGTTTGCCGCGCGGCCGTGGCGGCGCTTCGTCCGGCCGGCGGTGACGATCGGGGGCGACTATATGCTGCCCGACGCGCTGCCGCTGCCGCTGGCACAGGGGCTGCTGGCGGCGGAGATGGGGATGAATTTGCAGATGGCGCTGGCGCAGCGGCGCTATCTGTTGCTCCACGCTTCGGCGGTCGAGCGGGGCGGGCGGGTATTGTTGTTGAGCGGGGTGTCGGGGGCGGGGAAGTCGACGCTGGCGGCGTTGCTGATGACGCGCGGCTGGCGGCTGATGGGCGACGAGTTCGCGCTGGTCGACCCCACCACCGGGCTGGTCCACGCCTTCCCCCGGCTGGTCAGTCTGAAGAACGAGGCGATCGGGGTGGTGCAGGGTGCCGCCCCCGAGGCGCGGTTCGGGCCGTTGCTGACGGGAACGCCCAAGGGGGATATCCGCCATCTGGTCCCCGACGCGACCGCCATCGCAGCGATGGATCGACCGGCGGTTCCGGCACTGCTGCTGTTTCCGACCTTTGGCCCTGCTCAGGCGGTGCGCGACGTCGGCGCTGCGGAGACGTTCGTGCGGCTGACCCAGGCATCGACCAACTATGTCGCGATGGGCGAGCGTGGATTCGGCGCGCTGGGGCGGCTGGTGCAGGACGTGCCGGTGCGGGCGATCGACTATGCCGATACGGATACCGGGCTTGCGCTGGTCGAGCAGTTGTGGAGCGCGCTGGCATGACCGATGCCCGCCTTGCCGGCGCGCTCGCCGATCCTGCCCTATGGGACGGGTTGGATTCCCCCGACAGCTGGAACGCACTGATTGCGGCGGCGCGAGCGGAGCAGTTGATCGGCAGCCTCGCCACCCGGCTTGACGGCATCGCTATGCCGCCCGCCGCCGCGCGGATCATGGCCGATGCGCGGGCGTCGGCCGAACAGGGGCGGGTGGCGGCGCTGTGGGAGGCGGAGATGGCGCGCCGCGCACTCGCGCCGCTCGGGGTGCCGGTCGTGTTGTTGAAGGGGACGGCGTTCGTCGCCGCCGGGCTGGATGCGGGGCGGGGGCGGTCGATAGGCGATCTCGACATCCTCGTGCCGCGCGACGCCCTTGATGCGGTCGAGGCGGCGTTGCTGGCGGCGGGGTGGGAATGGGTGAAGCCCGACCCGTATGACGATGCCTATTATCGTCGCTGGATGCACGAACTGCCGCCGCTGATCCACCGGACACGCGATCGGATGATCGACGTCCACCACACCATCCTTCCCCCGACCGCGCGGCCGACGCCGGATGCGGCGCTGCTGATCGCCGATGCGGTGCCGCTCGGCAACGGGCTGTCCGTGTTGTCGCCCGCCGACATGGTGATCCATGCCGCCGCCCATCTGTTCGCCGATGGCGATTTGCAGGGTGGCCTGCGCAACCTGTGGGATATCGACCGGCTGGTGCGGGAGTTCGACGATGGCGGGTTCGTCGATCGGTTGATGGCACGCGCCGGGCGGCATGATCTGGTCCCCGCGACGGCGCGGGCGTTGCGGCTGGCGAAGCGAATTTTCGGGACGCCTTTGGAAGGGTTCGCGCCGGTCGCTTCGGATGCGCTGTTCGTCCGGCGGCTGCTGGCGCGCGATGGCTGGGGGCGGTTGCGGCATCGGGGGACCGAGTTCGGCTTCTATGTCCGGTCGCACTGGTTGCGGATGCCGCCTGCGATGTTGGCACGGCATTTGTGGACGAAGTTTCGGAAGAAGTAGTTGGTTCACGCGGAGGCGCGGAGGCGCGGAGTAGAAGAAAGAGGTTGTTCGCGGAAAGGCGCAAAGGACGCTGAGGGGTTGTGGACCGGGCCATCTCAGCCTGTCTGGCGCAGCCTTTTCTCTTTCGGCGGCCCAACGAGAGAGGGCCGCTGTCGCGGCGAGCGCAACATCTTCGCGTCCTTTGGGCCTCTGCGCGAAAATCAAACCTTCTTCTACTCCGCGTCTCCGCGCCTCCGCGTGAACCCCCCTAAACCTTCAGCGCCACATGCCCCGCGTATCGTATACCTGCTTGCCGACCCGAACCTCCGCCGGCACCCGCTTGAACACGCCATGGTCAACCAGCACGACCAGAATGTCGTTCGCCAACCCGTCGTCGAGCGATACCAGCCGCCCGCCCGCCAGCGCCTTTGGCAGGCTGGTGACGAACGGTTCGACCAAATCGATCCGGTCGCCGAACCGCTCGATCAGCGCGGCGGCGACCTTTACCGCCGGGCTTTCGCGCAAATCGTCGATATCGGCCTTGAACGCCAGGCCCAGCAGCGACGCGCGCGCATCCGGCGACGCGTCGAGCATCGCGGCGGTGCGGGCGACGACATGGTCGACCTTGCCGTCATTCACCTCGCGCGCGGTGCGGATTAGCGGGGTCTGTTCGGGGGCGGCATCGACGATGAACCACGGGTCGACCGCAATGCAGTGGCCGCCGACGCCGGGGCCGGGCTTCAGGATGTTGACGCGCGGGTGACGGTTGGCCAGCTCGATCACGTCCCAGACGTTCAGGTCCATCCGGTCGCACACGATCGACAATTCGTTGGCAAAGGCGATGGCGACGTCGCGGCTGGTATTTTCGACCAGCTTGACCATTTCCGCCGTCCGCGCGGTGGTGACGGTGCAGGCCCCCTCGACGAAGCGGCGGTAGAAGGCGCACGCCGCCTCGGCACAGGCCGGGGTGATCCCGCCGATCGAGCGTTCGTTCGATACGAGTTCGAGGATGATCCGCCCCGGCAGCACCCGTTCGGGGCAATAGGCGACCGCAATGTCGGGCGTGTCCGACAGCCCCGGCAGCGACAGATCGGGGCGCAGTTCGGCCAGCAGGTCGCGAATCTGTTCGGTGGTGCCGACCGGCGAAGTCGATTCGAGGATGACGGTATTGCCCGGCGTCAGCACCGGCGCGATCGCGCGGGTGGCGTCGAGGACATAGGACAAATCGGGGGCATGGCCGGGGCCGAACGGCGTCGGCACCGCGATAACGAACACGTCGGACGGGGCGGGGGTGGTCGCAGTGGTCAGCCGGCCGAGCAGCACGACGTCGCGCACCAGCGTGTCGAGATCGGCTTCCTCGATATGGATGTCGCCGCGCGCGACGGTGTCGACCACGCGCTGGCTGACGTCGATCCCGATCACCCGCGCGCCCGACCGGGCGACCACGGCGGCGGTCGGCAGGCCAATATAGCCGAGCCCGACGACGCACACGTCATAGCTGGCCGCAGCCGTGATCCGCTGTTCAAGCATAGAGTGTCTCCACGATGCGTGCGGACGCATGGCCGTCTCCGAAGGGATTATGCGCCCGTGCCATCGCGGCATGGGCGGCCGGGTCGTCGAGCAGCCGCGTTACCTCTGCAACGATGCGGTCCTCGTCCGATCCGATCAGCCGGGCGGTGCCGGCGGCGACCCCTTCGGGACGTTCGGTCGTCTCACGCAGGACCAGCACCGGCTTGCCGAGGCCCGGTGCCTCCTCCTGCACGCCGCCCGAATCGGTGAGCACGAGGTAGCACAGGTCGAGCAGGCGGACGAACTGCGGATAGTCCTGCGGATCGAGCAGCGCGACGCGCGGGTGATCGCCGAGCATCGCCTCCATCACGCCGCGCACCTGCGGGTTGGGATGCACCGGAAAGGCGATGCCGATATCGTCGCGATCGGCGATGCGGGCGATGGCGCGGGCGATGCCGTCCATGCCGCCACCGAAATTCTCCCGGCGATGGGTGGTGACCAGCAGGATGCGCTTGCCCGCGAACCGCTCCGCCACAACGTCCAGCGCCTGCGTCCGGGTCGGATCGGCGGCGATCCGCGCGCGCGCCAGATGCAGCGCGTCGATCACCGTATTGCCGGTGACCTGTATCCGCGACGGCGGCACGTTTTCGGCGAGCAGTGTGTCGGCGGCGGTCCGGGTCGGGGCGAAATGCAGGTCGGCGATGCTGCCGACGATCTTGCGGTTCACCTCTTCGGGCCAGGGGTGATAGATATCGTGGCTGCGCAGGCCCGCCTCGACATGCGCGACCGGCACCTTGCGATAATAGGCGGCCAGCGCTGCGACCATCGCGGTGGCGGTGTCGCCCTGTACGATCACCCGGTCGGGCCGCTCGGCATCGAACACCGGCCCCAGCGCATCGAGCAACCGCGCGGTCAGGGCGTCGAGCGACTGGCCGGCGGTCATGATGTCCAGGTCGATGTCGGGCACGATCCCGGCAAAGGCCAGTACCTGATCCAGCATCTCGCGGTGCTGCGCGGTCACGACGACGCGCGTGTCGAAGCCGGGATGCGCGCGCAGGGCATGGATCAGCGGGAACAGCTTGATCGCTTCGGGACGCGTGCCGAACACGACCAACACCCGTTGCACTTGCTTGCGCATCAACGACCCCCGCGACCGGAATTGGTCGCTGCTGCGGTGTGTCCTAGCGGCAGGAGTTTAACAATTGGCCAAACTCCTCCCCGTACCGGGGAGGAGTTTAGTTGTGATACCGGTCCGCCACCTTGTCGCGCGACGCGTTCGGCGCGATCTTCGCCTCGGCCGCCTCCAGCGCGTCCCAATCCGCCACATCGGGCAGCGACGGGATGCACACCGGCTCCCCCAGTTCCAGTCCGCGCAGCGATGCGACGACCAGATCGTCGGCCTCCATCACCCGTTCGGGCGGGAAGTCGTCGACGCTGTGGCCGGCGACATGGTGGAAATCGGTCGCGGTGACACCGGGGATGAGCAGCTGGACGCGGATATTGCCGTCCTTCGTCTCGACCTGCATCGTGCGGGTGTAATAAGCGACATAGGCCTTGGTCGCGCCATAGCCGGCATAGCCCGGCAATTTGGTGAACAGCGTGCCCGATCCGACGTTGATGATCGTGCCCTGACCGGTCCGCTTCATCCCCGCCATCGCCGCATCGGCCAGCCGGCTGAACGCGACGACGTTCAGGAGCAGCATGTCGGTCAAATCGTCGCGGTCGCCCTCACCCACCTTGCCGAACGCGGCGAAGCCGGCATTGTTGACGAACAGCGCGACGGGATCGCCCGCCTCCAGCCGTTCCTCGACCACGTCCAGATCGTCGGGGTCGGCAAGGTCGGCGACGATCACCTCGATATCGATGCCGTGTTCGGCGGAAAGCTGTTCGGCAAGGTCGCGCAACCGGTCCTCGCGCCGCGCGACGATGACGAGGTCGTGGCCGGTACGCGCCAGATGATGCGCAAAGCTGAGGCCGATGCCGGACGATGCACCGGTGATGAGGGCGACGGGGCGGGTCATGGCGATTCTCCTGTGGTCGCGTTCGCAGCGTTCGGGGGCGAGGTCGGTTCCGCGGTTCCGGCCCGCTCCCCCGTCCGGTCATCCGACGGATAGGCTTTGGGTGGCCGGGCGGGGGAGCGGGCCGGAACCGCTATCCGCGCAAGCGGATCAGATCAAAGCCTCGCCAGCGTCGGGATCAGTTCGTCGAAATGATCGATCACCGCATCGGCACCAAGGTCGGCGACCGGCTGCATCATGAACCCGAACAAACAGGCGATCGACGGAATGCCGGCATTGCGCGCGGCATCGATGTCGAAATGCGAATCGCCGACGAACGCCGCTCGCCCGCCGCCGCAGCGTTCGATCATCGCATCGATCGGTGCCCGGTTCGGCTTCGACTTGCCCGGCCCCAGCGTGTCGCCGCCGAGGATGCAGCCGAATCGGTGGGTCAGGTCGAGTTCGTCGAGCAACCGCCGCGCCAGCGCCTCCAGCTTGTTGGTGACGATCGCGACCTTCGCCCCGCCCGCCTCCAGCGCGTCGAGCGCCGCCATCGCGCCGGGAAACGGTCGCGAATGCACCGCGATATGCGCTTCGTAATAGTCGAGGAGCAGCCGGTTCAGCCGGTTCAATTCGTCCTCGTCGCAGCCGCCGGTCGCCTCCATCCCCTTGCGCAGCATGTGTTTCGCGCCGCCGCCGATCATCGGGATCACCTGTTCGCGGGTCAGCGGCGGGCGTCCGGCATGGCCAAGCGCATGATTGACGGCGTCGGTCAGGTCGCCGCTGGTATCGACAAACGTCCCGTCGAGATCGAAGCCGACGATATCGAATGAAATCTTTGTCATCTGGTCCGCTTTGGCGCGCGTGATATGGAATTGGCAAGGGTCGTATGCCAAGGAGCGGCCCCATGAACGCGCAACCGATCGCCGCCGTCATCCTCGCCGCCGGGCAGGGGACGCGCATGAAATCGTCGAGGCACAAGGTGCTGCACCTGCTGGCCGGGCAACCGATGCTGTTCCACCTGCTCGACAGCCTGAACGCCGCCGGCATTTCGCGCCGGGTCGTGATCGTCGGCGCGGTCGGCGAACAGGTCGAGGCGGCAGTGGCGGGGCGCGGCGTCGAGATCGCTTGGCAGCGCGAACAGCTCGGCACCGCGCACGCCGCATTGCAGGCGCGCGAGACGCTGTCCGATCATGACGGCGTCGTCCTCGTCTGTTTCGGCGACACGCCGCTCTTGTCCGCCGACACCGTCGCGCGGCTGGCCGCCCGGCTCGACGCCGAGGACCAGCCGGCGGTCGCGGTGCTCGGCTTCCGCCCGTCGCAGGCCGCCGCGTACGGCCGGATTATCGCGGACGATGCCGGCAACATCGCCAAGATGGTCGAGTATAAGGACGCGTCGGCAGAGGAACGTGCGGTCGACCTGTGCAACAGCGGCGTGACCGCGGTGCATGCCCGCGACCTGTGGGCGTTGCTCGACCGGGTCGGCAATGCCAATGCTGCGGGTGAATATTACCTGCCCGATATCGTCATGCTGGCGATCGCCGACGGGCGCGGTGCGGTGGTGATCGAAACGGCTGCCGACGAAGTCGCCGGCATCAACAGCCGCGCCGAACTGGCGGCGGTCGAGGGCGCGTGGCAGGCGAAGCGCCGGCAACAGGCGATGGCCGATGGCGTCACGCTGGTCGCGCCCGACACCGTCTTCTTCGCACACGACACCAAACTCGGCCGCGACGTGACGATCGAGCCGAACGTCGTGTTCGGCCCCGGCGTGACCATCGCCGACGATGTGACGATCAACGCCTTCAGCCATTTGGAGGGTGCGACGGTCGCATCGAAGGCGGACGTCGGCCCCTATGCCCGGCTGCGCCCCGGCGCGGTGCTGGGCGAGGGGAGCCGCGTCGGCAATTTCGTCGAGGTGAAGAACACGACGCTGGGCACGGGGGCCAAGGCCAACCACCTGACCTATCTGGGCGATGCGAGCGTCGGCGCGAACGTCAATATCGGCGCGGGCACCATCACCTGCAATTATGACGGTTATTTCAAATACCGGACCGAGATCGGCGAGGGTGTCTTTATCGGATCGAACAGCGCGCTGGTCGCGCCGGTGAAGATCGGCGACGGCGCGCTGGTCGCCGCCGGTTCGGTCGTGACCCGCGATGTCGAGGCCGATGCGCTGGCGCTGGTCCGGCCTGAGCGCACCGACCAGCCCGGCTGGGCCAAGCGCTTCCGCGCGCGGCAGGCGGCGGCAAAGGCCGCCAAGTCCAAGAAATAATCCCGCCGGAGAGAGCGATATGTGTGGAATTGTTGGCATCATCGGCACCGACAGCGTCGCCGACCGGCTGCTCGATGGGCTCAAGCGCCTCGAATATCGCGGCTATGACTCGGCGGGCATCGCCACCGTGGAGGGCGGCGCGATCGAGCGTCGCCGGGCGTCGGGGAAGCTCAGGAACCTCGCCACCGAACTGGCCGCGCATCCGCTGCCCGGCCATGTCGGCATCGCCCACACCCGCTGGGCGACGCATGGCGGGCCGACCACCAACAATGCCCACCCGCACGCGACCGGCGAAGTCGCGGTCGTCCACAACGGCATCATCGAAAACTTCAAGCCGCTGCGCGAGGAACTGACCGCGCGCGGCAGGGTGTTCACCAGTGAGACCGATACCGAGGTCGTCGCCCATCTGGTCAGCGAACAGGTCGAGGCCGGATTGTCCCCCGCCGATGCGGTCAAGGCGATCCTGCCGCGCCTGCACGGTGCCTTCGCGCTCGCCATCCTGTTTCGCCAGCATCCCGACCTGCTGATCGGGGCGCGCCTCGGTTCACCGCTGGTCGTCGGCTATGGCGACGACGAGGTGTATCTCGGCTCCGACGCGCTGGCGCTGGCCCCGCTGACCCAGCGTATCGCGTATCTGGAGGAGGGCGACTGGGTCGTCTGCCGCCGTGACGGCACCGAGATCTTCGATCGCGACAACAACCCCGTCGATCGCCCGGTCACGCTGTCGGGCGTCACCGGTGCGCTGATCGACAAGGGCAATCACCGCCACTTCATGCAGAAGGAGATTTACGAGCAGCCAATCGTCGTCGCGCAGACGCTGCGCGGCTATCTCCAGCGGTTCGAAGGGCGCGTATCGCTGCCCATTCCCGATTTCGACCTGTCGGGGATCAAGCGCGTTACCATCGTCGCCTGCGGCACCAGCTTCTATGCCGGCATGGTCGCCAAATACTGGTTCGAACAATTCGCCCGCGTGCCGGTCGATTTGGACGTCGCATCCGAGTTCCGCTACCGCGCGCCGGTGATGGAGGAGGGCGGCCTCGCCCTGTTCATCAGCCAGTCGGGCGAGACCGCCGACACGCTGGCGGCACTCCGCCATGCCAAGGGCGAGGGGCAGACGATCGCCGTCGTCGTCAACGTGCCGACCAGCACCATGGCGCGCGAGGCCGACCTGTTACTGCCGACCCATGCCGGACCGGAAATCGGCGTCGCCTCGACCAAGGCGTTCACCTGTCAGCTCGCCGTGCTCGCCGCATTGGCCGCGAACCTCGCCAAGGCCAAGGGGCGGCTGAGCGAGGCCGAGGAACGCAGCATCGTCCGCCACCTCGCCGAGGCTCCCGCATCGATCAACGGCGCGCTCGCCTATGACGAATCGATCGAGGCGATGGCGGGCGTCATCGCGGCGGCGCGCGACGTGCTGTATCTGGGGCGCGGCACCGATTATCCGCTGGCGCTGGAAGGGGCGCTGAAGCTGAAGGAAATCAGCTATATCCATGCCGAGGGCTATGCGGCCGGCGAGATGAAGCACGGGCCGATCGCGCTGATCGACGAACATGTACCGGTGATCGTCATCGCCCCGTCGGGGCCGCTGTTTGACAAGACCGTCAGCAACATGCAGGAAGTGCAGGCGCGCGGGGGCAAGGTCGTGCTGATCTCCGACTATGACGGCATCCAGGCGGCGGGCGAAAACTGCATCGCCACCATCACCATGCCCAAGGTCCACCCGCTGATCGCGCCGATCGTCTATGCGGTCCCGGTGCAGCTGCTGGCATACCATGTCGCGGTCGCGAAGGGGACGGACGTCGATCAGCCGCGTAATCTGGCGAAGAGCGTTACGGTGGAGTGACCCCCAAATCCTCCCCATGCTGCGCATGGGGAGGGGAACCGCCGCGAAGCGGTGGTGGAGGGGCAGGCCCCAAACGTAACGTTGGCGTGCGCCGCCTCACCCCTCCACCAGCCTGCGGCTGGTCCCCCTCCCCACGATGTGGGGAGGATTTACAGGATCACCCCTTGTGGCGGAAATACGCCGCGAAGCCGCGCACCTGATGCTTCAGCTTCAACAAATCGCGGTTCTTGATCAGGTCGTGCTGCGATTTGCCCAGCACGTCGCGCAGCGCGGCGCGCACGCTTTCGACCATCCAGCTGCGCACCCGCTTCTGCCCCAGATGCTTGGCGAACAGCGCGCCATTGCCGAAGCCATAGCCGCGATACATCTTGCGCGCCGCATCCAGCCCGCGCCGGCCGTGATAATGATCCACGCGGAACGTCGGATCGTACAGGATCGGAATGCCCAGATCCTGCGCACGCACCAGATAATCGGTGTCGTCGGACCCGACGAACGCCGCACCCGCGCCGAAGCGTTCGTCGAACTTGCCGATCCGCTGCGCAACCGCGCGCTGCATCGTGAAGTTCGCGCCGATGATGAAGCCGCTCGGCATCGCCGTCGGTCCCAGTTCGGCGGGATTGGCGGCGCGCTTGGTCGTGAACGGAATGTCGCGCGGATCGCCTAAGCCGACCATGCCGCCGCGGATCACCTCGCGCGCATCGCTGGCATAGGCGGCACGGACGTGTTCGAAATAATCGGGTTCCAGCGTGCAGTCGTCGTCGGTCATGACGATGATCCGCCCGCGCGCCGCGGCCAGCCCGGCATTGCGCGCGCACGACAGCCCGCGGCGTTCCTCGACCACGATCCGCACCGGCACCGCCTGCTGCGCGGCCCAGTGTTCCATCACCTGTTGCGTATCGTCGGTCGACCCGTTGTTGACGAGGACGACCTCGACCGATTGCTGCGCGCGCCCGACGGCGATGCCCAGCGCGTCGAGCGCCAGCGGCAGCTGTGCGGCACGGTTCAGCGTGCAGATGATGACACTGAATTCCGGGTCGGTCATGGCGTCCTCAGTTTCCGACTTGGTTCAGCAGGTCGACGGCCTGCGGTGCCGAGGTCGCCTGACGCGCGATGCCCAGGCCCTTGGTCCATGCATCGGCATAGCGGCCGATCTTGCCGTAGGAATTGTCAAGATAGACATGCGGGATGTCGAGCAGCGTGCACATGATGTGACCATGCAGCCGGTCGGTGATGACCTTGCGCCCGTCGCTCAAGACACGGGCACCGCGATCGAACCGCTGGTTGGCGAGGTAGTTGTAGACCGAAACCTGCCGCTTGCTCTTGGTCAACGCCCCCGTCGCAATCGCGCGGGCGTTCGCGAAACGGCGCTGCCACGTCCGTGATTTGGGCGATTCCGCCCGCCAGTCGGCTTCGCGCGCATTCGGGATGCTCTGCAACAGGGTGGCGTCGAGGTTCACCTTTTCCTTGTCGGTGCGCAGCAGCATGACGACGTCGTGGGTCGGCGTCGCCGGGCGCGGCAACAAGCCGATCCCGAACGCTGCGTCGGGAACCAGCGTCGGGGACAGGCCAAGCCGTTCCTGCGCAAAGGTGACGCTGTGACGATCACGGACCATCAGGTGAAAATCGGGGTGCGCGCCGAAGGAATCGACGCATTGCTGGATGGCCGTGTCGTCCTGAAACTGGATCGACTGCGGCGCCTGTACCAGTCGCCGATCGGTAAAGATGCGCGCCATCTTTTCGCGGAACTGCTGGTGCCGCGGCCACACGTCGCCGAAATTGCCGCCGCCATGCAGGAAGATCGGCCCGGTCGGTGCCGCGCGTCGCAACGCGGCTGCGTCGAACCGCGCGAGGCTGGCCACATAGCTGGGATCGCGACCGGTCAATTCACGCAGCACGGACAGTTCACCGAGATAGATCGCGCTGTCGCCGACATTGCCGTGATCGGGGAAGTCGATGATCGCGTAGGGATCCCCCCGGCCGACATGCTTGCCGAACTCTGTCAGCAGCAGTGCGCGCTGTGCGGCGATGACGCTTTCCGTGGAGCGCGAGGTCTCGGTACCGTGTTCGCTCATACGTCCCCCATGATGATGAGGCGCGCATGATCGGGTTCGGCCGAAGAGTCAATTGAACAACCAACCATGTTTAATCCACAAACGGGAAGTTGCGGTGGTGCGCAGGTAATTCCGCGTCGCGACCCGCGTGGTGATTTTGGGGCGGTGCAGGATTTTCATGCGCGACCGATCGCTGCTCTGCACCCGCCACGTGCAATCCTGCCCGGTTCGCGAAGCATGCGCGCCGGCGACCGCTGCGTGGCGGGTAGGAATGCCACCGTACCCAACGCGTATCTTTTCGTTGCTGACGGACCCCATGCGCCGGCGCTGCGGTTGTCGCGGCGATGACAGTCTGGGGATGTGCGATGAAGGTCCGCAATATCGGCGCGGTGGCGTTGGCGTTGGTGTCGAATGCAGCGATGGCGCAGACGCCGCAAAAGGCCATTCCGGGCCTCAGGGAAACCGACCCGCCCTATGCGACCGAATCGGTGGTCCGTCATCCGGTCACCGTCGGTTGGCCTGACGGCCGCACTCCGACCGCCCCGCGCGGGTGGCAGGTGGTGAAGTTCGCCGGCGGCCTCGATTATCCGCGGCAGGCGTTGTTGCTGCCCAATGGCGACGTGCTGGTTTCCGAAGCGCGCACCTTGCCCAAGCTGGACGCCGATCCCGAGGTCGCGCGCGGACAGGCGCTGTCGAAGACCACGGGCTACAGCGCCAACCGCATCACCCTGCTGCGCGATGCGAATCGCGACGGCATCGCCGAACAACGTTTCGTGCTGCGCGAGGGGCTGAACCAGCCGTTCGGGATGCAATATGTCGGCGGGCGGCTCTATGTCGCCAATACCGATGCGGTGGTCAGCTTTCCCTATCAACTGGGCAGCACCAGCATCACCGCGCCCCCACGCACCCATGTCACGCTGCCGGCGGGCGGGTACAACAACCACTGGACCCGCAATCTGCTGGCCAGCCCCGACGGGCGCACGCTGTATGTCTCGGTCGGGTCGGCATCGAATGTCGGCGAATATGGCATGGACGAGGAAAAGCGCCGCGCCGCGATCCTCGCCATCGACCTGTCGACCGGGCGCGAGCGGCTCTATGCATCGGGCCTGCGCAATCCGGTCGGCATGGATTTCGTCCCCGGCACATCGACCCTGTGGACCGCCGTCAACGAGCGCGACGAGATCGGCGACGACATCTCGCCCGACTATCTGGTCGGGGTGCGTGAGGGCGGCTTCTATGGCTGGCCGTACAGCTATTACGGCAAGCAGGACCCGCGCCATGCCAACGAAAAGCGCGAATTGCTGGGTACCACCTTGCTGCCCGACGTCGCGGTCGGTGCCCATGCCGCCGCCCTCGGCATCGGGTTCGCGAAACAGGGCGCACCGACCGCCTATGTCGCGCGCCACGGGTCGTGGAACCGGTCGAGCTTCAACGGGTATGACGTGCTCGCGGTCCCCTTCGCCAATGGCCGCCCGGCCGGCGATCCGCAGCCGTTCCTGACCGGCTTCGTGGCGGACGCGAAGAAGGGCACCGTCCATGGCCGCCCGGTCAGCATCCAGACGCGGGCCGACGGCGCGATCTTCGTGGTCGACGATGCGGGGGATACGGTGTGGCTGGTGCGGCGGACGGGGTGAGGGGGCATTAGGCCCCCTCGATATTCAGCGGAAAGGTTGGCGCCATCGCCCCCCTCCCTGGAAGGGAGGGGCTGGGGGTGGGTAGGCTTGCGAGGGAATGTAACGTCCGCCAACGGACCGACCCACCCCCAACCCCTCCCTTCCAGGGTGGGGAGATGTTTGATCGCTTCGTAAATGCCTGTACGCCCGCCGACGAGGAGCATGGTGAGCAGTTCACGCGACGATCCACTCGACCCCGGCCGTCGCCGCTGCATAGTCCGCGTCGCACGCCCGGTCGCTGACGATCCGGTCGACCTCGGCGAACGACGCCACCGCGACCACGCTCGCCCGGTCGAATTTCGACGCGTCGACCGCCATCGTCACCCGCCGCGACTGGCCGATCATCTGCCGGCACAATTCGCCCTCGCCGATATGATAGTCGGTGAACCCCGCGTCGCGGTCGACCGATTCGGTCGACACGATCGCCATGCCGGGCCGGAATTGCGCCAGATACGCCCGCGCCGTCGCGTCGAAGAATGCACGGTAGCGATCGTCGAGCTCGCCGCCCGCCAGATACAGCCGGTTGCCGTTGCGCCCGCCCAGTTCGGCGGCGACGCCCAGCGCGTTGGTGACGATGGTCAGGTCGCGCTTGCCCTTCAGCGC
Organism: Sphingomonas sp. Leaf22; assembly: GCF_001421715.1. Taxonomy (GTDB): domain Bacteria; phylum Pseudomonadota; class Alphaproteobacteria; order Sphingomonadales; family Sphingomonadaceae; genus Sphingomonas. The sequence continues at coordinate 29,356 of NZ_LMKP01000024.1, forward strand.
CTGCGCGATGTGGAACGCGGTCGAACTGGCGTCGAGGTAGAGCGATTCGCCGTCGGCCACCACCTGCGCCACCGCGGCGGCGATGCGTTGCTTAGGCACGGCATTGCGGTGCAGCCGCGCCTCGAACGGTCCTTCCTCGACCGACTTGGCCAGCCGCGCCCCGCCATGGATACGCTCGATCAGGCCATCGGCCTCCAGCAGCCGCAATTCGCGGCGCACGGTTTCGTCCGAGACCGCCAGCACATCGGCCAGCCCGTGGATGCCCATCGCCTCTCCCTGCGCCAGCAGGTCGAGGATTTCCTGGCGGCGGTCGCGGCGCTTCATCATGGGGTGCAGCATATCGCCCAAACCGCCGACCGCAACTGTCGATCGACCGATATCCACACAATATCATCATGATTGTTCGATTTTTTCCCAAACCGGTCGTCAGTCCGTCATGATCCTGACCATATGTAACAAATTATACGTAATCGCACGGTAGGCGCGGAGTCGAACGGGGAACAACCCCGCATCCGATCCAAAGGGGAATTCCATGTTGTCGTCTTCGACGCTGCCGGCTCGCCGGTGGCGCGCTTCCGCGCTCGCCCTGTCCAGCGCTGTCACCGCCCTCGTCATCGCCGCGCTGCTGCCCGCGACCGCGCAGGCACAGGACGTGCCCGCTGCCGAACCCGCCGATCAGCAGACCGCCAGCGAGTCGCTGACCGACGACATCGTCGTCAACGGCCGTCGGCAGCGCACCGCGCTGATCGAGGAACAGTCGGCGATTGCGACGATCGACATCGTCACGACCGGCGATGTCGCCATCCACTCGCAGACCAGCATCGCCGACCTTGCCAAGATGCTGCCCGGCGTCTCGGTCAGCCGCGATCAGGGCCGCAACCAGAGCGCAACCGGCGAAGCGCAGTTCGCGACGATCCGCGGCTTCGACACCGGTTACAACGCCTACACCCTCGATGGCCTGCGCCTGCCGCAGACCTCGGGCAGCAACCGTGCGATCTCGCTCAACCTCTTCTCGCCCTTCGCGATCGGTGGCATCGTCGTCGACAAGACGCCGGGTGCCGCGCGTGATGCCGACGCCATCGCCGGCATCATCGACCTGCGCACCCCGACCGCGTTCGACTTCGCGCAAGGCTTCACCCGCGCCCGCGTGCTGGGGCAGGTCGCCGGCCTCGCGCTCGACCGCGAGCAGGAGGCGTTCGGCGGCGCGATCGGGCTGGACACCGCGCGGCGTTTCGGCAGCGATCACCAGTTCGGTGTGTATCTCGCCGGCTATTACGAGGAACGCGGCAACGCGGCGGAATCGACCGCGGTGCAGAACGCGTACCAGCCGACCAATTTTCCGACCAGCCTCGCCACGCTGACGTCGCGCGCCAATGCCGACGCGTTGTCGGCGGATGGCGTGCAGTGGAACTTCTACAACAACAAGATCAAACGCTACGGCGCGACCGGATCACTCCACTTCCGGGGCGAGGCGATCGATCTGTTCGGGCGCGTGAACTACGCGACCTATCTGAACACCAACACGATGAACCAGACCGCGCTTCGCAACGAAGTGAACGGGACGCAGTCGCGCAGCAACCCGGTACGGACGTTGCCCGACGGCAGCACGACCCGCAACTACAACGCCACCGGCATCTACAATCCCGAGGGCGTGAACCCGGCAAGCTACTTCCGTACCGAAGACATCGAACAGGAACTGTTCTCGGCACAGGTCGGGGCGAAGGCGCACTGGAACGGCTTCGCCGCCGCATTGGAAGGGGCCTATGCCGATGGCCGCTTCGATCAGCCGACCCGCATCGAGGCGGCGTTCCGTGGACAGGCGTATAACGGAGCGGCGGGCAACACCGGGACGGCAGTCGAAGGCGTTCGCGTCGACCTGTCCAACCCCCGGTCGCCACGCCCGATCCTGTCGGACGGTGCGACCAGCTATGTGTCGTCGCTCGATCGTCCGACCCAGCTTTATGTCCAGCGCGGCTACGACTATCTGACCGAAACCAAAAAGACGCTGAAGGGCAGCATCGGCTGGACCGGCGACAGCGTGCTGTCCTCGGTCGAGGTCGGCGGGCTGTACGAGGATTCGGACCGCACCGGGCGCAGCCTGGCACCCGACAATACCCGCTACCGCTTCCGCACCGTGTTGCAGAGCGGCACCGTGCAGGGGCCGTCGATCAACCAGTATCTCGGCTACGTCCTCACGGACTTCCTCGATTATTATCCGGCCCGCCCGATCAAGGTGCTGTCGCGTGCGCAGCTCGATGCGCAGGTCCGTGATTATGTGCCGCTGATCACCGTGTCGCAGACGACGCTGAATCAGGGGCTGCTGGATGGCCATGAACAGCGCAAGGCGCTGTACGGCACCGCGACGCTGAAGCTCGGCAGTCTCGAAGTGATGCCGGGTATCCGATACGAGGATAACGGTTTTCGTGCCCGCTACTTCCTCAGCGACGTGGGCGGTGCCCGCTTCATCAATGCCGGGCGGGACTACGACCATCTCGACCCCAGCCTGTTGGCAGCGTGGAAGCCCAGCGACCGGATCACCGTGCGTGCCGCCGCGCGGTCGAGCTATGCGCGCCCGTCCTTCGACCTGATCGCCGGTCCGACCCGGATCAGCGAGGCGAACAGCCAGGGCGTGGTCACGATCACCCAGCCCAATCCGGACCTGAAGCCGATACAGGCATGGAGCTACGACGCGGGTATCGATTTCTATGCCGGGGTCGGCCGCTATTTCCAGCTTGCCGCCTATTATAAGGATCTGCGCAACTTCGTCGTCACCACCGCATCGCGCAGCGCGAGCGAAAGGACCGGCAACATCGAATACATCCGCCCGATCAACGGCGGCGGCGGCAAGGCGAAGGGGGTCGAGGCATCGGGCCGCTTCACCGTCGGCGACATGGTCGACAGCAGCTTCCTCGGCAATTTCGGCGTGGGCGGGAACATCACCTACCAGCAGACCGAGGCGAGCTATGTCATCCCGCTGAACGGCGTGCGCACCACCCGCACCAGCGCGCTGCCGCAGGCACCGGACCTGATCTACAATGCCGAGGTCTTCTATGCCGGCGGCGGGTTCCGCACGAACCTGTGGTACAATTACACCGGCCGCATCCTTGCGGCGGTGCAGGACAGCCAGCCCGACATCTATGTCCAGCCGGTCGGCGAACTGAACTTCGGTGCGGCCTATGAAGTCACCGACAATCTCGAAATCGGCGTGTCGGCGCGCAACCTGCTCGACCAGCACACCTATTGGGCGACGGTGGGCAAGGGCGAGACCTATATCTCGAACGACCGCAACGGCGGCTATCTGAAGACCGGCCGAGTGTTCCAGTTCAGCCTGACGATGAAGATGTGAGCGGACGGGCGGTGACTTCCGGGTCGCCGCCAACCATCAACCTCATCCGAGTGAAGGCTACCCTGCCGCCGGCGGCCCCAGCTGCCGGGGCGACGGGCAGGATACTTAGCGTACCCCCGCGCAGGCGTGGGTCCAGAGCCACGAGCGAAACCGCTTGCCGCCCTGGACCCCCGCCTGCGCGGGGGTACGGACCTATCGAACCATCAGGACCGACCATGCGCCTCCCACTGCTTCTCGCTGCTGCGTTCACCTTCGCGTCTCCGGCTGCGGCCCGAGACCAACTCGACCGCGTCGTCGTGCTGATGCGCCACGGCGTTCGCGCTCCGATCGTCGGCGAAGCGCCTGCCGATACCAAGGTCGACGGCGAATGGCCCGCATGGCCGGTCGCGCCGGAATTTCTCACCCCCCACGGCGCGGCGGCGATCGCGCAACTCGCCCGCTACGACCGCCGCTGGCTGTCCGCCAAAGCCTGCCCGACCCGCGGCAGCGTCCGCATCCGGACCAACACTGCTGAACGCACCATCGCCACCGGCCGCGCCTATGCCGACGCGCTCGCCCCCGGCTGCACGCTGCCGGTCGGCCATAATCCGGCCGGACAGGTCGACCCGCTGTTCGAACCGATCCGTGCCGGCGCCACCGCGTTCGACGCGGGCAAGGCGGTGGCAGCGATCAACGCTTATACCGGCGGCGTCGACGCGCTGACCGCCCGTCATGCCGATGCGATCCGCGCCCTCGATCGCGTGCTGGGTTGCGGTCTGCCCACCGGCTGCTCGACCCCGGGACCGGCGACGCTGACGCTGAGCCGTGACGGACGCGGTATCGACTTTACCGGGCCGATCCGCGCGACGTCGGGCACCGCGCAGGTGATCCTGCTGCAATATGCCGAGGGGATGCCGATGGCACAGGTCGGTTTCGGTCGCGCCGATGCCGCGACGATCCGCCGGATCGGTACGCTCCACGCCGCGCTGTTCGACGTCTTCACCCGCTCGCCCTACATGGCCGCGCACCAGGCGGGACCGGTCGGCGCGCACATGCTCGCCACCCTGACCGCCGCCAAGGCACCGCGTCTCGAAATGCTGGTCGGCCATGACACCAACGTCACCGCGCTCGGCGCGGCGCTCGGCGTCGATCTCGACGCGCCGGGTTTCGCGCGGGGCGACGTCGCCCCCGGCGGCGCGCTGGTGCTGAAGCGGTGGCGTGGGCGCAAGGGACCCTATGTCACCATTTCCTACCGCGCGCAGCCGCTGGAGGCGATCCGCTCGGGCGCGGCGACAGTGGTCGAAACCCCGCTTGCCATCCCCGGCTGCGCGATGCGCTGCCCGCTCGACCGGTTCGACAGACTGCTGCGCGCAAGCCTCGCCCCGGTCGTGGCGGGGTGATAGCATCGGCGCCATGCCTTGCTACGCGCTCGCCGATGCCGTCCCCGATCTGAGCCCCGACTGCTGGGTCGCGCCGTCCGCCGATGTGATCGGCGCGGTGCGGCTGGGGGCGGGGGCCAGCATCTGGTTCGGCGCGGTGGTGCGTGCCGACAATGGTGCGATCGTCATCGGTGACCGCAGCAACGTACAGGATGGCGCGGTCCTGCACAGCGACCCGAACGCGCCGCTGACGCTGGGGCAGGACTGCACGATCGGCCACCGCGCGGTACTGCACGGCTGCACCATCGGCGACCGCGTCCTGATCGGCATGGGCGCGACGGTGCTGAACCATGCGGTGATCGCCGACGACTGCGTGGTCGGGGCCGGTGCGCTGGTCACCGAGGGGAAGAGCTTTCCACCGAACAGCCTGATCGTCGGTGCCCCCGCGCGGGCGGTCCGGACGTTGACCGACGAACAGCTGGCCGGACTGAAAGCGTCGGCGGCGGTCTATGTCGAGAAGGCGCGGCGGTATCGTCACGACCTGCGTCCGATCGCATGAAGCCCGGCACGGTCCACACCGTCCCCGACGATCTCGCCGCCACCCTGACCGCCGGCGCAGCGATCGAGCCGCTCTGGGATGCGCTGACCCCGCTCGGCCGTAACGAGTTTCTGTGCTGGATCGAGGATGCGAAGCAACCGGCCACCCGTCAGCGCCGCATCGCCCGCACGATCGCCGAACTGGTCGAAGGCAAGAAACGCCCCTGTTGCTGGCCCGGCTGCATCCACCGCACCGACAAGGCTCCCGGCCGCTGGCAACAGGCGGTGCTGATCGACGGGAAGGCGTGATCCGGCCATCACCTTACCCTTGGGCTTGATCGAACCGCAGGCGAACGCCGTGCGCTTGAACCCAAGGCCACCGTACCCCCCGCGCAGGTGGGGACTGTTTACACGAGGCGCGTTTTGGATTCTTCTGTGTTCCTTTGATTTGGGACGGGGAGGATAGGATGCGTTGTCCAGCGTGCGAGGGGACCGA
>NZ_LMKP01000025.1 GCF_001421715.1 Sphingomonas sp. Leaf22
AACCAAACGCGCCTCCAAGACCCAACAGATGCTCGAGATCACCCTCGACATCTTCCTCGCCAGAAAACGTCTACAGAGTCCGACGTGAACACTCCCGCGCAGGCGGGGGTCCAGGGTTCCAGGCGCAAGCCGTTGTTATGCTTGGCTCTGGACCCCCACCTGCGCGGGGGTACGGCGAGTTTTTGGCGAAGCTTGCGGCTTTCGCAGAGGTCGTGATCAACGCCGGGGGAACGGCCATTCCGGCGACAAAGCCTCAGAACGCATAGACCAGCGAAGCCCGCCCGGTCGTATCGGCATTCACGCGCCCGACCGGCGGGCGGCTTTCATACTGGATATTGTACGATAGCCGCGCCGAGAGCGGACCCAGCAGCTTGGCATCGACCGCGGTCAGGCTGGTGACCGTGCTGTTCGCCGCCTGCACATAGGCGGACGTATCCTGCCGCAGCGTGAGCGCGGGCGTCATTCGCCAGTCGAAATCGACCGACCCACGCGCCGCCAGATTGCGCTCGACATCGCCGGTCGTGAACGAGGTATGCCGAAATGCCGGACCGAGTTCGAGGTCGAGCGTCACCGGTCCGCGCGCGACGACGGTATAGCCCGCGCCGGTCGACGCCGAATAGCGATCGTAATAGCCGAAGAACTTGTCCGACTCATATTGCGCTGCGCCATAGATATACAGGCGGTCGTCCACCTTGTAGTTGGGTTCGAACGCGCCGAGATAATGTTCGCGCGTCGGAATGCCGTTATTTTCCTGATAATCGGCCTGTAACTTCAGCTTGTGCCGCCAGCGATAGCCCTCGCGCGACAGGTCGAGCACGGCGGTGACGCCCAGACTGTCGGAATTGCCGCTGTTGATCCAGCCGCCGACTTCCGCCCGCCCCTTGACCAGCGCGCCGAACGACGCGGTGCGCAGCCGCTTCTCGGTCTTCTCGGTGCGTTCGAACGTATAATGCGATGCCAGATCGGCGATCTTCTGCGAATGTTTCGGCGCGGCCTTGCGCGCATAGCGGACGATCGTCGCGACGTCATTGTCGTTGCCCGATGCCATCGCCTCTTCCAGCATCGTCCGGATCTCGATCGGCAGATCGGGTTCCGGCGGCGGTTCCGCGAAATACAGGCCGAGCGGCAGGAGGAGCGCGGGATTGGGCATCATCCCCCGCTATAGCCGATCGCCTGTCGGCGGGCTGAACCATTCACCCCGACTTTCGCGCGCTTCACCGATGCAGGTGATCGGCAAACGCCGCCAGCACCTGTTCGTACAGCGTCTTCTTGAACGGCACGATCATCGTCGGCAGGTCGGCCGGCTCGGCCCAGCGCCATGCGCGGAATTCGGGTTCGGGCGTGGCGATGTCGATATCGGCATCGTCGCCCTCGAACGCGAACAGGAACCAGCGTTGCCGCTGCCCGCGCCATTTCCCTTTCCAGATCCTGCCGATCATGTCGTCGGGCAGGTCGTAGAGGAATTCGCCCGGCGCTTCAGCGATCAGCCGGACCTTGTCGGGCAGGACCCCGGTTTCCTCGCGCAGTTCGCGGACCGCCGCGTCGACCGGTTCCTCGCCCTCGTCGATCCCGCCCTGCGGCATCTGCCACGCCTCCAGCGTCGAATCGAGCCGCTGGCCGACGAACACCCGACCGTCGCGGTTCAACAGCATGACGCCGGCGCAGGGGCGATAGGGGAGGGTGGTCTTGTCCATCGCCGCTTCCTATCGGCACCGTGCCGCTTTTGCGAGGACCAACGGCATCTTATCTCTGTCGCGTGATTCCCGTCGTCCATCATCCGCATTATGTCGCCGAAAGCCCGCCGGGCAGCCGCTATCGCTGGGGCAAGAACGGCCTCGTCCGCGATCTCCTGCGCGACCGGGGATCGGCGATCGACTGGCACGAACCCGAACCGATGCCGCGTCGGTGGATCGAGGCGGTGCACGACGACGATTACGTCGCCGAGGTGATCGAGGCGCGCGTGCCGCCGGCCAAGGAACGCCGCATCGGCTTTGCGGTCACCCCACCGATGGCATTGCGCGCGGTCGCGGTGCCCGGCGGGACCTATCACGCCGCGCGCGTGGCGATGGAGCGCGGCTATGCGGCCAATACCGCCGGCGGCAGCCACCACGCGCTCGCCGATACCGGGGCGGGCTATTGCGTGTTCAACGACCTCGCCATCGCCGCGAACCGGCTGGTCGACGAAGGCACCTGCGCCAAGGTGCTGGTGATCGACGTCGATGTGCATCAGGGCGACGGCACCGCCTCGCTGCTCGCCGGACGCACCGGCCTCGCGACCTATTCGATCCATGCCGAAAAGAATTTTCCGGCGCGCAAGGCCCGCTCGACGCTCGATGTCGGCCTGCCCGACGGGGTCGGCGACGACGAATATCTGGCGACTTTAGCGGCGACGCTGGTTCCGCTGCTCGACAGCTTCGCGCCGTCGTTGCTGCTGTATCAGGCCGGGGTCGACCCGTTCGCCGACGACCGGCTGGGGCGGCTGTCGCTGACCCAGGCGGGGCTGAACGAACGCGACCGCTGGATCGGGCACCTGGCGCGGGAACGCGGCCTGCCGATCGCGAGCGCACTCGGCGGCGGCTATGGCGACCTGCTCGAAGTCGCGCATCGTCACGTCGCGTCGATCGTCGCCGTGGCGCAGGGAACCGGGATCGTCGCGCAGGCGTAACGCCTGTCGCATGACCGAACCCGTCCTTCTCTGGCTCCGCCAGGACCTCCGCCTGCGCGACCAGCCCGCGCTAGTCGCCGCCATCGACGCCGGCGCAGTCATCCCGGTCTATATCCTCGACGACAAGTCGCCTGGCGACTGGGCGATCGGCGGTGCGCAGCGCTGGTGGCTGCATCACAGCCTGACCGCGCTGGACGAATCGCTGAAAGCGAAGGGCTCGCGCCTGATCCTGCGCCGGGGCGAGGCCGTCGCCGAACTGCGCAAGCTGATGGAGGAAACCGGCGCGACCCACATCCATGCCATGCGCCATTACGAACCATGGTGGGTGAAGGCGCAGGAGGCGCTGGGCGACGATCTGACGCTGCACGACGGCAATCATCTCCGCCCGCCCGAAAGCGTCCGCACCGGTTCTGGTGGCATGTTCAAAATCTATTCGTCCTTCTGGAAGGCGCTGAACCAGATGCTGCCCCCGGAAGAGCCGGTGGCGATGCCGCGTACCATCCCCGCGCCCGCCAAATTGCCGAAGTCCGACAAGCTCGCCGACTGGGACCTGCTGCCGACCAAACCCGATTGGTCGACCGCCTTCGCCAAGGCATGGCAGCCGGGCGAGGACGGGGCGGCAAAGGCGCTCAAATCCTTCGCCACCCGCCTTGACGACTATGACGAGGCGCGCAACCTGCCCTCGATCGACGGTAGCTCGAACCTGTCGCCGCACCTGCACCACGGCGAAATCTCGCCGCGACAGGTCTGGGCGGCGCTCGACGGGCAGGGCGACAGCCTGACGACCTATCGCAAGGAACTGGCGTGGCGCGATTTCGCCAGCGGCGTCATCCTGTCGATGCCCGACTATGCCGACGCCAATGGCCGCCCGCGCTACGACAAGCTGACATGGCGCAGCGGCGCGGCGGCGACCCGCGACCTGAAGGCTTGGCAGCAAGGGCGCACCGGCTATCCGATCGTCGATGCCGGAATGCGGCAGTTGTGGCAGATCGGCTGGATGCACAATCGCGTGCGGATGATCGCCGCGTCCTTCGTCATCAAGCATCTGCTGATCGACTGGCGCGAAGGCGAACGCTGGTATTGGAATTGTCTGGTCGATGCCGATTTCGGCAACAACGCCGTCAACTGGCAATGGGTCGCGGGCACCGGTGTCGATTCGAACATGTTCGGGCGGATCATGGCCCCGCTGACCCAGTCCGAGAAATTCGACGCCGCCGACTATATCCGCCGCTGGGTCCCCGAACTGGCCCATCTGTCGGACGCGGCGATCCACGACCCCGACGCCGCCGGATGCCGGCCAAAGGACTATCCCCCAAAGATCATCGAGCATCGCGAGGCCCGCGAACGGGCGTTGGCGGCGGCAAGCGGCGTCTGACGTCGATCAGGCCGGCGAACTCAAGACCCGCACAACTGCCGCCCCTTCGGATCGCGCAGCGCCGCCGCCTCCGACCCGCTGTCGCTCAACCGGTCGACCGCGAACCCGGCCAGCGACGCGCGCTGCGTACACAGCCGCCTGCAGCCATCGGGCAGCTTGCCGGGCAGCCGGATACGGCCGCCGTCATAGGCCGCCTCGAACGTGCAGCCATTGCCCAGATCGGCGCGCAACGTCTCGCCCTCGTGCGAATAGCGCCCATGCCCACTGCATCCGATGTCGTCGCCATAATCGACGAACATCCCGATGCGGCTGCCGGCGATGCAAAGCCGGTCCCCCTCGCGCGCATATAGCCCGACGGGAGTAGCCGCCGCCGGATCGCGCACCACGCCGCGCGCGATCGCCGCCTGTTCCAGCGTCGCTTCGTCGCGATCGGGTGCCGCCCCCGGCGAACATCCCGCCAGCACCAGCGCCGCCGCCAGCCACCGCCTCACGTCGCCGGTACCAGCCGATCGCCCTCGATCCGCCGGAAAAAACAGCTGTCCGCCCCGGTATGGCACGCCGGCCCCGCCGGTTCGCACCGCAGCCACACCGCGTCCTGATCGCAGTCGATTCGTGCCTCGACCACCCGCAGCACATTGCCCGAAGTCTCACCCTTCTTCCAAAGCCGCCCGCGACTCCGCGACCAGAAGGTCGCTTCGCCCGTCGCCAGCGTCAGGCGAAACGCTTCGTCGTTCATGAACGCGACCATCAACGGTTCGCCGCTGGCGGCGTCGACGGCGATGGCGGTCAACAGCCCATCGACATCGAATTTCGGGTTCAGCACCAGTCCGGTATCGCGATTTTCCATCGCAGCAACTCCTATCGCCGATCGCGGTTCCTCGGCAATCGACGATCAAAGGGCGACAAACCGATTTCGCCTGCCTATATGGCAGCCGCGTGACACGCTTATCCCCGGAAGGGCCTATGTTCACCACCCATCCATTCGACGACGACAAGCTGCGTGAAGAATGCGGCATCTTCGGTGTATCCGGCGCGGACGGCGCTGCGGCGCTCGTGGCGCTCGGCCTCCATGCGCTCCAGCACCGCGGTCAGGAAGCGGCCGGCATCTGCAGCTGGGATGGGGCGATGTTCCATACCCAACGGGCACAGGGCCATGTCGCGGGCAATTTCGACCGACCCGAAATCATCGAATCGCTGCCCGGCGCGACCGCCTGCGGCCATGTCCGCTATTCGACAACCGGCGAAACGTCGAACCGCAACATTCAGCCGCTCTATGCCGAACTGGCGTCGGGCGGGTTCGCGGTGGCGCATAACGGCAATCTTTCGAATGCCATGCGGCTGCGCAAGGATCTGGTCCGCACCGGATCGATCTTCCAGTCGACCAGCGACACCGAAGTCATCATCCATCTGGTCGCCACGTCCAACTACCGGACGCTGCTCGACCGGTTCATCGACGCGCTGAAGCAGGTCGAAGGTGCCTATTCGCTGATCTGCATGACGCCCGAGGGGATGATCGCCTGCCGCGATCCGCTCGGCATCCGGCCGCTGGTGATGGGGCGTCTGGGCGACGGTGCCTATATCTTCGCCTCCGAAACCGTCGCGCTCGACGTGGTCGGCGCGGAATTCGTGCGTGAGGTCGAACCGGGCGAGCTGGTCATCGTCAAGAATGGCGAGCTGCGGTCGATCCGTCCGTTCGCGCCGCTGTCGCCGCGCCCGTGCATCTTCGAATGGGTCTATTTCTCGCGCCCCGATTCGATTTCCGAAGACCGCTCGATCTATTCGGTGCGCAAGGCGATCGGTGCCGAACTGGCACAGGAAAATTCGGTCGATGCCGATCTGGTCATCCCGGTCCCCGATTCGGGCGTTCCCGCCGCGATCGGCTATGCCCAGGCGTCGGGTATCCCGTTCGAACTGGGCATCATCCGCTCGCACTATGTCGGCCGCACCTTCATCCAGCCGGGCGACAAGGTCCGGCATCTCGGCGTGAAGCTGAAGCACAACGCCAACCGCAAGCTGATCGAGGGCAAGCGGATCATCCTGGTCGACGATTCGATCGTGCGCGGCACCACCTCGCTCAAGATCGTGCAGATGATGCGCGATGCCGGCGCGGCGGAAGTGCATATGCGCATCGCGTCGCCGCCGACCCGGCACAGCTGCTTCTACGGAGTCGACACTCCCGAACGCGCGAAGTTGCTGGCGGCTAAGTATGACCTGGGCGGCATGACCGACTATATTCAGGCCGACAGCCTCGCCTTCATCTCGATCGACGGTCTGTACCGTGCGCTCGGCGAGGCCAACCGGACCTCGGTCCGGCCGAAATATTGCGATGCCTGCTTCACCGGCGACTATCCGACGCCGCTGACCGATCAGGATGAGACCAGCTCGGTCGATCAGTTCGCGGTTCTGGCCGAACGGGTCGGATGAGCGATCGTCTGAAGGGGCAGTTGGCCCTCGTCACCGGGGCCAGCCGCGGAATCGGTGCCGCGACCGCGATCGCGCTGGCGGCGGAGGGTGCGCACATCATCCTGACCGCGCGGACCACCGGCGGGCTGGAGGAGGTCGAGGACGCGATCTATGCGGCGGGTGGATCGGCGACGATCGCGCCGATCGACCTCTATGATCGCACCGCCATCCCGCAACTGGTGTCGGCGATCGCCGAACGCTGGCGGGCGCTCGACATGCTGGTGCTCAACGCCGGCGCGCTTGGTACGCTGGGGCCGGTGCCGTCGTTCAATCTGAAAGAGTTCGACAAGGTGATGATGCTCAACGTCACCGCCAATGCCGCGCTGATCGCCGCCTTCTCGCCGATGCTGCGGCTGGCGCGGTCGGGCAGGGTGGTCGGCGTCACCTCGTCGGTCGGGGCCGCACCGCGTGCCTATTGGGGCATGTACGGCGCGTCGAAGGCGGCGTTCGACAACATCATCGCCAGCTACGGTCTGGAAATGGCGAACATCTCGCCGGTCCGTACCGCGATCGTCGATCCCGGCGCGACCCGGACGAAAATGCGCGAGCGCGCCTATCCCGGCGAGGATCCGCAGAGCGTCAAGCCGCCCGAACGGGTCGCCGATGCGATCGTCAAGCTGATGACCGACGGCTTCGACAGCGGCACCCGCATCCGCGTCGATTGAGAACGGCGCGACCCGCTTGCCGCACATAGCTCCCCTCCCTGGAAGGGAAAGGTTGGGGGTGGGTCGGCCGGCGAGGGAACGCCACGCCCGCCTGTTCCGGATCGAAGGCGCAGTACGGTGCCGTTCGCGCAGTGTTCCCCACCCCAGCAAAAACAAATAGTTGTTCTTTGCCGGGCCCCGATCCGGCCTCGCTCGTTGTCCGGCGGCTGCGCATGCAGCTTGCCCTTCGAGGAGCCTGACCATGGCCGTTAAATTCGCCGGAACGATGAACGCGATCAATCGCGGACTGGACGATACGAAGCCCGCCAAGGGTGCGACGATGATCGAGGATTGGGAAGCCGCGTTGGCCGATGCCGACGTGTCGGGAGCGAAAGGCATCCTGCGCGACCTTGCCTCGCTGCGCAAGCAACTGGAAAAGGACGCGCCCGACAGCGACCGGGTCCACGACCTGCTCCACCGTCTGGGTGCCGCGACGACCAAGATCGCCGAAAAGGCGGACAAGTCGCAGGACAAGCTGCGCGCACTCGGCGAAGCGTTGAGCGAAGCGGGCGAGGAATCGCCCGACGAAGCCGAAGACACCGAAGCCGCCGCCGCCCCGAAGCGGGCGCGCAAGAAGGCGTGATGCAGGGGCGGCGGGTCGTTTTTGGCCCGCCGCCCTTTACCCTTTCCTACCGTGTCCAGCCGGGGCTATCGTCCGGCGACGGGCTTCATGCCCTTAAGCTCTTTCTCAACCGAACCATCGCTTCGGCAAATCGAGACTGCGCGCTAACCAGTATTGATCCGAACCTCGCCGTACCCCCGCGAAGGCGGGGGTCCAGGGTCCCACGCACTGGCCGGTGTTCGGCTTGGCTCTGGGCCCCCGCCTGCGCGGGGGTACGGCGAGAGGGAGATCGAGCACAAGACTTGCGCGACGGTTTCGTACTGCTGCGGTACGATGAACGGATCAGCCCGGTACTCGCACCAGTGCCAAAACGACTGCGTGAAAACAACGCCGCAAGTGTGACCTTTGTGACCTTTGGCCGCTCAAGGCTGAACGGTCGGCGTCCATGGCCGCTCGCGAAACCACTTGGTGACGATATATTTGGTCCCCTCGACCACCGCCATGCCTTCGTGCAGCGTCGACAGGTTCGGGCTGCCATCGGGGTTCATGTTGTTCCACGCGACCAGCATGCCCGGCCGCGGATTGAAGCGGACCCCGGCGACCGGGAACCATGTCGCGCCGCCCTGTTCGACCTCGTTCAGATAGACCATCGCCGTCCACGTCCGCTGCCCGCCCTGCACTGCCATCGGTGCCCAATAATGTTCGTTCTCGTTGAAATAGTCGGCATGCGCCCGGAATTGCTGGCCCGGCGCATAACGCTGCCCCTGCATCGTCTCGCCATATTCGGGCGGAATGCCCAGCAGGTGGGCGATTCGTTCATCGATCGGTTGCAGGTCCGGATGCCAGCGATCGAGATCGCAACTGTCGGACGTGCGGAAGTTCGGGTCGTTGCTGCTGGTCAGCAACGTCGACTTGCGCCGCCCGGCATCGATCGTCGCCATCAGTAGGTCGCATTCGTCCTCCGACAGGAAATCGGGGAGCGCGAACAGCACCGCCGCATCGGTCTTCGCGCGGCGGATGCCGGGGATCGCGGCCAGCGTCGTCTCGACGCTGCGGCCCCATTCGGCACGGACGGGGGAGGGGCTACCGGCGGCTTTGCGGATCGGCGTGTTCATGGCCGTCGTTCAACCAGATAGGGCGAAACGTGTCGAGGGGGACCGGTCAGTGGTCCGCCGGCGTCTCCATCAGCTCGATCAGCACCCCGCCCATGTCGCGCGGATGGACGAACACGATGGGCGCCCCATGCGCCCCGATCCGTGGGCTGCCCAGTACCCGCGCGCCCTTGGCGGTCAGGTCGGCGATCGCGGCATGGATGTCGGGCACCTCGAAGCACAGATGATGCTGCCCGCCCGCCGGGTTCTTGGCGAGGAACCCCGCGATCGGCGAGCTCGTGTCATACGGCTCGATCAGCTCGATCTGGGTGTTCGGCGCATCGATGAAGCACACCTTCACCCCTTGCGCCGGCAGATCGAACGGCTCGCCGATCGCCCCGGCACCCAGCAGGTCACGATACATGGCGATCGACGTTTCGATCGAAGGCGTAGCGACCCCGACATGGTTCAGACGGCCGAGGCTCACACCAAATCCTCCCCGGTACGGGGAGGGGGACCATCCGCAGGATGGTGGAGGGGGTGCTCCTGTCCCACAACGGTCTGATTATGGGGCACGCCCCCTCCACCAGCTACGCTGGTCCCCCTCCCCGTGCCGGGGAGGACGTTACAGCGGGATATTGTCATGCTTCTTCCACGGGTTTTCGAGTTTCTTGTTCCGCAGCTTGCGCAAGCCCAACGCCACCCGCCGCCGCGTGGAATGCGGCAGGATCACCTCGTCGATGAACCCCTTGCTGGCGGCGACGAACGGGTTGGCGAAGCGCGCCTCATATTCCGCCGTGCGTGCCGCGACCTCCTCCGGGTCCTTCGACCGGAAGATGATCTCGACCGCGCCCTTCGCGCCCATCACCGCGATCTCGGCGGTCGGCCACGCATAGTTCAGGTCGCCGCGCAGATGCTTCGACGCCATCACGTCATATGCCCCACCATAGGCTTTGCGGGTGATGACCGTGATCTTGGGCACCGTCGCCTCGGCATAGGCGAAAAGCAGCTTCGCGCCATGCTTGATGATCCCCGAATGCTCCTGCCCTACGCCCGGCAGGAACCCCGGCACGTCGACGAAGGTCACGATCGGGATATCGAACGCGTCGCAGAAGCGCACGAACCGCGCCGCCTTCTTCGATGAATTGATATCGAGACACCCGGCCAGCACCATCGGCTGGTTGGCGACGATGCCGACGGTGCGCCCCTCGATCCGACCAAAGCCGATAATGATGTTCGCCGCATGCCCCGGTTGCAGTTCGAAGAAAGCGCCGTCGTCGAGCGTCCGCACGATCAGCTCGTGCATGTCATAGGGCTGGTTGGCGCTCGGCGGGATCAGCGTGTCGAGGCTGTCCTCCTGCCGGTCCCACGGATCGTCGCTCGGCCGTGTCGGCACGCCGCTGCGGTTGTTGGCGGGCAGAAAGTCGACGAAGTCGCGCGCCGCCAGCAGCGCCTCGATATCGTTCTCGAACGCGCAATCGGCGACCGACGACTTGGTCGTGTGCGTGATCGCGCCGCCCAGTTCCTCCTGCGTCACGACCTCGTTGGTGACCGTCTTGACCACGTCCGGCCCGGTCACGAACATGTAGCTCGAATCTTTCACCATGAAGATGAAGTCGGTCATCGCGGGCGAATAGACCGCACCGCCCGCGCACGGCCCCATGATGAGCGACAGCTGCGGCACCACGCCCGACGCCAGCACGTTGCGCTGGAACACCTCGGCATAGCCGCCGAGCGACGCCACGCCCTCCTGAATGCGGGCCCCGCCCGAATCGTTGAGGCCGATGACCGGCGCGCCGACCTTCATCGCCATATCTATGATCTTGCAGATCTTCTGCGCATGGCGTTCGGACAGCGACCCGCCGAACACGGTGAAGTCCTGGCTGAAGACATAGACCAGCCGGCCGTTGACCGTCCCCGATCCGGTGACCACCCCGTCGCCGGGAACCACCTGATCGGGCATGCCGAAATCAACGCAGTTATGTTCGACATACATGTCGAGTTCCTCGAACGACCCATGGTCGAGGAACACGTCCAGCCGTTCGCGCGCGGTCAGCTTGCCCTTGGCATGTTGCGCGGCGACCCGCTTTTCACCGCCGCCGGCACGCGCCGCCGCGCGCCGTTTTTCCAACGCTTCGAGTGCTTCGAGCATCGTCTCTCCTTGGCCCCTTGATGGACGTTTCCACCCTTGTGCCAGCAGGACGCGGCAAAGCGCAACATTCTTGCGTCACCCGAACCGATAGCCCGAAACGACCCAGCCCATCACCGTGTCGCGATAGTCGCAGACGGCCGGATCATCGCCGCCGGCTCCCAGCGCGACCATCAGCGGCAGCAGATGCTCCGCCTCCGGGTGCGCAAAGCGGGCATGGGGCAGGGCTTCCCAATCGGCCACCCGCGCCGCACGCCGCGCCGGATCGGCATCGGTCACCGCCGCGCTCAGCGCCCGGTCCCATTCGTCGGCCACCGGCGTGACCGATGGCCCCCGCGCCCGCAAATTATGGAAGCTCATTCCCGATCCGACGATCAGCACCCCTTCGTCACGCAACGGCACGAGTGCCCGGCCCATCGCGATATGCGCCGCCGGATCGAGCGACCGGTCGAGCGACAATTGCACCAGCGGAATGTCGGCATCGGGCACCGCGACCATCATCGGGATGAACACACCGTGATCCCATCCGCGCCCAGCCTCCTCCGCCGTGGCGAAGCCCGCAGCCTGCAACAGCCCCGCCGCCCGCCGCGCCACGTCGGGCGCACCGGCAGCATCCCAGCGCAGGCGATAGGTATGTTCGGGAAAGCCGTAATAATCGAACAGCAATGCCGGCCGTTCGCCGACATGCACGGTGGGCACCGGTGCCTCCCAATGTCCCGAAATCATCAGGATCGCGCGCGGCCGTTCGGGCAGCGACGCGATCATTCCGGCCAGATAGGCCTGCATCGGCCGCCACATCGGGTCGGGCGCTTCGCCGGGGTTCAGGAAGAAGCAGGGGCCACCGCCATGCGGCACGAACAAGGATGGTAAGGTCATGGGAAGAAAGATCGCGTCGCACCGATCGACCGACAAGATCGCGGGCGGAAACGACCCGTTTCCCGAACCATGGGGTTGGCGCGGTCGCGCGATCCTCCCTACAAGGCCGACGCCATGACCCGGTTCACCGTCAACAACCTGCCGCAGGAATATCGGCTCGACCCCGAAACGCCGTTGCTCTGGGCACTGCGCGACGTGTC
Source organism: Sphingomonas sp. Leaf22 (assembly GCF_001421715.1). GTDB lineage: Bacteria > Pseudomonadota > Alphaproteobacteria > Sphingomonadales > Sphingomonadaceae > Sphingomonas. Next base: position 12,086 of record NZ_LMKP01000025.1, read on the forward strand.
GAACCTGACCGGGACCAAATATGGCTGCGGCACCGGCCATTGCGGGGCGTGTACCGTCGATATCGACGGGCGCGCGGTAAAGTCGTGCCAGGTGACGATCGGCAGTATCGAGGGCACGTTCGTGACCACGATCGAAGGGTTGGCGCGCGACCGCAGCCACCCCGTACAGGCCGCGTTCCTCGCCGCACAGGTCGTGCAATGCGGCTTCTGCATCCCCGGCTTCGTCATGGCGACCGCCGCGCTGCTGCGCGCGAACCGCGATCCCGACGAAGCGACGATCGTGGCCGCACTGACCAATCTATGCCGTTGCGGCATATATCCCCGGCTGGTCGATGCGGTGCGACAGGCGGCCGCCGCCGCGCGCGGCGACGCAACCCTCGCACCCCCGCCGCGCCCCGGCATCGACCCGGCCGAGGCAGCGCGCGAAACGCCGGCCCTGACCCCGCCCAAACCATAGGCGGCTATTCTTTCATTCGGCTGTCATCGCCGTTCAGCCACGGTTGATCGCATCCGTCGTATGCCGGCATCATCGAAGCCGGCGACATCCGGCGGTGGAGGGAAGCCGAGATGAAAAGCCGTTTCCTGCTGGCGTTGCTGAGCGTGACCGCACTGGTTCCGAGCGCCGCGATGGCACAGCCCGAGCGCGAGGGGCGGGGGCCCCGCATGCGCGAGCGGATCGAACGTGGACCGGGCGGCGAGACGCCGCAGGCACGCGCCGAGTTCCGCAACGACATCCGGGTCGAGGCACCGGCTCCGCGTCCTGAACAGCGCTCCGAACAACGTCGCGAATCGCCCCGGTCCGAACCGCGCGGCGACCGGCCCGATCGCGCTGCCGGTTTCGAACGGCGCGATCCGCCACGCGATGCGCAGAGCCAGATCGATCGCGACGCGCTGCGCGGTCAATGGCAGCGCAACCAACGCGAACAGCGCGAGGATCGCGGCTGGCAGCGTGGGCCGCAGCCGGGCGAACCCGATCGCGGCTGGCAGCGTCCCGCCCAACCCAACACGCCCGACCGCTTCGAACGGCGCGACCCGCCGCGCGATGCGCAGGGACAGATCGACCGCGAGGCGCTGCGCCGCGACTGGCCGCGTCGCGACGGGCGCGGTACGCTGGACCGCGATCGCCGCGAACAGTGGCAGCGCGAACAACTCCGGCGCGATCAATGGAACGGCGACGGCTGGGCGCAGCGCGACCGCGACTGGAACCGCAACGGCTGGGACCGCGGCAATTGGGAACGCGACCGGTGGGATAACAACGGCCAATGGGATCGCGGCTGGCGGCGCGACGACCGCTATGACTGGAACCGTTACCGTGATCGCAACCGCAGCCTGTACCGCCTGCCGCGCTATTATGCGCCGCAGGGCTGGGGCTATGGCTATCGCCGCTTCGGCGTCGGCGTCCGGCTGAATTCCTTCCTGTTCGGATCGAACTACTGGATCAACGATCCGTTCTACTATCGCCTGCCGGAGACGTGGGGACCGTATCGCTGGGTCCGCTATTACAACGACGCGATGCTGGTCGACATCCGTACGGGACAGGTGGTCGACGTCGAATACGACATCTTCTGGTAAGCGGCGCGCGGCGGGGTGATCCCCCGCCGCGGTTCGTTTGCGCTGGCAATCGCCGCAGCCTTTCCGCAAACCGTATCAAAAGATACGGGAGAGCGATTCGATGGCAGGCGATATCCGGGTGGTACGCGACGGCGACGTGTTGCGGATCACGCTCGACCGGCCCGACCGGCTGAATGCCGCGCCGCCGGCGATGTTCGATGCGATCCGGGGTGCTCTGGCGGACCTCGACGGCGCGAGGGCGGTGCTGCTGACCGGCGAGGGCCGCGCCTTCTGTTCGGGCGCGGACGTGGCGGCGGTGCAGGCGGCGGGGGACGGTCCCGCCGCGACCCACCATGCGCTGACCCATCACTACAACCCGTGTCTGCAGGCGATCGCCGATCTGCCGGTCCCCATCGTCAGCGCCGTGCGCGGTGCGGCGGCGGGCATCGGGTGCAGCCTCGCACTCGCCGCCGATTTCTGCGTCGCGGCCGACGACGCCTATTTCCTGCAAGCCTTCGTCAATATCGGCCTCGTTCCCGATGGCGGGGCGAGCTGGATGCTGCCCCGGCTGATCGGGCGGGCGCGGGCGGCGCGGATGATGCTGCTGGGCGAACGCGTCGCCGCCGCGACCGCGCTCGACTGGGGCATGATCCATGCGGTGGTCGATGGCGCGATGCTCGACGATGAAGCCATGGCGCTCGCCCGGCGGCTGGCGGCGGGGCCGACGGTCGCGCTCGGCCTGACCCGGCGCAATCTCGCCTACGCGCTCGACCATGACTATCCGGCGGCAATGGTTCGCGAGGCGGAGGCACAGCGCAGCGCCGCCGCCAGCGCCGATGCGCGCGAAGGCACCGCCGCCTTCCTCACCAAACGCTCCCCCCGGTTCGAAGGCCGCTGACATGACCCACCTCGACTTGTCCCCCCACCGGGCGCTAGGGACGTACGAATGACCGGCCCGACGATCGATGACTGGCAGAAGCTCGCCGCGCGTGAGGTGAAGGACGCCGATCTCACCTGGCACACGCCGGAGGGGATTGCGGTCAAGCCGCTCTACACCGCTGCCGATGCCCCCGATCCCGGCCTGCCCGGTTTCGCGCCGTTCACCCGCGGGGTGAAGGCGTCGATGTATGCCGGCCGTCCGTGGACCATCCGCCAATATGCCGGGTTCTCGACCGCCGAGGAATCGAACGCCTTCTACCGCCGCAATCTGGCGGCGGGGCAGAAGGGGCTGTCGGTCGCCTTCGACCTCGCCACGCATCGTGGCTATGACAGCGACCATCCGCGCGTGGCGGGTGATGTGGGGAAGGCCGGGGTCGCAATCGACACTATCGACGACATGAAGATCCTGTTCGACGGCATCCCATTGGACACCATGTCGGTCAGCATGACGATGAACGGCGCGGTGCTGCCCTGTCTCGCCTTCTACATCGTCGCGGCGGAGGAACAGGGCGTCGGCCCCGAAAAGCTGTCGGGCACGATCCAGAACGACATCCTCAAGGAGTTCATGGTCCGCAACACGTATATCTATCCGCCCGAGCCATCGATGCGGATCGTGTCGGACATCATCGCCTACACCGCCGAACAAATGCCGCGCTTCAACAGCATCTCGATCAGCGGCTATCATATGCACGAAGCCGGCGCGACGGCGGTGCAGGAACTGGCGTTCACGCTGGCCGACGGCATGGCCTATGTCCGCGCGGCGATCGAGCGCGGGCTGGATATCGATGCGTTCGCCGGGCGGCTGTCCTTCTTCTTCGGCATCGGCATGAACTTCTTCATGGAGATCGCCAAGCTGCGCGCCGCGCGCATGCTGTGGAGCCGGATCATCGCCGACCTCGGCGGTTCGCCCCGCAGCCAGACGCTGCGCACCCATTGCCAGACCAGCGGCGTCTCGCTGACCGAGCAGGACCCGTACAACAACGTTATCCGCACCACGATCGAGGCGATGGCCGCCACCTTCGGCGGGACCCAGTCGCTGCACACCAACTCGCTCGACGAAGCCGTTGCCCTCCCCACCGACTTCTCCGCCCGCATCGCCCGCAATACGCAGCTGATTTTGCAGGAAGAGACCGGCATGACCCATGTCGTCGATCCGCTCGGCGGCAGCTATTATGTCGAGGCGCTGACCAGCGAACTCGCCGCAAAGGCATGGGCGCTGATCGAGGAGGTCGAGGCGGCGGGCGGCATGATCGATGCCGTCAACAAGGGCCTGCCCAAGGAGCATATCGAACGCGCCGCCGCCGCCCGGCAGGCCCGTGTCGACCGGGCCGAGGATGTCATCGTCGGCGTCAACAAATACCGGCTGGCCGAAGAGACGCCGATCGACATCCTCTCGATCGACAATGCCAAGGTTCGCGCCGACCAGATCCGCCGGATCGAGCATGTCCGCGCGAACCGCGACGAAGCCGCGACGCAGGCGGCGCTGTCGGCGTTGCGAGAGGGTGCAAAGGGCGACGCAAACCTGCTGGCGCTGTGCGTCGCCGCCGCCCGCGCCCGGGCGACGCTCGGCGAAATGTCGGCGGCGATGGAGGTCGCCTTCGGTCGCCACGCGGTGTCGGTCACCCCGGTCAAGGGGATCTATGGCCCCGCGCATGCCGATGACGAAGGTTGGGCACGCGCGGGCGAGGGCGTCTTGGCCGTCGAACGGCGGCTGGGCCGCAAACCCCGCATGCTGGTCGCCAAGATGGGGCAGGACGGGCATGATCGCGGCGCGAACGTCGTTGCCAGCGCCTTTGCCGATCTGGGGTTCGACATCGTCTCCGGCCCGCTGTTCCAGACGCCACAGGAAACCGCGCAACTGGCGATCGGCGAGGGGGTCGATATCGTCGGTGCCTCCAGCCTCGCCGCCGGTCACAAAACGCTGATCCCCGAGCTGATCGCGCAACTGGCCGATGCCGGTCGCGCCGACATCCGGGTCATTGCCGGCGGGGTCATCCCGCCACAGGATTATGCGCTGCTCCGCGACGCCGGGGTGGCGGCGATTTTCGGACCGGGCACCAATCTGGTCCATGCAGCGGCGGAGGTGCTGAAATTGCTCGGCCATAACCTCCCGCCGGTCGGAGAAACTGTCGAATGAACGTGATGACTGCTTCGGTTGCCCCCATCGATGGACGTACCCCCGCACAGGCGGGGGCCCAAGGTAACGAGCGTGACGCCATTGGCTCTGGGGCCCCGCCTGCGCGGGGGCACGCCGAAGGCGTTCGGCGTGACTGGACCCGCACCGAAATCGCCGACCTGTTCGACCTGCCGTTCGACGAACTGATGTTCCGCGCGCAGACCGTCCACCGCGCCCACCATGCCGTCGGGCAGGTCCAGCTCTGCACGCTGCTGTCGATCAAGACCGGCGGCTGTCCCGAGGATTGCGGCTATTGCTCGCAATCGGCCAGCGCCGATACGCAGCTAAAGGCCGAAAAGCTGATGGACGTCGACGCCGTCCTCGCCAGCGCGGCGCAGGCCAAGGCGGCGGGATCGCAGCGTTTCTGCATGGGCGCGGCATGGCGCAACCCCAAGGACCGCGACATGGACCGGATCGTGGCGATGGTCGAGGGCGTGGCCGCGATGGGCATGGAAGCCTGCATGACGCTCGGCATGCTGACCCCGGATCAAGCGCAGCGGCTGGGACAGGCGGGTCTCGATTATTACAACCACAATATCGACACCTCGCCGGAAAACTACGCCAACGTCATCACGACGCGCAGCTTCGGCGACCGGCTCGACACGCTGGAACATGTTCGCGAAGCCGGGATCAACGTCTGCTGCGGCGGCATCGTCGGCATGGGCGAGACCCGCGCTGACCGGGTCGGTTTCGTCCACGCGCTCGCCACGCTGCCCCGCCATCCCGAAAGCGTGCCGGTCAACGCGCTGGTCCCGGTCAAGGGCACGGTGCTCGGCAACATGCTGGCCGATACGCCGCTCGCGAAACTCGACGACATCGAATTCGTCCGCACCGTCGCCGTCGCGCGCATCACCATGCCGCTGAGCATGGTCCGCCTGTCGGCGGGGCGCGAGAGCATGTCGGATACGACGCAGGCGCTGTGCTTCATGGCTGGTGCCAACTCGATCTTCACCGGTGACCGCTTGCTGACCGCGGGCAACGCCGGCGACGATGCCGACGCCGCGCTGCTGGCGAAGCTGGGCATGACGCCGATGGTGGTGGAGGAACCGATGCGGAAATCCTCATGCTGCTGACCCTGTTGCTCGCGGCGGCCACCGCGCAGGGCGACTGCGCCAGCGCCACGACGCAGGTCGACATGAACCGCTGCGCACAGGCGGCGTGGCAACGCGCCGACGCGGCGATGACCCGCGAATGGCAGGCGAGCTATGCGGCGATGAAGGCGAGGGACGCGGCGGACACCTCGCGTGGCGGCGGCTTCGGCTATGCGGCGGCGGCACTCGCCAGCCAGCGGGCATGGCTGAAGTTCCGCGATACGCAGTGCGTCCTCGAAGCGGGACGCTATGCCGGCGGGTCGATGCAGCCGCTGGCGCGCGCCAACTGCCTCGAACGACTGACGAAGGAACGGGCGCAGCAATTGCGCGATCTGCGCCGCAAGAGTTGATGCTGACCCCGAACACACGGGGCGGACAGGAGAGCGATTTGTTCAAGAAGATTCTGGTCGCCAATCGCGGGGAAATTGCCTGCCGCGTCATGCGCACCGCCAGGCGGATGGAGATAGCGACCGTCGCGGTCTATTCCGATGCCGACGCCCGCGCCCCGCACGTCCTGATGGCCGACGAAAGCGTGCGGCTGGGGCCGGCACCCGCCGCGCAAAGCTATCTCGTGCCCGAACTGATCCTTGCCGCGGCAAAGGCAACCGGCGCGGACTGCATCCATCCCGGCTACGGATTCCTGTCGGAGCGTGAAAGTTTCGCACGCGCCTGCGCCGATGCCGGCATCGCCTTCGTCGGGCCGCCGCCGAATGCGATCGCCGCGATGGGCGACAAGATCGAATCGAAAAAACTGGCACAGGTCGCCGGCGTCAACGTCGTGCCCGGCTATCTGGGTGAGATCGCCGATACCGAGGAAGCGGTGCGCATCGCCGGCGACATCGGCTATCCGGTGATGATGAAGGCGTCGGCCGGCGGCGGTGGCAAGGGGATGCGCCTCGCATGGAGCGAACAGGACGTCCGCGAGGGCTTCGAAGCGACCAAGCGCGAAGGGCTGGCCAGCTTCGGCGACGACCGCGTCTTCATCGAAAAGTTCATCGAAAGTCCGCGCCATATCGAGATTCAGGTGCTGGGCGACCAGCACGGCAACATCGTCTATCTCGGCGAGCGCGAATGTTCGATCCAGCGCCGCCACCAGAAGGTCGTCGAGGAAGCGCCATCACCCTTCGTCACGCCCGCGATGCGCAAGGCGATGGGCGAACAGGCCGTCGCACTGGCCCGCGCGGTCGGCTATTATTCGGCGGGCACCGTCGAACTGATCGTCTCGGGCGCGGACGTGACGGGGGAGAGCTTCTACTTCCTCGAAATGAACACCCGGTTGCAGGTCGAACACCCGGTGACCGAAGAGATCACCGGCCTCGATCTGGTCGAACAGATGCTGCGCGTCGCGGCCGGCGAACCGCTGGCGTTCACCCAGGACGAGGTGAAGCTGACCGGCTGGGCGATCGAAAACCGGGTCTATGCCGAAGACCCCTATCGCGGCTTCCTGCCGAGCACTGGCCGCCTGACCCGCTACAATCCTCCCCGGAACGGGAAGGGGGACCATGCGAAGCATGGTGGAGGGGGGGCTCCACGAACGACGTCGCTCGATACCGCGCTACCCCGCACCCGCGTCGACGACGGCGTCGTCGAGGGCGGCGAGGTCAGCATGTTCTACGACCCGATGATCGCCAAGCTCGTCACTTGGGCACCCACGCGCGAAGCGGCGATCGACGCGCAGGTCGCGGCGCTCGACCGGTTCGAACTGGCCGGGGTCGGCAACAACATCGACTTCCTCTCGGCGATCATGCAGCATCCGCGTTTCCGCGAAGGGGCGCTGACCACCGGCTTCATCGCCGAGGAATATCCCGAGGGCTTTCACGGCGCGCCCGCCGATGAAACGCTGCTGCGGCGGCTGGCCGCGATCGCGGTCGTTGCCGATCTCGAACAGTCGCACCGCGCCGGCTCGATCGACGGGCAACTCGGCACGCCCGCCGCGGCGTCGACCGAGCGTGTCGTTACGATCGGCGACCGCCGGTACGCAATCCGCGTCGACGGCTACGACGGCGGCATGCTCGTCCATATCGATGACGCCGCGCCGCTCGATGTCGTGACGCACTGGCGTCCGTCGCAGCGAGTCGCGACCGCGCGCATCGATGGCAAGGAATGGACCGTCCGCATCGCCCCGACGATCGGCGGCTGGAAATTGACCGCCCGTGGAGGCAGCCACGTCGTCCGCGTGCTGCCCCCGCATGTCGCGGCGCTGACCCACCACATGCTCGAAAAGGTCCCGCCCGACCTCTCGCGGTTCCTGCTGTGCCCGATGCCGGGCCTGCTGACCCGGGTCGAGGTGGCCGAGGGGCAGCGCGTCGAGGCGGGGCAGCCGCTGGCGGTGGTCGAGGCGATGAAGATGGAAAACATCCTGCGCGCCGAACGCGCCGGCACCGTCGCCCGCATCGCCCATGCCCCCGGTGACAGCCTGACGGTCGATGCGGTCATCATGGAGTTCGAATAACGGAACGTTTTTCCCGCTGGCGGCTTGTCCGCGCGTGATCGTTTCATCCGCGCAACCATGGTGGCAGGCCGCCACCATCTATCAGATCTATCCCAGGTCCTTCGCCGACAGCGACGGTGACGGGATCGGCGACCTGCGCGGCATCGCCGACCGGCTGGATCATCTCGTATCGCTCGGCGTCGATGCGCTGTGGATCTCACCGATCTTTCCGTCGCCGATGGCCGATTTCGGCTATGACGTGGCCGACTATACCGGCATCGATCCCCGCTTCGGCACGCTCGCCGATTTCGATGCGCTGCTCGCCAAGGCACACGGATTGGGCCTGCGCGTCCTGCTCGATTTCGTGCCCAATCACAGCTCCGACCGGCATCCATGGTTCGTGGAGAGCCGATCGTCGCGCGACAACCCGAAGCGCGACTGGTATGTCTGGCATGATCCCGCGCCCGATGGCGGCCCGCCCAACAACTGGATCAGCGATTTCGGCGGGCCGGCATGGACGTTCGATGCCGCCACCGGCCAATATTATTCGCGCGCCTTCCTGCCCGAACAGCCCGATCTGAACTGGCGCAACCCGGAAGTCCGCGCGGCGATGCTGGGCGCGATGCGCTTCTGGTTCGACCGCGGCGTCGACGGGTTTCGCATCGACGTGCTGTGGCACATGGTAAAGCACGCCGATTTCCCCGACAATCCGCCCAACCCCGACTATCGCGAAGGGATGGGCGAGATGCACCGCGTGTTGCAGCTGAACTCGACCGACCAGCCCGAAGTCCACGCAATCGCCGCCGACATGCGCGAACTGGCCGATCGCTATGATGCGATGCTGGTCGGCGAAATCTATCTGCCCGTACCCCGGCTGATGACCTATTACGGACCGGCCGACGCCCCCGGAGTGCATCTGCCGTTCAATTTCCAGCTGATCGAGGCGCGCTGGAACGCCGCCGAACTTGCCGGGCGCATCGCCGAGTATGAAGCGGCGCTGCCGACCGGCGGCTGGCCCAATTGGGTGCTGGGCAATCACGACCGCCCGCGCATCGCCACCCGCGTCGGCGCGGCACAGGCGCGGGTGGCGGCGATGCTGCTGCTGACGTTGCGCGGTACGCCGACGCTGTATCAGGGCGATGAGCTGGGCCTCCCCGACGCGCAGGTTCCCGCCGGCAAGGTTCAGGACCCGCGCGAACTGCGCGAACCGGGGCTGGGGCTGGGCCGCGACCCGGTCCGGACTCCGCTGCCATGGACAGAGGAGGGCGGCTTTACCACCGGCGAGCCGTGGCTGCCGATCGACCCGGCACATCTTCCGCTCAACGTCGCCGCACAAGCGGACGACCGGGACTCGACGCTGACCCTGTACCGCCACCTGCTGGCGTTGCGCCGCGCCACGCCGGCGCTTGCGACCGGCACGATCGGCGACGTCCGTGCCGAAGGCGACGTCCTCACCTATCTGCGCAGCGACGGCACCGATCGCTATCGCATCGCGCTCAACCTCGGCCACCGAACGGCCGCCATCGATCTCGAACCCGGCACGGTCATCCTCTCGACCCATGACGCCGCCACCGCTTCCTCCCTTCGCCCCGACGAAGGCCTGATCCTGAAAGTCGACTGATGCGTATCGCCATGCTCGCCCCGATCGCGTGGCGTACGCCACCGCGACATTACGGCCCGTGGGAACTGGTCACCAGCCTGCTGACCGAGGCGCTGGTCGCGCGCGGTGTCGACGTGACGCTGTTCGCCACGCTCGATAGCCAGACGTCGGCGACGCTCGCCGGGGTGGTCCCCGCACCGTACAGCGAAGACCCGTCAATCGACGCGAAAGTGTGGGAGTTCGCGCACCTCGCCCATCTGTTCGAACGCGCCGACGAATTCGACCTGATCCACAATCAGGCCGACTTTCCCGCCCACGCCTTTTCGGGGCTGGTCGATACGCCGATGGTCACCACCATCCACGGTTTTTCATCGGACCGCATCCTGCCGATGTACGCGCCCTATCAGGACCGGGTGCACTATGTCGCGATCAGCGACGCCGATCGCCACCCGTCGCTGCGCTATGCGGCGACGATCCATCACGGCATTCCCCTGAACGACTTTCCGTTCGATGCCGAGGGCAGCGACGACCTGCTCTTCTTCGGCCGGATGCACCCCGACAAGGGTGCGGCCGAAGCCGTCGCGGCGGCACAGGCCAGCGGCCGCCGGCTGCACATGGCGGGCATCGTTCAGGACGACCGCTACTGGCGCGAACAGGTCGAGCCGCATATCGATGGCGACCGCATCGTCTATCACGGCGCGGTCGGCGGCACGGCGCGAACCGACCTGCTGGGGGGTGCCCGCGCGTTGCTCCACCTGATCGGCTTCGATGAACCCTTCGGCCTGTCGGTGGTCGAGGCGATGGCCTGCGGTACGCCGGTCATCGCCTACAACCGCGGGTCGATGCCCGAACTGATCGAGCACGGCGTCAACGGCTTCCTCGTCGACACGCTCGACGAAGCGATCGCCGCGATCGACCGCGTGGAAGAGATCGACCGCGCCGCCTGTCGAGCCCGCGTCGCCGAGCACTTTTCGGTCGAGGCGATGGCCGAACGCTACCACGCGCTATACCGCTCGATCCTCGGCGGTTGAGCCTCGATCAGGCGTCGTCGCACGCCTCGCCCAATGCCGCATAGATCGCATCGAGATCGCGGTTGTCGATGCAATAGGGCGGCATGACGTACAGCGTCGACCCGAGCGGACGGAGCAACAGGCCCGCCTCGCGAAACCGCGCCAGCAATTTCGGCGCACGGTCCGACAGATAGCCTTCGTCGCCATCCAGTTCGAACGCCGTAATCGTGCCAAGCTGGCGGGCGTTCGCGACGCGGCGATGGGTCGCCAGCGCCGCCAGTCGCGCCGCCTGTCGCCGGGTCAGCGACATGATCCGTTCGGCCACCGGCTCCTCGCGCCAGATCGCCAGATTGGCCTTGGCCGCGGCGCAGGCGATCGGGTTCGCGGTATAGCTCGACGAATGAAAGAACATCGTCGCCCGGTCCGGCCCGTAATGCGCCTGAAAGACGGGTTCGCTCGCCATCGTCACCGCCAGCGGAATGGCACCGCCGGTCAATCCCTTTGACAGGCACATCAGGTCGGGCACCACCCCGGCCTGTTCGCACGCGGTCAGCGTGCCGGTGCGGCCCCAGCCGGTCATGACTTCATCGGCGATGAACAGGACGCCGTACGTCGCGCATATCCGGTGCATCTCCGCCAGAACTGCCGGCGCATACAGCCGCATCCCGCCCGCGCCCAACACCAGCGGTTCGACGATAAACGCCGCCGCCCCGGTCCGGCACGCCGCCTCAAGCACGTCGAACGTCGCCTGTTCGTGCCCGGCATCGGGGAAGGGGATCGACCCGACATCGAACAGCAGCGGCGCATAGGCCCGGTTGAATACCCCCCGCGCCCCGACCGACATCGCCCCGATCGTATCGCCGTGATAGCCATGGTCGAGCACGAGAATGCGGTGCCGATCCTCGCCCCGGTTGCGCCAATATCCCAGCGCCATCTTCAGCGCGACTTCGACGCTGGTCGATCCCGAATCGGAAAAGAACACCCGGGTCAGCGCGTCGGGCAGCAGGGCGCACAGCCCCGCCGCCAGCGTCTCGGCCGGCTCGTGCGTATATCCGGCAAAGATGATCTGATCGAGCCGTCCGGCTTGTTCGGCGATGGCGGCGGCGATGCGCGGATGGTTGTGGCCGTGCGTGGTCACCCACCACGAAGAGATCGCATCGACGATCCGCCGCCCGTCCGCCGTCCACAGCGCGGCCCCGTCGCCGCGCATGATCTGCGGGACAGGCTCCTGCAATCCATGCTGGGTAAAGGGATGCCAGACAGGCGACGACCTCACCGGAAATCCTCCACGTCGAAATGGGCGGCAAAGGCCTCCGCCAAGGTCGCAGGGTCGAGCGGGTCGAGCCGGGGCAGACGCCCCAGACGCCTGGTATTGCCCAGCCGAACGATCGTGTCTTCGCTATCGGCCACGCTGTCCCCGACAAAGGCGACGCCCAGCAACGGTACGCCCCGCGTCCCCAGTGCCTCGATCGACAACAGGCTGTGGTTGATCGTGCCGAGCGCGGTGCGCGCCACCAGCACCACCGGCCGCTGCCAGCGTGCGAACAGGTCGCCGAACGTCGTGCGCCCGACGATCGGCACCAGCACGCCGCCCGCGCCCTCGACCACCAGCGGCCCGTCGACCTGTGGCAGCGCCAGCCGGTCAAGATCGATCGTCACCGCGTCGATCACCGCCGCACGATGCGGCGAACAGGGGGTGGCCAGCGCATAGGCCTCGGGCAGGATGCGCTCGGGCGATATCCCCGCCAGCCGGGCGACCCGCTGGCGATCGGTTCCGTCATCGGTCCCGGCCTGCACCGGCTTCCAATAGGATGCGCCGAGCGCCCCGGTCAGCGCGGCGGCGAACACCGTCTTGCCGACATCGGTATCGGTCCCGGTAACGACGATCACGGTCATGACCATCGCTCCAGCACATCGCCAAGGCCGTCGATCGCCGCCGCATCGACGTTCAGCGTCAACGAAATCCGCAGCCGCGCCGTACCGGCTGGAACCGTCGGCGGCCGGATACCGCGCACGTCGAACCCGGCCGCCTGCACCGCCGCCGCCATCGCCATCGCCCGCCCATCGTCGCCGACGATCAGTGGCATGATCTGCGACCCGCTGACCCGCGCGCCGACCCGCGCCAGCCGCTTGCCCGCATGATCGATCAGCGCCGCCAGCCGCGTCCGCCGCGCCGGTTCGTCGTGCAATACCCGCAAACCCGCCCGGACGGCCGCCGCCATCATCGGCGAAGGCGCGGTCGAAAAGATGAACCCGCGCGCCCGGTTGATCAGGAAGTCGCACACGACTGCCGGCGCGCACACCAGCGCCCCCTCGCTGCCCAGCGCCTTGCCGCAGGTCCTGAGCGTGACGACGTTCGGCCGCCCCTCCAACGCCGCCGCCAGCCCGCGCCCATCGGGTCCGAACACCCCGGTCGCATGGGCTTCGTCGATCAGCAGCATCGCATCGTGCCGGTCGGCGAGCGCGATCAGGTCGTCGAGCGGCGCACGGTCGCCGTCCATGCTGTACAGGCTTTCGACCGCGATCCACGGTGATCCGGTCCCGCCGTCGCGCCGCCAACCCACGATCGCATCCTCGATCGCCTGCGGATCATTATGTCCCGCCGCCACCGCCGGCGCACGGGAAAGGCGCATCCCGTCATGGGCACTGGCATGGATCAGCGCGTCGTGGACGATCAGGTCGCCGCGCTGCGGCAACGTCGCCAGCAGCGCAGCATTGGCCGCGAACCCGCTGCCGAACCACAATGCCGCCTCGCTCCCGAAGAAGGCCGCCGCCTCGCGCTCCAGCGTTTCGTGCTCGGCATGATTGCCGCGCAGCAGCCGCGATCCGCCCGACCCGACCGGCACGCCGCGCGCGAGGGCGTCGGCCACCGCATCGCGCAGTTGCCGCGATCCGCTCAGCCCCAGATAATCGTTCGAGGAAAAATCGCGGCCCGCGATCGGGATCAGCTGCCGCCGCCGGTCGATCGCCGACAGCCGGTCGAGATCGGCCGCGACCGGGCGCAGCGCGGGAGCAGGCTGGCGGCCATCGTCGATCATCGCTGCTCCTTCTCCCACCTCATATCGGGCGTCGCCTCTATCCGCGACATCGGCATGGCGCAAATTGCGTCGTTGCGCGTTAAGGGCCGGTGCGTCGATCGCCGTTACCGATACGGTCCGCGACGGCGCAGGGGGTGATCAGGGCACATGGTAGAATCCGCAACAGAATCCGCGACTGTCGACCGGGTCGGTGCGACCGGCACCGCCGCAACGCCGCCGTCCGATCCCGTCGACGCGGTGGTCGATGCCCCGACCGAGGAATTGCGCCGCGACCGGCTGCTGGCCGCGCTGACGCTGATCGCCGGGGCCGGGCTGGTGCTGGCCTTGCCCTTCGCGTTGCAGGCGGGCGCGCGCTTCTTCCTGCCGCTGACCGCCGCGATCGTGATCGCCATCGCGCTGGTGCCGCTGCTCGAATGGCAGGAGCGCCACCGGGTGCCGGCCCCGCTTGCCGCGCTGTTCTGCGTGCTGTTGTTCCTGATCGTCGCCAATGGCGCGCTGGCATCGATCGTCGTGCCGGCATGGGGCTGGGCGGCGATCCTGCCCGACCGCATCGACCGCGTGCAGGAAAATATCGCGCCGCTGATCGACTTCTACGCCAGCCTCGAAAAATTCGTGAACGGCCTGATCGCCAACGTCGCCAGCGCCCCGGCGCGTCAGACGACCAGCAGCGTCGCCCCGCCGCAATCGCTGCTCGACGTCGTCACCACCTCCGCGCCGTCGGCCTTGCTGGAGATGTTCTTCGCGATCCTCGTCATCTATTTCTTTCTAGCCGGCTGGACCAACCTGCGCCGCGCCGCGATCACCGGGCGCAGCAGCTTCGGCGGCGCGATGGCGACCGCGCGCGTGATCCAGAACGTCGTCGACGACACCTCGGCCTATCTCGGCACCATTACCTTCATCAATCTGATGCTGGGCGTGATCGTCGCCTTTGCCCTGTGGTATATCGGCATGCCGACGCCGCTGATGTGGGGCGGCCTCGTCGCGCTGCTCAACTATGTGCCCTATCTCGGCCCGATCTTTGCCGCGTTGCTGCTGGCGGTCGGCGGGCTGATGACCTTCACCGATATCTGGTGGGCGTTGCTGCCCGCTGCGATCATGGTCGGCGCGCATCTGGTGGAGGCGAACGTCATCACTCCGCTGGTCGTCGGGCATCGCCTGACCATCAATCCGTTGATGATCCTGATAACGCTCAGCTTCTGGGGCTGGGTATGGGGTACGCCCGGCGCATTGCTGGCGGTGCCGTTGCTCATCATCATCCAGACGGTGCTGAAGGGTGCCGGCAAACCCGACATTGCCGGTTTCCTGTTCGAACACGGCACGCTGGTGCAGGACGTGCCGCCCGCGCAACGAAATGCGCCAAATGGCAACAGCGCCGTTGACAGCCCCGGCACTGCTCCGTAAAGCCCGCCTCCTCGCTAGAGAGCGGGTGTAGCTCAGTTGGTTAGAGCGCCGGCCTGTCACGCCGGAGGTCGCGGGTTCGAGCCCCGTCACTCGCGCCATGGCGCATCGTCTGGGTGCGCCGGGTGCCGGTACGAACGGCACGATCCATGCATAGGAAACAGCGAAACGACAGGACGCCCCGCTTTTCCGGACGCGTTCGGTATCCAACGCGTATGCGACGCGGCACGATGGCTCCGTAGTTTCGGGGAGTGTTCACTTCGGACTCTGTAGGCGTTTTCTGGCGAGGAAGATGTCGAGGGTGATCTCGAGCATTTGTTGGGTCTTGGAAGCGCGTTTGGTTCGGCGGTTGAAGCGG
>NZ_LMKP01000026.1 GCF_001421715.1 Sphingomonas sp. Leaf22
TCGGTCCCCTCGCACGCTGGACAACGCATCCTATCCTCCCCGTCCCAAATCAAAGGAACACAGAAGAATCCAAAACGCGCCTCGTGTAAACAGTCCCCTTGTTCAAGGGAGGGGAGCGTCCCTCATGGAACCCGCGCCCACACCCATCGCTATAGCGCACAACCACAGCGGAGCGCGCCGATGACCAATTTGCCGATCGAACTCACCCTGCTCGGCTGGTCGGTGGTGCTGCTGACCATCGCGATCCTGCTGCAAGGCCGGTTCGCGACCAGGGAGCGGGGCACGAAATGGAATGCCGGCCCCCGCGACGGCGACAATGCGCCCAAGGGGGTAATGGCCGGCCGGGCGCAGCGCGCGCTCGACAATCTCAAGGAAAGCTATCCCGCCTTCATCGCGTTGGCGCTCGCGCTGGCGGTCAGCGGCCGTACCGGCGGGCTGGGCGCGACCGGCGCGATCCTGTGGTTCGCGGCGCGCATCGTCTATCATCCGCTCTATCTGTTCGGCGTGCCCTATGTGCGCAGCATGGCGTGGCTCGCGTCGATGCTCGGGCTGTTGCTGATGCTGATCCGGCTGCTGTGACAAGCGGCACTTCGTCCGTCAGAACATAATCTCGCTACGCCGCTGCGATCGATTGCCGCAGCTTCGCGCCGTACCGCGATCCACCGCGGTGGGAGCGTCGGCGTCATGTTCGTGTTCAAGGGTCTGGAAAGCCATCCGCGCAGCTTCGTGAAGGCGGTGTCGTGGCGGACGGTCGGATCGATCGACACCTTCCTGCTGGGACTGTTGTTCTCGGGCTCGGCGAAGCTGGCCGGGGCGATCGCCGGAACCGAAGTACTGACCAAGATTACGCTGTTCTACTTCCACGAGCGCGCATGGTCGCTGGTCCGCTGGGGCCATCGCGCCGATCCCGCCGCGACCACCGACGCCCCGACCCTGCCGGCGAGCTGACCTCCTTGGCGACCGACCGGGCCGGTCAGTCGCGGACCACGTCTTCCTCAAGCGACCAGATCAGATCGCCCTTGCCCAGCACCCGCCCGTCATGGCTGCACACCGCAACCGGCTGCACCGGGCGATGGTCGCGGGCGTCGACCAGTACCGGCGTCGCCGCCACGCCGGTTTCCCACCGCTCACCCCATTGCCGCAGCGCGACCATGGTCGGTTGCAGCGCATAGCCCTTTTCGGTCAGGCGATATTCGATCTTGCGACGATCGCTCTCGACGGCGCGCCGTTCGAGGATGCCGTGCCCGACCAGCCGCGACAGCCGGTTGGCGAGGATGTTGCGCGCGATCCCGAGTTCCGACTGGAACTCTTCAAAATGCGACAACCCGTTGAACGATGCGCGCAGGATCAGGAACGACCAGCGTTCGCCCATCGCCTCCAGCGCGGCGGGCAGGCTGCACTGATTGGCAAGGTCGCGTAGCGGTTCTCGAAGGACGGTCATCATCCGCTCCGATTCTAGCGCATGACGACGGGCAAAGGAATAGCACTTCTCTCGCTACCGCAGCAAACATCGCAACTTGCAACTTACATTCATGTAGATTAGGCGCAGCACACCTTAATTCGAGATGGAGCCGTTGCCCATGAAGATGCTCGCCCTGCTAACCGCCGCTGCGCTGACCCTGCCCTTCGCCGCCGCAGCACAGCCGAACCGCGGCTACAGCGCCGTGCCGGCGACCGCGCCGGCCGTCGACACGATCCTGACCCGCAGCACGCTGTGGAAATGCTCGGCCGAGCGTTGCGCCACCCCGCGCGGCGAGGGCAGCCACCTGACCATGTGCCAGCTCGCCGCCGCGCAGCTCGGCCCGCTTGCCGCCTTCACCGCCAACGGCACCGCATTTCCGCCGGAACAACTCGCAAAATGCAACATCCGCGCCAAAGGTGCCTGATCGACGCGAAAACGGTTGCAAAGCCGCCCCGGCCCGCTCCATCTAGATCGCATGCTGCGGCAGTATGAATTGGTGGAGCGGGTCAAGACCTACGACCCGGACGCGGACGAGGCGCTGCTGAACCGCGCCTATGTCTTTTCGATGCACGCGCATGGCAGCCAGAAGCGGGCATCGGGCGACCCGTATTTCAGCCACCCGATCGAGGTGGCCGGCATCCTGACCGACCTGCACCTCGACGACGAGACGATCGCGACCGCGATCCTGCACGACACGGTCGAGGATACCGTGGCGACGCACGAGGAAATCCAGGCCAAGTTCGGGGTCAACGTCGCGCGACTGGTCGAAGGCGTGACCAAGCTCAGCAAGATCGAGGCGCAGACCGAGAACGAGCGCGCCGCCGAGAATCTGCGCAAGTTCCTGCTCGCCATGTCCGACGACATCCGTGTGCTGCTGGTGAAGCTGGCCGATCGGCTGCACAACATGCGCACGCTCCATCACATCGCGAAGCCCGAGAAGCGCAAGCGGATCGCGCGCGAGACGATGGATATCTACGCGCCGCTCGCCGAGCGGATCGGCATGTACGAGTTCATGAACGAAATGCAGACGCTGGCATTTCGCGAGATCGAACCCGAGGCATATGAATCGATCACCCGCCGCCTCGAACAACTGGAGGAAGGCGGCGGCGACCGTGTCGCCAAGATCGGCGGCGACCTGAAGACGATGCTCGACCGTCACGGCATTACTGCCGAAGTATCGGGCCGGCGCAAGCATCCTTATTCGATCTGGCGCAAGATGTCGGAGCGCCACGTCACCCTCGAACAACTGTCGGACATTGTCGCCTTCCGCGCGATCGTCGACAGCGAAGAGGAATGCTACCGCGCGCTCGGCATCATCCATCGGCGCTGGCCGATGGTGCCGGGGCGGTTCAAGGATTATATCTCGACGCCCAAGCGCAACGGCTATCGATCGCTGCACACCGCCGTCATCCATGCCGAAAACATGCGGATCGAGGTGCAGATCCGCACCCGCGAGATGCATGCGCAGGCCGAGTTCGGCTTGGCGGCGCACTGGGCATACAAGCAGGATGCGGTGCGCCCCGATACGCAGGTCCGCTGGATTCGCGACCTCGTCGAGATCCTGGACAATGCCGAGAGTCCCGAAGAGCTGCTCGAACATACCCGCATGGCGATGTATGCCGATCGCATCTTCGCCTTCACGCCCAAGGGCGAACTGCATCAGTTGCCCAAGGGCGCGACGCCGATCGATTTCGCCTATGCGGTGCATACCGATCTCGGCGATCAGGCGGTGGGCGCGAAGGTCAATGGCGGCGTCGTTCCCTTACGCACCGAACTGAAGAACGGCGATCAGGTGCAGATCCTGCGGTCGAAGGCGCAGCGTCCGCAGGCCAACTGGCTGAACTTCGCGATCACCGGCAAGGCCCGCGCCGCCATCCGCCGCTATATCCGCCTACGCGAACGCGACGAGACGGCGGCGCTCGGCAAGCGGCTGTATCAGGAACTGATCGCGCGCCTGCCGGTCCCGCCCGGCGTCGACGCGCTGGCGGAAGGGCTGAAGCGGCTGAAGATCGCCGACGAAGCGACGCTGTTCGAATGTCTGGCGCACGGCAAGCTGACCGACGAAGCGGTGATGGAGGCGGTCATGCCCGGGGCCATCGCCGACCCGAAGATCGAACCGATCCCGGCGCAGCGCGCACCGATCGAGATCAAGGGGCTGACCGCCGGCGTCGGCTACGACCTCGCCACCTGCTGCCACCCGGTGCCGGGCGACCGCATCATCGGCATCCGCCGCGGCGACGGCCGGTTCGAGGTGCATGAAATCGGCTGCGAGACGATCGAGGCGATCGACCCGCATCACTGGATCGATCTGACGTGGGGCGACAATGCCGAAGGTGCCACCGCCCGCATCGCGGTCACGCTGAAGAACGAACCCGGCGCGCTGGGTGCGGTGGCGACCGTCATCGGCGGCCACCGCGCGAACATCCTCGGGCTACGGCTCGACAATCGCGACACGACCTTCCACACCAACACCATCGACGTGGAGGTGCGCGACGCCGCGCATCTGATGAAACTGCTTGCCGGCCTGCGTGCGGCCGATGCGGTGAACAAGGCGGAACGCGGCTAGATCCCCGGTAGGCGTTGGCGCGACCAAATCCTCCCCATTCCATGGGGAGGGGGACCGCGCCCGCAGGGCGTGGTGGAGGGGCGTCGCCCCAGACGCAACGGCTTCGTTAGCGGCCCTCCCCCTCCACCATGCTGCGCATGGTCCCCCTCCCCACGATGTGGGGAGGATTGGCACTAACTTCCTCCCCGGCACGGGGAGGGGAACCAGCGAAGCTGGTGGAGGGGGGTGTCGGCATACGGAACGGTTGCGTTCGTGGCCCGCCCCCTCCACCCCGCCCTGGGGGCGCGGTCCCCCTCGCCGTACCGGGGAGGAGCTTCTCCCCTTGCCCTTGCGGCGAGCAATCCCCAAAGCACAGCCATGGCACAGGAATCCCCGCTCGACCGGTTTCGCGACGTCCTGCGCGGCACGTCGCGCGCGATCGCCGACGAACCCGAGGTCGAACTGGCGTTTACCGCCGACGCGCCGACCGCGTCGGGCAAGCATATCAAGGTGCCGATGCCCGCCCGCGCGCTGCCCGCCGATCAGGTGGCCGAGGCGCGCGGCCATGCCGACGGCTTCGCGTTGCGCATGCGCCATCACAATGCCGCGCTCCACGCCCGGACCGCGCCGGGCGATGCAGTGGCGCGCGCGGTCTATGACGCGGTCGAACAGGCGCGGATCGATGCGCTGGGGTCGGCCGGTTATGACGGCATCGCCGACAATCTCGACCATGCGCTGACCATGCGCATGCGCTCCGACCCGATCACCCGCGCCCGCACCCGCGCCGAAGTGCCGCTGTCGACCGCGGTGCAGATGCTGGTGCGCGAACGGCTGACCGGTCGTGCCCCGCCCGCTGCGGCCGCGCCGGGCATGGCGCTCATCACCGACTGGATCGAACAGCGCGCCGGCGCGCAGCTCGACAACCTTGCCGGACTGGTCGCCGATCAGGCCGCCTTCGCGCGCGGCATCACCCGCCTGCTCGAGGACCTCGAACTGGTCGAGGGCGAGATCGAGCCCGAACAGGCCGATGACGGCGGCGACGATTCGGAAGGGGAAGACGAACAGACCCCCGAGGACGACGGCGACGATTCGGGCGAACAGCAGGGCGGCAAAGGTCAGGTCGAGGCACGCGGCGAGGATCGCAGCGACGAACAGTCCGATGGTCAGTCCGACGACCTGTCCGAGGACATCGACGCCGAAGGCGACGACATGGCCGATGGCGAGGACGAAGGTGGCATGATGCCCGTCCGGCCGAACCGCCCCTTCGCCGACCTGAACGCGCAATTCGAATATCGTGCCTTCACCACCAAATATGACGAAGTGATCGCCGCGACCGAATTGTGCGAAGCCGACGAACTCGAACGGCTGCGCGCCTATCTCGACCAGCAGCTGGTGCAGCTGCAGGGGGTGGTGACGAAGCTCGCCAACCGGCTGCAACGCCGGTTGATGGCGCAACAATCGCGGTCATGGGACTTCGATCAGGAAGAAGGGATGCTCGATGCCGCGCGGCTGGCGCGCGTCGTCATCAACCCGGCGCAGTCGCTCAGCTACAAGATCGAGCGCGATACCGAATTTCGCGACACCGTCGTCACCCTGCTGATCGACAATTCGGGGTCGATGCGCGGCCGCCCGATCGGCATCGCCGCGATCAGCGCCGACATCCTTGCCCGCACGCTGGAGCGCGTCGGGGTGAAGGTCGAGATTCTCGGCTTCACGACGCGCGCGTGGAAGGGGGGGCAAGCCCGCGAATCGTGGCTCGCCGCCGGTCGCCCGCCCCAGCCCGGTCGCCTCAACGACATCCGCCACATCGTCTACAAACAGGCCGACGAACCGTGGCGCCGCGCCAAAAAGTCGCTCGGTCTGATGATGCGCGAAGGGCTGCTGAAGGAAAATATCGACGGCGAGGCGCTGCTCTGGGCGCATGGCCGTCTGCTGGCGCGACCCGAGGACCGCAAGGTGCTGATGGTCATCTCCGATGGCGCGCCGGTCGACGATTCGACGCTGTCGGTCAATTCGGGCAGCTATCTGGAACGGCATCTGCGACAGGTGATCGCGTGGATCGAAGGCAAGTCGCCGGTCGAACTGGTCGCGATCGGCATCGGCCATGACGTGACCCGCTGGTATGCCCGCGCCGTCACGATCATGGACGCCGAGCAGTTGGCGGGGACGATGATCGAGCAGTTGGCGTCGCTCTTCGACACGCCATGAAGCCGACCGCCCCGCCCGGCGGCTTTCGCGGGCCGGTCAAACGGTCGATCACCATCGCCGGCCACGCGACCTCGATCAGCCTCGAACCCGGCTTCTGGACCGCGTTGGAGGCGGCGGCGACACGACGGTCGCTGCCGCTATCGGCACTGGTCGCGGCGATCGACGCGGTGCGGATCGAGGGCGACGATCCGCCCAACCTCGCGAGCGCGATCCGGTCCTGGTTGCTGGGCGAGGTTGGCGCTGGGTAAGTTTGTTTTCACGCGAAGGCGCGGAGACGAGAAGAAGAGAGTTTTCGCGCAGAGGCGCAGAGGCGCAGAGGCGTTGCGAACTCGGGCAAGTCACGCCGCGAAAGCGGCTTTATCGCTCTTTGCTGCCAGAGATGAGGTCTCCCGATCGCGGGAGATGGCCCCAACGCAACCCCTCCGCGCCTCTGCGCCTCTGCGCGAAAACTCTCTTCTTCCTTCTCCGCGCCTCCGCGCCTCCGCGTGAACCAGCCTTCTACTGCTGATCCGGCAAAATCGGAGACACGGTGACCTCGCCCCGATCACCCGAACGATAGCCAAGGCTCGCCCGCCCCTTCACCGGCCCGGCGACGTCGGCGACCAAATACAGCGGCCGCCGTTTCGACTCGACATATAGCCGCCCCAGATATTCGCCGATCATCCCCAGCACGAACATCTGCACCGCGCCGAGGAACACGACGACCAGCATCGTCGACGTCCACCCCTGCACCGCGCTGCCCGACAACCAGCCGATCGCGATATAGGCGAACAGCAGCAGCGACAGCGCGGTCAGCACCAGCCCCAAATGACTGGCAAGGCGCAGCGGCGCGGTCGAGAAGCCGGTCACCGCGTCCAGCGCGAACCCGATCATCTTGCCCAGCGGATATTTGCTCTCGCCCGCCAGCCGTTCGTCGCGGTCATAGGGGAACGGCACCTGCCGGAATCCGACCCACGCCACCATGCCGCGGATGAAGCGCGCCTGTTCGGGCAGGCTCAGGAATGCGTCGAGCGCCCGCCGCGTCATCAACCGGAAATCGCCGGTATCGAGCGGGATCGGCGTATCGGTCACCCGGTCGAGCACGCGGTAGAAGGCGGCGGCGGTCAGTTTCTTGAAGAAGGTCTCGCCCTCGCGCTTGCGCCGTACGGCATAGACCACGTCGGCCCCCTCGGCCGCCATCGTCTCCAGCATCGGCCCGAGCAATTCGGGCGGGTCCTGCAGATCGGCATCGATGATCAGGATGCGTTCGCCCGCGCACAGGTCCAGCCCGGCGGTGAGTGCCAGCTGATGCCCGTGATTGCGCGACAGGTTGATCGCGACCAGCCGCGGATCGGCCGCCGCCAGCCGTTCCATCACCGCCCAGCTTTGGTCGCGCGACCCGTCATTGACCAGAACGATCTCGTGATCGTCGCCCACCACCGCCTGCGCCGCCGCCGAAATGCGGGCATGCAGCGTGTCGAGGCACGCGGCCTCGTTATAACAGGGGACGACGATGGAGAGCGCGGGACGGATCATGGGCGGCTGCGTTACTCCATGCGACGCGGTTGGAAAAGCCGGATGGCGCGGATGCCGCATCCCGGTTAGGATCAGGTGTCGATGGAGGAATGCCGATGCGTGCCGCCCTTCCGTTCCTGTTGCTGATCTTCGCTGCACCCGTGGGCGCACAAATCTGGGACGGAGGCCGATCCGCCGTGCGCGAGGTGCCGGTGCCCCCGCCGGCCACGTCGCTGGTCGCCAGCGATCTGGGCGATATCAACCGGTCGATCCGCGACGGACGACGCCGCGGCGACCTGACCCGGGCCGAGGCGCGGGAACTGCTGGTCCAGAGCGCGATCATCGACCGGCTCAACCGCCAATATCGCCAGGGCGGACCGATCGCGCTGAACGCCCCTGCACTGGCCGACCGCACGCTGGCATTGCGCGGTCAGGTCGATGCGGCACGGGCACGGACGAAATGATCCGGCTTGCGATGTAGGATTTCGCTTGCCACCCCGAACCACGGCAACGGGGAGCGGAAACGATGATTGAAGCGAGCGTCGGCGAGGACGGCACCAATCGCGTGGACGATGTCCGTGCCATTCAATGGCTGCTGCTGCGGATCGGCATCGATCCCGGCGCGGTCGATGGCCTTGCCGGGCTGCGCCTGATTACCGCGATCCGCACCGCGCAGGACCGGTTCGGCGTGGAAGCCGATGGCCGGATCGATCCCGGCGGGCAGACCATCGCCCATCTAACCAATGCGCGCGCGACATGGGACGGCGACAGTCGCAACTGGCCACAGGAGCGCAAGCTCGCCAGCCTCCATCCCCGCTTCCGCAGCCGCATCGTCCGCGTGATCGCTGCGCTGAAGCGCGACGGTCTGCGCCCGACCATCGTCTATGGCTGGCGATCGGTCGCGGTTCAGCGGCGGTTGCTGCGCGAGGGGGTGACGCAGGTCGGCTTCAGTTTCCACAACGCGCAGACGCCCGACGGCCTGCCCGCCGCATGGGCCGCCGATCTGGTCGACGACCGCTGGTACTGGACCGAGCCCGAATGCCATGTCTTCTTCCGTGCGCTGGGCGCGGCGGGGAAGGCCGAGGGGCTGATCTGGGGCGGCGACTGGACGTTTCGCGACTGGGCGCACCTGCAGGGCCGGCGCAATGCCGAACTGGCGAGCGTCCGTCGGGAGAGCGGGCTGACGTAAAGGGTTACCGATTCTTCATCTCTGCGGCGTAGCGTTCCCGGCCATGTCGTCCTCCGCCCTGCCCCTGCCGATATCGGCGCGTGCCGTACCCGGCGGGGCGGCGCTGCGCTGTTTCTTGCTGGTCGCGGCCATGGTAGCAGGCGGGGCGCTGATCGGGTTGCTGACGCGTCACGCTTTTTCGGTCGCCTTCTGGCCCGCCAACGCGATCCTTGTCGGGTTGATGCTGCGGGTGCCGCGCCTGTTCCGGCCGTCGGGCTGGGCCGGCGCGTTTGTCGGCTTCGTTGCCACCGACCTGTTGTTCGACCGCAATATGGGGCTGTCCGCGTTCTTCGCGCTCGCCAATACCGCTGGCACCTTCGCGGCGACGGTGGCGTTGCGACGGCTCGATCCCGCCGACCTGCGGCTTGAGCGCATTCATTCGGTGCTGCGCATCCTTGCGGGGCTGATCCCGGCATGCTTCGTCGCAGCGTTGATCGGCGCGGTGCTGGTCGTGGTCGAATTCGGCGGATCGGCCAGCCAGACGCTGATGACATGGCCGGCGAGCGAGCTGGTCAATTATCTGGTCGTGCTGCCGGTCCTGCTGACGCTGCGCCACCCCGATGCCCAGCCACCGCGAATCGCCGAACCGCCGATCTGGCCGGCGGCTGCGCTGATCGTGTCGTGCGTCGCGGCAGTGCAGTTCGACGGGCCGGGCAGCATCATGTTCCCGATGCCCGCCTTGCTGCTGTGTGCGCTCACCTACCCGGTCGCGATCACCGCGGTGCTGACGATGCTGCTCGGCACCGGCTGCCTCATTACCATCGGCCTCGGTCTCGTCGCGATCGGGCAGGACATGGCGATCCCCCGGCTGGTGCTGTCGGTGCGGATCGCGGTCGCCTTCCTCGTCCTCGTACCGCTGACGATCAGCAGCGCGATGGCGGTACAGGACGCGCTGCTGCGCCAGTTGCGCCACGCGGCCGATCATGACGGGCTGACCGGCCTGCTCAACCGCCGCGCGTTCGAACAGCAGTTGCAGCGACGGCTGACGCTGAACCCGCTGCCGGGCGACGGCCTTGCGCTGCTGTGGCTCGACCTCGACCATTTTAAGGCGATCAACGACCAATATGGCCATCCGGCGGGCGATGCGGTGCTGTGCGCCGCTGCCGCCACGCTGCGCGACGCGTGCGGCGGAAACGATCTGTGCGGGCGGCTGGGCGGTGAGGAATTCGCGGTCCTCTTGTCCGCACCCGATCGCGCCGCCGCGCAGGATGCCGCCGAACGACTGCGCTGCGCGATCGTCGCGCAGCGCGTCGACTGGCACGGCACCGCGATCCACGCGACTGCCAGCATCGGTGCCTGCTACCTCACCCGCACGCCCACCGACGCGGCACCGCTGCTCCGCTGCCTCGACGAAGCGATGTACCGCGCGAAACGCAGCGGGCGGAACCGCATCGAATGGCTCGACGCACCCGAACTGGCGCACGCGGCGTAAGAGTCTGTTTGGAAGCTCGCGCGAGCGCGAGCTTCGAGGCGGTACCGGCCCGCTCCCCCACCCCACCACCCATGCAATTATACTGCCGTGGGTGGTGGGGTGGGGGAGCGGGCCGGTGCCGCGAAATGCGTCTCAACGCATTTTCAAACGGACTCCAGCCGCGCCAGCGCCCATTCCGCCGCATCGCGCACCACCGCATCGGCATCGCCACAGGCCGCCCGCACCGGTTCGACCAGCGCACGATCGCCGCTATTCCCCGCCGCGATCAGCGCGTTGCGCACCATCCGGTTGCGCCCGATCCGCTTGATCGGCGATCCGCGAAACACCTCGCGAAACCCGGCATCGTCCAGCACGATCAGGTCGGCCAGCCGGGGCGCGGCGAACTCCGCCCGTCCGGCAAAGGCGCGGTTGGCGGCGGCCGCATCGGCGAACTTGTTCCACGGACACACCGCCAGACAATCGTCGCAGCCATAGATGCGGTTGCCCACGCCCGCGCGAAGCTCGACCGGGATCGGTCCGGCATGTTCGATCGTCAGATACGAGATGCAGCGCCGCGCATCCAACCGGTACGGCGCGGGAAACGCATCGGTCGGGCAGGCCCGCTGGCACGCATCGCACGATCCGCACCGGTCGCGCGCCGCGACATCGGGGGCCAGATCGAGCGTGGTATAGATCGCGCCAAGGAACAGCCAGCTGCCATGGTCGCGGCTGACCAGATTGGTGTGCTTGCCCTGCCACCCCAGCCCCGCCGCTTCGGACAGCGGCTTTTCCATCACCGGCGCGGTATCGACGAAGACCTTCAGGTCGCAGCCCGATTCCTGCGCCAGCCAACGACCGAGCGCCTTCAGCGCCTTCTTGACCACGTCATGATAATCGCTGCCCTGCGCATAGACCGAGATGCGCCCCCGATCCCCGACCTCGGCCAGCGCCAGCGGATCGACGGCGGGGGCATAGCTCATGCCCAGCGCGATCACCGACCGCACCTCGCTCCACAGCGCGGCGGGCGATCCGCGCTGTTGGCTACGCTCCTCCATCCAGATCATCGACCCGTGCCGCCCTTCGTCCAGCCACTCCCGCAGGCGTTCGGCGGTGCGCGGGGCGGCGTCGGCACGGGCGATGCCGCACGCGACGAACCCGCATTCGGCCGCCTTGGCACGAATACGCGCGACGATATCGCTCGGCTGGCCCTTGTCTCCGGTCACCTCCCCCCGCTACCCTCTATCCGACGCGCGCTAAAGGGCGACGTTCAGGGGGATCTCGTTTGCCGGACGGAAATTGGGCGCTGAGCGCGGACGGACTGGTCAAACGCTTCGGCGACCGGCGGGTCGTCGACG
Source organism: Sphingomonas sp. Leaf22 (assembly GCF_001421715.1). GTDB lineage: Bacteria > Pseudomonadota > Alphaproteobacteria > Sphingomonadales > Sphingomonadaceae > Sphingomonas. Next base: position 11,704 of record NZ_LMKP01000026.1, read on the forward strand.
GCATCGATCTGCACGTGCCCTACGGCGCGGTATACGGCGTGCTCGGTCCCAATGGCGCGGGCAAGACGACGACGCTGCGCATGTTGCTCGGCATTATCGAACCCGATGAAGGACATCGCACCCTGCTGGGTCGCGCGGCACCGCGCGATGCCTCCGACCGGGTCGGCTATCTGCCCGAGGAACGCGGCCTGTATCCGGGCATGAAGGCCCGCGAGGCGATTGCGTTCATGGGCGCGCTGCGCGGGCTCGACTGGTCGGTCGGGCGCAAGCGCGCGGCGGTGATGCTGGAACAGGCGGGCCTGGGCCATGCGATCGACAGCAAGATCCGCAAGCTGTCGAAGGGGATGGCGCAGTTCGTCCAGCTGCTGGGATCGGTCGTCCACCAGCCCGAATTCCTCGTCCTCGACGAACCCTTTTCCGGGCTCGATCCGGTCAATCAGGAACGGCTGGAGGCGCTGATCCGCGCCGAGCGCGACCGCGGGGCGACGATCCTGTTCTCGACGCACGTCATGGCGCATGCCGAACGGCTGTGCGACCGGCTGTGCATCATCGCCGGCGGCAAGCGCCGCTTCGAAGGGACGGTAGACGATGCCCGCGCGATGTTGCCGATGAAGGCGCATTATGTGCCGCACCGCCCGGCCCCCGGCATCGCCGCACTGTTGCCGGGCGATGCGCACGAAGAACGCGGCGGGTGGCGCTTCACCCTGCCGGCAGAAGGGATCGAGGGGATATTGGTGCGGCTGATCGACGCGGGCTATGGCATAGCGGGGCTGTCGATCGAACGACCGGGGCTCCACGACGCCTTCGTCCGGATCGTCGGCGAAGCGGATGCGGAGCGGGCAGCATGAGCCGGCTGATCCGCCAGACGCTGACCATCGCCCGCCGCGACTTCATCGCCACGGTGATGACGCCGATGTTCCTCGTCTTCCTGCTCGCCCCGCTGTTGTTCGCCAGTTTCGGCGCGATCGGCGGCATCGGCGCGGCGACGGTGGGCAAGAGCGCGGAGGACAAGGTCCGCATCTACGCCATCGCCACGCCCGCCGACGCCCGGCGACTGCGCACCGCCGACGCGCTGATCCGTCCCAGCATCCCGCGCGACAGCGGCCCGCCGACGCTGGCGATCGTCGCGCCGGACGCCAATCCGGCGGTTCAGGCACGCGCGCTGTTGTCCGATCCCGATGTCGACGTGCCGGCCGTATTATATGGCCCGCTCGACCGGCCGCAGCTGATCCATGCCAGCCTGGTGTCGACGACCGCCCCCTATCTGGCGGGGCTGGCCGAACAAGCGGTGCGCGACCAACGTGCCAACCTCGGCGACGCGCGCCTGTCGACGCCGGTATTCACCCGGATCGAGCGCGACAGCACGTCGCTCGGCGGCAAGAAAGCCGCCGGATTCTTCGCGGTAGTGACGCTGTTCGTCGTCACGCTGATGCTGGCCGGACAGGCGGTCGGCACGATGGCGGAGGAACGATCGAACAAGGTGATCGAGGTGCTGGCCGCCGCCGTTCCGCTCGAATCGGTGTTCCTCGGCAAGCTGCTCGGCATGTTCGGCGTGGCGGTGCTGTTCCTCGCCTTCTGGGCCGCCGTCGGTGCCAATATCGGCAGGTTGCTGCCGCCCCAGCTGGTCTCCGGGTTGACCGACATCGCCCCCGCCATCGGTTTTCCGGGGTTCCTGCTGCTCTACATCCTGTATTTTGCCATGGCCTATATGCTGCTCGGCTCGGTGTTCCTGACCGTCGGCGCGCAGGCATCGACACCGCGCGAAATCCAGATGCTGACGCTGCCGATCACCATCTTTCAGATGGCGATGTTCGGCTTCGCGTTCGCCGCGATCAGCCGGCCGGGCAGCTGGATCGCGCTGGCCGCCGAAGTCTTCCCGTTCAGCAGCCCCTTCGCCATGGCCGCCCGCGCCGCGACCAGCGGCGAATGGTGGCCGCACATCGCCGCATTGGCGTGGCAATTGCTGTGGGTGGCGATCACGATCGTGATCGGCGCGCGACTGTTCCGGCGCGGGGTGCTGCAATCGGCGGGACCGAAGTTCCGGTGGTTCCGACGGGGGTAGGGTGAGCCAATTGGGACGAGCACCATGCGCATGATACTGTTCTGCAGCGTCCTGACCGGGTTGGCCTATTATCTGCTGCTGTTGCTGCTCGACCGGTGGCAAATCACGATCGGCTCACGCGAAGCCAATGCGCTGCTCGCTGGATTATGCGGCTGGTTGGTGGTCTGGGGCGTTCCCCGCTTGCTACGTCGGCGAAGTTGATCCGTCATACCAACGATAACTCGAAAAGAAGGGCAGCTACGGCCCCTCCTCACCCCGGCTCTGACCGAGACGCCTGCGAACGTCGTGCACGTGGCCCCACGTACCCCCGCGCAGGCGGGGGTCCAGAGCCCCGCAAAACAACTGTTTGTGATCGTGATCCTGGGCCCCCGCCTGCGCGGGGGTACGTTCAAGGGTCGGCGATCGGCACCTTCGCAGCGTTCCCGGCTTGAACCGGGGTCGCTCCTACTTCGTCACCAGCGTTACGATCGACAGCCCCGGCGGCATGGGCACGCGCCCCAGCAGATGCCGTTCCAGCCGGAAGATCGCCTCGAATGCCGTGTTCAGAATCTTGGGCGGTGGCGAATCGTCGCTGTCGTCCTTGCCGCGAATCTTGCCCGCGACCCGCGCGGCGACGGCCGCCGGAAACAGCAGCGAGTTGAAATAGCGCAACCCATTGTGCTTCAGGCCCGCGTCGGCGATCGCCTTGGCCAGCGTCGCCTTCGAATAGCGGCGGTGATGATGGTTCACCACGTCGTGCGCACTCCACATCCATTGATGCGCGGGCACCGTGACCAAAATCTTGCCGCCCGGTGCCAGCCGATCGGCCATGCCGCGAAACGTCGCGACGTCGTCCTCGATATGCTCGACCACGTCGAGCACCGCGATCATGTCATAGTGCGCGCTGACCCCGGCGAGCGTCGGCAGCGGCGCGGTGCCGACCGGCTTGCCCAGCCGCTCGCTGGCGATCTCGCGCGCCGCCGGATCGATCTCGATCGCATCGACCGTGCCGAAACTGCCCAGCATCGGCAAATTATGCCCCGTGCCGCACCCGATTTCGAGGATGCGCGCGCCCGGCTGCAACCCGGCATAGCGTTCGACATAGTCCGCCAAAATCTCGCGCCGCGCGCGATACCACCAGTGCGTCGAGTCGTGCGCCGCCATGCGGTCGTAAACGATGCGGTCCATCTTATCCGAATACCCATGAACGATTGAGCGCGAAGGTAGCAAGGGGCGTGACCAGCACCGCCGGGACCAGCGGCACCCAGTGCGCCATGCCCGCCAGATCGACCAGCCCGAACGTGAACAGGCCGTTCAGCACCATGCCGAACCCCTGCACCGCCAGAAACTTCATCGGCTGTTCGGCACCGCCCGACCGCGTGCCATGGTCGCGAAAGCTCCACCGGCCATGCGCGATCCAGCCGAAGGCGGCAGCGACGATGAACGCCGGCACGACCGCAACGAACGCATAGCCGGTCGGCAGCACATAGGCGACGAGCGGCAGATACACGATCGCATAGATCACCGTCGACAGCCCGCCGACGATGCCGAACCGGATCAATTGGCCCAGCACCCCGTCCGGTATCAGTCGTTCGATCCGCGCGATCACCCGCGTGCCCACCCTTGTCCTTTGCGCGCCATCCGATACAGCGCCGCTGTTGCCACCATGGCTGGACAGCCGCCGTAGATCGCGGCGGGCGCGGGGGAAAGTAGTTTTGACCAGGCTTCCATCCACGGGCCATTTCCTCGACCGGCACTGGCTGCGCTGGCTGCTGCTCGCCTGGGTGGTGATGGCGGCATGGTTCCTGTGGCAACGGTGGAATGCGGTCCACTGGCTGGCGCTGTCCGACACCGATGACAATATGCGGCTGATGCAGGTCCGCGCATGGATGGGCGGGCAAGGCTGGTACGATTTGCGCCAATATCGGCTGAACCCGCCGGGCGGGCTCGACATCCACTGGTCGCGGCTGGTCGACCTGCCGATCGCCGGGCTGATCCTGTTGTTCAAACCCTTTGCCGGGCCGGTCTGGGCCGAAAAGCTGGCGGTCGGCATCGCGCCGCTGCTGCCGATGGGGGTGGCGCTGATCGCCCTGTCGGTGACGGTGCGGCGGCTGGTCGCGCCGGTCGCATGGCCGCTGGCGGTGCTGTTCCTGCTCGGCTGTTCGTCGACGTTGCTGATGTTCATGCCCGAACGCATCGACCATCATGGCTGGCAGCTCGCTTGCCTCGCCTGGACCGTCGCCGGCATCGCCGATCGCAAGCAGGGCCGCGGCGGCATGGTCGTCGGCCTGTCCTCGGCCGCGTCGCTGACCATCGGCCTCGAACTCCTGCCCTATTGCGCGATGGCCGGCGCGATCGTCGCGTTGTGCTGGGTGTGGGACCGGGCGGAGGCGCGGCGGCTGACCGTCTATGGCGCGACGCTAGCCGGCGCGAGCGCGATCGGGTTCGTCGCCTTTGCCTCCAACGCCAATTACGCGATGCGCTGCGATGCGCTGACCCCGGTCTGGCTGTCGGCGGTGGTCGCGGGCGGTGCGCTGCTGGTGCTGATCGCCCGGATCGGGCCGGCAACGTGGCCGCTGCGCTTGATCCTGACGCTGATCGCGGGCGGCGCGCTCGCCGGTGCGTTCGCGACGTTGTTCCCGCAATGCCTCGCGCGGCCCGAGGGCGTGTCGGAGGAACTGGCGCGCACCTGGCTGAATAACGTCCGCGAGGCGAAACCGCTCTACACCATGCCCGGCCGCACCATCCTGCTGATCGTGACCGGTCCGATCATCGGCCTGCTCGGTGCGATCTTCGCCACGTGGCGCGCGCGCCGATCGGCCGATTTCGTCGGCTGGGCGGTCGTGACGCTGTTCACGACCTTCGCGGTGGCGATGCTGTTCTGGCAGATCCGCTCGGGGCCGGCGGCGCAGCTGCTGGCGGTTCCGGGAACGGTGGCGCTCGCCTGGGTGGTCGTGCCGTGGCTGCTGTCGCGCAAGAGCGCGGCGGTGCGGGTGCTGGGCACGGCGGCGGTGATCTCGCTGCTCCTGCTCGGCAACCTGTTCGTCGATCAGGTCAGCAAGCTGCTGTCGATGCTGCCGGACAGCGGCCTGACCAGCCATGTCCGCATCAAGCCGCAGGACGCCCGCACGAAACAGATACTGCGCGCCGGTGCCCGCTGCGCCAGCCTGCCCGCGTTGCAGGCGCTGAACCGCCTGCCCCCCGCGGTGATGTTCACCCATGTCGATCTGGGGCCGCGCCTGATCGTCGCGACCCATCATGACGGCATCACCGGCCCCTATCACCGCAACGGCGATGCGATCCTCGACGTGCATCACGCGTTTCAGGGCGACCCGGACAATTTCCGCACCATCGCCCGCCGCCATGGCGCGACCTATCTGCTGACCTGCCCGAACATGGCCGAAACCACCGTCTATCGCGCGCGGTCGCCGGGCGGCTTCTACGACCTGCTCGCCCATAACAAGGTGCCCGGCTGGCTGATCCCGGTCGCGCTGCCCAAGGGGTCGCCGCTCCGGCTGTGGCGGATCGAGTATCGATGATCCCGCTGCGCGTCCTCGCTTATTGGCAACACCAGTTCGGCGGCGGCCGGCAGGCGTTCGATGATCGCGCGGTGTCGCTGACGATCGATGCCTCACTCGATACGGTTCGGGCAGCGATGATCCTGACCCGCGAAGACGGCACGGCGGCAGTTGCACTCCAGCCGCCGCTCGCCGAGCGGGCTGGCCTGCTCGATGCCAACCCACTCCCGCTACCGGACGTTCGCGCGCGACTCGCAGCTTCCGGCATCGTTCTGAACGACCCCGACTTTCTGTTCTACCGCGCAGCCGATCGACCCCTCGAGCAAGCACCATCGGACGCGGTGCGTCGCCTGACCGAAGCCGACCGCGATGCCTTCGACCGCTTCTATCGATCGGCATCGCCGCAGGACCGCGACGACGCTTGGGTCGAATTCGATCACGCGGCGGTATTCGGTAGTTTCGACGGCGACCGCCTGATCTGCGCCGCCAGCATGGTGCCATGGCGGGAAAGTCCGCTTGTCGACCTCGGCGTACTAACCTTGCCCGATGCGCGCGGTCGCGGCCATGCCCGCACTGTCATCGCCGCGATCGCCGACCATGCGGTCGGGTCGGGACATGAGCCGCAATATCGCTGCCAGACCGACAATCACGCATCGGTCGCGCTCGCCCGGTCGGCCGGGTTCCAATCGCTCGGCCGGTGGGAAGTCATCCGCACTCCCGACTGATCCCCAAACGCAAAACGCCCGCCCCCTTTACAGGGACGGGCGTCGCGGACCGTGGAGGTCGGATCGCTTAGCGGGCAGCGACCTGCTGCGCCGGCGACAGCGGCTTGGCGATGCGGAAGCGGACCGGACGGCCACCGACTTCGCCCGACACGTTGCGGTCGCGCACTTCGAGGCGGAACGGCTCGCCGCTGGTCAGGACGGTGCCCGACAATACCGTCGCGCCATTGTCGGCAACGCTGCGGGTATAGTCGAACTTGTAGCCGTCACGCTCGATCTCGTTCGCCGAGGCGAGCGTCGGGATCAGCATGCCCGCTGCGACGAGGGCGACACGAAAAGCGGCGGCGGCGGCAAAGCTGCGCATGATGTTTCTCCGGCTGGTTGGGATGGACGCTCGTGCGTCGTTTCGTTGCCGGAGTTGTGCATGTTGCAGCGCGGTATCGCAACTGCACAGGTTCTTACCGCAATTGCAAAAAACGAAATCGGAATTAGGGGAGGAACCGGTTCACCACGTCGCGCGCCAGACGCGCCGGGCGTTTCGTCGCGGCGTCGAGCGAGCACCACGTGCTCTGCACCTCGACCAGCACTTCCTCGCCGCGCTTGATCAGCGTCGAGAAATAGGCGCGTACCCCCTCGACCCGTTCCGCCACCACCGTCGCGACGATCGTATCGTCGAGGAAGGCAGGCCGGCGGTAGGTGATCTCGTGGCGCAGCGCGACCCACAGATGCTTTGCCACCGCTTCGGCCGGCGCGACCCGTTCCCAATAGGCGACGACCGCGTCCTGCACCCACGACAGGTACACCGCGTTGTTGACGTGGCCCATATGGTCGATGTCGCCCGGCGCGACGGCAAGCGGATGCTGATGTGCCATGAAAAAACGGTGGGCCCTGCTGACATGCGAGTCAATGAAACTCACGCCGTATCGACCATTCGATCACGAGTTCACAGAAGCACCCGCGCAGGCAATCTGTGCAAAACGCCCGACACCGTACCCCCGCGCAGGTGGGGGTCCAGAGCCAAACAGAACAACGGTTCGCGTTTGGAACCCTGGACCCCCGCCTGCGCGGGGGTACGCCAGGGGCCTCGACGCACGGCTACGACGACATCACGCCTTCGCCACCACGCTTTCGGGCAGATCCTTGCCGAACACCCGCTGATAATATTCGGCGACCAGCGCCCGCTCCGCCTCGTCGCACTTGTTCAGGAACGACAGCCGGAACGCGAATCCGACATCGCCGAAGATCAGCGCGTTCTGCGCCCAGGTGATGACCGTGCGCGGCGACATCACCGTCGAGATATCGCCGTTGACGAATCCGCGACGGGTCATGTCGGCGACGCGCACCATCTTTTCGACCGCGTCCTTGCCGCCGACCTTGTCATATTCGCCCGACTTGGCGAGCACGATCCGCGCTTCGGTGGCGGCGGGCAGGTAGTTCAGCGTGACGACGATGTTCCACCGGTCCATCTGCCCCTGATTGATCTGCTGCGTACCGTGATACAGACCCGACGTATCGCCCAGACCCACCGTATTCGCCGTCGCGAACAGGCGGAAATAGGGGTTGGGCCGGATCACGCGATTCTGGTCGAGCAGCGTCAGCTTGCCTTCGGTCTCCAGCACGCGCTGGATCACGAACATCACGTCGGGGCGACCGGCGTCATATTCGTCGAACACCAAAGCGGTCGGCGTCTGGAGCGCCCATGGCAGCAACCCTTCGCGGAATTCGGTGATCTGCTGCCCGTCCTTCAGCACGATCGCGTCGCGCCCGATCAGGTCGATACGGCTGATATGCGCGTCGAGGTTGATGCGGATGCACGGCCAGTTCAATCGTGCGGCGACCTGTTCGATATGCGTCGACTTGCCGGTGCCATGATAGCCCTGCACCATCACCCGCCGGTTGTGCGCAAAGCCCGCAAGGATCGCCAGCGTCGTGTCGGGATCGAACACATAGGCCGGATCGGCATCGGGCACGCGTTCGTCGGCCACCGAAAAGGCGGGTACTTCCAGATCGCTGTCGATGCCGAACAGGTCGCGCGCCTTCACCATCCGGTCGGGAGCGCTCAGGATCGTCGTTGCGGCTTCGGGCGGGGTATCGGTGGTGGTCATGCGGGCCTTTCGCGGTCGGCGCACCGGCAGGAGCGTCGCGGGGTCCTTTAGGACGATCGGGGCCGCCTACTCAACCGTTGGCGGCAGGCGGAACAGCGTCGTGAACCGTTCGGCCATCGCCCGGTTCCCCCCGACCGCTATCACCCGCCGCCATCGTCGCGGCCCCGGCGGTTGGGTCAGCGTTCCTTGCCTAACTTCGTCGTTGCTTTTGCAAGGGAAAGGCGCACCCAACACGGAGTGTGATTCGTGGAAACCGGGGAGAGGGTGCCATGTCGAAGATGATTTTCGTGAACCTCGCGGTCGCCGATGTGCCGGCGGCAACACGCTTTTACGAGGCGATCGGGTTCGTGCAGGACCCGCGATTCTCGAACGATCGCGGATCGGGCATGACGTGGTCGGACAACATCCACGTCATGCTGCTCGACCGCGACTTCTACGCCACCTTCACGCCCAAGCGGGTCATCGACCCGCGCACCGAAAGCGGCGTGCTGCTGGCGTTGTCGTTCGACGACCGCGCCGCCGTCGACGCGATCACCGACGCCGCGCTGGCGGCGGGTGGGCGCGAACTCCACGATCCCGAGGACGAAGGTTTCATGTACAGCCGCGCGTTCGAGGATCTCGACGGCCATGGCTGGGGACCGTTCACCATGGACATGGCCGCCGCCGAAGCCGCCCATGCCGACGGGGCGGCAGCATGACCTATATCGACGGGTTCGTGACCCCGGTGCCGCGCGACAACCGCGCCGCTTATGAACACCATGTCGCGCAGGCCGCGGCGATCTTTGCCGATCTTGGCGCGACGCGGCTGGTCGAATGCCGGGGGGACGACGTACCGGCCGGCACCCACACCGATTTCGCCCGCGCGGTCGCGCTGACCGATGACGAAGACGTCTTGTTCAGCTGGATCGAATATCCCGATCGGGCGACGCGCGATGCGGCCGGCGCGGCGATGATGGCCGATCCGCGGATGGCGGCGCTCGGCATGCCTTTCGACGGCAAGCGCATGATCTATGGCGGGTTCGACGGGGTCATGGTCAGCGATAGCGATGGGACAAACACCGCCCCCGGCTATGTCGATGGCTGCCTGACCCCGGTCCCCGCCGCCGGCCGCGACGCCTATATCGCCTTTGCCGCCGAATCGGCACAGGTGTTCCGCGATCACGGCGCGCTGCGCGTGGTCGAGGGATGGGGCGACGACGTACCCGTGGGCAAACACACCGATTTCGCGCGGGCCGTCGCGCTGCAGGACGGCGAGGTCGCCTGTTATTCGTGGATCGAATGGCCGTCGAAGGATGCGCGCAACACCGGGTGGCAGGCGGTGATGGCCGACCCGCGCATGGCCGATCGCGACATGCCGTTCGACGGCCGCCGCATGGTCTATGGCGGCTTCTTACCCGTTTTCGATCAACGCATGGGAGCGGACGCATGAACCGGCAGGGCGACTTCATCTGGTATGAATTGCTGACCAGCGACATCGACGCGGCGGCCACCTTCTACGCCGACGTCGTCGGCTGGCAGGTGCAGGATTCGGGCATGCCGGACATGGACTATCGGCTGTTCGTCGCCCCCGACGGGGCGATGATCGGCGGGCTGATGGCGATGCCGCCGGGGATGCCCGCCCCGGTCTGGCTCGGCTATGTCGCGGTCGACGATGTCGATGCCGCCGCCGCCGATTTCGTCGCCGCCGGCGGTACGCAGCACATGGCTCCGACCACCATCCCCGGCGTCGGCCGCATCGCGATGCTCACCGACCCGCAAGACGCCGCGCTCTATCTGATGCGCAGCGAAAGCGACGCGACCAGCACCGTCTTCCAGCCCGCCGATCAGGCGACGCCGGGCCATTTCGTCTGGAACCAGCTGATGGCCCCCGACCCCGACCGCGCCATCGCCTTCTATGTCGACCGGTTCGGCTGGCGACAGCAGGGATCGATGCCGATGGGGGCGTATGGCGACTATAAGTTCCTGCTGTGCGGCGACGTCGCGATCGGCGCCGCGATGGGCATGGTGCCGGGCGGTGAGGCCGGCTGGCAATATTCGACCCATGTCGCCGATATCGACCATGCCGCCGACCGAATCACGGCGGGCGGCGGCACCATCCTGCAAGGGCCCGACCAGATCCCCGGCGGCAGCTATTCGATCGTCGCCACCGATCCGCAGAGTGCCCGCTTCGGCTTGGTCGGCCCGCGGCGATGAGCAAGCTGCAACTGTGTCTGGTCGTCAACGGCCGGGCGGAGGAAGCGGCGCGCTTCTACGCCGCAACCTTTCCCGACAGCGCGGTCGGACGTGTCCACGCGGCTGCCGCCGACTTTCCCGGCGGCAAGGCGGGGGACGCGCTGGTCGTCGAGTTCACCCTGCTCGGCCAGCCCGGTTTCGCGCTCAACCACGGCCCGCCGACGCCCTTTTCCGATGCGATCTCGTTTCAGGTGCTGACCGACGATCAGGCGGAGACCGACCGCTATTGGGACGCGATCGTCGCGGACGGCGGGCAGGCGCGCGACTGTGGCTGGTGCAAGGACCGGTTCGGCCTGTCGTGGCAGATCACGCCGCGCGCGCTGATGGCGGGGATGGCGGATACCGATCGGGCAGCGGCCGGACGCGTCATGCAGGCGATGATGACGATGCAGAAGATCGACATTGCCGCTATCGAGGCCGCTCGCAGCGGAGAGACCCGATGACCGAACACGAACTGGCGATCGAACGCCGCATCGCCGCCCCCGTCGACGCGGTGTGGCAGGCATGGACCGAACATCTCCCCAAATGGTGGGCCCCGCGCCCCTGGACCACCGACCTGATCGCCCTCGACCTCACCCCCGGCGGTCGGTTCGCGACGACGATGCGCGGACCGGCGGGGGAGGAAATGACCGGCGAAGGCGTCATCCTCGAGGCGGTCCCGTATGAACGCGTCGCCTTCACCAACGCCTTCGCCCCCGGCTGGATACCGCAGCCGCAGCGGCTGGCGTTCGTCGGCCTCTTCACCTTCGAAGCCGATGGCGACACGACCCTCTACCGCGCCGCCGCCCGCCACTGGGACGAAGAAACCGCGAAGATGCATGCCGAAATGGGTTTCGAAGGCGGCTGGACCATGGTCGCGCAGCAATTGGAGGCGGTCGCGGTCAACTTTGCGTGACGGCCCCGCCCTGACCATTACCCACCCGTTTGGTTCGAGCAGCTTCGAGCGAAGTCGAGAAGCGTCCGTCCAGAACTGCCCGCCCAAGGCAACGGCTTCTCAACTACGGTTCTCACAGGCTCGAACCTACGCTCGAAGCAAACGGTGATAGACGTTGAAGACGCGGCCCTCCCTCAAGCAAACGCCACCGCGCCCTTCAACTGCTGATACGCCGCGATCACCTTCTGCAACGCCGCCTCATGCTGCCGGTCGCCGCCATTGCGGTCGGGGTGATAGCGCCGCACCAGTTCCGAATAACGCTGGCGCAGGCCGGTCCGGTCGACATCGATGTCCAGCCCCATGACCTTCAGCGCCGACCGGTCGGCGGGGCTGAGCGACCGCCCGTCCCTGCGCTCGGCCCGGTTCACCCGCGCATCGCGGAACTTCGCGCCGATCGCATCGAGCGGGTCGGCAAAATCGGCCCAGGCCGGCCCGGGATCGACGCCGGCCCGTGCAAAGGCGCGGGTCTCGCGGTCCCAACCGGCATAGGGGCGCTGTGCGTCGGTGATCTCCTCGGCGGTCATGCCCGCAAAGTAATTATACCCCGCGTTGAACGCGCGGATATGCTCGAGGCAGAACCAGCGATAGGCGTTCGGCCGTTCGCCGCCCTGCGGTGCGCCCTCGACCGGCGGCGCGCGGAATTCGCCCGCCTCCGCGCATCCGGGCACCTCGCACGGCCGGCCATTCGCCTCGACCCGCCCGTGGAACCGGGCATTGGGGCGATCCTTGCTGATCTTCTCGCGCGCCACGCGACTCCCTTTGGCAAAAGGGGCTATATAGGCGCGATGACCGACACCACCACCTTGCCGCTCGCCGATCTGATCGCCCGGCGGCTCCACGACGCCCTGTCCCCGACTCATCTGGTCGTGACCAACGACAGCCACCATCATGCCGGCCATATGGGCGACGACGGCACCGGCGAGAGCCATTTTTCGGTCGATATCGTCGCGGATGGCTTTCTCGGCCAGTCGCGCGTTGGGCGGCAGCGGATGGTCAACCGGGCGCTTGCCGACCTGCTGGCCACCCGCATCCACGCGCTGGCGATTCGCGCCCGCGCTCCGGGAGATGGCGATTGAGCTACGACCTCTGGTACTGGCCGACGATACAGGGCCGCGGTGAATTCGTCCGCCTCGCGATGGAGGGGGCCGGCATCGCCTATCGCGACCGCGCGCGCGAGGATGGCGTGGAGGCGATGCTGGCCATGCTGGAACGGCACCCGCGCCCGCCGTTCGCCCCGCCCTATCTCTCGCTCGACAATTTCGTCATCGCGCAGGTCGCCAACATCCTGCAATATCTGGGCGAGCGCCACGGCATCAGCATGTCGAGCATCCGCGACCGGCAATGGGCAAATCAGTGGCAATTGACGATCGCCGACCTCGTCACCGAAATCCACGCCGTCCATCATCCGGTGGCGACCGGCGACTATTACGAGGATCAGCAGGCGGAGGCATTGCGCGCTGCCCGACAGTTCCGGTCCGAACGCCTGCCTAAATTCCTGACCTATTTCGAAGACCTGCTCGGCGAAAACAACGATCCGTGGGCGATCGACCATCGCTGGACCTATGTCGATACCTCGCTGTTCCAGCTGGTCGACGGGCTGCGCTACGCCTTTCCCAACCGGATGAAAATGCTCGAACCCGGCCTGCCCCGGCTGATCGCGATCCGCAACGCCGTCGCCACCCTGCCCGGCATCGCCGACTATCTTGCCAGCGACCGGCGTATCCCCTTCAATGAAGACGGCATTTTCCGCCACTATCCCGAACTGGACGCCGATTGATGGAAAACGATCGCTTCTTTCTTCAGACGATCTTGCCGATCACCCACGACCTTGGCGGGTTCAAGGTGCATCGCACCCTGCCGACCAGGACGCGGACGATGGTCGGCCCGTTCATCTTCTTCGATCAGATGGGCCCGGCCGAGCTCGACCCCGGGCAGGGCATCGACGTGCGTCCGCATCCGCATATCAACCTGTCGACGGTCACCTATCTGTTCGGCGGCGCGATCGACCATCGCGACTCTCTCGGCACCTTTGCACGCATCGAACCCGGCGCGGTGAACCTGATGACCGCCGGCCACGGCATCGTTCATTCGGAACGCTCGCCGGACGACGAACGCGCCGGCGGCCCGCTGCTGTCGGGTATCCAGACATGGCTGGCGATGCCCGAGGACCGCGAGGAAATCGACCCGGCGTTCGAACATGTCGAGGCCACCCGCCTGCCGATCGTCAACGGCAGCGGCGCGACTGCCCGCGTCGTGATGGGCGACCTGTGGGGCGTGTCGGCCCCGACCACGCAATACGCCGCGACCATATATGCCGACATCATCCTCGAATCGAACGGCGCGATCCCGATCGATGCCGGTGCCGACGAACGCGCGCTGTATCTGACGCATGGCGACGCGGCATTGGACGGCGTCGCGCTCGACCCGATGACGCTCTACGTTCTGCGCCCCGGCATCGCCGCGACCCTGCGGTCGTCGGCCGGCGCGCGCGTGATGCTGTGCGGTGGCGAGGCGTTCACCACCCCGCGCCATGTCTGGTGGAATTTCGTGTCCTCACGCCGCGACCGCATCGATCAGGCCAAGGCCGACTGGAAAGCGGGCAACTTCCCCAAAGTCCCCGACGATGCCGAGGAATTCATCCCCATCCCCGAAATCCCCAAGACGGTCAGCTATCCGTGACGAGGATGCGTCGCATCGCGCTGTCGACCGGCGTGTCGCTCGACGTCGCGGTGGCGGGCGATGCGGGCGCGCCGGCGATGATCTTCCTCCATGGCTTTCCCGAATCGCATCGGACGTGGCGGCACCAACTGCCGGAATTTGCGCACGACCATCACGTCATCGCCCCCGATCAGCGCGGCTATGTCCGCTCCGACAAGCCGGCGGCGGTCGCGGACTATGCCCCCGACCACATCGTCGCCGACCTGATCGCGCTCGCCGATGCGCTGGGGGTCGACCGGTTCACGCTGGTCGGTCATGACTGGGGCGGCGCGATCGCGTGGATGGCCGCGTTGCGCCATCCCGACCGGATCGAAGGCCTCGTCATCCTCAACGCACCGCACCCGCTGGTCTTCCAGCGTTCGCTGTTCGACGACCCCGAACAGCGCGCCGCCAGCCAGTACATCACGAAATTCCGCGACACGTCGATCGATCGCGGGCTGATCGGCAGCGGCCTCGAACATTTCTTCGCGACCGGCTTTGCCAAACTGGTCACCCGCACCATCGCGGGTACGGACAAGGCCGCCTATCTCGACGAATGGTCGCAACCCGGCGCGATGACCGCGATGCTGAACTGGTACCGCGCCTCGGCGATCGTCGTGCCGGCACCGGGCGAAACGCCCGAGCGCCCGGCCTGGATCGACGCCCCCTTCCCGCCGATCGTGCAACCAACGCTGGTGATTTGGGGCCTGCGCGACAAGGCGCTGTTGCCGGTACAGTTCGACGGGCTGGACGCGGTGGTGCTCGACCTGACGGTGGCAACGGTCGACGCCGGCCATTTCGTGCCGTGGGAGGCACCCGAAGCGGTGAACGACGCGATCCGGGGGTGGCTGCCGTAAAAGCCGATCGCGCCCCCAACCCACCGCCGGTTCGGGCAGGCAACATCAACCCACCTCGTCACCCCGGGCTTGACCCGGGTGTGGATTCACATTCGAAGTGCAACGGGTTGAAGGTTTCGGCGGGCGTTTTGAAGCCGAGGCATTTTCGGGGTGTGAGGTTGTGTCTGGCGAGGATGGCGTCGAGTTTGCGTGAAGGCAAGTCGTCGAGATCGGTGCTGCGGGGCAGGTCGCGCCTGAGGCGTCCGATGGCGTTCTCGACGCCGCCTTTCTGCCATGGCGCGCGGGGGTCGCAGAAGTAGGTGTCGAGTGCGAGCCCGCGTTCGATGCGCTGGTGGCGTGTGAATTCGGTGCCGTTATCGAAGGTGATCGAGCGTCGTAGCGTGGCCGGCAGCGGCTTGAGCATGCGGACGAGGGCGTCGGCGACGGGGTCGGCCTTGAGGCTGTCCTGGCGCACGACGATGGTGAGGCGGGAGGCGCGCTCGTGGGCGACGAGGATCGCGCGACCGGGCTTGGAGAAGAGCATGGCATCGGCCTCCCAGTGGCCCGGCACGTGGCGATCCGCGATATCCGCCGGGCGGTCGTAGATCGAGGTCCGGTCGGTGCGGCGCGGCCAGCCGCCCTTGCCACGCCAGCCCCGTTTGTACCTGGCGCGTGAGCTGGGCGTAGACGAAGCGGTAGATCGTCTCATGGCTGATGACCGGGCGGCCTGCCTCGCGCGCGAGACGGCCTGAGACCTGCTCGGGCGACCAGCCGGCACCGAGACGATCGAGGATGGTTTCGCGCAGATCGTCCTCGCGCTCCAGCCGGCAGCCGCTCCAGCGCCGCGCCTCGGCCTGCGCCTGGGCATAGGCGGG
>NZ_LMKP01000027.1 GCF_001421715.1 Sphingomonas sp. Leaf22
TACATCTCGATCGCCAAAGCTTTCGTCTCGGCACTGAACCTGGGCTGGCTGTCGGTGCAGTATCGACCGCAGGCCCGGCACACATAGCGCTGATKGCCCGACTTGCGGCCCCGCTTGATMAGGTCGGTCCCCTCACACGCTGGACAACGCATCCTATCCTCCCCGTCCCAAATCAAAGGAACACAGAAGAATCCAAAACGCGCCTCGTGTAAACAGTCCGGTCCCCTCACACGCTGGACAACGCATCCTATCCTCCCCGTCCCAAATCAAAGGAACACAGAAGAATCCAAAACGCGCCTCGTGTAAACAGTCCCCGCTTAGGCGGGGGTCCAGAGCCAAGGAGAACAACGGCTTGCGCCTGGAACCCTGGACCCCCGCCTGTGCGGGGGTACGACAGGGCGCAGGATCAGTACTTGCGCAGAAGTCTCGCCTTCACCGAGTACGGCAAGGGTACGAAGCTTCCCGTGACGTTCGCATACTCCCCGGCTTCACACCGTGTGCGACGCCTTCGAAACCGATAAGAGCGTCGCCTCAATCCGGTCGTCGTCCACCACGACCCGGCCCGCGTCCTTCCGGTCCCCGAACGCGACCACCACCCGGACGAACCCCTTCGGGTCGCTCGAACCCGCGCACCGCGCCGGCCCCTTGCCTCGGCGACTGGCCGGACCCGCGTGGCACATATTCGAACCCCCGCCGTCGCTCGAAGCCCTGTCGGGTCGCGCTGCCCGGCGAAACGTCCGGCTGACCGGGAACCGGGGACTGGCTCGATCCGCGCGGTACATAGTCGAACCCGCGTCGGCGATCGAAGCCCGGCCGTGCAGCACCATCCGGCCGCACATCCGGCCGGCCACGCCAGCCACCCGGGCGACCGGGCAGCGGCGACTGGCTGCTCCCCCGCGGGACATTCTCGAAGCCGGGCCGCCGGTCTAACCCCGGTCGATCCCACCGATCCCAGCGCGGCCGCCCATTGCTCCGGTCGCCGCGCCACTGGCCGCGCCGCTGCTCCCAGAAATAACGCTGGCGGTCGTTCCAGCGGAACGGCCGGCGATAGCGGTCATAGACGTAATAGCCGGTGCCCGGATAATAATAGTCGCCGAACCATCCCCAATACGGATCGCCGAACCCGGCGGCATAGGGATCGCCATAGCCGCCATAACCGCCGCCGCCATAATAGCCCGATCCGACGCCGACCCCGACGCCACCATAGCCAAGATCGCCATAGGCACAGGCGGACACGCCTGCGCCTGCCGCCAGTGCCAGCACGATCGCGCGCAGCCGGTAAAACATGCGATTGCTCCCGCGGGTCGCTCGCCTGTGTAGAACGGCTGTCGCGCCCGATATTGGATAATGGTTTAAAACGATCGTTCGACGCGGCCGGTTCCTGCGCGCCGCCGTCCCGGCATGGCACGATATCGTGCCGCTTGCCCGCTGCCGTCCGAAACGATTAGAGCGTGCCCTATGCCGACTGCCGCCCTCGCCGCCCATTCCGGGGTCGTTCTTCCCCGCGAGGGCTTTGCCGTGTCCGATGTCGCGGCGTTCGCGGCGTTCGTGTTCATGGTGGTGCTGGCCCGGCGGGCGATCCGCAACCGCAAGCGCAAGGACTGACATGGACGCGTTCGATCGGCTCGAATCGGTAATCGTCAGCCGGATCGGCGGCGATCCCACCCAATCCTATGTCGCGAAGCTCCATGCACGCGGCACGGGCAAGATCGCGCAGAAGGTCGGCGAGGAGGCGGTAGAATGCGTCATCGCCGCATGCAGCGGTGACCGTGCCGGCCTGATCAGCGAGGCGGCCGACCTGATGTTCCACCTGACGCTGCTGCTGCGGACCAGCGGCATCACGCTGGACGACGTTCGCGCCGAGCTGACCGCCCGCGAGGGCCGCTCGGGCATCGCCGAAAAGGCTGCCCGTCCCAAGGAGTGATCCCATGCCGATCAATGCCACCCAGGCGTATGATTCCGACAACATCTTTGCCCGCATCCTGCGC
The DNA here is from genome assembly GCF_001421715.1 of Sphingomonas sp. Leaf22. Lineage (GTDB taxonomy): Bacteria > Pseudomonadota > Alphaproteobacteria > Sphingomonadales > Sphingomonadaceae > Sphingomonas. Next base: position 1,989 of record NZ_LMKP01000027.1, read on the forward strand.
GGCGAGATCCCGGCGAAGCGCGTGTACGAGGATGATTTCGCCCTCGCCTTTCACGACATCGCCCCGCAGGCACCGGTTCATCTCCTCGTGATTCCGAAGGGCGCGTACGTATCGTGGGACGATTTTTCCGCGCGCGGGAGCGATGCGGAAATCGCCGGTTTCGTGCGGGCAGTGGGACAGATCGCCCGCGACAACGGACTGGTCGAACCGGGCTATCGCCTGCTCGCCAATATCGGCGGAGACGGCGGACAGGAGGTGCCGCATCTGCACGTCCACCTGTTCGGCGGGCAGCCGCTGGGACCGATGCTGTCGCGATAGGACAGCTTTATTACACGAAAGGAATTGCACGGACGGTTTTTGCGGGTAGCATCGCCCAATTCAAAAAAGGGCACCGCCCGTGCAAGCGCGGTGCATCCAGGGGATCGCTTCATGATATTCGGGCGCGTCAAACCACTCGACGCCATTCTCGCCGCCGCCGAAGGAAAGTCGCTGCCCCGCACCCTGGGCGCGCTCCAACTGACGCTGTTCGGCATCGGATCGGTGATTGGCACCGGCATCTTCGTCCTGACCGCTGCCGGCGCGCAGAAGGCCGGACCGGGACTGATGCTGGCATTCGCCATCGCCGGGCTGATCTGCGTGGTCGCGGCGCTATGCTATGCCGAGATCGCATCGATGATCCCGGTCGCGGGATCGGCCTATACCTATACCTATTCGGTGATGGGCGAACTTCTGGCATGGACGGTCGGATGGGCGCTGGTCCTTGAATATGCGGTCGCGGCCTCTGCGGTCGCGGTCGGATGGTCGGGCTATTTCAGCGGCACGATCCTCAATGAATTCTTCGGGATACAGTTGCCGGCATGGCTCGCGGCCGGACCGTTGGCGCTGGGTGGCGCGCCGGGCGGGTTCATCAACCTGCCGGCGGTGCTGATCGCACTGCTGGTCACCGGGTTGCTCATCATCGGCACCAGCGAGAGCGCGAAGTTTAACGCGATCCTTGTCGCGATCAAGGTCGTGGCGCTGACCGTGTTCATCGCGCTGACCCTGCCGTCCGAACAGTTCAGCGCCAGCCGGTTCAACCCGTTCCTTCCGGCGGGTGTCTTCGGCGGCTGGGGTACCGGCGTCGGGGCGGTCGGCGCGGCGGCGACGATCTTCTTCGCCTATGTCGGGTTTGACGCTGTCTCGACCGCTGCGGAGGAAACGAAAAATCCGCAACGCAACGTGCCGATCGGCCTGATCGGGTCGTTGCTGTTCTGCACCGTGTTCTACATCCTCGTGGCGGCCGGCGCGATCGGCACGATCGGTGGCCAGCCGCTTGGCCCCAACGGTTTCATCACCGGGGGCGAAATGCCCTTCGCCGCCGGCTCGGCCGAACTGGCCCGCCAGTGCGCGATGCCGCAATATGCCGACGCGCTGGTCTGTTCGAACGAGGCGCTGGCGCACGTCCTGCGCGAGATCGGCTTTGGCAAGGTCGGCAACATGCTGGGCATCGCCGCCTTCGTCGCATTGCCCTCGGTCATCCTCGTGCTGCTGTTCGGGCAGACCCGCATCTTCTTCGTCATGGCGCGTGACGGCCTACTGCCCCCCAGCCTCAGCAAGATCCATCCGAAGTGGAAGACGCCCTATGTCGTGACGGCCATCACCGGTGGGGCGGTGGCGTTCGCTGCGGCGTTCCTGCCGGTCGGGCAGCTCGCCGACATCGCCAATGCCGGCACGCTCTATGCCTTCATGATGGTGGCGATCGCGGTGCTCATCCTGCGCAAGACCGAGGCAGCGCGGAAGCGGCCGTTCAGGGCACCGTTGATCTGGCTGGTCGCACCCGCGACGATCGTCGGCTGCATCTTCCTGTTCTTCAACCTGCCGATCGACGCGATGCTGGTGCTGCCGGTGTGGGGCGCGATCGGGCTGGTCGTCTATTTTCTCTACGGATACAGGACGAGCCATGTGGCGAAAGGCGTCATCGAGGTGCCGCGCGACGACGTCTTCGACGTACCGCACGACCCGCGCTGATCACGCGCCGAGGCAATAAGAAAGGGGGAGGCCGATCGGTTCGGCCTCCCCCTTTTTCGTCGGATGGTGTCGGGCGGCTCAGCCCAGCTGTTCAACCATCAGCTTGGTCAGATCAGCCTCGGGGCGCGCGCCATAGTGCGAGATGATCTCGGCGGCGCACAGTGCGCCCAGCTTCAGCGAGCGTTCGATGTCGTAGCCATGCGACTGGCCGTGCAGGAAGCCGGCGGCGAACAGGTCGCCCGCGCCGGTCGTGTCGACGACGCGATCGATTGGCTGGGCGGGCACGCTGGTGCGCTTGGCCTCGGTCACCGCGATCGCGCCGTGCTCGCCGCGGGTCACCACCAGCACCGGCACCTGCGCGCTCACCTGATCGACCGCAGCGTCGAAATCCTCGACCTGCGCGAGCGCCAGCAGCTCACTCTCGTTCGCGAACAGGATGTCGACCTGCCCCTCGGCAATCAGCGCGCGGAAGTCGTCGCCGTGGCGCGAGATGCAGAAGGTGTCGGACAGGGTGAAGGCGACCTTGCGCCCTGCGTCCCGCGCGATGCGGATGCCGGCCCGCATCGCGGCGCGCGGCTCTTCCGGGTCCCACAAATACCCTTCGAGATACAGGATCGCGCCGCTGGCGATCAGATCGGCATCCAGCGCCGCTTCGGGCAGGAACTGCGACGCGCCGAGAAAGGTGTTCATCGTCCGCTGCCCGTCGGGCGTGACGAAGATCAGGCAGCGGGCGGTCGTCGGCTCGCCGGGGCGGGTCGGCGTGTCGAAGCGGACGCCGGCGGCACGGATGTCGTGCGCGAACACCGCACCCAGCTGATCGTCGGCGACCTGCCCGATGAAACCAGTCTTGCCGCCCAGCGCGGCGATGCCGGCAACGGTGTTCGCCGCCGACCCGCCGGAAATCTCGCGGCCCGGACCCATCTTCGCATAGAGCGCATCGGCATCGGCGGGCGAGAAGACGAGCTGCATCGACCCCTTCGTCATGCCTTCGGCGGCGAGGAAGGCATCGTCGGACTGCGCCAGAATATCGACGATGGCGTTGCCGATCGCGACGACGTCGAGCGTGGGTTGGGTCAAATAAGGTCTCCGGACAATCGATCCGCCGCCAGCATAGGCGGGGACGTTGCCGTTCGCGTTAGCCAGCGGCGTGGGGGCAGGCAAGGCGTTGACGGCGGGCGGCACTCCCCGCATCGTCGCCGGCGATGATCGAGAGCTTTCTTCTGTCCGTGCGCCAACTCGGCGACCGCGTGTTTCTGCGCGTGCTGGCCAAGTCGCTGGCGCTGACGCTGCTGCTGCTGGCCCTGCTCGGCGCGGCGATCGCGTGGGGGGCGCACTGGCTGACCGCCGATTTCCTGCTGCTGGGCGACGATGCCGGCACGCTGGCGGCGGTGGCGGCGGCCATCGCCGCGATCGGGATCGCATGGCTGCTGTTCCGCATCGTCGCGATCGCGGTGATCGGCCTGTTCGCCGACGAGGTGGTCGAGGCGGTCGAGGCGAAGCATTACCCCGCCGCGCTCGCCACTGCCCGCCCGGTGCCGCTCGGCCGGTCGCTGGCGATGAGCGGGATGTCGGCGCTCCGCGCATTGGCGGTCAATCTGATCTTCCTGCCGCTCTATCTGGTGCTGCTGGCGACCGGGATCGGGACGGCGGCGGTGTTCTTCGTCGTCAACGGCTGGCTGCTCGGCCGCGACCTGTCGGACATGGTCGCGGCGCGCCATTTGCCACCGGCAGCTATGGCCGTCGAACGGTCCGCCACGGGCGGGCGGCGCTTCGTGCTGGGGCTCGCCGGAACCGGATTGCTGCTTGTGCCGTTTGTGAATTTCGTCGCGCCCCTGATCGGTGCGGCGATGGCGACGCATCGGTTCCACCGGCGACGCCCACGGGGGGACGGACATGCGTAGCGGTTTCATCGCGGTCGTCGCGGGGTTGACCCTGTCGGCCTGCGCAGCATCGACCGGACCGGTCGTGCGCCAGAACGCCCCGCCCGTCCCGCCGCCCCCGACCTATGGCACCGTCGGCCTTGAACGCGTGCTGGGTCAGAATGCCAATGCCCTGACCGGCCTGTTCGGCCAGCCGCAACTCGACCTGACCGAGGGGGCCGGGCGCAAGCTGCAATTCGGATCGAACATCTGTGTGCTCGACGCCTATCTCTATCCGCCGCAGGCCGGGGGCGTGCCGGTGGTGCGCCATATCGATTCCCGCCAGCGCAACGGCGCGCCGATCGACCGCGCCAGCTGCGTCGCCGCCCTGACCCGCCGCGACGGTGGCCGCTGACGCCTTGCGACCTTTCCAGACCGGTGGCACGACGCCGCCGACCGCCCCACGCCGGAGTACATTCATGAAGCAACTCGTAGCCTTCGACCTCGACGGAACCCTGGCCGAAAGCAAGCAGCAACTGACCGAGGCGATGGGCGAAGCACTCGCCGACCTGCTGGGCGTGGCGCATGTCGCGATCATCTCCGGCGGCGACTGGCCGCAGTTCGAAAAGCAGGTCGCCACCCGCCTGCCCGCCCGCGCCGATCTTACCCGCCTGTGGATGATGCCGACCAGCGGCACCAAGCTCTACACCTTTGGCGACGGGCGCTGGAACGCGGTCTATGCCGACCTGTTCGACGACGAGACCAAGGCCAAGATCCTCGCGGCGTTCGATGCGGCGCTGGAGGCGACCGGCTTCGTTCCCGAACAGACCTGGGGCGAGCGGATCGAGGATCGCGGCAGCCAGATCACCTTCTCGGCACTCGGCCAGCAGGCACCGATCGATGCCAAGGAACATTGGGACCCCAGGTTCGAAAAGCGCAAGATCATTCAGGCCGACCTGAAGCAGCGGCTGCCGGGCCTGTCGATCAACATGGGTGGCGCGACGTCGATCGACATCACCAAGGAAGGCGTCGACAAGGCGACCGGCCTTGCCAAGCTGGCCGATGTCAGCGGCATCGCCACCGACGACATGCTGTTCATCGGCGACGCGATCTTCCCCGGCGGCAACGACTATGCGCCGAAGGCCGCGGGCATGGACACGGTCAAGATCCGCGACCCGCAGGAAACGCTGGCGGTGATCGAGGCGATCGTCGCCTGCCAGAAGTAACCACGCCCCCTGCCCCGCCGCGCGCGGGGCGGGGTTTGCGGGCCAAAAGTCACGAAAGTCACACTTGCCGCAGTTTCGTGCGACGCGTCGCGCGCCGTCCGTTCGGCGTCTGATTTGAATCAACCGTGGAAAGAACGCCCGCAGCGATAGAATAGACATTCCCCTGTAGGACAGCGGCGATTTCGGACGTGGCGGGGGCAGGTGGCGCATGAAACGGACACGATGGTCCCGCGGGTGGACGGCACGAGCATTGACGGTACTGATCATGGTCGGGCCGATGCTGGTGATCCTGATCGCGGCGATCTACGCCATCGCGACTTCCCCCGACGACATGACATGGGTCCTTCGGCACGGCAGGGTGCGGACCCAGATGCCGACCTGGCAGGTCCAACTGGTTGCCTTGCCGCCATTACTGTTCGTGTGCGGACTGCTGCTCTGGTGGCTCGGCAAGTCAATATTACGGGCCTATCGCGAGAACCGCGATGCCGCTCGCGCCGATGCAGGCAGCGGCATGGATTCCGCGTTGCTGGTGCCGGGCGAAGTCATCTGGTGGCAAGGGAAACGGGGCTGGCGTAGCCTGACCTCGACGTGGTTGACCGTACTTGGCCTGTTTGCGGTCGGTCTGACCGATATTCTGCTGATGCTGTGGTGGGTCGGGACCGGCGATGTCCATCCCTGGCTCAGGACGTTCTGGTTTGTCTTCGTCCTATTTGTTCTTTCCGGTCCGTTGGGCATGACCATCCTCCACGGCCCCGAAGCGATGCAACAGCTATGGTATGACAGCTTCGGCACGATCGCGGTTACCGATCGGCGGGTCATCTGGATCGCGCCATCGAACGGGTTCGTATACCGGGAGATCGCTGGCAGCGATCTGGTCGACGCCGGGCTGGTCGAGGGGAACGACGCACGCGGCTGGATCGCGCTGGTCGAACGGCGCGGGAGCGACAACGTCAATGAAATCGATGTCCACGGCGTGCCGGAACCGATGGCCGCATTGTCCGCCCTCGATGCACTCATGCGGCAACGGACGATCGCGACATCCTGATCCGCCATGCCGGTCGACGGCGCGATCGTACTATTTCCCGGCGGGCGGGCGGTAGAAGCGCGACAGGGCATATTCGTTGCGGCCGCGATTGGTCTTTACCGCCAGTCGCTGCATCACGTCGCGCAGGCCCATCTTCGACAGCAGCAATTGCGCAGCGACGATCGTGCCGCGCAGCGTGATCTTCTCGGCGAGCGACCGGCGGGCGAGAAGCCGTGCGGTCCGATCGTCCCCCTGCAACCAGTGGACGACCGCCGCCCGGGCGAGGCCGCCGGCGATCTTCTTCGATCGCGGCAGGTAATAGGGCGCGAGGACGCCGTGGCGGTCGATGACGTCCGCCGTCCCCCCGCTCGATAGCGCGTCGACAAAGGCGTCGTGGCCGACCGCCGAGTAGAGTTCATGTTCGGCGAATTTGCCGGCGGAAGCGTTGACGCCGTCGCGGAACAGGAACCGCCGATACAACAGCCGGTCGACATAGCCGAAATCGCCGATCCGGCTCATCCGGCGGAACAGGTCGGTCGCCTGCGCCACGCGGAAGAACGGACGATAGCCACCCGCCGCGAGATAGGCCGAGCGGCGGAACATGACCTCGCCGTGCGATATGCCGAACCCGGTGACCATCGGCCCCTTGCGGATCGCCGCGGCGGGCTGAACGACATACCCCTTGCCACCCTCCTCGACATTTTCGATCGCGCAGCCGACGGCGACGACGTGCGCGTGGGCGAGCAGGAAGTCGCGTTGCGCGCGCAACCGGCCGGGCAGGCTTTCGTCGCCCGCACCGTGAACGGCAATGAAGTCGGTATCGGCGGCAGCGCAGGCCGCCGCCATCGTGGCGGTAAACCCCGCATTGGGTTGCGCGATCACCGTCAGATTGGGGGCCGACAGCCCGCGAAGTTCGGCCAGCGTGTCGTCGCGCGATCCGTCATCGATCGCGACGATCCGCACATCGTCGCAATCCTGCGACAGCAGCGATCCGATCGATGACCGGACCCGGCTGGCCCGATTGTGGAACACCGTGATGACCGTGATGCTCGCCATGGTCCGTCCCCCTGCCCCCGCACATGAAACGGGCCGCGCCTCCGGTCGGAGACGCGGCCCGCCCTAGCCATCAAGTGGCGCGCTTACGCGGCCAGCTTGCGCAGCACGTACTGCAGGATGCCACCGTTCAGGAAATATTCCAGTTCGTTGACGGTATCGATGCGGCACTTGGTCTGGAACGTCTCGGTCGTGCCGTCGGCACGGACCATGATGACGTCGACGTCCTGACGCGGACGGATGCCGGCAACCCCCTGGATCGTGAAGGTTTCGTCGCCGGTCAGGCCGAGCGTCTGGCGGGTCACGCCTTCGGCGAACTGCAGCGGCAGGACGCCCATACCGACGAGGTTCGAACGGTGGATGCGTTCGAAGCTTTCGGTGATGACGGCGCGGACGCCGAGCAGGTTGGTGCCCTTCGCCGCCCAGTCGCGCGACGAGCCGGTGCCATATTCCTTGCCGGCGATGACCACCAGCGGCGTGCCGTCGGCCTTGTGGCGCATGGCGGCGTCGTAGATCGGCATGACTTCGCCGTCATAGCGGCTCATGCCGCCTTCGACGCCGGGGACCATTTCGTTCTTGATGCGGATGTTGGCGAAGGTGCCGCGCATCATGACATCGTGGTTGCCGCGGCGGGCACCGTAGCTGTTGAAGTCGCGACGGCTAACCTGATGTTCTTGCAGGAAAGTTCCGGCGGGGCTGTCCGCCTTGATGCTACCGGCCGGCGAGATGTGGTCGGTGGTGATCGAATCGCCGAGGATCGCCAGCGGCTTTGCCTCGATGATGTCCGACGTCGGGTTGGGGGTCATCGTCAGCCCGTCGAAATAAGGCGGATTGGCGATGTAGGTGCTCGACGTCGGCCAGTTATAGGTGTCCGACCCCTCGACTGAAATGCCGGCCCAATGCTTGTCGCCGGCATAGACGTTGCCATAGCGCGCACGGAACATGCCGTCGTCGATGTTGGCGGCCATCAGGTCGGCGACCTCTTCGTTGGTCGGCCAGATGTCCTTCAGATAGACGTCCTGCCCGTCCGAGCCCTGCCCGATCGGGGTCGACACCATGTCCTGCGTCACGGTCCCCTTCAGCGCATACGCCACGACGAGCGGCGGCGAGGCGAGGAAGTTGGCGCGGACATCGGCCGACACGCGGCCTTCGAAGTTGCGGTTGCCCGACAGGACCGAGGCGGCGACGATGTCGTTGCCGTTGATCGCCGCCGAGATCGGTGCCGCCAGCGGACCCGAATTGCCGATGCAGGTGGTGCAGCCATAGCCGACGAGGTTGAAACCGACCGCGTCGAGATCCTGGGTCAGGCCCGCCTTGTCGAGATAGTCGGTGACGACTTGGCTACCCGGTGCCAGCGAGGTCTTGACCCACGGCTTGGGCTTCAGACCCAGCGCATTCGCCTTGCGCGCGACGAGGCCGGCGGCGACCAGCACCGACGGGTTCGACGTGTTGGTGCAGCTGGTGATCGCGGCGATGACGACGTCGCCGTCGCCGATGTCGTGCGATTCACCCTCGACCGCGACGCGCTTGGCCGAGTCCTTCTTGTAGACGTTGGTCAGGTCGGCGTTGAAGACGTCGTCGACGTTCGGCAGTTCGACGCGGTCCTGCGGACGCTTCGGACCGGCGAGCGACGGCACGACCGACGACATGTCGAGTTCGAGCGTGTCGGTGAAGATCGGATCGACGGCATTCTCGTCGCGCCAGAAGCCGTTGGCCTTCGCATAGGCTTCGGTCAGCGCGATCACTTCGGCCGGACGCGCGGTCAGGCGCATATAGTCGATCGTCTTGTCGTCGATCGGGAAGAAGCCGCAGGTCGCGCCATATTCGGGTGCCATGTTCGCGATCGTCGCACGATCGGCCAGCGTCATCGTCGACAGGCCCGGACCGTAGAATTCGACGAAACGGCCGACCACGCCGCGCGCGCGTAGCATCTGCGTGACGGTGAGCACGAGGTCGGTGGCGGTGATGCCCTCGCCCAGCTTGCCGGTCAGCTTGAAGCCGACGACTTCGGGGATCAGCATCGACACCGGCTGGCCGAGCATCGCCGCTTCCGCCTCGATACCGCCCACGCCCCAGCCGAGCACGCCGAGGCCGTTGACCATCGTCGTGTGGCTGTCGGTGCCGACCAGCGTGTCGGGATAGGCGATCGTGCCGCTGCCATCGGTCGATTCCGACGACCACACCGCCTGCGCGACGTACTCCAGGTTCACTTGGTGGCAGATGCCGGTGCCGGGCGGGACCACCGAGAAATTGTCGAGCGCCTTCGATCCCCATTTCAGGAATTCATAGCGTTCGATGTTGCGCTGATATTCCAGCTCGACATTCTGTTCGGCCGCCTTGGGCGTGCCGAATTCGTCGACCATGACCGAGTGGTCGATCACGAGGTGGACGGGAACCTGCGGATTGATCTTGCCCGCGTCGCCGCCGAGCTTGGTGATCGCATCGCGCATCGCCGCCAGATCGACCACGCAGGGAACGCCGGTGAAGTCCTGCATCAGCACGCGCGCCGGGCGATACTGGATCTCGCGGTCCGAGCGGGCATCCTTCTGCCAGTCGACGATCGCCTGCGCGTCCTCGGGCGTGACGGTCACGCCGTCTTCGAAGCGGAGCATGTTTTCGAGCAGCACCTTCATCGAGAAGGGCAGCCGCGACACGTCGCCGAGCTTTGCCGACGCCTTTGCCAGCGAATAATAGGAATAGGTCTTGCCGCCGACATCGAGTGTGTCGCGGGTGCCGAGCGTGTCCTGGCCGATAGCGGTCATGCGGATCCTTCCCAGTTGGTCGCGGGCGGGATCGATCGGCCGAGGGCCGTCGACGTGCATGCCGCCGCGGGAGGTTATCGAGCTGTACCCGAGCGCCTTAGCAACCGGGTTCCTTCGGGGGAAGTAGGTGAATCCGTGTTTGGGAAGCATAATACCACATCAAAACAATGTTTAAATGATTTAGATTTGCAATAGCAATACTCGCTCCCAATCTCCGTATGATGCGGAAGCTTGAACGCATCACTATATCCCAGTAGCCATTTGGCGGGATAATGCAGGAACGCGCCACGATGACCGAAGCTACCGAAGCGCCGCTGGATACAGCCATGCGGCGCGACGTCGAACGGGGATCGTCGTTTCAGTACCTGTCGGCTGATACGGCGATCGTTGAACGCGTCCATGACGCCGTGTCGATCAGTTTCCTGATCGATAGTATCCGCCCCTCCGGCGTCGTGTGGGATGACGAAAATGCGCAGCCCAGCCGGGTCGGTCGGCGCCGGGTAATCGAAGAACTCGCATCGGTGCGGATGACCCCGGACGCCGCAAATGCCCTGGCGATGGATATCCTCCTTGAGCTGGCATCTCTGGCCCTATCGACTGAGGTGCTAGAAAAAAACTTTGCGATCGTTCGATCCGCAGTCGAAGAACGGATGGCGAAGTCGGAGCAGGACAATCACGATGGGTGAACTCGCCGTCGTACCCCATCTCCAATACGGCTATGTCCACGGCATCCCGCCCGTCCATGAACCATTCGAACCGATCGCTCGATGGTTCGATGAAGATGACAACTCCCGCGAACGGGAAGATGTCGTCGTCCGGCTGGACATTTCTCCGCTTCGAAACCGGCGGCATTATCTGGGGTCGTGGACGCCCAAGCGGACGATGCGGCAAGGCGACGCTCTGGAAACACCGCGCCACCGTTACCGGATTGGGTCTCTGGCTGATGGCGGACTTCCCGTTCCGCGCATCGGGTTCCTGAAGGGCGCGATCCGCGTTCCCGACGATTTCGATACGATGGAGCAGGACGAAATTCAGGCGATGTTCGAGGGGTGACCCCCGTTCTGCTCGACACGCATCTGCTGCTTTGGTTAGCGGAGGGATCACCTTCGCTGCCCGATGAGGTAAAAACCCTGGTCGAAGACCCTGCGCAGACGATCTATTTCAGCGTCGCCAGCATCTGGGAGGTCGCGATCAAGTGCGGGCAGCAGCGGCCGGACTTCCTGGTCGAACCTGCCGAACTGCATGCCGGCCTGATCGCGGCGGGCTATGTCGAATTGCCGATCCATGGCCGCCATGCGGAGCGGATCCGATGGCTCGTTCCGATCCATGCCGACCCGTTCGACCGGATCCTGGTCGCGCAGGCGATAGTCGACGGCATCACCCTCGTCACCTCGGACACGAAGGTCGCTGCCTACTCACCGGACATCCGCCTGCATCCGCGTCGCCGATAGACGCTGAACGACGAACCGCTTTCCTACACCATCTTTGTTCCTGTAATGTTCCATTTTCAAAGCTGAGGGGAACGGGCAATGGCGACATATCGGGTGCGGCATGACGGGTGGACGCCGCAGCGGCAGCGGGCGTTTCTGCGGGCGTTGAGCGAGACGGGGTCGGTGCGCGATGCGTGTGTGCGGGCGCAGATCTCGACGACCTCCGCCTATCGGATGCGCGATCGATCGGCGACGTTCGATCGGGCGTGGCGGCGGGCGCTGGCCAAGGTCGCGCCGACGATCGAACAGGCGGCGTATGAACGTGCCGTACTCGGGTGGGACGAGCCGGTGTGGCATGGCGGCAAGATCGTCGGGCATCGGCGGCGCTATTCGGACGGCCTGTTGCGATTGCTTCTGACGCGGGGCGTGTCCGCCGGGTCGGAGGACCCGGAGGACCGGCCGTTGAAGGGCGGATGGGTCCGTGCAACGCAGGCAGAGACCGATGCGATGCTGCTCGCCAATCTCCGCGGGTTGAGGCGGCAGAGGGAGGCCGAGGCGGCGCGCAAGGCCTTGCCTGCGCCGGCCCCGGTCGCCACCAACCGCGCGACACAGCAGGGGAATAACGATGCAGGTGACGCGGATCGGGGGACGGCGGGTGCTGTTCGTCATGGCGACGGACCACGAATATGGACCCTGTCTGGCTGAACGCTTCGTGCCGGTCATCACCGGGGTCGGGCCGATCGAGGCGGCGATCGGCACGACGCAGGCGCTGGCCGGGATGGCGGACCTGCCCGATCTGGTCGTATCGATCGGATCGGCGGGGTCGCGGCGGTTGCCGCTCGGGTCGATCTGGCAGGTCGCTAGCGTGTCATGGCGCGACATGGATGCGACGCGGATCGGCGTGCCGAAGGGGGTGACGCCCTTTGCCGATCATCGCGCCGAACTGCCGCTGGCGACGCCGCTCGACTGGCCGGTGGCGCGGCTGTCGACCGGGGCGGATATCGTCGGCGGGGACGCGTATGACGCGATCGATGCCGAGTTGGTCGATATGGAGACGTTCGCGGTGCTGCGCGCCTGCGGGCGGTATGGCGTACCGGTGATGGGGTTGCGCGGGGTTTCGGACGGGCCGGGCGAACTGGAAGCGCTGGGCGGGTGGACGGCGATGCTGGGGGTGTTGGACGAACGGCTGGCGGTGGCGGTGGATCGGTTGGGGTGGGAAGAAGACCGAAAATAAGGAGGAAGTTAGTTCGCGCAGAGGCGCGGAGGCGCAGAGAGGTTGCGTTTGTGGCGAGAGCATCCGCGTCAGCGGGCCTTGAACCCGGCTGTTACCTGTACGCGCGTCTCCCGGTCGCGCGCGGATTGCTTGAGGCGCAACCGCTCTGCGCCTCCGCGCCTCCGCGCGAACCTCCTCTGCCCCCTACGCCTTGTCGAGGAACGCGACGCCGGGAATGGCAAGCCGCGCCGGGGTCGGGCGGACCGGGCCGTCGACGGTCACGTTGAACACCGCGACGGTGCCGCTGCGTTCGTTGGCGGCGAGCAGCTGGCCGGTTTCCTCCAGCAACAGGAAGAAGCGCGGCCAGTCGCCGCCGCAGTCGATATGCTGGGCGAGCGTCGCGGTGCCGTCTTCGGCAAGGTCGAAGACCGCGATGCTGTTATGGCCGCGGTTCGAGGCGAAGAGGCGGCGGCCGGCGCTGTCGATGGCGATGTGGGCGGCCTGCGACTGGCCCGTCCAACCGGGCGGGAGCAGCGAAATGGTGGCGCGGGTGGTGAAGCTGCCATCGGCCTGCGCGTCGAGCGTGATCAGCGTGTTGGCCAGTTCGGCGACGACATAGGCGGTCGTCAGCGTCGGGTGATAGGCGAGGTGGCGCGGGCCGGCCCCGGGCGGCGCGCGCCATGCCACCATCGGCTCGGCGATCTCGCCGCTGTCGAGCGGATAGGCGAAGATGGCGTCCGCGCCGAGGTCGACCGAATGGCAGAAACGATCGTTCGGGGTGAAGCCGACCCAATGGGCGTGCGGGGCGCTCTGCCGATCCTTGTTCGGGCCGGTGCCGCTGTGGCGGCGGACGATCGGCGACTGCGGCAGGCCGGCGGCGAGCGGGTAGAGCGCGACGGTGCCCGACGAATAATTGGCGACGGCGAGCAGGTTGCCGCGATGGTTGAGCGCGACATGGCACGGATCGTCGCCGCCGCTGGGCAGGTCGGCAAGGATGCGGCCGGTGCGGTCGGTGGCGATCAGCCGCCCGGCGGCCGATTCGCGGACCAGATAACGCATCTCGCCGCGCGACACGCCGAACGAGATGTTGGTGAGCGTGATATCAGCGGTGCCGACGCTCCAGCCGGTGCCGCGCGCGGGGAGCGCGTACAGCCCCTGCCCGCCCGGCCTGGCATAGGTGCCGGCGATCAGGTCCTGTCCACGCCCGGCCGCCCGGACGGGGACGGCAGCGAGCGTGGCGGTGGCGGCCATGCCGGCCAGGAGCGTGCGTCGGGTGGTCATCCCGACTCTATGCCCGTGGCCGGACGGCTAGGCAATCAGGCGGCGGCGAACACGCCGCAGGCGATGCGCCCGCCCGAATTGCCCGACGGATCGGTCTTGTAGTCGTCGGCATTGGCGTGGATGACGAAGGCCGCGCCATCGGCGTCGAGCAGGCCGTCCATAGTGCCGGCGGGCAGCTCGACGGTGACCGATCCGGTACCGTCGGCACCGATGGTCAGGTTGGGCGCGTCGCCGGCATGCGGACCGGCGGGATTGCTGGTGCCGTGCTGCTTTGACGTCGGGTTCCAGTGGCCGCCGGCGGTGGTGAAGTCGGGCGCGTCGCAGCGGCCGATGGTGTGGACGTGCGCACCGTGCACGCCAGCGGGCATGCCGCGCGCGTCGACGCGGATCTGGATGCCGTTCGCGGTCTGCGTGGCGGTGACGGTGCCGACATCGGCACCGGCTGCGGTGCGCAGCGGCGCGGTGGCGCTGCGCCCGGCGGCGCTGCCCGATCCGGCGGTGGTGGTGGTGCAGCCGGCAAGCGCGGCGGCGGCGACGGCGGTCAGGATGGTGGCACGCAGCATGGTCGGAATCCCCTGTAATCGTGGAGCCGGAATGATCGGGACCGCCACGCGGTTCCTTTACTGCGGCATCGGTCCGGCGAGCAGCAGCGGATCGATGCGCGCATCGTGCCACTTCATGCCCCAGTGGAGATGCGGGCCGGTGGCGCGGCCGGTCGCGCCGATCGCCCCGACGACCTGCCCCTGCGCGACCCGGTCGCCGACCGCCACGTCGATGCGCGACAGGTGCAGGAAGGCGCTGTTCAGCCCCATGCCGTGGTCGATCATCAGCAGATTGCCTTCGAGGGTGAAGGGCGTGGGCGCGGCGAGGATGACGACGCCGTCGGCGGGTGCCGCGACGGGCGTACCGGTCGGGCGGGCGACGTCGACGCCCGAATGATAGGCACCGGGTTCGCCGGCATAGATGCGCTGCGCCCCGAACAGGCCGGAAACGCGCCCCCGGACCGGCCAGACGAACCGCTGTCGCCAGCCCTGCGCATCGGTCGCCCGGTCGCGCGCGGCGGCGATCTGCGCCAGTTCGGGGGCGCGGCGGCGCTGGAATTCGGGGGTGGGCTGCGAGATGCGCGGCAGGGTCGGCAGCCGCTCGATCCGCCATGCGCGCGGGGCGATGGTCAGGGGGCGGACCAGCCGGCGGCCATCGGGCAGTATCGCGACCAGCGCGGCGACGGGGCCGGCGTCGCGGTCGAACGCGATCAGGAACGCGCCGTCGGGCGCGACCGCCACCGGCTGTCCGTTAAGGGTCAGGATCGAGCCGGGCGGAACCTGCCCGGTCATCGTCGCCCCCTGCCCCAGTGATCCGGTCAGCATGATCGCGGGCGCGGGCACCGGCTGGACCGCCACCAGCAGCGTGGCGGCGAAGGCGATCACTGCGGGGCCATCGCCTTCGTCGATGCCTCGGCGTCGATATAGGGTTCCTGCCGCGCCGCGCTCCAGTAGCGCAGTTCGTCGAGCGGGATGCGCGCGCCGGTGATCGCGCAGGTCACGAAGTCGCCATCGACCAGCACGCGGAAATTGTTCGTAAGATAGTGCAGCTTGGCAGGGCGGCTTTCGGTTGTCAGCATCGATCGGGTCCGGTTCTACAGCAAGGTGGGTTGCGCGGGCGAGACATAGGCGCGGCCGGGGGTGCGCTCAACCTTCGCCTCCAGCGCGCCATCGCCGAAGTGGAGTTGCAGCGCGCCCGCCGCGCGGGCTTCGGCAGCCGACGTCACCGTCTTGCCGGTGGCGCGGGCGGTGACGCGGACATAGCCCTTTTGCAACAGGTTGTCGGGATCGACCTGTGCCAGCATCCGCGCCGTCCCCTCGAACTGCGCGCGCGCCTGCGCCAGCCGCTGGGTCAGCATCGCAGGGCGCAGCGCATGGCCGTGGCGGTCGAGATTGCGGCGCGCGGTCGCGACCCGGCGTTCGAGTGCGAGCGACAGGCGGGCGGCGACATCGTCGAGCCGCTGGCGCTGCGGTCCGAGCAGCGCATCGCGGCGCGGCATGACGCGGACCAGCGCCGCCAGTTGCTCGGTCCCGCGCTCATGATAGCGGCGGACGATCCGCTGGGTCCGCAGCGACAGGGTCGCGATATTGTGCGCCAGTTCGGCGCGGACCGGCACCGCGATCTCGGCGGCGGCGGTCGGCGTCGGCGCGCGCAGATCGGCGGCGTGATCGCACAGCGTCGTATCGGTTTCGTGGCCGACCGCCGAGATGACCGGGATCGGCGAGGCGACGACGGCGCGCACCACAATCTCTTCGTTGAACGACCAGAGGTCCTCGATCGAACCGCCGCCGCGCGCGACGATCAGCAGGTCGGGGCGGTAGATGGTGGTATCGCGTTGCCCATCTGCCGTACCCTCGCGAAGGCAGGGGTCCAGGGTTTCAGCCACCAACGTCGGCTTTTCCGGCTCTGGACCCCCGCCTGCGCGGGGGTACGGTTGAGGGCGCGGGGGAAGTGCCCCGAACCCCTGTACCGCCCGCGCGATCTCGGCCGCGGAGCCTTCGCCCTGCACCTTGACCGGCCAGACGATAACATGGGTCGGGCAGCGATCCTCCAGCCGGTGGAGGATGTCGCGGATGACCGCGCCGGTCGGCGAGGTGACGATGCCGATCGTGCGGGGCAGGAACGGCAGGCGGCGTTTCTTCGCCGGATCGAACAGCCCCTCGCCCGCCAGCTTACCTTTAAGCTTTTCGAGCAGCGCCATCAGCGCGCCTTCACCGGCCAGTTCCATCCGGTCGATCACGATCTGATAGCGCGAACGCCCGGGATAGGTGGTCAGCTTGCCACTGGCGATCACCTCGACGCCGTCCTGCGGGGTGAACGGCAGGCTGCCCGCCGAGCCACGCCACATTACCCCGTCGATCAGCGCCGAATCATCCTTCAGGCACAGATAGACATGGCCCGACGACGCACGCTTGTAGCCCGAAATCTCGCCGCGCAGGCGGACGCGGCCGAATTCCCCCTCGACCATGCGTTTCAGACGGCCGGCGAGTTCGGACACGCTTTCGGGCGCGGCGTTGTCGCCGGGCTGTTGCTCGGCTACGAGCCGGCTCGACTGAAAACCGGGGAAGCGATCGTCCATGAATGTCCTGTTGATCGGATCGGGTGGGCGCGAACATGCGCTGACGTGGAAGCTGGCGCGTTCGCCGCTCCTAGGTACGCTTTATGCCGCACCGGGCAACCCCGGCATCGGCAACCATGCGACGCTGGTGCCGCTGGACGTGACCGATCACGCCGCGGTGGTGCGGTTCTGCGTCGAACGGACGGTCAGGCTGGTGGTCGTCGGTCCGGAAGCACCACTGGTCGCGGGGCTGGCCGACGATCTGCGCGCGGTCGGCATCGCGACCTTCGGCCCGTCGGCCGCCGCCGCGCAGCTGGAGGGGTCGAAAGGCTATACCAAGGATCTGTGCCGCGAGGCGGATATCCCGACCGCCGGCTATGTCCGCGTCACCGACCTCGACGGTGCGATCGCGGCACTGTCGCCCTTCTCGCTGCCGGTGGTCATCAAGGCCGATGGGCTGGCGGCGGGCAAGGGCGTGACGATCGCGATGGACCGTGGCGAGGCGGAGGCGGCGCTGGCCGCGATCTTCGAAAAGCCCGGTGGCGAGGCGGTGATCGAGGAATTTCTGGCCGGTGAGGAAGCCAGCCTGTTCGTGCTGACCGATGGCGTGTCGCTGATGCCGTTCGGGTCGGCGCAGGATCACAAGCGCGTCGGCGATGGCGATACGGGTCCGAATACCGGCGGCATGGGCGCCTATTCGCCCGCGCCGGTGCTGACGCCGGCGCTCGAACAGCTGGCGATCGACACGATCGTCCGGCCGACCATCGCGGCGATGGCGGCGCGCGGGACGCCCTATTCGGGGGTGCTGTATGCCGGGCTGATGCTGACCGATCGGGGACCAAAGCTGATCGAATATAATGCGCGGTTCGGCGATCCCGAAGCCCAGGTGCTGATGGCGCGGCTGGACAGCGATCTGCTGCCGCTGTTGCTGGCGGTGGCCGAGGGGCGGCTGGCGGAAGCGGAAGCGCCCGTCTTTTCGAACGATACCGCGCTGAGCGTGGTCATGGCTGCGCCCGGTTATCCGGGGACGCCCGAGACCGGCCAGCCGATCGGCGGGATCGATGCGGCCGAGGCGGCGGGCACGACCGTGTTCCACGCGGGAACCCGGATGGGCGATGCGGGCGTTGTCACTGCCGGAGGCCGGGTGCTGGCCGTCACCGCGCGCGGGGCGACCGTCACCACCGCACAGGCGGCGGCGTATCGCGGTGTCGATGCGCTCGACTTCCCCGGTTTTTGCCGCCGCGACATCGGCTGGCGCGAAGTCGCACGTGAGAATGGGCAGGATTAAAGCATGCAGGATAGCGGTACGACCCCGTTGCAATCGCCGGGCTTTCTGGGCGCGCTGACCACGGTGCATTTCGTCATCATCGCGCTGCTGGCGGTGCTGGTGATTATCGGCATCGGCTATGGGATGAAGCTGGCGCGCGCGCGGCGCGCGGCGACGCGCGAGCTGGAGGATGCCGGGCATCTGGAACGAACCGGCGACGTGCCGGCGGCCGATCCCGACCGACCAGCGGAAACGGGTGAGCCGGTGCCGGTCGAACCGCCAGCGTCGACGCTGATCGAACCGGTCGCGCCGGTCGTGGAGGAACCCGCCGCGCCGATCGTGCAGGAACCGATCGCGATCCCCGTGGAACCGCCGGTCGCCGCGCCCGAGCCGGCGCGTGCGCCATTCGTCGAAACGGCCGCGCCGGTAGTGCCCGCCGCGCCGGCCGGGTCCGATCTGACCCGGTTGAAGGGGCTGGGTCCGAAAGTCGCGGCGATGCTGGTCGAACAGGGTGTTCCCGATATCGCGACGCTGGCCCGGTTGCAGCCGGGTGAGGCGGACGACGTCGCGTCACGGCTCGGCACGTTCGCGCCGCGCATGGCGAAGGACCGCTGGGTCGAACAGGCGCGGTATCTGGCGGCCGGGGATATCGCCGGGTTCGAGGCGGTGTTCGGGAAGTTGTGAGGGGGGCGCTTAGGTTCGATCGATAGTCAGCGTTACCCACGGAAGCTCGTCATTCCCGCGCAGGCGGGAATCCATAAACGCCGACGGTTTGGCAGGATTCGCGACGCTGACGTATATGGACTCCCGCCTGCGCGGGAGTGACGAACGGGGATCGGACGCTATTCCTGCATCTAGCGAACTGAATGTCGATCCCGCCTGGGACTTAGCGCTCATCCTCACCCTTCCCACCCGGCTGCGCCGGGCGGGCCCCTTCCCTCTCCCGATGGGAGAGGGAGGGAGCGGCAACGCCGCGGAAGGGTGAGGGTGACGCCTAGTCAGCGGCGTCGGCTGGCGGACATTCGCCGAATCGCCGGACGCCGCTGCAACCGCTGCTGCATCGCCAGCACGACGAACAGCATCGCCGGCCAGAACACCGAATAGGTGAAGTCGACCATGGTATCGCTCCACCGCCACGACCCGAAGTTCAGGCGATTGAGCACCTCGTTCGCCGCCGCCACGACGACGACCACCACGAACGGGACCGGATGCGACAGCGGATGGCGGGTAACCAGCCGGGCGAGGATCAGTACGACCATCCCGGCATGGATGTGCAGCACCGGGTCCGACGCATCGGTGTTGTTGCGGACCCACTGTACCAGCGACGCATATTCCGATGAAATCTGCATGGCGGCGATGGTACCATTTGCCTATACTGCAACGCAACATCCACGCCGCGCCGCAGCATCCCGCTGGCGGTCTATTCGACCGGTTGCACCAACAGCTTGTCGATCTTGCGCCCGTCCATGTCGACGATTTCGAAGCGCCAGCCCTGTTCGGCGAAATGCTCGCCTTCGGTCGGCAAGTGCTTGAGAATGGCGAGCGCGAGGCCGGCGACGGTCGCGTAGTCGCGGTCTTCGGGCAGGTCGATGCCGATGCGTTCGGCCAGCTGGTCGGCCGGGGTCTGGCCCGACACCAGCAGCGATCCGTCGTCGCGGCGGACGATCAGCGGGTGGTCGCCCTCCTCCGCATCCGATGCGAAATCGCCGGCGATGGCGCGCAGCAGATCGGCGGGGGTCACGATCCCTTCGAAATGGCCATATTCGTCATGGACGAGGCCCATCGGCACGGCGGCGCGGCGGATCGCCTGCAACGCGTCCATCGCGTCGACCTGATCGGGGAGCACCGGTGCTTCGTGCAGCAGCGTGCGCAGGTCGAGCGGTTCGCCGCGGCACAAAGCGGCGACGATATCGCGTGCCTGCACGACGCCGATCACCGCGTCGACCGATCCTTCGGCAATCGGCAGGCGGGTGTGCGGCGTCGCCGCCATCGCCGCGCGGATGCCGGCTTCGTCGAGCGAGACGTCGAGCCATTCGACATCGGTGCGCGGAGTCATGACTTCCCGGACCGGCCGGTCGGCGAGACGGACGACGCCCGAAATGATCGAGCGTTCATGCTCCTCGATCACGCCCGACTTGCTCGCCTCGGCGACCAGCAGGTGCAGTTCCTCCGCCGTCACCCGGTTTTCGGATTCGCGGTTCATCCGCAGCAGCTTGAAGATCAGCGCGGAGGTGGTGTCGAGCAGCCACACGAACGGCGCGGTGATCCGCGACAGCCACAGCATCGGCACCGCGACCAGCACCGCGATCGGCTCCGGACTGCGCAACGCGAACTGCTTGGGCACCAATTCGCCGATGACGAGGCTGGCGAAGGTGGTCACGCCGATGACGACGCCGAACCCGACATTGGCCGCCAGCGATTCGGGCAGTCCCAGCAGCACCATCCGTTCGCCGACCGGGCCGCCGAGGCTGGCCCCGGAATAAGCGCCCGACAGGATGCCGATCAGGGTGATGCCGATCTGGACGGTCGACAGGAATTTGCCGGGATCGTCGGCCAGCCGCATCGCAGTTTGCGCGCCCCTGCCCCCCGCTTTTGCCAAGCCTTCCAATCGGGCCCTGCGCGCGGAAACGATGGCGAGTTCGGACATGGCGAACACGCCGTTCAACGCCACCAGCGCGAGGATGATGACGACGTCGAACCAGGGGAAGGGAGAAAGAGGTTCCATCGAACTGCCCCTCCCATGCAGCAATGCCGCGTGCCGCACAACCGGCGAGTCGCCCCGGCGATACGATTTGGTGAACGCGTCGGTCAGCGCCCGTTCAAAACGGCTGCGGAACAATGCCCGGCCTGTCCGGTTTTTCCGGGCGACGACGAAATCGGATACGACGGAGAATTATCATGGCAGCTCGTTCGAAAATCTGGGTGGCGGGTGCGCTGTCGGCAGCGATGCTGACCTCGGCCTGCGTCACCGACCCCGAAACCGGCCAGCGCAGCATTTCGCGCGCGGCGATCGGTGGCATCGGCGGCGCGGTCGGCGGCTATCTGCTGGGCGATCTGGTCGGCGGACGGCGCGACCGGACCGAAAAGATCCTGGGTGCCGGCATCGGCGGTTTGGCCGGGGCCGGGATCGGGGCCTATATGGACAAGCAGGAGCGCGACCTGCGCGCCCGGACCGCCGGCACCGATGTCGAAGTGACACGGCGTGGCGACGATCTGGTGCTGAACATGCCGTCGGGCATCACCTTCGCCACCGACAGTTCGAATGTGCAGCCGCAGTTCCGGCCGACGCTGGACCAGGTCGCCGACGTGCTGCGCGACTATAACCAGACCTATATCGACGTATACGGCCATACCGATTCGACCGGATCGGACGCGTACAATCAGACATTGTCGGAACGGCGCGCCAGCGCGGTCGCCAGCTATCTGAGCAGCAAGGGCGTGCAATCGGCACGGATCGGCACGCGCGGTTTCGGCGAGACGCAGCCGATCGCATCGAACGAAACCGAGGAAGGCCGGTCGGAAAACCGCCGGGTCGAAGTCAAGATCGTGCCGATCGCGCAGAACGAACTGCGCTGATCCTAGCCGCGGCGCTGCCCGAAGAAATCGCGGAGCAGCGCCGCTGCCTCGCCCTCACCGATCCCCGGATAGATGTCGGGGCGGTGATGGCAGGTCGGCTGACCGAAGAAACGCGGGCCGTGCGCGACCGCGCCGCCCTTGGGATCGTCCGCCGCGTAATAGAGCCGCGCGATGCGGGCATGGGCAATCGCTCCGGCGCACATCGCGCACGGCTCCAGCGTCACCCATAAATCGCAATCTTCCAGCCGGTCGCGGCCCAGCGCCTGCGCGGCGGCACGGATCGCCAGCATCTCGGCATGGGCGGTCGGGTCATGGCGCGCACGCGGGGCGTTGGCCCCGGTCGCAATCACCCTGCCCTGCTGCACGATGACTGCGCCGACCGGCACCTCGCCGGCATCCGCGGCAGCGCGGGCGGCGGCGAGCGCCAGATGCATGGGGGACGCGTCGAACATCGCGCATCCCCTGCCATCCGCCAGCCGCAGCGGCCAGCACCTTATTGCGCGGTGGCGGGGCGTTCGACCTTGATCGCCGGTACTTCGACGGTGCGGTTGACGGTGCCGACATCGACCTTGCCGACATCGACGTCGAACTTGGGTGCCTGTCCCCCTTCGACCCGCACCTGCGGCAGGGCGGCGGTCCGCGTCTGATCGATACCGATGAAGCCGAAGCTCATCAGCGCGGCGACGATCAACGCCGCGACCCCCAGCAGAACCAATATTGCGCGCATTCCGCCACTCCCTTGCGATGTGCCATTGTCCGAATCGATGCCGTAACAACGCCGGGGCGGCGACGAGGGTTGCAACGGCGCGCAACGGTTGACGTCCGCGCCGTTCGACGCTATCCGCGCCGTCTTTCCGGGGCATGTGTCCCGACACAGAATCAGGATCAACGATCATGTCGCGCATCTGCGAACTGACCGGCAAGGGCCGGCAGGTGGGTCACAACGTTTCCCACGCGAACAACAAGACCAAGCGTACCTTCCTGCCGAACCTGCAGAATGTCACGCTGATGTCGGAAGCGCTGGAGCGCTCGATCCGTCTGCGCGTATCGACGCACGGCCTGCGCTCGGTCGAGCATGTCGGCGGCCTCGACAACTGGCTGCTCAAGACGCGTGACGACGACCTGTCGCTGCGCGCCCGTCGCCTGAAGCGCGACGTCGCCAAGAAGGTCGCCACCGCCGCCGCTGCATAAGCGGGTCGGTTGGTGTGATACAGACCCCCGGCACCCCCGCGGTGCCGGGGGTTTCGTCGTGGGTGGATGCCGCTGACCTATCGCGCCAGGTCTGGCGTAGCGATGATGGTTTCCCGCCTTCGCGAGAAGGACGAACGCTGTTCCAGTACCGTCGTCCTCTCGGCGGTCGTCATTCCGGCGCAGGCCGGGAGTGTTGCGAAGATACCGACTCCTGCACCCTGCCGTTCCCCCACGCAGGCGGGGGTCTAGGGTTCCTATCGCAAGCCGTTGTTCTGATTGGCTCTGGACCCCCGCCTGCGCGGGGACTGTTTACACGAGGCGCGTTTTGGATTCTTCTGTGTCCTTTGATTTGGGACGGGGAGGATAGGATGCGTTGTCCAGCG
>NZ_LMKP01000028.1 GCF_001421715.1 Sphingomonas sp. Leaf22
TCCAACGCGACGCCACTCGACCCTGGGTTATCTCAGCCCCATGGACTTCGAGCGGCAGGCGCAGGTAGCTT
The DNA here is from genome assembly GCF_001421715.1 of Sphingomonas sp. Leaf22. Lineage (GTDB taxonomy): Bacteria > Pseudomonadota > Alphaproteobacteria > Sphingomonadales > Sphingomonadaceae > Sphingomonas. The sequence goes on from NZ_LMKP01000028.1 coordinate 72, forward strand.
AACCTCGTGTCTACCAGACCGGCAGCAGCTCAGATCAATGCTGTGTCTCCTGGTTGGATTATGACCGAAGCCACGGGCGACTTCCTCGCCATGCTACAGGCAGCTAATGGTGGCACGGTCGAAGACGCCCGTCAGTCCGTTCTTGATGCTTTGGGTGGAATTCCAATCGGCCGCGGAGCTGAACCCGTAGAGGTTGCCGACCTGATTGCCTATCTCGCCGCCGACCGCGCCGCCGCGATCCATGGCGCTGAGTTTGTGATCGACGGCGGGACGATCCGCACCGTCTGACCGCTCGGTTGCTCGCCCTTCATGGCGAGCGACTTCCTACACTTTTGCCGCTTTGACCCAGAAGCGGTTACTCAGCCCCCTTTGGCGTCTGCCAGAGACCCGACCATCGTTCACCGCGGGGATTTGGCATAAGCGCCTTCCTCTCGTTTGCACGATCCGAGCGTGAGTAACAGGATGCTAAAACCTGACGGGTACGGCCAAAAGCATGTTGTCGTCACTTTCAGCACGGATCGCCGCGATCGGCCTCGTTGTCCTAATCGCACTGGCTTCGTTAGCAGGGCTCCTCGTGGATGCCTCACGACAGACCAGCCAAAGTTTTGAATGGGCTGGACACTCGGTAGAGGTGATCGAGACGACGGAAGCAGCGTTAGGGGATTTACGCGAGGCGGAGTCGGGTCAGCGGGGCTTCATCATCACCCGCAATCCAGCGTACGCTCGGTCGTTTGCCGAGCGGGTGGAAAGCTCAGCGCGCAATATGGCCGTTGCGGTCCGGCAGACGAGCGATAACCCTATGCAACATGCAAGAGCTCGTGAGATCGCGGTTCTGATGGCGCAGCGGGCAACCTTCCTTCGGCAGCCCTTGCTCCTCGCGCGTCATGGCGATTTTACTGGCGCGGTAGCCATCGTCGCCAGTGGTCGCGGACGTGAGCTGATGGATGCGATCAGCGCCCGGGCTAGTGGCTTTCTCAACGAAGAGCGGGCTTTGCAGACTAGCCGTCAAGACGCTGCGGACAAGCGGCTCGCCAGCGGGCGGAGGCTCGCCATTATCGGAGGGGTCGTGGTTGCGCTGCTGGTTGTCTGCAGCTTCGCACTATTGATCCGCGGAATCCGCCGGCCGTTGGCGACGATGATGCGTGCCATGACGGCGTTGGGTGACGGTGAGCAGGATGCGCGCATTGATACGGCAATGGGATCCGAGGAGTTTAACCGACTTGCTGAAGGCTATAACGCCATGGCGGAGAGGCTGAGGAACGCCGTCGCCGATCAGGCGAACAGCGAGCGTCAGCTGCAAACCGCCAACGCCGAGTTGCAGCGTAACAGCGAAACCCTGCGCGAACGCAGCTCTGTAATTGGGCTTCTGGGCGGCATGTCGCACCGCATGCAAGCGGCTCGCACCGACGATGAGCTAGCGCAGATCATCAAGGTCTTCGTACCGCGCGTACTTCCGAACGTTCCCGGCGCCCTCTACGCGCACAATAACTCGCGCAACTGCCTCGTGCCCATCGCAAGCTGGGGCGGCACGGACGTTCCGATTGAGGGCTTCGCGCCAGATCGGTGTTGGGCGTTGCGCCGCGGGCAAAGCCATTACGTGTCTGGGCCTGGCGGTGACATCGTTTGCGGTCATGTCGGCGAGGACGAGATCTATCACTGCGAACCCTTGCTCGCCGGCGGTGAGGTTATCGGTGTCCTCTACCTTCAAGGCAAGATTGAAAGCGAGAACCGCTTCCGCATGAACGTGCTGACCGAGAACATCGCTTCAGCATTGGTGAACCATCGCCTCCAGCGCTCCCTGCGTGAGCAAACGATCCGCGACCCGCTGACCGGCCTGTTCAATCGCCGTTACATGGAGGAGACGCTGAAACTGGAGATCGCGCGTGCCTCCCGCGCTGGCACGCCGCTGAGCCTCGTCATGTGTGACGTGGACCACTTCAAACGGTTCAATGACGAATTCGGCCATGATGCTGGCGACGCGGTTTTGCAGGTCGTCGCAGCGGAAATGCGCAGCCGTTTTCGCGACGGCGACGTGGTTTGCCGCTTCGGCGGTGAGGAGTTCACTATCATCGCCCCGGGCACGACCGCGGACGCTCTGGCAGGACGCGTGGAAGTCGTTCGACGCGCTATCGCCGAGCTGACCGTTCGGCATGGCAGCCGCAGCCTTGGATCAACCAGCATGTCATTTGGCATCGCGACGTGGTCAAATACGATGGCCCGCGACGGCTCAACCCTCATTCAGGCAGCCGACATGGCTCTCTACCAGTCCAAGCGTGAGGGTAGAAACCGTGCCACGATCAGTCTCATCGCAGCCTGACTGCCAACAACGTAATTCTGGCCGCGCCCAAGGACTCTTGTCGGTTACCGTCTGGTGGCGAGCGGGCGATCAATACCTCACCTGCAAAACTGATGACCCACATGCGGTCATCGGACGCACCTTATCCGCTTTCGACTTCTTCCGTTCGTTCATATTCCAAAAGGCCGGTCGGTTGCTATCACACGGGAGTAAGCGGTCGTTTGGCAGGACGGGAAGCGGAACGGTCGCATTCAGGAACGCCGGCGTACCCTCGCTGCAGCTCGCGCTACTCTCGTGTTAGTTGGGTTGTCATTTTCGGCATTAGGCTTCGAAATGGCGCGCCTCACCTGATCACGGTACAGCGCGGCCACGACATCGCCCCTGGCGAGCTGTTGATTAAACCTGCTCTCGATCAAGCGAAGCGCTGTGCGGTCATATTTGGTTATTCTATGAGAAAATGGCATCGTGTTGGGTGTCGGGCGGCCTGTCGGATTGGGAGTTCGGGGCGCGCCCTAACTGTGTAGGCGGTCGCGTAAAAAGAGGCGGGCGGGCAACAGGGTGGTTAGTCGTATGTTCTCACCACCATGCCTATTGATCCAGCTCACACCGCTACCGTCGTCACTAGCCGGGCAATCCGGGCGGGCCACGAACAGGATTTCGAACAATGGGTGACGGAACTGAATCGCCTTGCCCGCGTGGCGCCGGGATATCGGGCTGCAATCCGGCTCGGCCAGACCGCGGGGTTTCAGCATCTCCTTTTTCGGTTCGATGACCGTGCCGCGGTCGAGGCATGGCATGACGATGCGCAGGTACGCGCACACGTTGCCATCGCTGATGGATTTTCTACTTCGCTCCGCCAGATCGATGTTGGCGAAGGCGTCGCCTTCGAACTGCCGAGCGATGCGAGCGCCAGCAAGTGGAAACGGTTCGTGACGACATGGCTGACGGTATTTCCCATCCTGCTAACGATCAGCTTAGTGATCCGCACGGCGCTCAAAGATGCACCGCTGCCCCTGCAACTCCTGCCTTCATCACTTCTGCTCACCGCGACGCTGCAATGGATCATCCTACCGCGCCTGCAACGATATACCCGATTCTGGCTGCTGCAGGACGGTTCCGGCCGGCTACAGACGTGAGGGCTTGAAACATGGCTACGAAGTAAAACGGGGTGCGAATAACGTACCTATTACATTTTTCTCCACCTTAGCTGTCGTAGCAGGCGCAGGATCAGACCCGATAACCCACTTGGGGTAGCCTTCCGCTGTCATGATAATGTCCGGATGGCCGACACGATCGTTTCCAGTTTCGATGCAGCCTGCACCATAGCACCGTTCGCAAATGGCCCGCTTGCAGCGGAAACTCACAAGGTCGATTTCGGCATTCCATTGCCCATGCCCGCGACAGACTGGACAGAGTGCATCAAGAGCGCCGTTTCTTGGCTGAAGCGGAATAATGTCAAACGCGTGGGGTTTATCCGGCCCTGCGCAAAGGACAACATGCGTGGCGTGCGGTATATCAGTTCTACAGATGATCAGGCCGGTCGGTAACTGTCGTACGACTACGTACTCGTTTTTTTGTGTCCTTGCCTCACCTAGCTGATCGCTTTCGCCAGCATGGGCGGCTCTGCGACCTACACAGCTGTCTGATGCGGAGCTTTGATCCTGATCGGGTCCTTTTCGGTGGGGGATCGTTGTGCTACCTTCACCACTGGAGCCTTCCATGACCAATGATCACGACGTATCCGTACTGAACGGCCTTATCGAGACTACCCTCGATAGCATGAAGGGCTATGAGGACGCCGCAAAGGATGCGGAAAGCACTCAGTATGCGAACATGTTCGCGGATTTCGCACGCGATCGCGCGAAGGTTGCGACGGATCTGCAGAACCAGGTACGCGATCTTGGCGGTGATCCCGAACTGAACTCAAGCGTGCTGGCTGCTGCGCATCGTACGTTCATGGATCTGAAGCAGGCGATTACCGGGAAGGATGACAAGGCGATCATCCAGGAGGTCGAGCGTGGCGAAGACCATATCAAAGCCAAGTTCGAGGACGCGATGAAGCAGGACGATCTGTCCCCAGCCACGCTTACCGCGATCACGACGGCGTTTGCGTCGGTCCGCGAGGGTCACGATAAAATGAGCGCGCTGAAGCATAGCGTAGCGTAACGTAACGTAATGATAGAGGGCGGCGGATTATTTCGCCGCCCTTACCTTGCAAGCTCCCCAACACCCCACGGTAGGGTCGACGTTACGTGCGAAGGTGATGATAGGTCGCATCGTGGCACCCAAGCCTGCCGATTGACCGTTAGTCATTGATGCAGAGTTTATCACCTGATCCGTACATCCTTATCCTGACCGGTGCCGGACTGCTGATCGCGTTAGTCGCTTGGCTACCGCTTGCGCTAAAACGGTTGCCGCTATCGTTGCCAATTGTGTGTATCGGCATCGGTGCGGCGATATTTCTGCTACCGCAGGTGACGCTACGTCCACTACCCTATCACTACCCAGAAATAACCGAACGCTTCGCGGAGTTCGTCGTCATCATCGCGTTGATGGGGGCGGGCTTGAAGATCGATCGTGTGTTCGGTTGGCGCCGCTGGTCAATTACTTGGCGGTTGCTGGCAATAACAATGCCGCTGGGCATTGTTGCGATTGCTGCGTTGGGCATGGAAGTGCTTGGTCTACCGTTAGCCGTCGCGCTGCTTCTCGCGGCCAGCCTAGCTCCAACCGACCCCGTACTCGCTGCAGACGTACAAGTTGGTCCTCCAAAGACCGGTGATGAGGACGAAGTACGTTTTGGCCTTACCTCTGAAGCCGGGCTAAATGACGGTGCGGCATTTCCGTTCGTTCATTTGGCGGTGCTGCTGGCCGTTGCCCTTCCTATGGGCAAGCCATGGGTAGCCGAATGGCTGACGTATCGTGTGCTATGGGAGATCGTAGGCGGCATCGTAGGCGGATGGCTTGTTGGTCGTGCGTTTGGGTGGCTGACGTTTCATATTCCTGCCGAAACCAAGCTGGCGCGAACCGGCGATGGACTGATCGCAATATCAGCGACGCTTGTCTCGTACGGCTTGACCGAGATCGTTCATGTCTACGGCTTCCTTGCCGTATTCGTAACCGCACTGACGTTTCGCAGTGCACACCGCGACCATGAGTTTCAAGACGAAATGCATGCCATTACCGAGCAGATTGAGCGGCTTGCAATGATGGTCCTGCTCATTCTGTTCGGCGGAGCACTGGTGAGCGGCCTGCTCACGCCCATAACCCGGGTCGACGTCGTGGTAGCGCTCTCCGTTCTGCTCGTCATACGCCCGGTCACGGGTTGGATTGGTCTGCTTGGCTGGGCAGGCGATCGTGACGAGAAGCTGACCTTGTCCTTTTTCGGCATCCGCGGCGTGGGCTCGATCTACTACCTAGCCTATGGCAGCAACCACATGCCAGTCAGCGATGCCGAGCATCTATGGGCAATTGTCGGTCTCATCATCCTTCTGTCGATCCTGCTGCATGGCCTGACAGTGACACCGATCATGCGTTCGCTTGACGAACGCCGGGGTGTCGATCCGGAGGCGAAAGGAGCCCCGACGCCCGGGCTTCAAGGACCAGCGCACTAACGCTTTGCACTACGAGGTTCGTGCTTCCAGGGACGCTTCAGAAGCTACTGGAAGTGATAGCACGGACCGGGACCAGACATCCGCAACCCCCTCTGAGCTGCCGAAGTTCTGCCACTTGTTCATCACCGCGTTGTGACCGCTTTAGGAAGCAGACTGTGCAAATCCGATCTTGACGACCAACGAGGTGCGGACGGCTGTGGCCGGCTATGGTACATGGTGAACTGCCACGCTATGTCGAACCGTAGATGTCAAACCGGGCTTCTCATAATACAGCACAAGGATGGTAGCCAACGGTGCGGCAGTGAGGATTAACAGAAAAAGGCCAATTAGCCAATCGTTGGTGTTAAACGGCTGCGAGAAGCTATCACTGGGCCGCATGGACGGGGTAGCTCGCATGGCGCGCCTGCCGGCTTTCCTTGAATAAACCGAGCGATCCGCGCTTGATTCATGAGCGGACGGCATGAAATGTAAGCGATCATAAGCGGCGCGTGCTTCCTCCTTACCCAAAACAGCATACGCCTCATTGATCTCCTTTGCGCGAGCAGAAACGTCCACACCATGATTGGCATCGGGGTGATATTGACGGAGCAGCGCCTTCCACGCGGAATGTATAGTGTCGCGACTTGCCGTCGATGGCACACCAAGAACGGCATAATAGTCGGGTGATAGAGCCATCCGGTTGTCACCTGTCGCGAAAACGCAAAACGAACGTACACCTAGCAGGCAATCATAACCGGATCTGCCCGGCGATCCGTAAGGAGATTTTAGGCATCAACCGTCAGATGGCTACCATTTCCATACGCAAGTTCGATGATTCGACAAAACCACAATTGCAGCCGCTGACGTGACCCCAGTCTTTCATCCAACGGCAACCAGAGACCGACCGGTGTTGTCGCGCATGAGCGCGGGTGAAGCAACGGGCGGGTTTAACCCCGCCCGTTGCTTTTCAAGCCCGGCAGCGAATGCGGCCGGGGTAGCGTAGCCCAACGACGAGTGCGGCCGCTCGGTGTTGTAGTCATCGACCCATCGCGCGAGGATCGAGCGGGCCTGGCCGATGGTAAAGAACAGCGTCTCGTTGAGCAGCTCGTCGCGCATGCGACCGTTGAAGCTCTCGACGAACCCGTTCTGGGTCGGCTTGCCCGGCGCGATGTAATGCCACTCGACGCCCACATCGCCGGACCAGGCCAGCACCGCGTTCGACGTCAGCTCGGTGCCGTTATCGCTGACGATCATCTTCGGCGCACCACGTCTGGCAATCAGATCACCTAGTTCGCGCACCACCCGACGGCCCGAGATCGACGTATCGACCACCGCCGCCAGGCACTCGCGGGTCACATCATCAACGACGTTCAGCACCCGAAACCGGCGGCCGGTGGCGAGTTGATCGTGAACGAAGTCCAGGCTCCAGCGCTGGTTGGGAAGCGCCAACACTGGCGCCGGTGCCCGCGCGCCGACGGCGCGCTTGCGTCCCTTCCTGCGCCTGACCGTCAGCCCCTCCTCGCGGTAGAGCCGCTGGGTCTTCTTGCGGTTGATCGTGATGCCGTCACGGCGAAGCAGGATGTGTAGACGTCGATAACCGAACCGCCGGCGCTGCTGCGCCAGCTCACATAACCTCGACCGAAGGTCACCATCATCCGCTCGGCACGAGCGATATCGCATACTCGTGCGATCCGCTCCGACGACAGCACACGCCCGCCGCTCGCTCATCCCCAGCGTCGTCTGGAGATGCACGACTGCTTGCCGCTTCGCGGCGGGCGCTACCATTTTTTTGACAGCAGGTCCTTCAGACCGGCGTTGTCCAGCATCGTGTCGGCGAGCAGGCGCTTGAGCCGTGCGTTCTCTTCCTCGAGCGACCGCAGACGCTTTGCGTCGGACACCTCCAAGCCGCCAAACTTCGCCTTCCACGCATAGTAGGTGGCGCTCGACATCCCGTGCTTCCGGCACAGCTCCGTCACCACCGCACCTGCCTCGGCCTCCTTCAGAATGCCGATGATCTGCTCTTCCGAAAACTGCTTCCGCTTCATTCCGTCCGTCCCTTCGAGGGCCGGTCTCTAGTTCCAAGTGGATGAAGAAACGGGGGTCACGTCATAAGTAGCTGTCGGTTGAACGACATGAACAGGCGTCCGCTTTCGGGAAACGGCAACGGAGTTGTGAATGTCGCCTTGTGGGTCACTCTGCGTTGGCCTTGGTCATCCCAGAATCTCATGGGACTGCTCGCGGTTCGGACCGTCGTCACAGCGCCATGGCTGCCCCCGGGCGGGGCGTGGAGGCGTTCGATGTCCGTGCGAGGAGGGGCCCAAACAGTTGCCTGTACTGACGGCTGAATTGCGATGGCCTCTCGCAGCTGACTGCAAAGCCTGCCGTGCTCGCCGTGGCACCCCCCGCCAGCATCAGGCGCCGGCCCCACGGCCTTCTTCTCCGCCATCCCTTCGCTGCCACTATCTTTTTCTGGCTGTGATCAACGAGTCCTGACCCCGGTGACCTGTTTACCGGCTTGCCTGACGGGGCATCGCAGCGGCGATGCGCCATATCCTGCCCCCTTTGTCATCAACTACCAGTACCGATCCGTCGCGTGCGGTCGCCAGCGCACGCGGTCGGCCATGCACATGGTCCGGACCGTCGGTAAAGCCGGTCAGCACGGGCTGCATCGGGCCAACCGCCCGGCCGTTACAGAACGGAACGAACACCACGTCATAGCCGAGCAGTGTCGAACGGTTCCACGAGCCGTGCCGCGCGACAAAGGCACCGTCCTTGAAACGCGACGGCAGCGACGTGTTCATCCCAAACGAGATGCCAAGTGCGGAAGCATGGGCACCGACCGCAAAATCGGGCGTCAGAGCCTTGGCCACCAGGTCGGACCTCTGCCCTTTCAGACGCGGATCGGGATTCTTGCCCCAGTAGCTGTAGGGCCAGCCGTAGAAGCCTCCTTCCTTCAAGCCGACAATGTAGTCGGGGACCAGATCGTCGCCCAGTTCGTCACGCTCGTTTACCGAAGTCCACAGCCGCCCGGTCCGGGGCTCAATCGCCATGCCCACCGGATTGCGAATGCCATCGGCATATACACGCTCCCGTCCGCTCGCCAGATCGATCGCCAGGATCGCGGCACGACGCGTTTCCTTGGCCATGCCGAACTCGCCCGCGTTGCTGGCCGAGCCGACCGCAATGAACAAGGTGCGTCCGTCGCGGCTGGCCAGCAGATTCCGCGTCCAATGATTGTTGTAGCCGGTGGGATCGAAGCGGGTGATCCAGTTGCGTGGCGCGTCGTCGGCGATGCGGGTGAGGCCGAGCGTATAGGGGGTCCAGAACACGCCATTCGCGTTGGCAATGTATAGCTTGTTGCCAATCAGTTGCATCCCGTAAGGCTGGCTGAGGCCGCCTATCAGTGTTTCGCGTACGTCGGCGCGGCCATCGCCATCGGTATCGCGCAGCAGCAGGATCCGGTTGCGCCCGACCGCGCGGTAGTTCGGGTCGTTACTCTTGCGCTCGGTCGTCGCCTCCGCGACCAACACATCTCCGTTCGCAAGCACCACAGCATTGCGCGGAGAGTCGAGCCCCTCCGCGAAGGTGTTTACGGTGAGGCCGTCGGCCACCTTCAAGCTGGCACCGTCATGAAAGGGCGTAGTATCGGGCGTGTTGACGACCGATTTGGTGGCGTACGGCACGGGTAGTGCCGGCCTGCTCCCGATACTCGGACCGCTGGTCTGGGCGTGTACCAGCCCGGCGGTAAGGATGAGTGGCAGGGTCAGCAGGGAACGCAGCATTGGTGGCTCCGATCGTGTAGGGGGGGCGTGGTCAGTAACGAGGGGTAGCGGTCGTTTGGTCGGGCACCCAAAGAGCGTCACCTGTATCGATGCATGGAATGGCTCAGTGCGCAGGCCGATCGCTGTCGACGGTGGACTTCGTCATTTCTGTCGGGCCTGCAGCGCGATCGTGCCCGGTTTCAACCCGTCGGCGCTGACACGTACGGTGAAGCGTCCGTCACCGGCACCGCGTACCAGCGCGACGGCGTTACCGTCGCGGGGCTGGCGGTCCGGCGAGGCAAAGGGTCGGTGGTCGGTGACCGATCCGTTGTCGGTGGCGATCAGTTCGCCCGCACCCTCGACCGAGAAATGCAGGAGTTGCGCCGCGTTCGGCACGGTCACGCCCTTCGCATCGACCACCTGTGCGCGGACATAGGCCATGCTGTCGAAGTCGGACCCGACCGTCCCGGTATCGGACGACAGCCGGATCGCAACAGGAGTGCCGGCGGTGCGAAGCCGGTCGGAGATATCGCCAGCGCCCTGGTCCCGGCAAACGGCCCGTACTTCTCCCGGCACATAGGTTACCGCCCAACGGCGCGGCGACGCATTCGCGTTGATCGGCAAGGTGCCGAGCGAGCGACCGTTCAGAAACGCCTCTACCTGGCGGCAGTTGCTGTACACCTCGATCGTTTCGGCATGCGGTTTCGCGTTCGCAGGCGTCCAATCGTCGAAGAGGGCAACCGGCGGCTGGGGCGTCGCCACCGCGATCATCGCCGGCAGGACCGGTTGGTTTGGTCCGCCTGCGCCATCGGTCGCCGGTCCGGCGGCAGTCGGAATGGCGTTGCGTACAACATGGATGACGCGCGTTTCCGACCACCAGCTCGCCCGTTCCAGCCCGCGGACGTGCGCTGCGCCGGTCCGGTCGAGCAGGCCGGTGTAGCGGCTGATGGCGGGCCAACCGGCGCGGTTTGCTTCACCCAGGTAATCGATACCAGTCCACAGGAACATGCCGGCATAGGCCGGATTGTCACGTACCGGCAGCCAGTTGATGCGGTTATGCCCGTTCTCCGTCCCGACGATCCGGCGACGTGGGTCCTGACGGTGCGCTGCCGCCAGTTCGGTTTCGCGATAATTCTGGCCGACGACGTCGAGCATGTCGGCCAGGCCGTTGGTATAGTCGCCCGTCACGTTTGGCCGGAACAGCCCCATCGTCACCGGGCGGGTCGGATCGGTCGCATGGGCGATATAGAGGATCGAGCGCAGTGCCGCCTTGGCCTGTACGGGATAGGCGGTGTCGTGGATTTCGTTGCCTGCACTCCACAGCACGATACTGGGGTGATTGCGATCGCGCCGGATCATATCGGCCGTGTCGCGCTTGTGCCAATCGCTGAAGAAGAGGTGGTAATCCTCCGGGGTCTTCGCGACGTTCCACTGATCGAACCATTCGTCCATCACCAGCAGGCCGAGTTCGTCGGTCAGGTCGAGCAGTTCCGGGCTGGGCACGTTGTGCGAAGTGCGGATAGCGTTGACGCCGAGTGCCTTCAGGGCGATCAGCCGCTGTCGCCATACTGCGATGGGCACCGCTGCGCCGACTGCGCCGCCGTCATGATGCACCGCCACGCCCTTCAGCTTGATGTTGCGTCCGTTCAGCCAGAAGCCGGTGTCCGCCCGGAATACGGCTTCCCGAACGCCGAACCGCACGGTTTCGCTGTCCAGCACGTCGCCGCGGTCGTCCAGGATGTGAATCGTGGCGCGGTACATCGCGGGATCGTTGAGGTTCCATCGCCGGGGCGATGCGAGCCGGATCTCGCGCGTCACAAGCTGTGTGCGGTCAGCCTCCACCTGCGTCAGCAGCGATCGTGTGCGCCCGGCTTCGCGCCCGTCGGGACTGGTGACGACCACTTCCACCATCGCACCGCGGGGCGTCGTGGAGGAATTATGGATTTCTGTCGAAACCGACAGCATGGCAGCCCCTGCCGTGATCGAGGACGTGCGGACAAACGCGCCACCTTGCGGCACATGAACGTCGCCGGTTTCGATCAGGCGGACATGCCGATAGATGCCCGACCCGGTGTACCAGCGCGATGACGGTGCAGCCGCCGTGTCCGCCCGCACTGCGATGACGTTCGGCCCATCACGGCGTAGATGACGCGTGATGTCATAGCGCAGGGAAACATAGCCCATTGGCCGGTAGCCGACATGGTGGCCATTCACCCAGACGCCGCTGCGCTCCATGATGCCGTCAAACTCGACGAAATAGCGACGGTTCGGAACGGGAGTGACGTCGAGGTTGCGACGATACCAAGCAATGCCGGTAGGAAAAAAACCGTTCTCACCTCCGGCCTTTGCATCCTCCGCAACAGGTCCAGCAATCGCCCAGTCATGCGGAACCGTTACCGTGCTCCAGCCTTCAAGGTTCGTCGCAAGACGTTCCGCGCCTTCAGGATCGCCTTGAACGAAACGCCAGTCCGAGCTTAGCGGCGTTATTGTCCGATCCGCCGCCCCGGCCCCGGGGGAGAATGCCAAACCAGCGATTAGCATCGCTAGGCGACTGACCGAACGATCCATCTACCTCTCCTGTAGGCCCCTTCCGCTTGCCTTAGCGAAAAGTCTCATCTTATGAGACGGCTTCTCACATGGCAGACTAATCAGACTTTGCCAGCGTTGGCAATGTTAGAGTTCTTGGAATCCGCGCAAGGTCCCTTCACTCACCGCTGCCGTCGAGGGGGGCTGATGACCGATCCGTGGCGCGGCAATGTGCGCGCGCTACGCAACTTTGCGGTACAGACGGTGCTGGCCCTGCCCGGCACGGCGGGCGAAGACGACGGACTGCCCCTTACCGACCGGGTGGCACGGTTCGAGGCAGCAGTCATCGCAGAAGTCCTGACCAAGGCTGCCGGCGATGTCGCCGCCGCCGCCGAAGCGCTGTCGATGTCGCGGCGAAGCCTCTACGATCGCCTCCGACGCTACGGACTGGACGCCAGCGAGCATCGTCGATCGGGATAGCGTGTCGGCAGGTTGCGATCCCATGACAGACGGTTCCGCTTTCGTCCGGGATGGTCAGCCTGACAAGTACGCAGGACAACGCAAGGCGGCTTATTGATCCTGCCCCTGGCCAATGCCTTCCCGTTTAACCATCCGATCGGGGACGGCAGGAAGCGCCCAAACCCGGCCGTTCATCCGTCCAGCGCGACGGTGGATAATGCGCTGCTTCCAACATGAACGAATGGCAGAAGATGGGAAGCTGGTGAGGCGCCCCCAACGACCGTTTGTGGGTCTTGGAGCACGGGCGTGTTTCATAATCATCGTACGCCCGTGCTACCGTGCCATCAGATTAGAGCGTCGGCGTCAGGCATGCCAACGGAAGAGCCGACGCGGCTATAAACGTAGTAGGTGACGTTGTCGGCGACGAAACTGCCATCATACTCCAAACTGGTCACGCGGGTACCAGCATCGGAAGTGATGACAGCCTGCCCACCACCGGTAAAGTCAAGGTCGCGATCAGAACCGAAGCCAATGACGCCGTCGCTGTCCCGGTCAGCCAACTTCAGCGTCGTTACCAGTAGGTCATCAACGCCGAAGTCCTTGATCCTGTCGTTGCCAAGAATGGCACCCGCGAACAGGAAGACGTCACTGCCGCTGCCGCCCGAGAGGACGTCGTTACCCTGACCACCTTCCAACAGATCTCGTCCGGAAAACCCGGTAAGTGTATCGGCGCCTGCGAAACCGCGGAGGATATCGTTGCCGGCTGTGCCGTTCAGGACGTCGGCCCCGTCCGTGCCGGTCCGATCGTCACTACGCAGGCTGATTTGAACGACGGTGCTATCGGTACCGGTGTCAAACAGCTGGCCGGTCGCGGTGATCCGGATCGCGATTGTCTCGTCACCTTCGACAAACCCATCATCGAGGATCGCTACGGAGCCCAGATTGACGCGATAGTCGCCGGCCGGCGATTGCGTGATCGAAAAATTACCCGAGAAAGTACCGACGCTCACGTCGCTGCCATTGGTCGCAGACGACGCGTCAGTGACGAAGCTCATCGACACGAAGGTGTTTAGGCTAGTCACGCTCTTGAACGTCAACCCGATCGTGAACGTTTGATCGATGCCCTCGGTGACGACCTGGGGAGTGGTTACGACGGCGGTTGCAAGATCGGCACCGTTGACGACCTTTGGTGCGTAGCCACCAAAGTTTTCAGCGGTAAGCGAAAAGGCATCGACGTTCTCCAACCGGCCGATGGTTTGGAAGCCGCTATTTCGACCGACCGCACCATCACGATCGATCTGGAACAGCGTATCCTTGCCAGCTTGAAGCAGTCGCAGATAGCCGCTGCTACCGAACGGGTTCGATCCGTCCCAACCTTGGAAACCGAAGGCGAAGTTCGTGCTGATATCGACGACATCGCCGTCCGCACCCGCCGTGAAGTCGGCAATCGTGGGAATGGCGTTCTGCGGTGCAAAGCTGGCGAACTCAACACGATCGCGTCCGCTACCAAGCGTTGCGCGTACTGCCTGTCCGTTCCCTAGAATGAGCCGGTCGGCACCCTCACCAAGATCGATTGAACCGGTGCCGGGACTGAAGACGTAGTAGGAAACGACGTCGTCTCCTGCGCCGCCTTCGATCCGGATCGTTTCGGCAGTTCCATTAGACGAATGCGACACGAATATTGAATCGTTGCCTGCACCACCACGTATCGTGTCCGACCCGCCCGTGTCGCTGATCGTGTCATCGCCGTCGCCACCATCGATGACGTCGTTACCGAAGCCGCCCTGGATGGCGTCGCTATCGGCACCGCCATCGATAATGTCATTGCCATTGCGACCGTCGATCTGATCACGACCGGCGAAACCGCTAATGATGTCGGCACCGACCGTGCCGTTCAGGGTATCGAAGTTGTCCGTGCCGGTGATCGTCCTGCCGACCACCGCGGCGCCCGACGGTGCATATCCGCCGAAGTTTGCTGCGGTAAACGCTTCGACCAAGCTGTTCTCGAAGCGTGCCAGCGGCACGAAGCCGGACATGGAGCCGGTAGGTCCGTCGCGATCCGCTTCCAACAGGACCGACGTGCCGGACTGAACCAACCGCAGAAAGCCCGCCGGGCCAAACGGATTGGAGCCATCCCAATTGATCGTCGTCCGGGCGACATACTCGCTCAGTTCAAAGATGTCGCCCGCATCGCCTGCCTGAAAATCGGTAATGACAGGAGCAGTTCCGATCGAGGTGGACGGTTGCAGAACGATCGTATCGCGCCCGGCGCCAGTGGTGATCGTCAGCGAGGCGTTGGATACAGTCCCGAACGACAGTCGGTCGGCACCGTCACCGAGATCGATCGTCGCCGTCCCCTTGGCGGAACTGTTGAAATCGACCCGGTCGTCGCCGGTTCCGGCATTGATGACGATCGTCTCGGTCAATCCCGTCGCGCCAAAATGGCTGACGTTGATCGTATCGGCACCGGATCCACCACGCAGGATGTCCGACCCGCTGGTAAAGTCATTGACGAAGTCGTTGCCGTCTCCACCATCGATAATGTCGTCGCCTGCGCCCCCTTCCAACGAGTCTCCATCGTCGCCGCCGTTGATTACATCGTTGCCGCCGCGTCCGTTGATGATGTCAAAGCCGGCATAGCCGTTGATGACGTCGTCCCCATCCGTGCCCGATAGCGTTTCAGACGCAGCAGTGCCGTCGATCTGCATAATTTCCTCCCCCAGAATTCAGTGAGTTATGGAAGCCAACCTTGGCACGCGCAAGCGAGCGTACGATCCGGTCGAGTGGAGAGTTCAACCGCCTCGCGGTAGCTGCGAGGGTCGATCGCCTTAGCAATCTGAACGAATGGGGTGGATGGCTCCCGCTCACGGCATCGAGGTGCCATGGTGTGAAGGCTATCAGGCATTCACGAGCATATGGGAGCCACCCGTCATGGA
>NZ_LMKP01000029.1 GCF_001421715.1 Sphingomonas sp. Leaf22
TGGACAACGCATCCTGTCCTCGCCGTCCAAATCAAAGGAACACAGAAGAATCCAAAACGCGCCTCGTGTAAACAGTCCCCGCCTGCGCGGGGGTACGGCAGGGGGCGGGAACCGGGACTTTCGCAGAGGCCTCGGCTTGATCCGGGGTGACGTGGCGGGGACCGTTCTCACCACAAACGGTTCCGTTTGATACCGCATCGCTCTACACCGTCGCGATGGACAGGATGAACGTGGACGAACGCCGGGCGATCGACGCGATCGATCAGGCAGCAATGCTGGCGCAGGTCGAACGATGGGTCGCGGTCAACAGCGGCACCCGCAACGTCGCGGGGCTGAACCAGATCGCCGCGATGCTGGCGGATGAATTCGCCGCCCTGCCCGGTGCGATCGAGATGATCGACCCCGATCCGGTCGAGACGGTCGACAGCGGCGGACAGGTGCGCGCGATCGATCATGGCCGGCACCTGTTGCTGCGCGTGCGGCCGGATGCGCCGGTCCGGATGCTGTTCACCGGGCATATGGACACGGTCTATGGTGAGGATCACGCGTTCCAGACCGCGCGCTATCTGCCCGATGGCGCGCTGAACGGTCCGGGGGCCGCCGATATGAAGGGCGGCCTGTCGGTGATGCTGGCCGCGCTGGGGGCGGTCGAGGCGGCGGCGATCGGCGATCGCTTCGGCTATGACGTGGTCATCAATTCCGACGAGGAAACCGGCTCCTTCGCCTCCGCACAGCTGATCGAGACGATGGCAACCGGCAAGGTCGCGGCGTTCACCTATGAACCCGCTCTCCCCGACGGGACGCTGGCGGGCGCGCGCGGCGGGACCGGCAATTTCTCGATCGTGGTCCGCGGGCGCAGCGCCCATGCCGGACGCAACCCCGAGGACGGCCGCAATGCCATCGTCGCCGCCGCCGATATCGCGCTGCGGCTGAATGCAGTGAAGGGACCGCGACTGGCGGTCAATCCGGCGCGGATCGAGGGGGGCGGGCCGAACAACGTCGTGCCCGACCATGCGGTGCTGCGTGTCAATTTCCGGCCGCATGGGGCAGACGAGATCGCCCGCGCCCGCTCGCAGATCGATGCCATCGCCACGGAAGTGGCGGCCAGCCACGATGTCGGGGTCGCGGTCCATGGCAGCTTCAACCGCCTGCCCAAGCCGATCGATGCCGGTGCCGCGAAACTGTTCGCGCTGGTGCAGGCGGTCGGCGGCGACCTGTCGATCCCGATCGGCTGGCGCGACACCGGCGGGGTGTGCGACGGCAACAACATCGCCGCGCAGGGCGTACCGGTAATCGACACGATGGGGGTGCGCGGCGGCGCGATCCATTCGGCGGAGGAATATATGATCGTCGACAGCCTGGCCGAACGTGCCGCGCTGTCGGCGGTCGCCATCTCGCGTATCGTGGCACAGGGGGGATTGTGACGTTTCGTATCCGCGCAGCACGTGAAGACGACCTGAAATATCTCTATGAGATGGCCAAGCTGACCGGGGGCGGTTTCACCAACCTGCCGCCCGATCGCAGCGCGCTGCTGACCCGGCTGGAACGCAGCGCCGTCGCCTTCACGCATGAGGAGGATACGCCGCGCGACGAGGTGTTCGTGCTGGTGCTGGAGAATATCGACACCGGCGAAGTACGCGGGACGTGTCAGGTGTTTACCAAGGTCGGCCAGCGCTGGCCCTTCTATTCCTATCGCGTCGCGACGCTGACCAAGCACAGTGAGGCACTGGGACGGACGTTCCGCGCCGATATCCTCAATCTGGTCAACGATCTGGAAGGGGCGAGCGAGGTCGGCGGGCTGTTTCTGCACCCAGGCGAACGGGCCGGCGGACTGGGGCTGTTGCTCGCCCGGTCGCGCTATCTGTTCATCGGGCGGCATCGCGGGCGTTTTGCCGACCGGGTGCTGGCCGAGCTGCGCGGGATCATCGACGAGGCGGGTGGATCGCCGTTCTGGGACGGGGTCGCCGGGCGCTTCTTCGGCATGACCTTTCAGGATGCCGACCAGTTCAATGCGATCCATGGCAATCAGTTCATCGCCGACCTGATGCCGCGCCATCCGGTCTATATCGCGATGCTGCCCGACGCGGCGCGCGCCGTCATCGGCCTGCCCCATCCGACCGGGCGGGCGGCGATGCGGATGCTGGAGAATGAAGGCTTTGCGTACGAGAATTACGTCGACATCTTCGACGGCGGGCCGACCATGACCGCACGCACCGACCAGATCATGACGATCCGCAACCGGCGCGAGGGCAAGGTGGTGGCGATCGACGATCGCGGCGGCAGGCCGTCGTTGCTGTCGACCGGGCGGCTGTCGGACTTCCGCGCCTGTCTGGGCGAAGTCACGGTCCGCGACGACGGCATCGCGATCGATGCGGAGGCGGCACGGGCGCTGGGCGTCGCGGTCGGCGACACGCTATGTCATGTGGGGCGGTGACGATGGTACGGGAAATCAATTTCGACGGGATCATCGGTCCCAGCCATAATTATGCGGGGTTGAGCCACGGCAATCTGGCGGCGACGCGCAATGCCGGCGAGGTATCGCGCCCGCGCATGGCGGCGTTGCAGGGGATCGCCAAGATGCGCGCGAACCTCGCGCTGGGGCTGACGCAGGGCATATTGTTGCCGCATCCCCGGCCGGATACGCGGTGGCTGGACCGGCTGCACTGCGGGTACGCGGAAGCATCGCCGACGTTGCAGGCGCAGGCGCTGTCGGCATCCGCAATGTGGGCGGCGAATGCGGCGACCGTCTCCCCCGCCGCCGATTGCGGTGACGGGCGCTGCCACCTGACCGTCGCGAACCTCGTCACGATGCCGCATCGCAGCCATGAATGGCCGGCGACGCTCAAGCAGCTGGAACTGGCCTTCGCCAATGCGGCCTTCGCGGTGCATGGGCCGGTTCCCGCCCCGTTTGGGGACGAGGGCGCGGCCAACCACATGCGGCTGTCCGACGCGCATGATGCCGAAGGGATCGAGATATTCGTCTATGGCGTGGCGGGCGGTCCGTTCCCCGCGCGCCAGCATCGCGAGGCGAGCGCGTCCATCGCACGCGCGCACGAGCTGGATGGCGACCGGACCCTGTTCGTCCGGCAGTCGGACGAAGCAATCGCGGCGGGAGCATTCCACAACGATGTCGTCGCGGTCGCCAACGAACGCGTGCTGTTCGCGCATGAACAGGCGTTCCACGACCGCGACGGGTTCTTCGCCGATCTGCGCGCGGCGATGCCGTCGGTCGAGATCGTCGAGGTGCCCGCCGATCGCGTCAGCCTTGCCGATGCGATCACCTCCTATCTGTTCAACGCGCAGCTGGTGACGCTGGCCGATGGCGGCATGGCGCTGATCCTGCCGGCCGAGGCGCGGGCGAACGTGCCGGTATGGACGTGGTTGCAGGAAATGGTCGCGGGCAATGGGCCGATCCGGCGGCTGGAAGTCGTCGACGTCCGCGAATCGATGGCCAATGGCGGTGGCCCGGCCTGCCTGCGGCTCCGCGTGGTGGCCGATCCGGCGACGATCGACCCGCGGTTCCTGGTCGACGGGGCCAAGCTCGACCGGATCGCGGCGGTAGTCGAGGCGCAGTGGCCCGAGCGGATCGCGCCTGCCGACATCGGCGATCCGGCGCTGATCGACCGGATCGTCGCGGCGCGGGAGGTGTTGCTCGAAACGCTCGACCTTGTCGGGTTAATTGACAATTAACTACGTGTTGCCGGTCGGAACCCGCGGAAAACGGTCGGTGGTACGTAACTTGCCTATGGTGTCGTCATGCTGACCCGCCTGAAGAACCTGTTCACGATCAAGTCGAAGTTCGAGGCGTTCCTCGTCATCTATGGCCTTGCCGTCGGCGCGGTCGAGCGCGGGTTTCATTATATGCAGCTGTATCCGGGGATCGCAGGCAAGCTGATGTTCGCGGTCTGCCCGATCGCGGTGTTCATGGCGGGCACGCGCATCATCGATTCGATCGACGCGGAGCGCGAGGTTCGCTAGTCGGGCATATGCCCCGCGAGATTACCGCATATTCGAACCCGATGGTGAAGGCCGCGCGCAATTTGCGCGAGAAACGCCATCGCCGCGATCAGCGCCGTTTCCTCGCCGAGGGGCTGCGCATCCTGACCGAAGCGCGCGAGGCCGGGTGGCTGCCGGCCGAACTCTATTTCGCGAGCGACGCGCCGCACCCGTTGCTGGAAACGCTGATCGACGAGACCGAGGCGTCGGGGGGCATCGCCATCGCGACCACGGTCGACATATTGTCGAAACTGTCGGGCAAGGACAATCCGGGGTCGGTGGTCGGCGTCTATGACGAATTCTCGACCGAATTGACCGGCATCGACCGGCGCAACGCGTCGCTGTGGCTAGTCGCCGAACGGCTGCGCGATCCCGGCAATCTGGGCACGATCCTGCGCACCGCCGATGCGACCGGTGCCGGCGGGCTGATCCTGATCGACGAATGCGTCGACCCGTTTTCGGTCGAGGCGGTGCGGGCGAGCATGGGGGCGATCTTTACCGTCGCCGTGGCGCGGGCCGACTGGGCGACGTTCCAGAGCTGGCTGCGCCGTGGGCCGGGAACGCTGGTTGGCCTCAGCCTCGATACCGAACAGGATTATCGCGCCGCGACCTATCCGGACCCGACGTTCCTGCTGACCGGCAACGAAGCGCAGGGCATGCCCGACCATATGGCCGCCGAATGCGACCTGCTGGTCAAGCTCCCGATGCTGGGCAGGGCCGACAGCCTGAACGCGGCGGTCGCGACAGCGGTGATGGCGTACACCGTGCTCGGGCAGCACCGCCCCTGAACCTTTCGGGCCAGGTACGCATTCAGCGGGGATGACCCGACCGACCTTCGCCGCCCTGCCCGCCGCCGACCTCGACTCGCTCGACCGACCCAGCATCGTGCTGTTCGGCGCGAGCGAGGCGACGCCCTATGACGATGGCGAGCCGAGCCATTCGGCCGATGCGCCCGCCGCGATCCGGGCGGCATCGCAGGGGTTTGCGCGGCAATTGTCGCAGATCGATTTCGACCTCGGCTTCACGCCGTTTCCCGACCCGGCCGATGCGCGCGGCGTCGTCGATCTCGGCGACGTCGATACCCGGCCCGAGGATGCGGCGGGCAATCGCGAGCGGATCGAGGCGACGACGCGCGCGGTGCTGGCCGTGGGCGCGGTGCCGGTCGTGCTGGGCGGCGACGATTCGGTGCCGATCCCGTTCGCGGCAGGCTTTGCCGATCACGGGGCGCTGACCGTCGTGCAGATCGATGCGCATGTCGATTGGGGCGACGATATCCGTGGGCAGACGCTCGGCTATGGATCGCCGATGCGGCGGCTGGCGGAGATGCCGCATGTCACGGGCATGGTGCAGGTCGGCGTGCGCGGTCTGGGCAGCGGCGGCGCGTGGCAGATCGAGGATGCGCGGGGCTGGGGCAGCCGGATCGTCACCGCCTACGACCTGATCCGCGGCGGGATCGACGCAGCGATCGACGCGGTGCCGGCGGGCGGGCGGTATCTGGTCGCGATCGATTGCGACGGGATCGACCCGGCGGTGTTTCCGGCGGTGGCGATGCCGACGCCGGGCGGGTTGCGGTATGAAGCGGTCGTGCTGCTGTTGCGGGCTCTCGCCGAAAAGGGCGAGATCGCCGGGCTGGTGCTGGCCGAATATGTGCCGGCGCGCGACGATCCACACCGGCTCTGCGCGATGATGGCGGCGCGGATCGTCGCGGTGACGATGGGGCTGGTGCTGGGGGAGGTTAATTGAAGTTTGGCGCGGTTGCCTGAACCGTTACCCGGACTTGATCGTAGCCGCTGCGAACGTCCCAAGCTTGCCCACGGCCGAGCCGTACCCCTGCGACGGCCGGGGTCCAGTTGGAAAGGTTTTTCCGTAGATCACCAACGTCCCCCAACTGGGCCCCGGCCTGCGCCGGGGTACGGTCCAGAAACTTTCGCAAAGGTCTCGCCTCTATCCGGGGTCGCGCTTTTGTGTCGCGGTTGGAGAGACGAAGCGGGACCCCGGGTCGAGCCCGGGGTGACGTGGAAGAGGACAGGTCAGCCTTCGACCGCGAAGTCCTGACTTTCCTCGGCTGCTGCGATCGCCACCGCGAGTTTCGTCAGCGGACGCGGCGATTGTTCGACGACCGGGAGCGGATCGATCGACTTGCCGCCGGTGTCGATGTTGAGCGTCTCGAACCGCTTGGCCGAGGTCATCACCTGCGATTCGAGGCTGCCGACGAACGCGTTATAGGCGGTGTTGGCCCCCTCCAGGTTCTTGCCGAGCTTCGCGACGTGATCGCCCATCTTCGCCAGCCGGGCATGGAGTTCGCGGCCGAGCTGGCCGATCTGCCGCGCCTCGCCCGCCAGCTTCTCCTGTCGCCAGACCGCCGCGACGGTGCGGGCGATGGCGATCAGATTGGTCGGGGTGGCGATCAGCACGCGACGGTCGAAGGCATAGTCCCACAGGTCGGGCGCATGTTCGAGCGCGGCGGCAAGGAAATGCTCGCCCGGCACGAACATCACCACGTAATCGGGCGTATCCTCGAACTGCGACTGGTAGCTCTTGGCCCCCAGCGCGTTGACGTGGTTCTTCATCGACGCGACGTGCGCGGTCATGAAGGCGGCGCGCTCGACCTCATCGACCGCACCATGCGCGTCCTGATAGGCGTTGAGCGAGACCTTAGCGTCGATGACCAGGCTCTTGCCGCCGGGCACCTTGACGATCGCGTCGGGGCGCAGCCGCCCGTCGCCGTGATCGACCGAGACCTCCATCTGGAAATCGGTATGTTCGGCAAGCCCGCAGGTTTCGAGCACGTTGCGCAGCTGTTGTTCGCCCCAGCGGCCGCGGGCCTTCGGCGCGGAACGGAGCGCGTTGACCAGCTTGGCCGCTTCGCTCTTCACCGATTCCTGACCGATACGCATCGCGTCCATCAGGCCCTTCAGCGTACCATAGGCTTCCTGCCGCTCGCTCTCGACCTTGCCGATGCTGGCTTCGTAGCGTTTCAGCGTCGCCTCGACCGGGGCGAGCAGCGCTTTCAGCTTCATCTCGTTGGTGTCGCCGGCTTGGGCGAAGCGTTCCTGTGCGCGGTGCAGGAAGGACTTTTGGGCACCGTCGAGCATGACCTGCGCGGTTTCGCGGAACTGCGATGCCATCGCCTCGCGCGCATCCTTGAACTCGGCCAGCCGTTCCTCGAACGCCGCGGCATTGGCCTTCAGAGCGGCATGATCGAGCCGCAACGCATCGCGATCGGCGCGGAGTTCGGCCAGTTCCTCGCGCAGCGTCGGCACTTCCTTCGCACGCTCGCTGGCCAGCGCCAGATCGGCGATCGCCTGTTTGAAATCGCCCTCGCGCTTGTCGCGCTCCTCGCGCAGCGACTGTACCTGCCGGCTGCCCATCAGCCAGCCGATCGCCAGCCCCGCAAGCAGGACGGCGGCGACGATGACGATGACGAGCGGGTCCATGCGATACTCCGGGAGGAACGGACCCGGAACTTACCCGCGCCCCGCCCACCGGACAAGGCGAACGGGGATCGGTTCGTCGCTTACGCCGCCTTGCGCGCCTTGTTCAGCTTCTTGATGACCATATCGCGCTTCAGCCGCGACAGATGGTCGATGAACAGTACGCCGTTCAGGTGGTCCATTTCATGCTGGAGACAGGTCGCCATCAGCCCGTCGAGCCATTCGTCATGGCTCTCGCCCTTCTCGTCCAGCCATGTCACGCGGCAGCGCGCCGGGCGGACGACGTCGGCATATTGCTCGGGGATCGACAAGCAGCCTTCCTGATAGGTCGACAGCTCTTCCGACTCTTCCTCGATCACCGGGTTCACGAACGCCTTGGGCGCCTTGATCGGCTTGCCCTCTTCGTCTTCCTCATCCTGCAGGTCGATGACCAGCACGCGCTTGGGCACCGCGACCTGGATCGCGGCGAGGCCGATGCCGGGGGCGTCGTACATCGTCTCGAACATGTCGGCGATGAGCATCTTTACCTCGTCGGTCACGCCCTCGACCGGTTCGGAGACGAGGCGGAGGCGGGGATCGGGGATTTCGATGATCGGAAGAATGGCCATAGCGGCTAGCTAGGTAGCATATTTCCGGCGGTCAAGCGACCGGGCGTCGTGCCCGCAGCGCCTGCGCCAGCGTACCTTCGTCTAAATAGTCGAGCTCGCCCCCGACCGGCAGGCCGTGGGCAAGCTGGGTCAGGCGGACCGGATATTTCTCGATCCGCTCGGCGATGTAATGGGCGGTGGTCTGCCCCTCCAGCGTGGCGTTCATCGCCAGCACGACCTCGTCGATGCCACCCGCCGCGACACGCGCGACCAGCGAATCGATGGCGAGATCGTCGGGACGCACGCCTTCCAGCGCCGACAGCCGGCCGCCAAGCACATGGAAGCGGCCGGGGAACAGCCGTGCCCGGTCGAGCGCCCACAGATCGGCGACTTCCTCGACCACGCACAGCGAGCGGTCGTCGCGGCGCGGATCGGTACAGATGCCGCAGGGGTCGGTGGTGTCGACATTGCCGCACGCCGAACAAGTCGCGAGATTACGCGCCACCCGGTCGAGCGCGACGAGCAGCGGGTCGAGCGCGGTCTCCCGCTTCTTGACCAGATGCAGCACCGCGCGGCGCGCCGAACGCGGGCCAAGGCCGGGAAGGCGGGAGAGCGCCTGCGTCAGCGCATCGATTTCGGGAGAGGCCATCGATGCCAAGATAGGGGGTTGCGCGCGCCGACGCCACGGTGTCGAGAGGGGCGATGCGGATCATCTTCATGGGCACGCCCGATTTTGCGGTGCCGATCTTTCGGGCGCTGGTCGATGCCGGGCATGCGGTCGTCGCGGCCTATAGCCAGCCGCCGCGTCGCGCCGGGCGGGGCAAGGCGCTGACCCCCTCCCCCGTCCACCGGCTGGCCGAAACGCTGGGGATCGCGGTGCGGACGCCGGAGACGTTGCGCGATCCGGCGGTGCAGGCCGCGTTTGCCGCGCTTGACGCGGACGTCGCGGTGGTGGCGGCCTATGGGTTGCTGTTGCCGCGGGCCGTGCTGAATGCGCCGCGGCTGGGGTGCCTGAACGTGCATGGCTCGCTGTTGCCGCGCTGGCGGGGGGCGGCACCGATCCAGCGGGCGATCCTGGCGGGGGACGAGGAGACGGGCGTCGGCATCATGCAGATGGCGGCGGGGATGGATACCGGGCCGGTGCGGCTGGAGGGGCGGACGCCGGTCGATGGCAAGACGGCCGGCGAACTGGCCGAGGAATTGAGCGCGATGGGCGCGCGGCTGATGCTGGCGGTATTGGCCGATCCCGACGCCTATCCGCCGGTCGAACAGGCCGGCGACGGCGTGACCCATGCCGCCAAGATCGACAAGAGCGAGGCGCGGTTGCGCTTCGACGGGAGTGCGGTGGAGGCCGAGCGGCAGGTGCGGGCCTTCAATCCGGCACCGGGCGCGTTCTTCGAACTGAACGGCGAGCGGGTGCGGGTGCTGGCGGCGGAGGTCGTTGATGCGGCGGGCGCGCCGGGGACGGTGGTCGACGCGGCACTGACCATCGCCTGTGCCGAGGGCGCGTTGCGGCCGATACTGGTCCAGCGGGCCGGGCGGGGCGCGATGACCCCCGCCGAGTTGCTGCGCGGCTTTGCGATTCCCGAGGGTACGCGGCTGGCATGACCCGCTTTGCCCTGACGGTCGAATATGACGGGCGGCCGTTCGTCGGGTGGCAGCGTCAGTCCGAGGGCGCGAGCGTACAGGGTTCGATCGAACGCGCGCTGTTCGAGGTGACCGGCGAGACCGCCGCCGTCCATGCCGCCGGGCGGACCGATGCCGGAGTCCATGCCACCGCGATGCGGGCGCATGTCGATGTCGCCAAGCCGCTGGCCCCGTTCCGGTTAATGGAGGCGCTGAACGCGCGGTTGCGTCCCGATCCGGTGGCGATCCTCGATTGTCGGGCGGTCGCCGACGACTGGCATGCGCGGTTCTCGTGCATCCAGCGCGCCTATGTCTATCGCATCGTCTGCCGGCGGGCACCGCTGACGCATGAACTGGGGCTGGCGTGGCGCGTGCCGCAGGAACTGGATGCGGCGGCGATGGCGGCGGCGGCGGCGCGGCTGGTCGGGCGGCACGACTTCACGACGTTTCGATCGGCGCATTGTCAGGCGGACAGCCCGCTTCGGACACTCGATCGGCTGGAAGTGACCCGCGACGGCGAGCGGATCGCGATCCATGCCGCCGCGCGGTCGTTCCTGCATCATCAGGTACGATCGATGGTCGGCTGTCTGGCGATGGTCGGACAGGGGAAGAAGGCGCCCGACGATCTGGCCGACATCCTCGCGGCGCGCGACCGGTCGGCGCTGTGGCTGAATGCGCCGCCCGACGGGCTGTATTTCGTGGGTGCCGATTACCCCGGCTGAAGGTCAAAGGTCACAAAGGTCACACTCGTGCGCCATTCGTGCGATGGCCGGTTTGGCCCATCGCCTGCCACCGATTTCGGATGGCAGGTTCGGGGCGTGTAGGAAAGTCAGCGCACCAGCCGCGCGACCAGTTCGACATGGGTCGACCAGCGGAATTGCCCGACCGGCTGTACCCAATCGATGCGGTATCCGGCCTGAACCAGCGTCTTAGCATCACGCGCGAAGCTGCTGGGATTGCAGGAAACATAGGCGATGATCTGCACCTTCGCCTCGGCCAGCGCCAGCGCCTGTTCGCGTGCGCCAGCGCGCGGCGGGTCGAGGATGACCGCGTCGAAGCGATCGAGTTCGGCGGCCGTCAACGGGCGACGAAACAGGTCGCGATGGTCGGCGACGACCGACCGGCCGGCGCGGGCGGCGGCGAGCTTCAGCGCCATGATCGCTTCCCGCCCCGCCTCCGCCGCATAGGTGCGGACCTTGGCACCGCGCGACAGGGTGAAGGTGCCGAGACCGGCGAAGAGATCGGCGACGATCCCCGCATCGGCGACCGCATCGTCGACCGCTGCGATCAGCGCCGCCTCGCCATCGCCGGTCGCTTGCAGGAAACTGCCCGGCGGGAACGATACGGCCACGCCGCCCAGCGTCGCCGTGACCGGCTCCGGCTCCCAGCGCGCCTCCGCCCCCATGCCGTCGTCGATCGACAGCCGGGCCAGCCCCTGTTCCTGCGCAAAGATCGTCAGTGCTTCGGCAGCAGCCAGCCCTTCGGCGACCTTGCCGATGATGAGTACGTCGACGCCCTGATCGACGCACGCGAGATGTACGTCGGCGCGCGAACGGTCCTTGAGTGCGATGGCGAGCAGCCGGCGCAGCGGGCCGATCGCATCGAACAATTCGGGCAGCAGCACATGGCATTCGCGAATGTCGACGATGCGGTGGCTGCCCGCTTCAGTGAAGCCGAGCGTCACCTGCTTGCCGCGCCGATCGGCGTGCAGCGTCGCACGACGGCGGGTCTTCTGGGCCGACAGGATCGCCGGACGCACGATCGCGGCCAGCGACTGCGCAGCGAGCGCCCCGGCCACCCGGTCGGCGACGAATTGGGCTTCGGAGTCGAGGTCGAGATGCTGGAGCTGACACCCGCCACAGGTCGGAAAATGACGACAGGGCGGTTCGGCATGATGTGGCCCCGGCGCGATCGATCCATCGCCGAGCAGCCGGTCGCCGGGCGCGGCGAAGGGCACGTGACAGCCATCGCCGGTCACCCCCTCGCCCCGCGCCGCGACGCGGACGATCAGATCGTCATCGGTCAGCGACATTCGGCGATCGCCTGTCCCAGATGGTCGATCAGTGCATCGGCGACGAAGGCCGTGCCGGCGAGCCGGGCGGCGCGACCATGCAGCCACACCGCCTGTTCGGCGGCGGCGGTCCCACCGGGACGCAGACGCGCGGCGAGCGTGCCGGCCAGCACGTCGCCGGTGCCGGCGGTCGACAGCCATGTCGGGGCATGGGTGGACAAAATAGCGGTGCCTTGCGGGCAAGCGATCACGGTATCGGGGCCTTTATGAACGATGGTCGCGCGCGCCTGTAGCGCAGCGTGGCGGGTGCGGTCGATCTTGTTCCCGCCCTTTGCCGGAAACATGCGGGCGAATTCGCCTTCGTGCGGGGTCAGCCATGTCGGAGCGGTGCGGGCGGCGATCCGCGCAACGCCAGCCGCGCCGAGCAACGAGATCGCGTCACCGTCAATCACCAGCGGGGCGTGGGTGGCGAGCGCCGCATCGAGCAGGGCGCGGGCACGATCGTCGCGACCGAGGCCCGGCCCCACCAGCACCGCCGCCAGTCGCTCGTCGGTCAGCAGCGCCGGCGGGTCATCGCGGCGGACCAGCGCGTCGGGACCGCCCTGCCCCGCAGCGTCGCCGGTCAATACGACATAGCCGGCACCAGCCGACAGCGCGGCGCGGGCGGCGAGGCGGGCGGCCCCCGGCATGGCACCGCCGAGGACGGCGATCAGGCCGCGGCTGTATTTGTGGGTGGCGCGCGCGGGCGGATCGATCTTCGGGCGGCGGATCGTCCGGACGGTGGCGGGGATCGGGATGCCGAGGTCGGCCAGCACGACATGCCCCACGCGGCCGGCATCGGGGCCGGTCCCGTGCGCGGGTTTCAGCGCCCCCAGCGCCACGGTCAGGTCGGCACGACCGGCACCTGCAAAGGCGTGTTCGGCATCGCTGTCGACTCCGCTCGGCAGGTCGATCGCGACGACGAAGGCATGGTCGGACAGCGTGGCGAGGCGGTCGGCCAGCTGCGGGTCGAGCGGGCGGGTGACTCCGGTGCCGAACAGGCCATCGACAAGGATCGGTCGGGGTTCGGCGTCCTCGATCGATCGGATCGGACCGGTCCATGCAGCCGCCATCCGGGCGGCTGCGCCACTTGGCTTGGCAGGGAGTGCCGCGACCGTGACGTCATACCCCCATTGCTGTAGAAGCCGTGCAACAACAAATGCATCGCCGCCATTGTTACCGGGGCCTGCCAGCACAAGAATCGGCCGACCGAAGGTGATCCGGCGGACCTGTTGCGCGACGGCAGTGCCGGCGCGCTCCATCAGCGTGTCCTGCGAAACGCCGGTAGCGAAAGCGGCTTTCTCCGCTGCGCGCATCTCGGCGGCGCGAAGGATCGGGGCGTCGGCGGGCGACAGCGTCATCGCGTGACCGGGCCGACCGTGGCGGGCAGGCGATACCGCGCGTCGCCGATCGCGACTTCGATCCGGTCGTTACCGATGACGGTCACCCGCGCCGCCTCCGCGCCGTCCGCCGCGACGACGCCGCGGCCGTCGCGGGTGATGCGCAGCCGGTGGAAGCCGCCATCGGACTGGCGCAGCGTCAGGATGGTGTCGGTGCCGTCGGCGGTCCGTTCGATCGTGCAGGCGGCTGCGATCGGCGCATCGCCGGTGGCGCAGTCGATACGGCCGGCATCCGCCGCAGCGGCGCGCTGCCCGGCTTCGACATTGGCAAGGACGTCGGGGTCGGGTCGCCGATCGCATGCCGTCAGCAGGAGGGCGGGGATCAGGAAGGCGCGTTTGTCGATCATTGGTGGTTCGATACCATATGCCGGTCGGCGGGTATCGTCGCGTGTGGTGCCGTTCTTGCCGTTCGCAGCTCTTTCCCGGCGATGGCGAGAGCTCTGTGAAAGTTTCAGATCCAACTACAAAATCAATGTACCCCCGCGTAGGCGGGACTGTTTACACGAGGCGCGTTTTGGATTCTTCTGTGTTCCTTTGATTTGGGACGGGGAGGATAGGATGCGTTGTCCAGCGTGCGAGGGGACCGACCTGATCAAGCGGGGCCGCA
>NZ_LMKP01000030.1 GCF_001421715.1 Sphingomonas sp. Leaf22
CGAGCTTGAACTCGCGGCTGAACTTCCGTCGTTGCATCTCCATCCTCCGGTTCCGAAAAACACCTTATCTCGGTGTCCACGAAACCGGCAGCAGCTCAGGCCGATTGGTTGCTCTGAGAAGCATTGACGTGTTGCGCTATCGATCGCCTGTGGCAAGGTGCTGCCATGGATTTCATGAAGTGGCTGAATTCGCTTGACGAGCTCCTGTATGAGGTGATGAGTTGGCTACTGTTCTTTCCCATCACGCTATGGCGAGCAACGGTACGCCCGATCACGTTGATGGCAGAAGTCGATCGGCAGCAGGAACTGCCGGAAAATGAGCAATACGCATCGCTGCTCAGTCCACCGCTATTTTTAGCGCTTTCACTCTTGCTCGCCCACGCAGCGGCTATCGCACTGGGCGAGACAGATACGATTATCGCAAGCAAACGGGGTCTGGCGAGCCTGATCAACGATACGACGACCGCGCTGGTGCTGCGCGTCGTCGTCTTTGCCGGGTTTGCTTTATGCTTTGCCGGGCGACTGATGCGCAGTCAGCGGATGCCGCTCAGTCGCTTGACGCTCCGTTTGCCGTTTTACGAGCAGTGCTATCCGGTCGCGGTATTCTCGCTAGGAATCAGTCTCGGCACAAGTTTCGTGACAGCACCTAGCGGCACTTTCCACGTCGCTGGCCGGGCACTTATCGTCGCCAGCATTCTGAATTTCGTCATTCTGGAAACCCGTTGGTTCGCCGGGCGGCGGCGCTGCGGCTATCTCCGTGCGGTCGGGAACGTAGCCTGGGCACTTACCGAAGCCCTGTTGCTGATGCTGGTGATCGGCTTCCTGTTTACACGGTAGCGACCCTTGGGATTTTGTAGAACGGGCGACCCCCGGATCGCAGCAGATACCGAGCAAGCGGTCCTTACCTGTTGATAATCCACGCAAACCAATTGCACACGGGTAGGGAAGGCGTTACGTCTCGACGGGAAGGGTGGGCGATCGATGAATTTCGTTCAATGGCTCAATTCCCTCGACAAGCTGCTCTACGAACTGATGAGCTGGCTCGTCTTCTTTCCCGTCACTTTGTGGCGGATCGTTCGCCATCCTCTGCAGACAATGGCGTATGCGGAAGATCAACTGCGTCAGCCGGCTGATCGACAGTTCCGCGGGACCGTCAACCCACCAATCACGATGATTCTGACGCTGGTGCTCAGTCAAGCGATCGACCTGAGCGTTCACGACGTGAATCCGATCGTTGCCAGCCAGCACGGCTTGGCGCGACTGGTGAACGACAACACGACGTTGCTGTCGCTCCGGCTGATCCTGTTCGGTGCGTTCCCGCTCGCGCTGGCGACCCGCAAGGTCCGCAGGTCTAATGTCCAACTCGATCGCGACAGTCTGCAAGGGCCGTTCTACGCCCAGTGTTTCGCAGTCGCGCCATTTTCCTTGGGTATTTCAGTTGGCTCGACGCTAGCTGCCCAGTCAATAGCGGTCGCGCAGTATGTGGGCGCCTTGATATTCGCTGTAGCGTGCGCCTTTTATATTTTGGTCGAGACGCGCTGGTTCCACACTGAACTGCGCCAGTCTTATTGGCGTTCGGCGTCACACACTTTCATCAGTACGCTGGAAGCGGGCTTGTTTGCACTCTGCTTCTCGCTCCTGTTTGCGCTATGATCGAGCTGATCGGTCTTGTGTTTCTGAAAGCGGTGCCACCCCCGTTTCCCCAGCTTACGGCGGACTGCACGCATCCCGTTTACGCTAGTGATCAGCTCGTCTGCGGCGATCCTCTGCTTCAGCGCGTCGATGCGCAGTTGGCCTCAGCCCTTGAACGCGGACAAACGAGGACTGGACCCTGGATCGAAGACGGTGGGGCATGGTTCAGACGCAGTCGGCTGTGCTCGCTGCGGCCCGATCACCGACGTTGCCTTATCGAAGCCTATCGCGAGCGCAGGACCGTTCTGACAGCGGCAGCGAGGACTGATCGCGGAAAGCAGTGCGGATCACTGCGCATTGCAGCGATGCCCGATGGCAGCATCGCATTGTACGATAAGGCTGGCGGTATTGTCGGCGTCGCCTTGCGCGCATCCCTTGTGTGGAAGCCGTTTATCCGGATTGGCTCCACAAACCGCTTCCTCGATCTTGCCGGAAAGGAAATCGCACGATGCGGATGATCGCGCTTGCCGCAATGATGCTGGCCCCGGACACTGCAGAGGCGTTGCAGGGCGCGCGGACCAGTTCGTCCGCCGACCTTGCACGGCGTGCCGAGGCGTTGAGACCCGGCGAGTGGGTTTGGGCGCCCGACATCGCGCCGGCCGGGCCGGTCGTCGTATATGTGGACCTGTCGGCACAGGTCGCCACGGTTTATCGCAACGGTGTCCGGATTGCCGTGTCGACGGTGTCATCGGGCAAACCGGGTCACGTAACACCCACCGGCGTCTTCACGATCCTTCAGAAAGACGCTAACCACCGGTCCAGCAAATACAACAGTGCGCCGATGCCTTTCCAGCAGCGGCTGACGTGGGATGGCGTCGCGTTGCACGCCGGGGGCCTGCCAGGCTATCCCGAGAGCCACGGCTGCGTCCATCTACCGTTCGAATTTTCGAAGCTGCTGTTTGGTATCACTTCGCTCGGTGCGACCGTGGTGATCCAAGGCGATGCCGCCCGCCATGTACGGACGTCTGACCAGAGTTTGCTAGCGCCCTTCGATGCAAAGGGACGTCCCGCTGCAGGAGCAGCGCTCGACCAGCGCGGCTTCACTTGGCGACCCGAACGCGCGCTGTCGGGGCCGCTCACGATCATCGTGTCCAAGTCCGATCGCCGCGTCGTCGTCCTTCGCAACGGGATTGAGATCGGACGCAGCGTGGCCGAAGTGGCCGACGACGATCCGGGCACGCACCTCGTCACGCTGGGCACCTCGCCGGATGGCAAGCCGCAATGGAGCTACATCGGGCTGCCAGGGCATGAACGCGAGGCGGGGATGCCACTAGATGAGGCGACCATCAACCGCCTGCGCCTGCCGCGTCCATTCTATGAGAATGTTCGCGCGGCGGCAAAGCCGGGCTCGACGATCCTCATCACGATGGCACCTGTCGGAACCAGTCCCGGCGAACCGCTGACGATCATGGATGCGATTTTTCCCGCACCGTAACCCGGTGTTTTTCAACGGAGGTGGTTATGACGATACGGCACAACGCAGGATCAGTCGGTATGCTGGCCCTCTTCACGATCGGATTAACAGGGCCAGCCAGCGCCCAGTCGACCGACCTCGACGATCTGGTAGGTGCCCGCGCCGGGCAAGCCGAGAACGCGATCCGATCCCGCGGTTATGTCAGCGTGCGCAGCGAACAGAGCGACGATCGCGCCTATGCCTATTGGTGGAATCGCGACCGGCGTCAGTGTGTTGTGGTGACGACCATGCAAGGCCGCTACGACGCGATCACGCCAACGACGGCACCGGATTGCCGACAGCCAACCGCGACAACGCTGCCCTCTTACGGTGCGCGACCGGTCCAGCCGAGCCGTCCCCTGCCGCCGCCGCGGCCCGGCTATGGGTATGACCGTCCAACGACGTTGCCCGGAGGTCAATCGATGGACGTCGGTGGCCGCACAGTTGACCTGGGCCTTGTCTGCTTCGGCGAGGGGCAACGGCCGACCATTGAATCACGCACGGTTTGGGTGTGGGACAGCAAGCGCGACCATTACGACTATGGCGTCGTCAATCAGGCGGGATCCAAGTCGGTCGATGCGACCGTCATGATTCAGCTTTGGAACGGCGGCGGCCGCATCCGCCTGCCGCGACCGTTGATTCCGCCGATCAACACGCGCGGCGACCAGCTTGGTTGGTGGGATCTGAACAGCGTGTCGGCCAATCCCGATCAGATAACCGCAAGCTATCGCCTGAACGGTCTGAACAAACCGCGGCTGACGATCAATCGTCGCTCGGGAACGATCAGCATCCAGGGGCCGGGAACCTATGCCTTTCGTGGCACCTGCGATCTGATCGACGGCGACGACCACCGCCGCTTCTGATCCAACAATACCGGCCGGTACCCTGGCCGGCCGGTATTCGATTATCGCAAGCCGAGGGTCAGCGTGTAGTTCGCGACCTCGTTACGGCGCGCAGCATTGCGCATCAGATAGACCTGGACGGTGTAGTTCCCAGTCGATGGTAGTTTGCCGGTGAAGCTGTTGCCGGCGATTGACCCGTTGAACAGCGCGTCGTCCGCGCCGGGTGCAGTCACATTGAAGTAGCTTGACCCGTTGTTGGTGTTCATCCGTACCATTATCGTCTGACCGGCACGCGCAGCGACGGTATAGTTGACGGTCGCATAGCCTCGCACGCTGTCCTTCACAGTTATCGAACTGGCACCCTTCGAGAATTCCACGGGCACGTTCTTGACTGGGTCCTGTGCCGCCTGCGAGGCGGCGAGCGCCAGCAGGGTGGCGCCGATTAGCAGAATTCCATTCATCGTGTTTCTCCCGATGGGCCGGTGATCCCGGGCAGGTTCGCCGAATAGCTATCTGGACTGTCGATCGTGCGCAGCCATTTGACCGAGCCGACATGCCAGCGCGGATCGGCGGCTCGCAGCAACGCGAACGTACCCGGCAGATGCTTGGCCCCGTAGGTAACGTAGATCGCCTCGCGTGGCTCGCGCAGGAGACGGTCAGCAAGCACCCTGTTTCGATAATCGAGGATAAGCGGGTCGAGGTCCTGCCGCGCGCTTGCATCGTTCGAATGCACCATCGTCAATGTCATCACACCGCGGCAAAGTACGCCGGCCAGTTCGCGCTGTCCGTCCGTGCCATGGCGAAGCCAGCTTACGACGCGGTCCAAACCGTTGACGTCGCTCGCCTCGACCTTGTTCGACATCGCTGCGGCAAAGGCGCCATCGCTATGCATCAGGCGATCATATTCGGTGCGAAGCTGCGTCGTATTCACGTCTGCAACGACATGGTTTTGGGGATGGACCAGCGAATCGTTGACCACGACCTGTAGATAGTCGGACTGGAAATCCAGACCGCAGACCTGGCCGAGTTCGCGATATGCGCCGGTCAGGTCGCGACCATGCGTCGCTACTTCCTGAAACCAGCGGTCGTTGGCGGGCGTCGAATTCGCCACGCCTTCGTAGAAAAGCACATAGCCGCGCGCCAGCGCATCCTCCAGATCGAAAGCCACGCCTTTGTAGAAACGGCTTGCGCCGACATGCTGCATTCCCTGAAAAACGATCCGCTTCTCGCCATTGGTCAATGTCGCCTGTGGGACAAGCGCCGGGCGCAATTCCGTGATCGACGCGAGATAGTAGACAGGCGCTGCAAGAAGTATCGCAATTACGAACGCGAAAGCGATGCCGAGCGGGATCACCGCACTGCGCAGCCAACCATTCCGCACGAAACGACGCCACAACCACGCTGGTAGCCATGCGAGCGCGAACGCCAGTAGCACCACCGCGATAGGAATGGGCCACCAAGCCTGAAGGAGCACCGGCAGAGCCAGCAGAAAGCCGATGCCGCCAAGGAACCACAAAATAGTGGCCGCACGAACACGAAGGCGCACAAGACCGGGGTTCATCGAACATCTCCCATGCCGTTGGTTGCGCGAAGTCGATGGAGCAGCGGGCGGCCAGCCTCGAAATCCGAAAGGCTGGTTAGCGTCGTCTCGGCGATCGCGGCCAGCGCTTCCTCCGTCAGAAACGCCTGATGGCCAGTTACAAGCACGTTGGGAAAGGTGAGCAGGCGCTGGAGAACATCGTCGTCGATGATCTCGTTCGACAGATCGTCGAAGAAAATGCCCGCTTCCTGTTCGTAGACGTCGAGTGCGACGCCGCCAAGATGCCGGGCCTTGAGAGCGTCGACCAGCGCCTTCGAATCAATCAGCGCCCCCCGACTGGTATTCACGATCAATGCGCCGGGCTTCATGTCCGCTAGCCGTTGCGCATCGATTAAATGGCGCGTCTCGGGGGTGAGCGGGCAGTGGAGGCTGACGATCTCCGCCCTCTTCAGCAACGCGTCGACAGATACGTATTCAACGCCGATAGCCTCCAGAGCGGGGTCGGGCGCCGGATCGCTAGCGATTACCTCACAGCCGAACCCGAGGCGCAAAGTGCGTGCAACCAGCGCGCCGATCTGCCCGGTGCCTACGACCCCGACGGTGCGCCTGTGCAAGTTACGACCGACCAGCCCGTCGAGCGCATAGTTGTTCTCGCGCACCCGCGCCCAGGCGCGTGGAATCTTGCGATCGAGCGCGAGCAGCAGGGCAATGGTGAATTCTGAAACGGCGTGCGGCGAATAGGCTGGTACCCGCGTGATTGCTATGCCCAGCTGATCGGCTGCCTTCAGATCGACGTTGTTGTAGCCGGCACAACGAAGTGCTGCGATCTCGACGCCATTACCGCGCAGGATCGTCAACACCTCACCATCGAGCCGGTCGTTCACGAACGCGCAGATCGCCCGACAGTCTCTCGACAGCGAAGCAGTCAGGGGGTCAAGCGGCGCGTCGATGAAGCGCAGATCATGGCCATGCCCGGCGTTGGATACCGTTAGAAAAAGCCGATCATAGCTTCGTGCGCCAAATACCGCGACGCGCATCAGCGTGCGGGTCCCGCGTGCGAACCTAGATCACGGTCGACTCGAAATTTCCCTTTGCTTGGAAGCATTTCTACCTACCCCAATCACTCGAGGATGCGCTTCCTCGGGGGTTAGGGCAAGGCTCGACCGTCAATGGAGATCAGTCGTGTCGGCTAAGCTGCAAGCCGACCGTCGGCAATCGCTGCCGGTTCGAAAGGAAACAGCGTCGCCGGGTCCGGCTTGCGATGGCTGCCGGCAATGTCAGCCGGTGCTATAGAGCCGACGAGATGTCGCAGAACGGCGATGCGAGCATTCTCCTTTTCGTCGCCGCGTACACAGAACCAGGGGGCCAGCGGCGTGTGCGTGCGCAAGAGCATCGTGTTCCGCGCATTGGAATAATCGGACCAGCGCGTTTGCGCGGCCGCGTCCATATCCGACACTTTAAGTTGCTTGAGCGGATCAGTTCGTCGATCGTCCAGGCGCCGGCGTTGCTCATCACGTGAGATGTCGAGCCAAAGCTTGACGAGCTTGATGCCGCTCTCGACCAGCATCCGCTCGAAATCTGGCGCATCGCGCAGGAACTGGGTCTGCTCGGCGGGCGTGGAGAAACCCATCACGGTCTCGACCCCCGCGCGATTGTACCAGGATCGGTTGAATATCACTATTTCACCCGCCGCAGGCAAATGGGCAACATAGCGCTGCAAGTACCATTGTGACCGCTCGCGATCGGTTGGTTTAGGGAGTGCCACTATCCGAGTAGCTCGTGCCGCCAAATGTTCGACTATCCGCTTTATCGTACCGTCCTTGCCCGCCCCATCACGCCCCTCGAGCACGATAAGCACTCGCTCGCCAGATTCAGCCGCAGCAACCTGTGTCTCGACCAAGGCTAGTTGGAGACGCTTGAGTTCCGCGTCGTAATCGCTTTTCGTCATTCGTTACTTATGCACGAATTCGACCAAGATCGAAGGGCGTTGCAATATTTCCTCGAACAACCAATCCGGCTTAACACTCGGGGTGACTTAACGTCGCTACCTCCACTATGCGTGCTGCACCTCGCCTGCCCGAACATAAATCGTCGTCCGCTTTTGATTAACGGGAGAGATAGCGCAAATGACCGGTTATAGGTGATTGTGTTGAAAAAGGCAGAGCACGACACTTCCGTGCGCAAAGGCGCAAGGATGGAATCAGGCGCACTTTACCGTTGAAGCGATCGTGCTCACCGTCAGAATTTTAAATTCGAATGTTTCGCCGCGTTCTGCGAGGTCGCTTTTTTCAAGACAATCGGTCAAGGCGCACGTTCACGGGTCAGCCGCATCATGGTGGTCTGCGCGCAGCGGAAATGAGAACTGCAGAGTTCACCTGCCAAGCGTTGTCAGCCGTCGAGATCTGCCGAAGTCAGGAGTATTGGCGGCTCTCCGCCGAGCCTCTTGACGAACTCCCGCTGCGCGATCCGATGGATGTCAGTTTCGAATTCTACAAACACCTCCAATGCCGTCTCGGGGTCGACCCCTTCAAGCTGCGGGTTTAATAGTTCCGCCAGCGCGTCGGCGGTGATGAGAAATTCGACCTCGCCGAAATCCGTCATGCCGACGAATCCCACGCTGTCGCGCTCCGCAACCCACTCGTACTCGCTCTTCTCGAAGCGGACGCTCGAATGGGCCATCGATTCAAATCTCCTATGTGGCTACGGCGGCAGTTGCATTGGACGCTACGAAGCTTCGGCAGCACGCGCAACGGAGCTAAACCGTGAGTCCGGCGACGAGTAGGGACGTCCGGTTTTAGAAAATGGCAAAGGGGGCTTGAATGACCGTTTCTGGGTCTGCGTTACACCCTGCTACTTTCACAGCGTAGCTCTGAGGATGACCTCGACTGTCTCCTCCGGCATGTCCCACATCGGAAAATGACCGCTGGACTCGAACCAGTGCAGCTCTGCGGACGGGAACGCAGCTTTTGCGCGCGCCGCCTGACCTGGCAGGCAGAGCCTGTCGTGCCTGCCCCATCCGATCAC
Source organism: Sphingomonas sp. Leaf22 (assembly GCF_001421715.1). Classification (GTDB taxonomy): domain Bacteria; phylum Pseudomonadota; class Alphaproteobacteria; order Sphingomonadales; family Sphingomonadaceae; genus Sphingomonas. Next base: position 8,552 of record NZ_LMKP01000030.1, read on the forward strand.
GATCCGACCGGTGCAGTCGGCAGCAGGACCGGTCTGCTCCGGCCCGTTCGCAAGGTCATGAACCAGCGCATCGAACGTCGGTGTCGTACTAAGACCGGTCAACTCGGTCGCCACCATCTGCGGATCAAGCGCCCATGGATGCGCGGACAATTGGGCGAGCAGGGCAGTGCGCGAGGCCGCGTTACGGCTCAGCGTCGGCAAGGCGGGTCGGATCGCCCGCAACAAGCGGCCCGAGACGCCGATCGTGGTTTTGAAGAAGGTGCGCTCCCAACCACGCCAGAACCCACCCGGGTCAAGGGCGACGACGTTGCCGACGACGCCGCGCCTGGCAAGTTCGAGCACCATTCGCGCGCCCATCGAGCTGCCGACGACGTCGATCCCGGTCAGCTCGTGTTCCACGATATAGCGCTGGACGCTCCCGACCAGGCCGTTGAACGTTCCGCTATCGTGCTCCGCAGGGGTCGCGCCATGTCCGGGCAGGTCGATCGCGATAACCGCTCGACTGGCGCCGAGCGAGTCCAGGATGGGGCTCCATGATCGCGAGCTTCCGCCCAGCCCATGGACGAGCAGCAGTTTGCGGCCGGAGCCGCGGTTGATCTGGTGCATCTCATTCCATTTCGGTTATCTGGAACGGCTCAACGAGCACCGTCCGTGCGTGGTACCATTTAATTTGCGAGCTGCCGTGCGCCGGTCGTCGCGGCGTTCGATCCTCAAAGAGGGATCGCACGTCGCCACGACGATGAGGGATGCGCAGCTCAGCCGTGCGGGCGCATGACCACCTTGATGACGCCGTCCTCCTTGTCGCGGAACCTGGCGTACATTTCGGGCGCGTCCTCAAGGCTGGCCGGGTGCGTGATGACGAAGCTCGGGTCGATCTCCCCGGCCACGATCTTCTCCAGCAGTGGCCTGGTGTAGCGCTGGACGTGGGTTTGGCCGAGCTTGATGGTCAGCCCCTTGTTCATCGCCGCACCGATTGGCAGCTTGTCGCCCATGCCGACGTAGACGCCAGGCACCGACACCGTACCGCCCTTGCGGCAGCTCATGATCGCCTGTCGCAGCACGTGGACGCGGTCGGTCGCGAGGAACATCGACGCCTTGACCTTGTCCATGACGGCATCGGCCGCGCCGTGTCCGGCCGCCTCGCAACCCACCGCATCGATGCAGCTGTCGGGTCCGCGTCCCTTGGTACGGGCCTGAAGTTCGTCAAACACGTCCGTCTCGGCGAAGTTGATCGTCTCGGCACCGCCGGCTTCCGCCATGGCGAGCCGCTCGGGCACTTCGTCGATCGCGATGACGCGACCGGCCCCCATCATCAATGCGGAGCGAATGGCAAACTGGCCGACTGGACCGCAGCCCCAGATCGCGACTGTGTCGCCGGGTTCGATCTGCGCGTTCTCTGCGGCCATGTAGCCGGTCGGGAAGATGTCAGACAGGAACAGCGCCTGATCGTCGGTGACGCTGTCGGGGATCTTGATAGGCCCGATGTCCGCCATCGGCACGCGGAGGTACTCCGCCTGACCGCCGCAATAACCGCCGAGCATGTGGCTGAAGCCGAACAGGCCGGCGGGCGAGTGGCCCATCGCCTTGGCGGCCATCTCCGCGTTGGGGTTGGTGCGATCGCAGGCCGCGAACAGGCCTTTCCGGCAGAACCAGCAGTCGCCGCAGCTGATTGTGAACGGCACCACTACACGGTCGCCGATCCTGAGGTTGGTGACCTCGGACCCGAGCGCTACGACCTCGCCCATATTCTCATGGCCGAGGATGTCGCCCGCTTCCATGGTGGGCTGGTAGCCGTCGAGCAGGTGTAGGTCCGACCCACAGATCGCGCAGGCGGTGACCTTGATGATCGCATCGCGCGGATGCTTGATCTCGGGGTCTGCGACAGTGTCGACGCGGACATCGCCCTTACCGTGCCAACAGAGTGCGCGCATGTTTCTTCTCCGTGTGAGCAGGAGCTCCGCCAGGATCGGAAAAGCGACTGAACCACCTCAACGTCTCGTTGCACGGAACGGGCTCGCGCCCATTAGTCTATGTGAAGAGACTTCCGGTTTTGGCACGGGGCAGCGACGCTGAGGCGACTGCAACTGGGTCTGCCGGAAGCCGTGGGTCAGCAGCATGCTCGCCTGGTAGAGGGCCTCCGCACCTAAACCCGGTCCGACGGCTCAAACCTCCATTTGGCGTCAAACATCGCCAACAGAAGATCGACGTAGCTCCAACCAGCGGCTCGGGCTGCGATCGCGGAGAGGCAATCTTGATCTTCGCGCCCCGGGCGGCCCGGCCCCGTCATGTTGGGTTTCATGTTAAGGTCGAACAATTTGAACGTACCATCCCGATCGGCCCGGCAATCGATCCTGATCGCGGTGCGGGTGTCGACCAGCGCGGCCGCCGCGACGCAGCTGTCGATTATTGCCATGATAGCGCGTTCGCGTAGCCGCTCGGGAGTGATTGCGATGCTGTTGGCGGTAACCGGAACGTCACCGTTATACGGTGCTACACCGCCGCGCTGATCGAAGCGGTACACAGGCGGCAAGGTCCAGTGCGTCGATGCCCGCGAACCGTCCGGACGCGGAGACGAGGGCGGCATGACGGTGACCGTCATCTCATCACCGCCAAGAAACTCTTCCACCATCAGCATGTCCCCGAAGGTGGCAGCCTCGATCAATGCAGTCGCGGCATCGCGCAGGTCGCTGAGGCTCCCCACCAAGGTGACGCCTTGGCTTCCACGTCCGCGCACCGGCTTGACGATCATCGGGAAGGACATGCCGCGGGAAGCACACGCGTCTTCGACATCGGCCAGCGCACAGACGTTCTCCTTGCCCGTGCCGGACAGCAGAAACGATCGCGCTACGGGCAGGCCAGCCTGGGCAAGAAGGACGTTCGTTTCGTACTTGTCGTCGAATGCCTGCATTGCCGAGGGAATCTGCCCGACAATGTCGACGTCGGCCATTACCGTCTCGAGCGGATGTCCTTCGAACAGGACGGTGTTCGCCCACAGGACCGATGCGCCTGCGGCGCCTGCGCTATGGATGCCGTCGGCCGTGTCCGGGAATACCCAGTCTAGCGCCCTAGACGGGTTCGGCGTGGAGGTGGGCGTGACCACATTCACGCCGGCCGTGCGCAATGCGAAAGCAATGTCGGCGCCACCATCTGAATATCCACCTGGCTTCGCATCCTTTCGCAGTCCATCGATCAACGGTGGCGGAAGCGCTTGGTAAAGAATGGCAACCGACGCTGTTTTCATGATTAATCTCCTGCGCGTCGCGCACTAGCCCGGAGCGACGCGCCAGAGCAAATAGCTGAATTGCGTCTGCGGGTGCGCGATGCAGTCGCTTTCGGCAGCGTACGTCCGCTTTTACCTTCGCGTGATTCGTGAGTGGAAAGTCGGACGTTGAAATTGGTTTTATCAAAAAGATCAACCAGCGTCCGAACCTGGGAAGCGAAGGAAAGGGTAGGCTGCTGCCGGTTTCCCGGACATAAAGTTAAGCTACTTGCGTCTGCCTCTCAAAGTCCATGGGGCAGAAGTGGCCCATCTGCCGTTTTCGACATGAACAAATGGTAGAACCTGGCAAGCGGGCACGCCCCCTGCAATGACCGCAATTGGGTCGTCTCAGCCGAACGGCTGCTAGGGGGTTTCGAACCCGATTCCGGCCGCTAGGGTCAGGACCCATTGATATGAGGATCGCGATCTGATTCAGGCTCTGCGAGGAGACCCGAATGAGCGACCTTTTTTGGCTGACGGACGAGCAGATCGAGCGGCT
>NZ_LMKP01000031.1 GCF_001421715.1 Sphingomonas sp. Leaf22
CTCCCTGCTCCAAACCCCTAAGGTCGAAGCGCCAGCAAGCCGGCGATAGAGAGACCGGAACACATGGCACCAACCATCAGGTCAGTACCAGGTCCCGGATAAAAAGAGCAACTCGCTATCCGCATCAGCGGCACGATCCGAAGATCAGCGAGGCGACCGGCGGGAGAAGCGAAGAGCGTCTCGTCGTCCGGTGAAGCTGCTTATATGGGCGGCTTCAGAAGGCGTCAACAACGTTTTCGCATTTTTTACGGTTCCATGTGATTTTGCGATCCTGCGTGCCGTTTCCGGGCGATTGCGACGATATTGGCGCGCCCTTCCCCCTCTTGGCCGACCGCGGCATAAGGCGGGTGATAGTATCTTTTGAGAGGATCATCCCGTTGACCCCCGCTCCCGCGCCGCCCTCGCATGATCGCATCTGGACGCTGGATGCGATCCGGCGGTTGGAAGCCGATTTCTGCCGGTCGGCGGATACGCATCTGATCCGCGTCGAACTGCCGGAGACGCCGGGGATCACGCTCTACCTGAAGGACGAATCGGTTCATCCGTCCGGCAGCCTGAAGCATCGACTCGCCCGGTCGCTGATCCTGTACGGGCTATGCAACGGATGGATCGGCCCGGACACGGTACTGGTCGAGGCGACCAGCGGGTCGACCGCAGTGTCGGAAGCCTATTTCGCGCGGTTGATCGGGTTGCGGTTCATTGCCGTCGTCCCGCGGACCATCGCCAGCGCGAAGATCGATGCGATCCGGTTCCAGGGCGGCGAAGTGCATTTCGTCGATGATCCGCGCGACGTATACGCGGCGGCACAGGCATTGGCCGACGCCAGCGGCGGCCATTATCTCGACCAGTTCACCTATGCCGAGCGGGCGACTGACTGGCGGGGCAACAACAACATTGCCGAATCGATCTTTGCGCAGATGGCGAAGGAGGATTCGTCCGAGCCGAGCTGGATCGTGTGCGGTGCCGGAACCGGTGGCACGTCGGCGACGCTGGGCCGCTTCATCCGCTATGGTCGGCATGCGACACGGCTGTGCGTCGCCGACCCGGCGGCATCGGTCTTTCACCGCCATTATGCCGACCCGACGATCCATACGGTCGAAGGCGAATGTTCGTGCATCGAAGGTATCGGACGGCCGCGGGTCGAGCCGAGCTTCGTGCCCGCCGTCATCGACCGGATGATCGCCGTCGACGATGCCGACAGTATCGGAGCGATGCGGGCGATCAGCGCACGGCTCGGGCGGCCGGTCGGCGGATCGACCGGGACCAATATCGTCGCCTGCGCCACGCTGATCGCGGAAATGGCGGCGGCGGGGCAGCGGGGATCGGTCGTGACGATCCTGTGCGATTCGGGGCTGCGCTACGGCGATACCTATTATGACGACGACTGGCTGACGGCGCGCAAGATCGACTGGCGGCCGGCGGCGGCAAGGTTCGCGGCGTTGCTCGGTCATCCGGCATGACCCCGCTGAGCATCACCGATCTGTTCACGATCGGTATCGGGCCGTCGAGTTCGCACACCGTCGGGCCGATGCGCGCGGCCTGCGCCTTTGCGACGATGCTCATGGAAGATGGCATCGCGCCCGAACGGGTCCTGTGCGACCTCTATGGGTCGCTGTCGCTGACCGGTCGAGGCCATGCCACCGACGTCGCGATCCTGCTGGGGCTGTCGGGCGCGACGCCCGAGGGTATCGATCCCGACGCGGTGACGGCGATGGTCGCCGCGATCCATGCCGACTGCTCGATCGACCTGGCGGGGAAACGGCCGATCGCGTTCGATCCGGCGCGCGACATCGTCTTCCATCCCGGCTTTCTGCCCGGCCATCCCAATGCGATGGCGTTCACGGCAGTCCTTGCCGACGGGAGCCGGATCGTGCGGCGCTATCATTCGATCGGCGGCGGCGCGATCCGGGCCGAGGGCGAGACGCCGCCACGGCTGAACCTGACGCTTCCCCACCCCTTTGCCAGCGGCGCGGAACTGCTGACGCTCTGCGCCGACACCCGCCAGTCGATCGCCGAGATCGTCGCCGCCAACGAAAGCGCGTGGCGGGCGGAGGCGGAGACACTCGGCTTCCTCGATGCGGTGCGCTCGGCGATGCTCGCGTCGATCGATCGCGGCTGTACCGGGCGCGGCGAACTGCCCGGGGGCTTGCGGGTCCAGCGGCGGGCGCGGGCGATTCGCGAGAAGCTGCTCGAACGCGGCCCCCGCACCGATCCCAGCGTCGTGTTCGAATGGGTCAGCCTGTGGGCGCTGGCGGTGAACGAGGAGAATGCAGCGGGCGGCCGCGTGGTCACCGCACCGACCAACGGCGCGGCGGGGGTGATCCCGGCGGTGCTGAAATATTATGAGACGTTCGTCCATGGATCGACCCGTGCCGGGGCCCACGCGCTGTTGATGACCGCGGCGGCGATCGGGTTTCTCTACAAGCAGAACGCGTCGATCTCCGCGGCCGAGATGGGGTGTCAGGGCGAGGTCGGCGTCGCCTGTTCAATGGCGGCCGCGGGACTTGCCGCGGCGCTTGGCGCGACGCCGGCACAGGTCGAGAATGCCGCCGAGATCGGCATGGAGCATAATCTGGGCCTGACCTGCGATCCGATCGGCGGGCTGGTGCAGATCCCGTGTATCGAGCGCAATACGATGGGCGCGATCAAGGCGATCAACGCCGCCTATCTGGCGCTACACGGCGATGGTCGCCACATCGTCAGCCTCGATCAGGTGATCGAGACGATGCGCCAGACCGGCGAGGATATGAAGAGCCAGTACAAGGAGACCAGCCAGGGCGGCCTGGCGGTCAATGTCGTCGAATGTTGAAGGATTTACACTTGTCCCAGCTTCCCGATTTCGCCGCGATCACCCCGACCGCGATCGCACCCACGCTCGACACGCTGCTGGCCGAGCGCGATGCCGTTGCCGAGCAGGCCAAGGCGGCGCGCCCCGGCTTCGCCGAGACGTGGTTGCCGGTCGAGTCGGCGGACGTCGCGATCGATAATTTCTGGTCGACCGTCTGGCACCTGCATGCTGTCGCCGACACGCCCGAATTGCGCGAGGCACATGCGGCGGGACAGGCGGTGCTGACCGCGCGCGGGATCGCGGCGCAGCAAGACCGGGCGATGTTCGACACGCTGCGGACGCTGGCGGTCGCGCCCGAATTCGCCGAGCTGGACGATGCCGACCGGATGGCGGTCGAACGGTCGATCCGCGACCGCACGCTGGCGGGCGTCGCGCTGGACGATGCCAATCGCGCGCGGTTCAGGGACGTCGCGACCGAATTGTCGGCGCTCCAGACCGAATTCGCCAGCGCAGTGCTCGACGCGACCGATGCGTGGACGCTGCACGTCACCGATCCAGCGCGGCTGACCGGATTGTCGGAGGCGGACCGGGCGATGATGGCGGCGGCGGCAACGGCACGCGAGCTGGAAGGCTGGGTCGTGACGCTGCAACAACCGAGCGTCGTCGCGGTCCTGACCTTTGCCGAGGATCGCGACCTGCGGGCGGAGGTCTATCGCGCCTTTGGCACGCGGGCGTCGGATCAGGGGCCGGACTCTGGCAAGTTCGATAATAGCGATCGCATCCGCCGCATCCTGTCGCTGCGGCACGAGGCGGCGACGCTACTCGGCTTCACTGATCCGGTCGCGCGGTCGCTGAGCACCAAGATGGCGCCGGACGTGGCGGAAGTGCTGGCGTTCCTGCGCGACCTTGCCAAGCGGGCGCGGCCGCATGCCGAGACGGAGATCGCCGAACTGCGCGCCTTTGCCGCCGGGCATCTGGACATTACCGACCTGCAACCCTGGGATATCGGCTTCGTCAGCGACCGGCTGAAGCGGCATGCCCATGCCATCGACCAGTCGGTGGTGAAGCAATATTTCCCGGTCGACCGGGTGCTTGGCGGGTGGCGCGAGCTGCTGGACCAGTTGTTCGGGCTGACGCTGACCAAGCGGAGCGACGTCGCGACCTATCATCCCGATGCGTGTTATTACGATGTCGCCGACGGCAACGGGGTTTTCGCCGGCCTCTACCTCGACCTGCATGCGCGGGCGGGGAAGAAGGGCGGTGCGTGGATGGCCCCTGCCCGGCCCTATCGCGCCGATCCGGCGGACGGAATTCCGGTCGCCTATATGGTCTGCAACTTCGCGCCGACCGGGGGGGCGACGCCGCTGCTGAGCCATGACGACGTAACGACGCTGCTGCACGAGACGGGGCATTGCCTGCACCATCTGTTCACCCGCGTGCCGCGACCGGACATTGCCGGGACGACCGGGTTCGAATGGGACGCGGTCGAGTTGCCGAGCCAGTTGCTGGAGGATTTCGCATGGGAGCCGTCAGTGCTGTCGGCGATGTCGGGCCATGTCGAAACCGGCGAGCCGCTGCCGGGCGACCTGTTCGAGCGGATGCTGGCGGCGCGGCGCTTCGGGTCGGGCATGTTCCTGTTGCGGCAGATCGAGTTCGCGATGTTCGACCTGTTGCTGCACCTGGGCACGCAGGGCGACGACCCGATCGCGGTGATCGAGGCGGTGCGCGACGAAATGTCGGTGGTGCGGCCGCCGGCATGGCACCGCTTCCCCCATGCCTTTTCGCATATCTTCGCGGGGGGCTATGCGGCGGGCTATTACAGCTATCTTTGGGCGGAGCTGCTGGCGGCGGACGGCTTTGCCGCGTTTGTCGAGGCTGGGACGGTCGACCGGGCGACCGGCGACCGGTTGCGCGATACGGTGTTGAGCCAAGGGGCGGTGCGGCCGGCGATCGAGTTGTTCCGGGCGTTTCGCGGACGCGATCCCGATCCGGCGGCGATGCTGGCGCGGCATGGGTTGGCTTGACCGGGTCAAAAGTCACAAAGGTCACACTCGCCCGCGTTTTGGTGCTGGTCGGTTTTGGTTCGCACGAAGGCGCTAAGGCACCAAGAAAAAGGTCGTTTTCACGCGGAGGCGCGGAGACGCGGAGGGGTTGCGAATGTTGCAAATCGTTCGCAATCGGGAGACGTTGCGCTCGCTGACACCGTGGATGAGGCCGCTGACGCGGAAGAGGTTGCAGCAAGCGCAACTCCTCCGCGTCTCCGCGCCTCCGCGCGAACCCCTAATTTTTTACCTTCGCGCCTTCGCGCCTTCGCGTGAAAAACAGGAATGAGAAAGAACGGCAGCGATCCTGCCTGCCCGCGCGCCTGTAGGACAGTGTTTTCAATTCTCAGCGAACACCGCGCGTTTGGCGGCGGCGATGGCGCGGCCCAGCTCCGGGATCGGGACGTCGGTCAGGGTGATGCGCAGGGTCCGCCCCCTGCCCGGCGTCACTTCGGCTTGGCCTTCGGGCAGGTCGACCGCGATCGGAGCGTCGGGCACGAAATCGGGGCGGTGGGCGATGGTGACCGTGATCGGCGCGGCTGGATCGGGAAGCGTACCTTCGCGGCGAAGCGCCGAGGGAGCGCGGGCGAAGGCGGACTGGAAAGCCTCGTTGAAGCGGCGGACGCTGCCATAGCCGGCGGCGAAGGCGATGTCGGTCAGCGGCAGGCGGGTGTCGTGGACCAGATGCTTGGCGAGGTGGAGGCGGCGGGTCGCCTCGATCGCGAGGGGGGTCAGCCCCAGATGTTCGACGAACAGCCGGCGCAGATGGCGGTCGCTCATCCCCAGCCGATCGGCCAGCGCGGCGACGCTCCCTTCCGCCAGCGCGCCGTCGTCGATCAGGCGGAGCGCACGGTGGATCGAGGCGAGCGTACCGGCCCATGCCGGACTGTCGGGCGCGGTTTCGGGCCGGCAGCGCAGACACGGTCGATAGCCCGCCGCCTGCGCCGCCGCCGCGCTGGCGTAGAAGGTGACGTTGTCGCGGATCGGCGTGCGCGCCGGGCAGACCGGGCGGCAATAGATGCGCGTCGTGTGGACGGCAGTGAAGAACAGCCCGTCCTGCGTCGGATCGCGGCGTTCGATCGCGGCATAGCAATGGTCGGGGTCGAGCATGGCGGCGACCTTATCGCCGCTGCGCAGCGCGACTAGCGGAAAACGGACATGGGCGTAGCGTCGTGTCCGGTTTCCGCTGGCAGTCGGTCGAACGCCGGGCCAGATTGCCGGCATGATGACGCTGTATGAGGAATTGCTGCCCAGCCCGGTCGGCACGATCACTATCCTGACCGATGGCGACGGGGTGTTGCGGGTGCTGGAGTTCGAGGATTTCGGTGCGCGGATGGAACGGCTGTTGCGGCTGCACTATCGGCCGGGCGGGTGGCGGGTCGTGCCGGCGGTGCGGACCAGCGACGCGATGCGGGCGATGACCGCCTATTTCGCGGGCGATGTGGCGGCGATCGACGGGCTGCCGACCGCGACGGGCGGGACCGACTTTCAGCGTTCGGTGTGGCAGGCGTTGCGCGATGTCGGGGCGGGGCGGACGGTCGCCTATGTCGATATCGCCGCCGCGATCGGGCGACCGAGCGCGGTGCGCGCGGTCGGGCTGGCCAATGGATCGAACCCGATCGCGATCGTCGTGCCATGCCACCGGATCATCGGACGGTCGGGGGCGCTTACCGGGTATGGCGGCGGGCTGGAGCGCAAGCGATGGTTGCTGGCGCATGAGGGGGTCGGGCTGGTTTAGGATTTCTGGTTCACGCGATGGCGCGAAGGTCGTGAAGGGAAGAAGATAGGATTTCGCGCAGAGGCGCAGAGGCGCGGAGGGGTTGCGCTCGATGCAGCGTCCACCGCATCAGCGGCTTCAACATTAGCTGCCAAGGACGATAGGTCTCCCGGTCGCGCGCCGATCGCCCGGAACGAAACCCCTCAGCGCCTCTGCGCCTCCGCGCGAACATCTATCTTCTTCTCTTCGCGACCTTCGCGCCTTCGCGTGAACCAATCTACCCGATCAGACCAACGCCGCCGCCAAATCCGAACCCGGTGCCAGCGCGGCATAGGCCCGCTCCACCGCCGCCACGAACACCGCATCCTCGCCCAGATCGCCGAACACATCGCGCATCGCCAGCAATGCCGCCGGCTCCCCGGCCCGCGCCAGCAACGCATCGGCGCGGGGATCGACCAGCTTTTCACCGCTCGCCTTGCGCAGTTCGAGGAAGCGGAACCATGCGGCGATCGGCACCGCCAGCCGGTCGACCGGACGCCCCGCCGCGCGCGCATCGCGGATCGTGTCGCACAGGCGATAGGGCAGTTTTTGCGAGCCGTCCCATGCGATCTGCGCCAGCTGGTGCGCGATCGCCGGGTTGGCGAAGCGCGCCAGCACCGCGTCGATATAAGCCGACAGGTCCATTTCGGCGGGCGGCTGGATCGACGGGGCGATATCCTGCCGCATCAGCCGTTCGGCGAAGGCGGCGAGCGGCGGGGTCGCCATCGCGTCGCGGACGGTCGCGAGGCCCAGCAGCAGCCCGACATAGGCAAGCATCGAATGCGCGCCGTTCAACAGCCGCAGCTTGGCGTTTTCGAAGCCGCGCACGTCGCGGGTGAACTGCACGCCGGCTAGATCGAGCGGCGGGCGGTCGCCGGCGAAATCATCCTCGATCACCCATTGCGCGAAGCCTTCGCGCTGGATCGGCCACGCATCGTCGATGCCGGTGGCGGCGCGCACCGATGCGCGCAGCGCGTCGTCGGTCGCGGGCGTGATCGAATCGACCATCGTCGAGGGGAAGCGGACGTGATCGTCGATCCATGTCGCCAGATCGGGATCGCGCGCGGCGGCGAGGTCACGGATCGAGCGGCGGAAGCGGTGGCCGTTGTCCGCCAGATTGTCGCACGACATCAGCGTGATCGCCCCGCCCCCCGCCGCCCGGCGCGCGGCGAGGCCGGCGACCAGCCAGCCCGACAGCGTCGATGGCTCCGCCCCGGTCAGTTCGCGGACGATCGCAGGATGGTCGAGGTCGAGCGCGCCGGTGCCGTCAAGGTGATAGCCCTTTTCGGTGACGGTGGTCGTCACCAGCCGGGTGGTCGGCGCGGCGATGCGCGACAGCACCGCGTCGCGGCGGTGCGCGGTCAGCAATTCGGTGATCGATCCGATCACCCGGTAGCGGGTCTCGCGGTCGAGCAGCGCCAGTGTATAAAGGCCATCCTGCGGCCCGAGCGCATCGGCGACCCCGGTCGAATTGAGCGCGACCGCACTGATCGCCCAACGCGGGTCTGCACCAAGGATGCTGTCGACATAGGCCGCCTGATGCGCGCGGTGGAACGCGCCGGGGCCGATATGGACGATGCCCGCGGTCAGCGCGGTTCGGTCATAGGCCGGGCGGGCGACCGTGGCGGGCAGGTCGTTCAGGGTCGGGTTGGACAGGTTCACAGCTTGTACGCCTGCTTGACGAGGCCATAGGTCAGGTCGTGCGCGACCTCATGCGCGTCGGCTTCGTCCAGCCGGTGTTCGGCGACCAGCCGGGCGAGGAAGCCGCAATCGACGCGGCGGGCGACGTCGTGGCGCGCCGGGATCGACAGGAAGGCGCGGGTATCGTCGTTGAAGCCGACCGTGTTGTAGAAGCCGGCGGTCTCGGTCGTCATCTCGCGGAAGCGGCGCATCCCCTCCGGCGAATCGTGGAACCACCATGCCGGGCCGAGCTTCAGGCACGGATAATGGCCCGCCAGCGGGGCCAGTTCGCGGGCATAGGTCGATTCGTCGAGCGTGAAGAGGATGATGGTCAGTTCGGTCGAGGTGCCGACCACGTCGAGCATCGGCTTCAACGCCGCGACATAATCGGTGCGGGTCGGGATATCGGCACCCTTGTCGCGGCCGAACATGTCGAACAGGCCGCGATTATGGTTGCGGAACGATCCGGGGTGGATCTGCATCACCAGCCCGTCCTCGATCGACATGCGCGCCATTTCGGTCAGCATCTGCGCGCGGAATAACTCGGCATCGGCGGCGTCGGCGGTGCCGGCGATGACCTTGGCGAACAAGGCTTGCGACTCGGCGGGGGAAAGGTTGGCGGTGCGGGCGGTCGGGTGGCCATGGTCGCTCGACGTCGCGCCGGCGGCGATGAAGTCTTGCCGGCGCTTGCGGTGCGCGGCGAGATAGCCGGTCCAGTCATGGACGTCCTCCCCCGTGAGCTCGGCGAATTTGGCGAGCGCGGGGCGAAAGGCTTCGTGTTCGCAGTCGATCACCGCGTCGGGGCGATAGGCGGTGACGACGCGCCCGCTCCAGCCGCTCTCCCGGATCGCGCGGTGATGGTCGAGCGGGTCGTCGGCCCCTTCGGTGGTGGCGATCAGTTCGATGCCGAAGCGGTCGAACAGCGCGCGCGGGCGATAGGCGTCGGTCGCCAGCAATTCGCCGATCCGGTCGTAATAGGTGTCGGCATTGGCGGCGGTCAGTGCTTCCTCGAACCCGAACACCGCGCCGAACACATGGTCGAGCCAGAGGCGCGACGGGGTGCCGCGGAACAGATGCTGGTTGGCGGCAAACAGGCCCCACGCCTTGCGCGGGTCGGCGACGATGGTGCCGTCGCGGCGCGGCACGGCGAGGTCGTCGAGGGCAATGCCCTGGCTGTAGAGCATGCGGAAGATATAATGGTCGGGCGACAGCAGCAGCTCGGTCGCGTTGATCCATGGCCGGTCGGTCGCGAACCATGCCGGGTCGGTATGGCCGTGCGGGCTGACGATCGGCAGGTCGCGCACGGCGGCGTACAGTTCGCGCGCGATGCCACGCGTCGTCGGATCGGCCGGGAACAGGCGATCGGGGTTCAGCAGCAGGGCAGCCATGCGCGGTTCTCCTTGTGCCCGGTCTCTTCGTGGATTGTGCCAGCGGTGGCAATGGCCTATTTCCGTGTAATGCTCGATGTTTCCCCCGCCCGTGCCGTGCGCGTCGATCGCGACGACGATGTCGCCCTGTTGCTCGATCCCGTCGCGGCGGGGGACGTGGTGGCGGTCGATGACGAGCGTGTGGTGGCACGCGTCGACATAGCGGTCGGGCACAAGATCGCGGTGCGCGCCGTTGCGGCCGGCGCACCGGTGCGGCGCTATCGCAGTCCGATCGGCATCGCCCGCTGTGCCATCGCGGCGGGCGAGCATGTCCATGTCCATAATGTCGCGACGGCGTTGGTCGGCGAGGATGCGTATCGCTACGCCCCTGCCCTGCCGCCCGCCCCCGAGCCACGCGCGGAACCGGGCTTTGCCGGCTATGTCCGCGCCGATGGCAGCGTCGGCACCCGCAACGAAATCTGGGTGCTGCCGACGGTCGGCTGCGTCGGGCGACTGGGTGAACGGATCGCAATGCAGGCGGGGCCGCGCCATGCCGGGCGGATCGACGGGGTCCATGCGTTCAACCATCCGTTCGGCTGTTCGCAGCTGGGCGACGATCTGAACCGGACCGGCGCGATCCTCGCCGCGCTGGCGTGCAATCCCAATGCCGGCGGCGTGGTGCTGCTAGGCCTTGGTTGCGAATCGAACCAGCTCGATGCGATGCTGGCGCGGTTGCCGGCGGACGTATTGGCGCGGGTGCGGACGGTGCGGGCACAGGCGAGCGCCGATGAATTCGCCGAAGCGATGGCGGCGGTCGACGAACTGGCCGAGGCGGCGGCGGCGAAGCGGCAGCCGGTGCCGCTGTCGGCACTGCGGTTGGGGGTGAAGTGCGGCGGATCGGATTCGATGTCGGGGCTGACCGCCAATCCGCTGATCGGGCGGATGACCGACCGCGTCGCGGCGGCGGGCGGCACGGTGCTGATGACCGAAATCCCCGAGATTTTCGGCGCGGAACGGATGCTGATGGCGCGCTGTGCTGATGAGGCGGTGTTCGACCGGCTGGTCGAGGTAACCAACCGCTTCAAACGCTATTTCCTCGACCATGGCGAGCCGGTGTCGGAGAATCCGAGTCCCGGCAACATCGCGGGCGGGATCACCACGCTGGAGGAAAAGTCGCTGGGCGCGGTGCAGAAGGGTGGCCTTGCCCCGGTCTGCGACGTGCTCGATTATGGTGAGCCGGTGCGGCGTGCCGGACTGTCGGTGGTCGACGGACCGGGCAACGACGCGGTGTCGACGACCGCACTGGCGGCGGCGGGGGCGACGATCACGCTGTTTTCGACCGGACGGGGGACGCCACTCGGCAGCCCGGTACCGACGATGAAGATCGCGACCAACCGCGATCTGGCGACGCGCAAGGCGGGCTGGATCGACTTCGATGCCAGCACGGTGCTGGACGAGGGGCAGGATGCGGCGGCGGATGCGCTGCTGGCGCAGATCGTCGCGGTGGCTTCGGGCGAGCCGGCGCGAAACGAGGTGAACGAGGAACGCGCGATCGGGATCTGGAAGTCGGGGGTTACGCTGTAGGGAGCGCGCGATGCCGGGCCGGTCGTCACCGGAGCGAGCATCCGGACCGCAAGTCCACCGTACCCCGCACAGGCGGGGGTCCAGGGGCCTCAATCGCAAGCGGTTGTTTTGCTTGGCTTTAGACCCCCACCTGCGCGGGAGTGTTCACTTCGGACTCTGTAGACGTTTTCTGGCGAGGAAGATGTCGAGGGTGATCTCGAGCATCTGTTGGGTCTTGGAGGCGCGTTTGGTT
>NZ_LMKP01000032.1 GCF_001421715.1 Sphingomonas sp. Leaf22
CCGCCAGCCGTACCGCTTCGTTTTCAAATTCCTTCGTGAACCGTCGCTGCTTCGTCATCGAGTTCGCCTTTCACCTTAAGGAGAACTCTCCACTTTTCCAGGGCAAGTCCAGGTCCTCCACATTTCGCAACGACAGCGGGAAACGTACGTACATCAGCACCACCAGCCGGATCACTTCTGGCGATGAGTTGGAGTAGCGGAACGGGCTGGCTGGCTTTCGCGGACGGGGCATCGGAGCCCCCTACCCCGCCCTGCTTACCGGAAGGTGCATTTGGTTTGACGCAGCCAACGTTCGCGTTCCGTTGGCCGCTTCCCAACTCCCGATATTCATTCAGATAAATTGCTGTTTGCCACCGTTTCTGCAGTCTGCGCCAACAGCGATTTCTCCACGAATGCATGTCTCCGCATGGTGGACAACAGCCTCGCAAATCGCATGCGTCGCCAAGATGGCGGCCGTATCGACCAGCCTGCGCTCACGAACCGCGATCAGGAAGTCGTCGCACATCGCCTCGAAGCCGCGTTGCCGTCCGACCGAGATCCAATCTGCCCGCCTTTGCACGCTTTGCGTACCCTGCGCTTCGACACGCTCGGCAAGATTCCACACGCTGTGCCGTGCCCCATCGCCAATCACGTCGAGACGCTCCTCGTCGAGCCCGCTGTTACGATGCATCATGCCGATTGCGGTGAACCCGTTGCCTGCCAGCGTGAGCGTGATGCTATGTAGCATATCGTCCACTACATGGGTTTCGATGGTGCGTCGGCAAATTGGCGCAGGGGCAAGCGAAAGCAGCGTATCGACGACATGAATGAAGTCGTCGAAAACGACGCGTCGAGGCAAGTCCGGTTGCCGGTGGCGATGCTTTTCCATGACGATGAGGTTCGCACCGACGGTGCGCAAGGCGACATAGTCCGGTGCGAATCGTCGATTGAAGCCGAGAACGAGCGGCGTGGCCCGCGCCACAGCCAGAGTAACGAGCGCTTCCGTTTCGGGGAGAGTATCCGCGAGCGGTTTGTCGACGAAGGTTGGAATACTCCGGTCGATCAGAAGCCTGACAAGTTCGCCATGTGCCGGCGTAGCCGCGTGGACGAATGCGGCATCGAACGACGTCGCGGAAAGCGCGTCGGCCACACTGACGTGTCGATTGACGATGCGGAACTCGCGACCGACCTCGTCGAGAACGACTTCGTTCCTGGTCGTGAGATGGATATCGAGATCGCCGCGTCGCGACAGCACCGGCAGATACGCCTTGCGGGCAATGTCGCCCAGCCCGATCACGAGTATGCGCATGTCTATATCTTCCGGTCAGCTACGATCACCGTTCACATCAGGTAAGGGTCTTCGAGCCTTTGCGTTCCCTCTAACCAGTCATCAGGGCGACCCAGTTCCGGACGTTCAGCCCCGACCAAGCGTTTCCCAACATGGGGCGTCCGTTAATGTGACCGACCCGGCAAGTCGGAAATTGTCTTCCGCTTACAGAACTGTTGCGCAAGGTCCGCCTATGTAGCGATTTCGGAACAGCTACTCCGGGATACTGACTTTGGGGCACCCGCCTGGCGCTGTTGGGGATAGCATCAGCCGCGACGACGCGCCTGTCAGTGATCTTGTTCGTTAAGCAGCGATTTAAGTCCGGGTGGCGTCGAACCCTGCAATGACAAATGCCGCAATGGGTCGGATGCATCGGCACGCAAAGCAACCAGTCGGATGTCCGCGGCGACGGCGCTATGGAATACACAACTGAGAAATACGCTGTCGGTCCAAACACCATTCAATACCTTGGTCATATCACGTGACAACTGTGCGACCAAATACTGACGGCCGTCGGCGATGATGATCAGGCCTAGTCCTGGCCAGCGAGACGATACAAGTTCGGCAGCATCCTTGTTGAGCGGCATATCGGCTCCGGCATCGCCAGGACGATACGCGATCCCGGCAACGGTTACTCCCCGCGAGCGAACCGCTTCAACATCTTCGCGCAGCAGGTCATAGATTTCGGGGAAGAAATCGATCAGCACAATTTCCTTGGCCGACGCCAGCATCGTGCGGGCACGTTCGAATATCTGTTGCACGCCCTGCACCGAATAGACGCGTTCGTCGTTTTGCGGTGTATATACCGCTTTAAGCTTTGCCAACGCATCGGTGTGGCGTTCCTCGAACGAATCCTTTAGCGTCTTCATCAACTGCTGCGGTGAGACCGGACTGTAGGTGCGCGTGTCTTCAAGATCGTCGCTGACGAGGACCGCGCCCTTCTGGGTCAGACTGTTGAGCGACTGATACACATTCGCCGCCGCCTTCCCAACGCGTTGGGCAAGCCGATATCCCGATGCCGAGCCTGTGCGCAGCAATTCGCAGTAAAGCCGTGATTCCAGTTCGGTGAAGCCGAACGATGTGAGGGCAAGATCGACCGAACTTTCCTTATTCATCGTCTGCAGAATGCCCATCCGTTACCGTTACGCCGCCGACTATTCCGGGCAGAGCAGATTGGGTCAAGAGGGGACGGAGTGCCGGTGACCGGCAATCGTTCCAGTGCCCATTGGGTACAAACCATGCCAAACAAGACCGTATAAAATGCTTGACAGCGTGTAACTAGCAGTCACTAATAGGGATCGTTAACCAAGAAGCTCGACGGCGGGACACAGTCTCAGCCGGCAATCATCCGATTGCCGGGACGTCTCTCCTTGTCTTCCTGCAATGGTCGAATGGCCAGCCTTTCGAACGACCCGGTAATTAAATGGGAGTACGCAAGATGATCGAAACGAAACCCGCTGACGGCACCGCTTTGCCCAAAGTCGCAACCTGGAGCTTCGACCCTGTCACGGATACAAGCCCGTCCGGGAATCCAGTTTATGCGACAATGGCGACCTCTTCAGGCGCATCCGCAACGTCCGCATTCGTCGCGCCAGGACTGACGGATCCGGAAGCTGCCAGGCAATGGCACTTGGGCAAGCTGGGCGATATCGCCACCATTTGGCAAGATTTTACGGGAAAAGGCGTCAAGGTTGGCGTCTATGATTCTGGTGTTCAGTACGATCATCCCGATCTTGCCCCGAACTACGATGCCAGCCTTGAGGTAGTTATCGACGGCAAACGGTTTGACGGCGATTACGTACCCTTTTCGGGACCACATGGCACGTCGGTCGCCGGACTGATTGCTGCCGCCCGTGATGGCAAGGGAACCGTCGGCGTTGCCTATGACGCCGGCATTACCGGCGTGAACATCTTTGACCCTTATTCGGGCGGCAAGCTCGATCCCGGCATCTTCATCAACGCCTCCGACCAGACCAAATTCCTCGAAGCGATGCGCCAGACCGCGAAGTTCGACGTCGTCAACCATAGCTGGGGCAGCACCGCCAGCCTGTATGGTTCGCAATTCTCGCGTGGTATCGAGGGCACCGATGCGGCACGCCTGGTCGCCGCCATCACCTTCGCTGCCGATACGGGGCGCGGTGGGCTCGGTACGGTCCAGGTCAACGCCGCTGGCAACAACTCGATCGACGGACAAGGCGACAGCAGCCATACCGACCGTCACTGGATTTCAGTCGGCGCCTATCGCGAGGTCGATGGCTTGGCTTCCAACTACAGCACGCGCGGGGCTTCGCTACTGGTATCGGCTCCATCGAATGACCTCGCGATTATTGGTGGAACCGGCATCGTCGCCACCGACCTGCTGGGTCGCGATGGGTATAACCTGACAGACGATCCAGGCGGCAAGATCGATTATACCGACCAGTTCGGTGGCACCTCCGCCGCCTCGCCGATCGCTGCCGGCGTCGTGACCCTGATGCTCGACGCCAATGACGCGCTGGGCTGGCGTGATGTGTCGAACATCCTTGCCTATTCAGCAAAACTGCCGGTCGCGTTCGACGACGCCACCCGCACGCTTGAATACACGGACCAGTTCGGCACTGGACGGGCACGAATGAACGAAAGCAGTTTCGTCATCACGGGTCCCGGCAACAACCAGTCGAACGGCGGCGGCCTTCATTACAGCACCGACTACGGCTATGGTGCAGTCGACGCCTATGCAGCGGTGCGCATGGCCGAAGTCTGGTCACTGTTCGGTGCTGCCGAGACCTCGGCGAACGAAGTCCATTACGCATCGAAGGTGTTCGATGCGGACATCACCGCCGTTGGCGACGGCACGCTCGATTTCACTACCTCGTTCAACAAGTTTGCCGGGACGCCGCAGGCGTTCGAGTTCACGATCACCGACGCAGATATCGATCTCGAGCACGTCGATATGACGATCACTTATACTGCACTCGTCGACTTTTCGGACTTTGGCATACCCGGCCTTACCGAGAACGACTTCAGCGCCAACCGCATCAAACTGACTGCTCCGGACGGCAGTTCGGCGTTCGTCGATACACTGCAGAGCACCGGCCCGCGCTCAGCGGATCAGCAAAGTTACACGTTCGGCTTCGCCAACTTCCGTGGTGCGGATGCGACCGGCACTTGGAAGGTCGAACTGGAGGCGAACCTGAGCGGTGTCGTCACCATCAATGACGTAAAGCTGGACCTGTATGGTTCGAAGCCGACTAACGACGATGTCTACAGCTACACCAACGAGTTCTTCACGATGGCGGCGGTCGCGGGCGAGAGCGGCCGAACCACCCTGCTCGACCGTGACGGTGGCATCGACTGGATCAACGCCGCAGCTGTATCAAGCGACGTGACGCTGAACCTGGCGGGCAATGGCGGCGGCGCGAGCTTCGGCAATCAGAAGGCGTTCGCAATCGGTCGCGGCACGGTTATCGAAAATGCCGTTACGGGTGACGGTGACGACATGCTGACCGGCAACAGCATCGCCAACAAGCTGTACGGCATGCGCGGCGACGACAAGCTGTTCGGTCTGGCCGGCAACGACACGCTCGACGGCGGCACCGGCGACGACTGGCTGGACGGCGGCAAGGGCAACGACCTGCTGACCGGCGGTGTCGGCAATGACGACTTCTTCTTCGATAACAAGGCGACATCGGGGTTCGACCGCATCACTGATTTTGGGAAGGGCGATCGACTGTTGGTCAACCGGGCGCTTCGCGACGGGAATGGTGACGGCATCATCACCTTCGGTGCGGACAGTGTGCTTAACCTCGACGGATCCAGTCGCGGTGACCGGGTGCAGCTTGACGGCGTCGATCCGGCAAACGGCCTGAAGTTCGCTGCCATGGAAAACGGCTATTACGTCTATGTTCTGAACGATCCGATTGCGGCGCTGCACGGATGAATGAACTGGCCGCGCCGGTCCTTCCGGCGCGGCCAACCGGTGACAAGGTTGGCTGACATGGGACAATATGACAATGCTTCCTTTCTGGGTTGGATTGCTGAGCGCAGGCCTTGCCATGGGTGACCCGCCCCCTAGAAACCAGCGCCCTGCGGCGCGGCCTTTCGGCTATGATGCGACGAGCCACGCCGACAATTGCGGAGTGGCTTCGATCGAATCCGGTAAGCCGGTACCAGAAAAATTGTTACTGGCAGCTCGGAATACGCCACATCTCGTCCGCATCTTGCTGTCTACGGACCGCGTGACGATGGAGTTTCAGCCAAACCGCCTGACCATTATCATCGATCAAAACGGCACTGTACTGTCGACACGCTGTGGTTAGAACCGACCGATCGACGGCGCAGCGTTTGGACGTCAGCAATGACGAACCTGCTGTCCATATAGTGCGTAATAGATTAATAATAATTACAATACCGCCTGTGATCGAATCGCGTTCGACCCATCTCTGAATACTTGGCACCAGCTGGCCACTCCCCCAAAGCCGCCGCTTGTTCATGTGACCCTCGCCTGATTCAGTCATCTGACTGCAACATGAGGAGAGAGGTGCCATGCCGCTTCTCAGCGGGATTGGCTTTGGTTACCTTCAGGTGATGAACGTTCCTGAAGCCGATGCCCTCGTGTTCGAGAGCTCCAACGATCTTGCTGACTGGCTCGCCGAGTACCACGCGGACCGTGGCGAACTCTGGGTGCGCATCTACAAGGCGGGTTCGCAACAGCGCTCGGTTACGTGGAACGACTGCGTCATAGAAGCGATCCGCTTCGGCTGGATCGATGGCCTGAAGCGTCCAGGCGACGAGCGCTCATACCTCCAGCGCCTGACGCCGCGCCGGGCGGGATCGAGCTGGTCAACCAAGAACCGGGAGCACGCCGATCGCCTGATCGCTGAAGGGCTCATGACCCCGGCCGGGCTCGCCCATGTCGAGGCCGCGCGCACCGATGGACGGTGGGATGCCGCATATGAAGGCTCGGCCACCATGGTCATACCCCAGGACTTTCTGGACGCGCTAGCGACCCTACCTGAGGCCGAAGCGTTCTTCCGAACGCTTGACCGCAAGAACCTGTACCCGATCTACCACCGCCTCCAAACGGCCAAACACCTGGAGACGCGAGCGCGCAGAATGCAAAAAATCCTTGAGCAGCTCAGTCGAGGAGAGCGCTTTCATTGAGAAGACCCAGAAGCGGACGTCCAGACGTCCTCGGCCGGTTCCCGAAAGCGGACACTCGTTAATCACGGCTTGGTCGCCGTCAGATTAGCTATGATGGCTTCACCAACCACGCTCGTTCGGTGTTCAGCCCGCCCCTTCCCTCTCGCGCAATTGGGTAGCGCACTGAATAGGAGTGTCCCGCACCCGCCTGTGCATAGAGCCACGCAAGCGCTGGGAGGCGAGCCCGCTCAGTGGGCGGACGGTTCCGGTTCTAGCTAAACGACCGGCTAGCCTTTATTCATCGTCCCGGGCTTGATCCGGGACGACGAGGTTCGGTGAGCGAGCGAGCTTCGAAGATCGGTCGGCCGGAGCTTCGACTTGACGGAATCAACGCCCTAGAGACGATGACGGCCCGGCGGATCGACCGCCCGGCGATCGGGAGACGATGGTTGAAGTTCACCTCAGGGTTCGCGCGCCCCCTGCTGCTGCTCGCCGCGGCGGTCGCGCTGAGCGGCGCGACGTCGGCGGCCGAACCCGTTGCGCCTGCGCCTGCCGGCGCGGCCTATCTCTTCGTCTATTTTACCGAGAACACGATCGACGGCGAGAAGCTGCGGTTCGCGATTTCTGACGGCAACAATGCCCTGCAGTGGAAGACGCTCAACGATGGCCGGCCGATGCTACAATCGAATGAGGGCACGCGCGGGCTGCGCGACCCGTTCATCATGCGCTCCGCGGAGGGTGACCGTTTCTTCCTGCTCGCCACCGATCTGTCGGCAGCGCGCACCGGCTGGGGCGACGCGACGCGCCACGGCAGCCAGTATCTCGAGATCTGGGAATCCACCGACCTGATCCATTGGGGCAAGCAGCGCCACGTTCGCGTCAACCTGCCTGCTGCCGGCATGACGTGGGCGCCCGAGGCGACCTATGACCCGACAATCGGCGCCTATGTCGTCTATTGGACCTCGACGCTCTACAAGGACGCGGCACATATGGTGGAGGATGGCGAGGGACCGCAGATCCTGACCGCCACAACCCGCGACTTCCGCACCTTCACCACCCCGACGCCATGGTTCAAGGCCGCCGACGTGCCGGGCGCGGTCAGGGCCAAGGGGATGATCGACGCGACCGTGATGAAGGATCGCGGCCTTTATTACCGCTTCACCAAGATCAGCGACGCGCGCGCCTGCGCATCGAGCGACATCCTGGCGCAGGTCTCGCCATCGCTGCGCACTGACGGCGCCTCGGGGCAATGGAAGATCCTCGATCGCTGCATCGGCCGTCGCGCCGGCACGCCCGAAGTGGAGGGGCCTACCGCCTTCGTCGCCAATCCGGGCGACACAAGCGGGTTCAAATACTTCCTGTGGGTCGATGATTACGGCGGGGCCGGCTATATTCCGCTCGCCACCAACGCGCTCGACGGCAAGATCGCCTGGACCTATCCGCGCGACTTCCACCTGCCGCCGTCGCCGCGCCACGGCACCGTCCTGTCGATCACCGCGGCCGAACGCGAGCGGATCGAGGCGCACTGGCGCAGCACGACGCCGGAGGGCGCCGACGTCACGGCACGCTGGGTGGTGCCTCCGGTGCTGGCGTCGGGGACGCAGCTGCCGGTGCCGGTCGGCTTCGCCGCGACATGGCGCGCCGACGGGCAGGCGTTGCGCGACGACGTCCTCACCAACCGCGATGCGGCGGCGCGGGTCGTTCGGCTCGAGGGCAGACTGACGCGTGCGGACGGGACGACGCTCACCAAAAGCTTCACGGTCCGCGTGCTCAGCAGCGGCGCTCGGCAGTTGGAAGCCTATGCGCGCACGCCCACCGGCGCGCATGACGCGAACCAGCCGACCGTGGCGCGCAGCGTGCATCTCACGCTCTCCGGCGCCGATGGTCGCATGACGCCGCTCAACGACGATTATGGCGTGCTGTTCGCGAAGGGCGATTATACCGGCGTCGACCGGGTCGCATTGCGCGGGGTCGCCGATCCGTCGCTGTTCCACTTCGCAGACGGTGCGCTCGGCGTGATCGCGACGCGAATCGATATGGCGGGCAAGCCCGATCCCGCCGAGACGGCGACTGTGATCTTCCGCAGCGATATCGCGCGCGCGGGCGACTTCGAGGAGTTGGGCACGCTCGACCTGCGCAGCGCCGATGGCGTTGCGCAGCCGCACGCGATCTGGGACAGCGCTGCGCGTCGCTATCTCGTATCATGGACTGACGGCAACGCGCAGCAGCGCTGGACGACGGTCGCCAATCTGGCTCGGACCGAGTGGCAGGTGCTGTCAGTCTAACGCGAACCGCTCTCCACATGACGCAGTCAGGCCTTTGAGCATGGCAGTCTAGCAGGCGAGTGCCTGCCACTCCGCCAGCGCGGCGGAGCGGCGTTCCCTGTAAGTCTGGCGGTCGATCAGGTGGCGTTCGAGACNGCCTTCGGGACCGATCAGCCACATGACGCAGTCAGGCCTTTGAGCATGGCAGTCTAGCAGGCGAGTGCCTGCCACTCCGCCAGCGCGGCGGAGCGGCGTTCCCTGTAAGTCTGGCGGTCGATCAGGTGGCGTTCGAGACTGAAGTGGTTGTGGACATTGGCGTGAACCGACGCGAACTTTTGCAGCGTCTTCATCTGGCGGAAACGCAGCATCGCCCGTTCCCTTCGTCGGAACGGAAGGTGGCTGTTCTCCACCCGGTTGTTGGCCCAGCGGCCGGTCTCCTGCTTCTGGCGACAGCCCAGTTCGTTCATCGCCGCACCGTAGGAGCGCAGCCCGTCAGTGGTGACCGCCTCTGGTGAACCATGACGCCTGAGCGCCTTCTTCATGAAGGCGAGTGCTGCTGCCTTGTCCCGCGTTTTGGTGACGTAGCTCTCCAGCACCTCACCTTCGTGATCCACCGCCCGCCACAGGTAGACCATCTCGCCGTTCAGCTTCACGTACATCTCGTCCAGATGCCAGCGCCAGTGGCGGAAGCCCCGCATCCGGCTTACCCGCTGGCGGCGGATGTCACCGGCGAACAGCGGACCAAAGCGGTTCCACCACAGCCGCACCGTCTCATGGCAAATGTCGATCCCGCGCTCGAACAGCAGGTCCTCGACGTTCCTCAGGCTCAACGGAAACCGGACGTACATCAGCACCACCAGCCGGATCACCTCGGGCGATGAGTTGAAGTAGCGGAACGGGCTGGCGGGCTTGCGTGGACGGGGCATGTAAGCCCCCTACCCTGCCCTGCTTACCAGAAGGTGCATTTGGTTTGACGGAGCCCTGCCGAGCGCTTGTCCGGCGCGCGTCACCAGCGGCGCACCCGCGTAAAACCGGATATGTGGCTCGCCCGTCACCAGCGACATCGCCTTTGTGCGCGGATCGACGGCGAGATCGTCGATCTGGAACACGTCACGCTGCCGGATCGCCAGCGCACACACTGACGTATCCAGCGCGGTCTGATCGACGTCGACCCCGCCCTTGGCCTTGAACCACTGACGATCGGCATCAACGAGGCTGACGAGTGCAATGGGCACGCGGCAGATGTTCTGCACCAGCGCTACGATACGGTCGAACCGCTGATCGGCAGCCGTATCGAGAATGTCATGACGGCGTAGCGCCGCCATACGATCGGCTTCAGTCGGGTCGGATGAATTGCTCGTTTGGAGATGTTCGGTCGTCACGGATCGGGATCACTATTCGTTGGGGGTGCGTGATCGGGATCGCCGCCATCCCCCAACTACCGGCGATTTCGGTCCTTTAGCAGCACTCCGGCCTCGATGCCAAAGTTCAGCTTAACCACGCTTCATCATGTCGGCGACCTTGGACGACAGCGCCTCCATCGTGAACGGCTTGGTGAGCAGTTCCATGCCGGGTTCGAGGTGACCGTTGCCAACAGCGGCATTCTCCGCATAGCCAGTAATGAACAACACCTTCAGGCCCGGCCGGAGCGACCGCGCTGCATCGGCAACCTGCCGGCCATTCATGCCGTTGGGCAAACCGACGTCGGTGATGAGTAGCTCGATCCTGGCCCCGGACTGGAGGACCTTGAGACCCGACGCGCCATCGGCCGCACCGATGACGGTGTAGCCCGCCTCGTCGAGCACCTCGTCGATTAGGTGTCGGATGGTGGCTTCGTCATCCACGACGAGAATGGTCTCGCCACTCGCCGCAGCTTTGGCGGCGATTACTCCCTCGCTCTCCGGAACCTCTTCGTCGCCCAGATATCGCGGCAGGTAGATGCACATAGTCGTGCCGACACCGACCTCGGAATAGATGCGCACCTGACCGCCCGACTGCCGGGCGAAGCCATAAATCATCGAGAGACCGAGGCCGGTGCCTTCGCCGAGCGGCTTGGTGGTGTAGAATGGCTCGAACGCGCGTACGATCGTCTCCGGCGACATGCCGGTGCCCGTGTCGGTGACGCAAACCGAAAGATACTGGCCTGGCTCGATGTCGCGCTCGCGAGCGGCGCGCTGATCAAGCCACTTGTTGGCGGTTTCGATCGTCAGCCTTCCACCATCCGGCATGGCGTCGCGCGCGTTGATGCACAGGTTGAGTAGCGCGTTTTCGAGCTGACCTGCATCGATGTTGGCGGCCCACAGACCTGCTGCACCGACCACTTCGATCGTGATGGCAGGTCCGACCGTGCGCTGAAGCAGCTCCTCCATACCCGCAATAAGACGGTTTACATTGGTGGGCTTGGGATCAAGCGTCTGCCGACGGGAGAAGGCGAGCAGGCGCTGGGTCAGCGATGCCGCCCGCCGCCCGGCACCTTGCGCCGCCACGATGAAGCGATCGATGTCGTCGAGCCGGCCGCGAGCAATCCGGAGTTGCAGCAACTCCAGATTACCCATCATGCCGGTCAGCAGGTTGTTAAAGTCGTGTGCCAGTCCGCCGGTGAGCTGGCCGACCGCTTCCATCTTCTGCGCCTGCCGCAGCGCCTCCTGTGTTACCGTCAGTTCGTTCTGGGCGCGCAACCGTTCGCTGATGTCGACGGCGTGGTGGAAAGCGCCAATGATGCGGCCGTCCTGTGCCCGCAGCGTGTTGTAGGACACCTCCCAATAGGGAACGGCAAGGTCGGGATCGCCGAACTCTTCGGTGACCGTGAACACTTCGCCAGCCAAGGCACGGGTCATGAAGCCGCGCATGATCGGTGCCTGATCGGGCAGGAAGAGATCGGGGAACACGTCGCCGATCTGCACCCGGTAGCCGTAGATGCGGAAAAACTCGTCGCTGTGCGCCTGGTTGAAGGCGATCAGGCGATAGTCGGTGTCGAAGGCACAGATCGGCGCGATGTCGGACTGAACGATGTTCTGGTAGAGCAGCAGGGCTGCCGAACGCTCGTCAATCCGCTGTTCCAGTGTGCTGTTCAGTGACTGAAGCTCGTCGACGGCTTGCCGCCGGGCGGCGTCGACATTCAGTCGCTCGGTTGCGGTGCGGGTGCGCTCGGCTGCTTCACGGATGAAGGCGATCTCAGCATCCGTCCAGTCGTGCACGAAGGGCATGTTGACGAAGAACACCGCCACCAACTGCCCGTGTTCCAGAACCGGGATGTTGACGAAGGAGCGCGCGTGCCGCTCTTCGAGTGCGGCTGCATCGGCCGTCCGCAGGTCGTCCCGTACATCAGTGATCGCCACGTGATTGCCGCGCTTCATGTCGTCGATCCACGATCCGAAGCTGCGTAGCGACAGCCCGCCGGCAAGGGAGGCGACACCGTCCGCGGTCCAGTCGCGCTGGGTGACCAGCATGTCGCTGTCCGCTTCAATCTCGGAATAGCCTACCCGGCTTGCACCCAGCACCTCAGCGACGATCTCGCTGACGCGCCAGGCGAGGTCGACCGGATCTTGCTCATCACCGATGATCGTCGTGACCCGCTCCAGGGCGTCACGACGACGATCCTGCTGGCTGCGCTCCGTGACATCGACACCTTGTACGAAGATGCCGCTGACCTCGCCGTTCCGATCCCGGATGGGTTGCAACACGAAGTCGACATAGCGCTCGTCGACCGGACCACCGAATGTCGGCTGCACATCATAGCGCGCACCCGACGCATTATAGGCCACCCCTGACGCATAGACTTGGTCAAGAAGGTCGAGATACCCCTGGTCCACGGCGTCACCCAGAGCTTCCGCGAACGTCCGGCCGATGATCGGACGATAACCGATCAGGGCCATGTAACCGGGATTGGCGAACTCGACGCGGTGCGCCGGGCTGACCAGCAGCGCCATGAAGCTCGGTGCCTGATCGAACAAGCGACCAAGGGACTCACGCTCGTGAGCAAGCGTCGCCAGCGCAGAGGCGTTGCGCTCTGCTTCTGCCGTCAGCGCCTGGTTGGCCGCATACACGCTGCCTGCCCGGTCGAAGATACCGCTGTATTCCGGGAGTAGATCAGCTTCACTCCGACCCACGTCGATCGTCTCGCGCAGCGTCTCCAGCGCGGTGACGTCGATCGGATGCTGGAGCACGAACGCTACCTCGCCGGCATCGTCGAGGACGGGGGTGTGCGAGATGCTCCAGAACCGCTTCTCGAACCCACCACCATCCTCTTTGGATCTCGGCACGTCGAAGCGCAGCAGCGCCATCGTGTCCGGTGCACGGGTCCGCAGTACCCGATGAAACGAGTCCACGGCCTGCTTCAGCGTTTCCTCGTCGGTCGGAAAGGCATCCCACGCCCATCGCCCGACGATATCCGCAAGCTTGCGGTTCACGGACGCGAGATAGGCTCGGTTGGCAGCCGCGATGTTCAGATCGCGGTCGAGCACGAGATACGGGTTAGGCGATGCCTCGAAGAAGGCCGCGAGATCGGAGACGGATGCTGGCACTCCTCAATTTACACCATTGGCTTACGATGGCGACCATCCCAGACCAGCTTTCTCGAAAACGAAGGTACAGCGGGACAGCAAAGGCATGCTCGGTCTCCGATGCGCTTAGGTTGAGCCGTTTTCCCGAAACCTGTTCCCGATTGCATTTTCCCGAAACGGTCGGTTGGGCACGGAGAAACGGGACTGCTGCGAGTTGGTGAGACTGCCGGTTTGGGGATATCCGGATGATTTACCTAGGCTCAGGACTCGTTGATTACAGCCAGAAGATGATGGTGGCAGCGAGGGCGATGGCGGAGAAGAAGGCGGTCGGGCAGCGATCGTAGCGGGTTGCG
>NZ_LMKP01000033.1 GCF_001421715.1 Sphingomonas sp. Leaf22
CGCCTCGCCACGCATCGAGGCTCGAGTACGACGCTTTCCCGGCTTTACCGTGCAGCGCTGGCGTTCGGTACCTCCCGCAAAAAGTTTTCGGACGGTCTCGATCAGACGACAGGGAATTCGGACCGACGCGCGTGGTGCATGGCGGCAAGCCTTTGGACGAGGTACAAGACGGGCCCATTCCTGGTGGGCAGAGGGTCCGATGCTATCGCATGTAACGGTAGGCGTTAACGACGTTGAGCAGGCCCGCCGCTTCTATGGTCCGATTTTGGATGTTCTGGGTCTGAAGCCGAGATTTGCCGACGCCGCTTGGGCCGGGTGGCAACCACCCGCCGGCGACCGGCCGCTCTTCATCGTGACCCGGCCGTTCGACGGCGGGGAAGCGGCGGTCGGAAATGGTCAGATGATCGCGCTGCTGGCGGACAAACGCGCCACGGTCGATCGATGCCATGCCCTGGCGATGCAACTGGGTGGAACGGACGCCGGCCAACCTGGCGTTCGTCCGCACTACCACCCCGATTACTACGGTGCCTATTTTCGCGATCCCGACGGCAACAAGCTGTGCGTTTGCTGCCATCTGCCGGAATGACCGGCCCAGACAGGAACCGGTGGCCGTAATCCGGTCGTACCGCGCGCAAGAACGGACGCCTGCGCGCTTCGCCATCCGATACCCTGTTCCCGACCGCTTGTTCCCGAACTGCCGGTCCGACAGGCGGAAAGGGGAATGGGGATACTCCGCGGCTCCCCCTCAAAAATCGACCGCAATGCCCTTGTGCGTCCAGTCGCCATAGCGCGTCGGGCTCAATCCCAGCGGATCGTCGCCGTCCGGTTTGGGCGGGATCGGTTCGGGTGTCGGCACCGGCGGCGATTTGGAGAGGTGCGCGGGTGGCTTCACATGCGGGGGTCGGTTGCCCATAGAAGAATCCTTCACGGTTCGTCAGGATGCACTTGGCGGACCAGGTACAGGATTCAAGTGATCAATCGACCAACTTCACCGGAGGCCCGCTGAATGGCCCGCCCGCAACTTGCCCCCGAAGCACCGGGCCTTGCCGCTCGCCGCGCCGCACTGCGGCTGCTCGATGCCGTCATCCGGCGCGGACTGCCGCTGGAGGCCGCATTGGCGAAGGCCACGCAGGAACTCGACCGGCGCGAGGATCGCGGCCTTGCCCATGCGATCGCGGCGGCGGTGCTGCGGCGGCTCCCCGATCTCGACGCGCTGATCGACAGCGCGACGCAGCGCCCCCTGCCCGACGATGCCAAGGCGCGGTTCGTGCTGCGCATCGCGCTGGGGCAGGCGCTGGTGCTGAACACGCCGCCGCATGCCGCGATCGCGACGGTGCTGCCGCTGGTCGAGGGCGGTCCGCGCAAGCTGGTCCACGGGGTGTTCGGCACGCTGATGCGCGGCAATGCCCGGCTGCCGGATGCGGCGACGCTGCCCGCCGATACCGATGCCCGCTGGTGCGCGGCATGGGGCGAGGACATGGTGATCGCCGCCGCGCACGCCATCGCGCAGCAACCGCCGGTCGACCTGTCGCTGAAAGGTCAGGCGGGGCCGGAGGGCACGGCACTGGCCCCGCACCACCGGCGGCTGCACGATGCCGGATCGATCCCCGACCTGCCGGGCTATGCCGAAGGCGAATGGTGGGTGCAGGATCTGGCGGCGTCGATTCCCGCGCGGCTGCTGGGCAAGGGGCCGGGCACCGCGATCGACCTGTGCGCGGCACCGGGCGGCAAGACGCTGCAACTGGCCGCCGCCGGGTGGGACGTGACCGCGCTCGACAATTCGGAAAGCCGGATGGGGCGGCTGCGCGAGAATCTGAAGCGGACCGGGCTGACAGCGTCGGTCGTGACCGGCGACGCGCTGGTGTGGAAGCCGGGCGAGCCGGCGGATGCGGTGCTGCTCGACGCGCCGTGCAGCGCGACCGGCATCTTCCGCCGCCACCCGGATGTGCTGCACCGGGTGCGGCCGAGCGTGATCGCCGAGACGGCGGCGTTGCAGGCGCGATTGCTGGCGCGCGCCGCCGACTGGGTGAAGCCGGGCGGGCGGCTGGTCTATGCGACCTGTTCGCTGGAACCGGCCGAGGGCGAGGCGCAGCTGGCGCGGTTCCTTGCCGGACGGAGCGACTATGCGGTCGAACCGGCGATGGCGGACGAACTGCCCGCCGGGGTTGCCGCGCATGCGGACGGCTATGTGCGGACGCTGCCGGGGATGCTGGCGGAACAGGGCGGGATGGACGGGTTCTTCATCGTGCGGTTGCGGCGGCGGTAGGGAGAAGCTGGTTCACGCCGAGGCGCGGAGGCGCGGAGAGAAGGGTTTGATCGCGCAAAGGCGCAAAGCACGCTGAGGGGTTACGCAGGTTGCCGCGGTAGCGGCCTCCATGAGCAGGCGTCTTCCGATCGCAAAGGACGTCGCCGGACGCGCAACACCTTCGCGTCCTTTGCGCCTTCGCGCGAACACAAATTCTTCGCTCCGCGTCTCCGCGTCTCCGCGTCTCCGCGTGAACCGATTCTTCCTCCCCTTATCTTGCCGCATGATGAGACCATGCTA
This sequence comes from Sphingomonas sp. Leaf22, assembly GCF_001421715.1. GTDB lineage: Bacteria > Pseudomonadota > Alphaproteobacteria > Sphingomonadales > Sphingomonadaceae > Sphingomonas. The sequence goes on from NZ_LMKP01000033.1 coordinate 2,546, forward strand.
GGACGAAATTCATGCAGCCCGTCCGTATCGCCCCGTCCATCCTGTCCGCCGATTTCGCCAAGCTGGGCGAGGAAGTCCGTGCCATCGACGCGGCGGGCGCGGACTGGATTCATATCGACGTCATGGACGGGCATTTCGTCCCCAATCTGACGATCGGACCGGCGGTGGTGAAGGCGCTGCGCCCGCATTCGGCCAAGCCGTTCGACGTCCACCTGATGGTATCGCCGGTCGATCCGCTGGTCGAAGCATTTGCCGAGGCCGGGGCCGACATATTGTCGGTGCATCCGGAATCGGGGCCGCACCTCCACCGTACGCTGCAACGGATCAAGGCACTGGGCAAGCGTGCCGGGGTCGTGCTGAATCCGGGGACCCCGGTCGAAGTGGTCGATCAGGTGATCGATCTGGTCGACCTGTTGCTGGTGATGAGCGTCAATCCGGGGTTCGGCGGACAAAAGTTCATCGACAGCCAGCTGCGCAAGATCGAACAGCTGCGGGCGCGAATCGACGCGACCGGCCGGCCGATCGATTTGCAGGTCGATGGCGGCATCGACCGTGCGACCGCGCCGAAGGCGATCGCGGCCGGGGCCGACTGCCTCGTCGCCGGCACCGCGACCTTTACCGGCGGGCCGACCGCCTATGCCGCGAATATCGCCGCATTGCGGGGCGCATGACCCCGCCCCAGCCGATCGACGAACCGCGCGACGGGATCGATGTCGGCAAACGGCTGGTCCGTCAGGGCGGGGGCACGGGGCTGTCGCTGTCCGAACGCATCGCCGAAAAGCTGCAACGGTTGGCATGGCGCACGCCGCTGCACGGGCTGCGGCTGAAGGGGCGGCATCCGCTCAAGCTGATTGCGATCGCCGACGATCCGTTCCTCGGCGATCTGGCGCGCGGGCAGGCGATGCTCCGCGGCGAATTGATGTTCCGGGGCGAAGCGGTGCCGATCGACCGGCTGGGGCTCGACCGGCCGAAATTCTCGGCGGCGTTCGCCGAGCATCTGCACGGCTTCGCATGGCTGCGCGACCTGTCGAGCGTCGCGCCGCGGGTGACGGCGGTGCCGATCGCCGAGACGCTGATGCTGCAATGGCTGAACGCGCATGGCGACCGGGTGTCGGAACCGGCATGGACGGCGCACCTGACCGGGCGGCGGATGCTGTTCTGGATCGCGCACGCGCCGCTGATCCTGTCGTCGACCGACCTCGTCTATCGCTCCCGCGTGCTCAACACCATCGCCCGCGCCGCCCGGCATCTGGACGGAGAGGCGGGCAAGGCACCGGCGGGCATCCGCGCGATCACCGCATGGGCCGGGGTGGTCGCCGCCGGCCTGGTTATTCCGGGTGGCGATCCGCGGCGCGGCTTCGGTGAGAACGGGTTGGCGCGGGCGCTGACCACCGGCGTGTTCGACGATGGCGGCATCGTCAGCCGGTCGCCTGCCGACCAGCTCGACGTGGTGATGACGCTGACCGCCCTGCGCGAAATCTATGCGGCGCGGCGGCTCGACGTACCCGAACCGCAGCAACTGGCGCTGACCCGGATGGTCGCGGCGCTGTTGGGCGTGGCGCATGGCGAGGGTGGCCTTGCCTGCTGGCAGGGATCGGGGCCGGTGACGGGCGACCGCATCGCCGATGTCGTCGCCGCGACCGGGGTACGCACCCGGCCGCTGCGCCATGCCAGCGACTGGGGCTATCAGCGGCTGGCGGCGGGGCGCACCGTGCTGATCGTCGATTCCGCGCCGCCGCCGGTCGCGCGCGCCGCGCGCGAGGGCTGCGCGTCGACGCTGGCGTTCGAGCTGTCCGATCAGGGCCAGCGCATCGTGGTGAATTGCGGCGGGGCGGCGGCGGCGCTGCTGACGCTGTCCCCCGATCTGCGCCGGGCGCTGCGCACCACCGCCGCCCATTCGACACTGGTGCTGGACGATACCAATTCGACCGCGATCCATGCCGACGGGTCGCTGGGCAAGGGCGTCGGCGTGGTCGACATGGCCCGGCAGGAAAGCGACGCGATCAGCCGGATCGAGGTCGCGCATGACGGCTACGCGAAGCGGCTGGGCTTCCAGCATCGCCGCGTGCTGACGCTCAGCGCCGATGGCCGCGACGTGCAGGGCGAGGACATGCTGATCCCGACCGGCCGACGCGGGCGCAAGGGGGAGACGAGCTTCGTCGCGCGCTTCCACCTCGCCCCGGGCATCGAGATCGCCCCGACCCCCGACGGGCAGGCCGCGTTCCTGCGCCTGCCCGATGGCCCCGTCTGGCAATTCCGCTGCAAGGGCGCGACGCTGGGCGTCGAGGAAAGCCTGTGGATCAACGACAGCGGCTTGGCCGTAGCGACGTTCCAGCTGGTGCTGTCGGGCGCGACGCCGGCGGGGGGCCATGACTTTTCGTGGCGGTTCCACCGGGCGCGGTAGGGCGGCCGGGTCGTTGGCACCTGCCTGCCGTCGAGGGATCGGGATCGGTCTGCTACCAGAAACGATCGAATGTCTGGGAACGTCACTCAAAACCCGTACACGTCCCGCCAAGGCGTTGCCCACCTTGGGAGGAGCTATAGCCCAGTTCCTTTCCATCCCGCTTGCCGATGCGATAGGTCAGTCGCTGATCCAAGCCAGACCCTGCATCGAGGAGCCATGCTTCCAGTCGCCCTGCCGGGGTCGTGACCCGCTCCGATCCCTTCACGGTGATCGTGAACACCCCCACGCCACGATCATATTGGTAGAACGGTAGCGTAAAGCTCTTCCCGACAGCCAAAGGCAACGCAGCGAACGTCGGCCCGAAAAGGTTACCGTCCCAGACCGGCCCTGAATGCGCCTGATCGATCGTCACGCGGGCTCCTTGCCGGTCGAGCTTGTATCCGGTGACGCGATTGTCGCCGTAGGACAGCTCGGCATGGTTCTTGCCATTGCGTGTCGTCGCCACGCTGATCGGTTGAAAGGTGCCGTCATCGAGCAAGAACGTATCGCGAAGATCGAACCGGCCATTGGCAAGGCGCTGATGCACGACGATCCGCCAGACCGCCCGCCGGCCCATCTTTCCCCTGCGCACGGATTGCCACGTCGAGCCGATCACGGGTGCGCCTTCGGCCGACGGACCCATTATGGCATAGCAGGCCGAATAGGGATGCAATCGCCGGCCATCGGGCACCGCTGTCAGGATCGGTTGCTTGAGTTTTTCCTGAAAGAACCGCACCACTTCCGCATTGAAGCGGGCATGGAACGCGGTTCGGTCGAACCCCGGCGCGCTGACGCACAGGTGCGGCATGGTCGCGGGATCGGCACATGGTGCCAAAAAGTCGAAATGTCCCGCGCCAGGGACCGCATGAAACTCGGGCTTGTTCGGCAGGGTGGCGCGAACCGCATCCGCAGAGAATGGCGCGGGCAGGATATGGTCGTCGTCCGCGCGCCAGAGCTGCACGGGGATGCGAACGTCGGCCAGCCCCGCACGGTCGAACGTAAACCCGATCGTCGGCGCGGCAACAACGATGGCCTTGATCCGCCGGTCTGTCATGGACGGCCATGCGCTCGTCAGGGTTCGCGGCTGCGACTTCACAAGCGTGCAGACGAAGAAGTCGGGATGCCGTGCGCAGTGATCGGCGAAGCGTGTCATGTCCGGCTTCCCCCCTGCTGCGGCAAGGACGGTAAAGCCCCCGGCCGAAAAGCCGAAGGCACCGATGCGATCGGGATCGATCGCGGCACGACCCGGCCATGCCTGCATCATGTACGAAATGATCGCACTCAGTGCGGTCGGCCGTCCCTCGATCCGGGTAGCGCGGCTGTTGTCCCGCCAGTTGTCGCCGGGATGGGTGAGCGCGGCGACGATGAAGCCGGCCCGGGCGAGTGCCACCGCTGTGTCGACGTGACCGGCGAAATCGCCCCCCGTTCCATGCGAGATGACGACCAACGGATGCTTGCCCCCCGGCAAGTGGGCGGCCCCACCACCTCCTGCGCGTACAGCCCAAGCCTTTGTCGGGCCGGTGTACCGGACGAAGGATACCAGACACCGACCTCGATGCCATCTGGGGTCACCAGACGTTGGAACCCGGCCTGCACCGATTGGGATTGGGCGACAGGGGCGATAACAGTGAGGAACAGGGCAGCGATAGCGAGGCGCAACGACATGGTGGACTCCGTGGTGGCATGTCGTTGCTGAACTGGATCGATGCCGTGGGGGGAAGGCTCCTATTCGCGAACGGGCGAATGGGTTCGCCAGTCGACAACCGGGTTTCGTTCGCTACCATAAGCGCGGTAGAAGGCGACGTGACCCGGTTGCCCTTCCTTGTCTCTGCTCGCCGCTGCTTGGCGAGGCCGATGGTGCGCGGGGTCGGCCTCGCCATCGCTGCCGGCGCGCTTCTGGCGATCCTCGGACCGTTCGGGAGCTATCTGAACGGCGGCTTGGTCGAACGACTGGCCTATTGGATCGGTGCGATGGTTCTGGGGCTGATGCTTTACGGCACGGCATATGGCATCGCCACCCGGTCAACGGTGACCGGTTCAGTACGACGGTGGCTAGCCCTGATCGCGGCCGGGTTGCTTGCCAGCATCCCCGAAGCGTTGGCTACCCGCATGACGGCGTTCTGGCTGTGGCCGGAACTGGCACGGCTCCATCTGTCGTTCCCGCTCTGGTTGGCGCAGACGATGACAATCGGTGTGATCGCCATCGCGGGTATGGGGTTGGCCCGGCGGCGCTCCGCCCCGATCCAGCACAAGGGCCCTGATTTGCCGCCAGCGGAAGATCCGATCGTAACCCCGCTGGGCGGAGAGGTGCTGGCTCTGCAAATGGAGGACCATTATGTTCGCGTGCACCGCCCCGCCGGCTCCGAACTGATCCTAATGCCGCTCGGCCGTGCGATCGAGGCGGTCAGGGTCGACGGACTACGCACGCATCGATCCTGGTGGGTGGCGGCTCACGCAGTCACCGCCGTTGAGGGAAACGCTCGCGCAATGCGCGTACGACTGTCCAACGGCTTGGTCGCGCCAGTTGCGCGATCCGCCGTAACGCACCTCAAAGCGGCGGGATGGATCAAAGATACCGATAGTGCCGTTGCGTGAGCAGGACGGCATGACCAGCCTTCCCGATTGGGCTGGGAGACCGTCCGAAAACGTGGATCAGGATTCCCTGGGTCGTCTGGGCGGTGTAACCTGCAGTCATGGCGTATATCGAGGGTCATGCTCGGGACCGGGCG
>NZ_LMKP01000034.1 GCF_001421715.1 Sphingomonas sp. Leaf22
TCCTGCTACCACCTCGCCTTTGCGCGGATCGGCGCGCCCGAACCCCACCAGCAGACCAAGGCGCAGACGCATCTGATCGAATCGTCCAACGCCTCGTTCCRCGACATGCTGGCSCGCTTCAACCGCCGAACCAAACGCGCCTCCAAGACCCAACAGATGCTCGAGATCACCCTCGACATCTTCCTCGCCAGAAAACGCCTACAGAGTCCGACGTGAACACTCCCCGCGNCGCTTCAACCGCCGAACCAAACGCGCCTCCAAGACCCAACAGATGCTCGAGATCACCCTCGACATCTTCCTCGCCAGAAAACGCCTACAGAGTCCGACGTGAACACTCCCCGCGTAGGCGGGGGTACGGCTCGTTCTTGGCCAAGCTTGCGACTTTCGCCAACGTCTCGTTGGAGCCGGGGTCGACGTTTGTGTGGGGGGGGGGCGGGGCGGTAGTGCTTTAACGAAGGGTGATCGGCAGGTGGCATATCGCGCCTGCCTATTACCCCCGAACCCAGTCTCCGGACTTGCCGCCCTGCTTTTCCAGCACGCAAATACCGTCGATCACCATCGTCTTGTCGATCGCTTTTGCCATGTCATAAATCGTCAGCAATGCAGTGGAAGCTGCGGTCAACGCTTCCATTTCCACGCCGGTCTTGCCGTCGGTCGCGGCGGTTGCGTGGACGCGGATCGCGGTTTGCTCGAATGCGAATTCGATCGACGCCTTGGTCAATGGCAGGGGGTGGCAGAGCGGGATCAGGTCGCTGGTGCGCTTGGCGGCCATGATGCCGGCGACGCGGGCGACGGCGAGGACGTCGCCCTTCTTGACCAGCCCGTCGCGGATCGCGGCCAGTGCCTTGGCCGACATGGTGATGCGACCGGTGGCGACGGCGACGCGCTGCGTCACCGCCTTGCCGCCGACATCGACCATATGCGCGCTGCCGTCGGCGTCGAGATGGGTGAGGCTCATCCGATCATCGCGCGGGTCGCCGCTTCGACATCGTGATGCCGCATCAGCGCCTCGCCGATCAGGAAGCAGCGGACGCCGTGTTCGGCCATCGCGTCAAGATCGGCGCGCGTGCTCAGCCCGCTTTCGGCAACGAAGGTGCAGCCCGCCGGGGCGTGATCGACCAGCTCATAGGTTCGGTCAAAACTTACCGAGAAGTCTTTCAGATTGCGGTTGTTTACCCCGATAAGGCGCGACTGGAGGGCGAGTGCCCGCTCCAGTTCGGCGCGGTCGTGGACCTCGACCAGCACGTCCATGTCGCGTTCGATCGCTGCGGCTTCGATCTCGGTCATCTGCGCGTCCGACAGGGCGGCGACGATGATGAGGATCGCATCGGCCCCGAGCGCGCGCGCCTCGGCCACCTGCCACGGATCGACGTTGAAGTCCTTGCGCAGGACCGGCAGGTCGCAGGCGGCACGGGCCGCGACCAGATAGTCGTCGGCACCCTGAAAATAGTCGATATCGGTCAGCACCGACAGGCAGGCCGCGCCACCGGTCTGATAGGCGCGGGCATGGGCCGGCGGATCGAAATCGGGGCGGATCAGTCCCTTGGACGGGCTGGCCTTCTTGATCTCGGCGATCAGTGCGTGGCCGGGTTTGGCGTCGAGCGCGGCGCGGAAGCCGCGTGGCGCGGTGCGTTCGCTGGCGCGGGCGTCGAGATCGGCGATGCTGGCGCGGGCGCTGCGGGCGGCGACCTCGCTCCGCTTGGTGGCGAGGATGGTGTCGAGCATCGTCATGCGTAGGCGATCCATTGGTCGAGCAGGCGGTCGGCCGCGCCGCTATCGATGGTGTCGGCGGCGCGTTCGGCTCCGTCGCGCAGGTCGGCGGCGGCGTCGGCGACGAGCAGCGCGGCGGCGGCGTTGAGCAGCACCGCGTCGCGATACGCGCTCTTTTCGCCCCTCAGCAGCGCACGCAGCGCGGCGGCGTTATGCGCGGCGTCGCCACCCCGGATCGCGCTGATCGGATGGCGGGGCAGGCCGGCGTCTTCGGGGACGATGCGGTCGGCCATGGTCATGCCGACCGGCACGACGATGGTCGGGCCGGCACCCGAAATTTCGTCGAGCCCTTCCTCCCCCGACACGATCAGCGCGGTTTCGGCACCGAGCAGCTCCATCGCTTCGGCATAGACCGCCGCATAGTCGGGGCGGGCGATGCCGATCAGCTGACGGGTGGTGCGGGCCGGATTGGCGAGCGGCCCCATCAGGTTGAAGATGGTGCGACGGCCGATGCGCTGGCGGATCGGGGTGATGCGCCGCATCGCCGGATGGTGGTTCGCGGCGAAGAGGAAGGCGATGCCGATATCGCGCAGGCTGGATTCGGCCATCGCACCGGCCAGCGTCATGTCGAGCCCGAGCGCTTCGAGCGTGTCGGCGGCCCCGGCCTTGCTGGAAGCGGCGCGGTTGCCATGCTTGGCGACGGGCACGCCGGACGCCGCGACGACGAGGCTGACGGCGGTCGAGACGTTGAGCGTGTGGTGGCCGTCGCCGCCGGTGCCGCAGACGTCGATCGCGTTGGCGACGGGGGCGATCGGAATCATCCGTTCGCGCAGCGCGCGCGCGGCCTCGGCGATCTCGATGCTGGTTTCGCCGCGGATGGCGAGGTCGGTCAGGAAGGTGGCGATGGCATCGTCGCCGACCGTGCCGTCCAGGATCGCGGCGAACGCCTCGGCCGCGTTTTGGTGGCTGAGCGGTGTCGACGGGTCGGGGAGCAGGGTGGTGACGGTCATGCGGGCATCGTCGCGGCCAAGCCGGCATGCTTCAGGAAGTTGGCGAGCATGGCGTGGCCATGTTCGGTGGCGATGCTTTCGGGGTGGAACTGTACGCCGTGGATCGGCAACTCGCGGTGGCGCAGCCCCATGACGCTGGCGTCGGACGCGGTCGCGTTGACGGCGAGGCAGTCGGGAATCTCGGTGACGATCAGCGAGTGATAGCGGGTGGCGGTGAAGGGCGAGGGCAATCCTTCGAACACGCCGGTGCCGTCATGCTCGACCGGACAGGTCTTGCCATGCATCAACCCGCCGCGCACGACCTTTCCCCCGAAATGCTGGCCGATCGCCTGATGACCGAGGCAGACGCCGAGCAGGGGCCGGCGCGCTTCGGCGCACGCCGCGACGAGGTCGAGCGAAATGCCCGCTTCGGTCGGGGTGCAGGGGCCGGGCGAGATCAGGAAACCGTGCGCGTTGCTGGCAAGCGCGTCGGCGGCGGTCATCGCGTCGTTGCGCTCGACGCGAACCTCGACACCCAGTTCCATCAGGTAATGGACGAGGTTCCAGGTAAAGCTGTCGTAATTGTCGATGACGAGGATCATGGCACCGCCATAGCGTGTAGCGGCGTGCGTGCAACGTCCCGAACGTGCGGTGCGTTCAGCCTACGCTCATCCGGGACGGCGGTTATGACCGGGAGCGAGGAGAGTGACGATGACGCGTTGGGTTTTGGCAGGACTGGCATTGGCGATCGCGGGTCCGGCGATCGCGCAGGACGCGCCGGCCGATCCGCCGCAACGGGTGCGCAACGCAACCGTCTATGGTGACGAGCAATGTCCGAAGCCCGATGGCGACGACGAGATCGTGGTGTGCGCCCGGCTGAACGAAAACGAACGCTATCGCATCCCCAAGCGCTTCCGTGATCCCCCGTCGCAGCGGTCGGCGGATGCGAGCTGGGCACAGCGGGCCGACTTCGCGATGGAAGCGGCACGGGCAACGCGGCCCAACAGCTGCTCGGTGATCGGTACCGGTGGCCAGACCGGCTGTACCCAGGCGATGCTGCGCCAGTGGTTCGCCGAGCGGCGTCAGCAGCAGTCGGCGGGCGGCGGCGTCCGCTGAGCCGTCAGGCGGCGTCGGTGAGCGCCGCCTGTGGATCGTACCGTCGGACCCCGCCGGCGCGTTTGGCGGCGTACAGCGCATGGTCGGCGCGGGTGCGCAGGGCGGCGATCGAGGTCGCGTCGTCGGGGAAGCAGGCATAGCCGATGCTGACCCCGACCGCGATCGGTCCGCGGCAGTCGAGGGCATAGTCGTGCCCGGAAACCGCGTCGGTAATCCGTTCGGCAAGCGAATGCGCCTGCCCGGGCGACAGGCCGGGGACGGCGAGCAGGAACTCGTCGCCGCCCAGCCGCACGATCAGTGCCGGTTCCCCCGCCACCGCGTGCAGCCGTTCGGCGACACCGACCAGCACCGCATCGCCGACGGCATGGCCGAAACGGTCGTTGATCGGCTTGAACCGGTCGAGATCGAGACACAGCAGCGCCAGCGGCCGGTCGGGCGATGCGGTCAGCCGCGCCAGTTGCGCGTCGAGGTCATAGCGATTGGCGAGCCCGGTCAGCGGATCATGCCCCGCCAGCAGGCGGCTGCGTTCGGCGGCGTTGAGCGATTCGGCAAGGAGCGTGGTGAAGTTGCGCAGCAGGACGCGGATACTGGCCAGCAAGGGAAGCGACAACGGGATCAGGATCCAGAGGATCGGATGCCCGGTCAGGGCCAGTCCGATCTTGAACGGAACATCGCACAGCATGACCAGCGTCACCGCGAGTCGCGGCGCAGTGTGGTTACGCGCACAAATCGGTGCGACGAGGCCGAGGATGAAGGCGGTCACGATGACGATCATCGCCAGATCGCCGGTCAGCCCGATGGCGAAGGCGATGATACCCTGCAACGCGCACCAGGCGATCGTCAGCAGGACCGATCGATCGATCGTCGGGAGCGTCCCCGCCCGGAAATGATGCTGGCAGCGGTGGACCGCACGCAGGCGGAGCAGCAGCAGCGCGACGTCGATCGCGGCGAAGATCCAGAATTGCGGCAGCCCGGTGCGAATGGCGGCGGCAACGGTAATCAGGAGGCTGCTGAGCAAGCCGGCGATGACGACGCCCGGTGCGGCCAGCAGCGCGCCGTACAGGAGCGGTCGGGCATCGAGGGGAATGTCGGTCGTCGGGTCGACGAGCCAGGCAACCGCCTTGCAGTCACCGCTGAGCCGCGCCCTTCGTTGATGATCCATGACGACCGACCCGCGCTGTAACTATCAGGAGCGTCGCCAGATATCCTATCGCGCCTTCGATCGCGTTAACGCGGGGTTCCCGTACGGCGACAACGGTCTGAACAATAAACGACATTGTCCCAGTCGCGTGCCCATTTCTTGCGCCACGCAAAGGGGCGTTCGCACACCGGGCAGATCTTGGTCGGGAGGTCCCGCTTGGCGATGCCCTGCGGCATCAGCGGGGCTGACGGTTCAGGAACGCGGCGACCTGATCCAGATCGACCGAACGATCGAGATAGGTCCGGCCGATGCCGCGCGCGAGCAGGAAGGGCAGCGTGCCGCCCTCGCGTTTCTTGTCGTGGAGCATGTGCGCGACCAGCGCCTCGCCCGATACGGCGATGCGGGCGGCGGCAAGGCCGTCGGGCAGGCCGGCGGCGCGCAGGTGCGCGGCGACGCGATCGGCATCCTGCCGGCTGCACCATCCCTGTTCGGCGGAATAGGCGAAGGCCAGCGCCATGCCGGCGGCAACGCCCTCTCCATGCAGCAGCGATCCGTCGAAGCCGGCCTCCGCCTCCAGCGCATGGCCGAAAGTGTGGCCGAGATTGAGCAGCGCGCGGGTGCCGGTCGTCTCGCGTTCGTCGGCTCCGACGATCCGCGCCTTGGCCGATACCGAGCGGGCGATGGCATGGGCACGGGCGGCGGGGTCGCCGGCCAGCAAGGCCGCGCCATTCGCCTCGCACCATGCAAAGAAGTCGGGGTCGTCGATCAGGCCGTATTTGACGACCTCGGCATAGCCCGCGCGCACTTCGCGCGGCGGCAGCGTGTCGAGCGTCGTCGGGTCGATCAGGACGAGGGCCGGCTGATGAAAGGCACCGACCAGATTCTTGCCGGCGCGGGTGTTGATCCCCGTCTTGCCCCCGACCGACGAATCGACCTGCGCCAGCAAGGTCGTCGGCACCTGTACGAAGCCGCAGCCGCGCTTCAGGATCGCCGCTGCAAAACCGACCAGATCGCCGATCACGCCGCCGCCCAGCGCGACGATATGGTCGCCGCGCTCGATCCCCAGCGCGAGGAGCGAATCGAGCAGGCGTTCGAGCGTCGCCCAGCTCTTCGACCCTTCCCCTGCCGCGATCTCGATCGCTTCGCTGTCCACGCCGGCCGCCGACAGCGAATCGCGCAGCGTCGCCAGATGCATCGGCACATTGGCGTCGGCGACGATCACCATCCGCCGTCCGCGCGCGATGGGGCCGAGATATTCGCCGGCACGGGCGAGCACCCCGTCCTCGATCACGATGTCGTAGCTGCGGTCGCCAAGCGCGACGGGGATGACGGTCATTGGCCGATGGCTTTCAGGATCGCGGAGACGGTGGCGTCGTGCGGTGCGTGCTGGCTGACGATATGGATCGGTGCAAGCGCGTAGACCGGATTGCGAACGCGGGCGAGTTCGGTCAGCATTTTGCGGGGGTCCTTTCCGCGCAGCAGCGGGCGGGTGTCGCGGCGGCGGACCCGTTCGGCGAGGATGTCGGGCGAGGCGTCGAGCCAGATCGCCAGCGACTGGTCGAGGATCAGCGTCCGGGTCTCCTCCTGCATGAACGCACCGCCGCCGGTTGCGATGATCTTGGGCGTACCATCGATCAGGCGGGCGATGACGCGGCGTTCGCCGTCGCGGAAATGCGCTTCACCGAACCGTTCGAAGATTTCGGCGATGGTCATGCCGGCGGCATGTTCGATCTCGTGATCGGCATCGACGAAATCGAGCTTCATCCGCTGGGCCAGACGCCGGCCCACGGTGGATTTACCGACGCCCATCAACCCGATCAGGACGATCGGACGCCCGGTCCAGGGCGGCGGCGGTTGGGGGATGGATTCTTGAATTTGCAGCATTGAACGATGGGCTATACAGCCGCCCAACCGATCGGGCAAAAGGCGCTTCGCCATCTTTGTCCGACCCAAATTACCGGGACGATTTGATCCATGTCGCGTTCGCTTGTCATTCTTCTCGTCGTCGTGGTCGCGCTGATCGCGGGCATGTTCCTGCTGGCGGGGCGGTCGACCGAGCAGCAGCCGACCCAGATCGAAAAGGCGGTCTCGCTTGAAAATCTCGCGAACTGACCGGTTGCGGATCGGCGTCGCGGCCGCGGCGCTGATCGCTATCGCGGTACCGGCGATCGGGCAGGACGTGCCCGAATCGCTGTTGCCGCCGGGGTTCGGCGATGCGCCCGCGCCGACGCCGACCCCCCGCCCCAGTGGATCGGCGGTGCCGGGCGGACCGAACTTCGCGCCGCCCGCGCCGATCGTTCAGCCCTTGCCGGGCGTCCCCGGCGCGCCGCCGACCCCGACGCCCACGCCATCGGCATCGACGGTGCCGATCGATGCTGCGGCGCTCAGGCAATATGAATTGCCTGACTTCGCCCGCCGGTCGCTGAACAATATCGGCATTGCCGGACAGGGCAGCGATTTCGCGCGCGATGCGTTCGGCGCGGTCGACGGTCCGTGGCTGGAACGGATCATGCGCGCGCTCGATGCGCCGGTCGCGTCGCGCTGGGTCTCGATCGCGCTTCGCCGCGCGCTGGTCGCCGATCTCGACACGCCGACCGGCGTCGACGGCGCGGACTTCGCCGCCGAACGTGCATGGCTGCTGGTCCGCATGGGCGAAGCACCCGCGGCGCGCGCGCTGGTCCAGTCGGTCGATATCGACAACTACACGCCCAAATTATACCAGATCGCGATGCAGTCGCTGCTGGCGACCGGCGATCCGGCGGGGCTGTGCCCGCTGGTCCAGCCGGCGATGCGGGTTTCGAACGAGCGCGGCTGGCGACTGGCGAACGCCGTCTGCCTCGGCCTGTCGGGGCAGCCGCGCGAGGCCGGGCGGATCGTCGATCAGGCGCGGCGACAGGCACCGGGCGGCGGCGCGATCGACGTCGCGCTGGCGGAAAAGCTGGTCGGCAAGGGCGCGCAGGGTCGCCGGGCGGCGACGATCGAATGGGACGGCGTCGACCGGTTGACGGCATGGCGCTATGGCATGGCCGCCGCCAGCGCGACGCCGGTGCCGCCCGCGATGTTCGACGGAGTCGGGCCGCAGGTCCGCTACTGGCATGCCACCGCGCCGCAATTCGCGCCCAACGTCCGGCTGACCGATGGCGAGTTCGCGGCGGCGCAGGGGGTGTTGTCCAGCGAGGCGCTGGTCGACCTGTATGCGCAATTGCTGACTGATGAGGATGCCAGCAGTTCGCAAAGCGCGCTCGCCACCGATTTGCGGACCGCCTTTACCGGTAGCGACGACGCACGGCTGGCGGTGTTGCGGCAGTTCTGGGAACCGGCGGCGACCTCGCCGCTCGGCCATGCCCGGCGGGTGCTGACCGCGCGGGCGGCGGCGATGATCGCGCCGGTGGCCGATCATGTCGCCGATGCCGATTCGCTGATCGCATCGATGCTGACCGCGGGGCTCGACCTGCCGGCGCTGCGCTGGCGTTCGGTGGTGCCGGTTGGCAGCGACGGCTGGGCGATGCTGGCACTTGCCGATCCGATGGGTCGGTCGGTCGCGGTGGGGGCCGTGTCGGACTATGCCGGTCAGAACGGGCGCAAGGGTCAGTTGCTGTTCGCTGGGCTGGCGGGCCTCGGGCGGTTGCCGCAGGATCAGGTGCAGGGGCTGGCCCGCGACCTGAACGTCGCGATCGGTGCGCGCAACGCCTGGACCGATGCGATCGACCGGTCGGGGGTGCGCGGGGAAGCCGGCACCGTCCTGTTGCTGGCCGCGACCGGCATGCAGACGCGCGACTGGCGCGGCGTGTCGCCGGTGGCGCTGTTCCACATCGTCGCGGCGCTGCGGGCGGCGGGGCGTGAGGGCGAGGCGCGGATGATCGCCGCCGAGGCGATCGCGCGGACGTGAGCGGCATCGGCGGCGATCGGGTGCTGATCGACCGCTTCCTCGAAATGATGGCGGCGGAGGCGGGGGCGGCGCGCAATACCGTCGCAGCCTATCGCACCGATTTGTCGCTGGCGTCGGAGACGTTGGGCGGGGCTCTGGCCGAAGCGGATGCCGCCGCCATCGGGCGGCTGGCCGACGGTTGGGCGACGCTCGCCAAATCGACCGTGGCGCGCAAGGCGTCGGCGCTGCGGCGGTTTTACGCCTTCCTTGCCGAAGAAGGGTTGCGCGCCGACGATCCGGGGAGCGCGCTGCCCAGGCCGGGCACGTCGCGGCCGCTGCCCAAGACGCTGTCGGCCGGCGATATCGAGGCGATGTTCGCTGCGATCGACGCGCGGATCGCCCGGGTGCCACCCGATCGCAACGACCTGCGCCTGTCGGCACTGTTCGAGCTGCTCTATGGATCGGGCCTGCGCGCGACCGAACTGGTGTCGCTGCCGCGCGGGGCGATCGTGTCGGACCGGCCCTATCTGATCCTGAAGGGGAAGGGCGGGCGGGAGCGGATGGTGCCGCTGTCGGACCGCGCGCGCGCCGCCGTCGTTCGCTGGCGTGCACACGTGCCCGCGGCCAGCCCGTGGCTGTTCCCGTCGGGCAAGTCGCATCTGAGCCGGATGCGGCTGTATCAGATCGTGCGGGCGCTGGCCGGAGAGGCGGGGATATCGCCCGACCGGATCAGCCCGCACGTGCTGCGTCACGCCTTTGCGACCCACCTGCTGGAGGGCGGCGCGGACCTGCGCGCGTTGCAGGCGATGCTGGGCCATGCCGATATCGCGACCACCGAAATCTATACCCATGTCGATGCGTGGCGGCTGGTCCGGCTGGTGAGCGAACTCCACCCGCTGATTGACGCCGGGCGGACACGGCCATAGGGCGCGGACCCATGGCAAGCTTCCTTGATTTCGAAAAACCCATCGCCGAATTGCAGGCGCGGATCGACGAACTGCGCGATACCGCCGCGGACGGCGAGCTCGACATCGCTACCGAAATCGGGCGGTTGCAGACCAAGTCCGACCGGCTGCTGCGCGAAACCTATACCAGATTGACCCCGTGGCAGAAGACGCAGGTCGCCCGGCATCCCGAGCGGCCGCACTTCAAACATTATGTCGCCGGGCTGATCGAGGATTTCATGCCGCTGGGCGGCGACCGCGCCTTTGCCGACGACTCGGCGATCCTTGGCGGGATGGGCCGGTTGCGGGGCCGCAAGGTCATGGTGATCGGGCATGAAAAGGGCGACGATACCGCCAGCCGGCTGCACCACAATTTCGGCATGGGCAAGCCCGAGGGCTATCGCAAGGCGATCCGGCTGATGCAGCTGGCCGACCGGTTCGGCCTGCCGGTGGTGACGCTGGTCGACACGTCGGGCGCGTTTCCCGGCATCCAGGCCGAGGAGCGCGGACAGGCGGAGGCGATCGCGCGGTCGACCGAGGCGGCGCTGAACCTCGGCGTGCCGATGGTGTCGGCGATTCTCGGCGAAGGCGGATCGGGTGGTGCCATCGCGCTGGCGGCGGGCAATGTCGTGCTGATGATGGAGCATGCGGTCTATTCGGTGATCTCGCCCGAGGGGTGCGCGTCGATCCTGTGGCGCACCGCCGACAAGGCACCCGAAGCGGCCGAGGCGATGCGGGTGACCGCGCAGGACCTGAAGTCGCTGGGCGTCATCGACCGGATCGTATCCGAACCGCTGGGCGCGGCGCATCGCGACAGGGATGCGGCGATCACGGCGCTGGGCGATGCGATCGATCAGGCGCTGGGCGACCTGTCGGGGATGGAAGCCGCGTCGCTGCGGCAGGCACGGCGTCAGAAGTTCCTGAAGATGGGCCGGCTGTAATACCAAACAAAAGGGCGGCGGAACCGAAGTCCCGCCGCCCCCTTGCATCCGGTGATGGCTGAGATCAGCCGCCGGCCTTCGTCGCGCCCATCTGGCCCGAAACGTTGTTGAAGGTCTTGCTGAGCTGATTGCCCAGACCCTGCATGGCGGTGATGGCGGCAACGGCGATCAGCGCGGCGATCAGGCCGTATTCGATCGCGGTGGCGCCCTTGCTGTTCTTCAGGAAGGTGCGGATCTTCTGCATCTGGGTCTCCATGGTTCTGCGTGCTTCAATTTCCCGGCCGTTCGGACGATGCCCGGTCAGCATGCGAACAGTAGGAAGAACTCGGTTGATAAAGTTTTAAGCAGAACGGTTACCGGCGATATTTTGATGGTTAACCGATCCGGCTGTGCGCGATGATGTTGGTCGCGACGCCATTCCAGATGCCGCCGTTCACATCGCCCAGCCCGGCGACGGCGGCAGAGATCGCGATGGCGATCATGGCGAGGAGGATGCCATATTCGATGGCGGTGGCCCCGCGTCGATCCCGCCAAAGACCGCGCAACAGGCGCAGCGTGCATCGCATGGATCACCTACTCCGCTATGACCGGACCGACCCCTACGGCGCACGAGGTTAAGAAATTGTCGACACCGAACTCCAGTTTCCTGATGGTGACCGCCGCCGCGATGATCGACGGCGATGGCCGCGTGCTGGTCCAGCAACGCCCGCCCGGAACGGCGATGGCGGGTCTGTGGGAATTTCCCGGCGGCAAGATCGAACCCGGCGAGACGCCGGAGGCGGCGCTGGTCCGCGAACTGGACGAGGAACTGGGCATCGTCGTCGATCACAGCTGCCTCGCGCCCGCCGCCTTTGCCAGCGAACCGCTGGGCGATCGGCATCTGCTGCTGCTGCTCTACGCCCTGCGCAAATGGCAGGGGATGCCGGTCGCACGCCACGCAACCGCGCTGCGATGGCTGCGGCCGGTGCAGTTGCACGCGCTGGCCATGCCACCCGCCGACCGGCCGCTGATCGGCCTGCTCGAAGCGCTTGTCTAGGCCGGATCGACATTCGGCTGTCAAGCCAGCGAACTGCTCCCCTCCCTGACAAGGGAGGGGCTGGGGGTGGGTCGGTCTGTGGCTGGCGAGTCGCTCCCCCGCGGGCCAACCCACCCCCGACCCAGCTTCGGGTAAACAGTGCCCCGCACTGTTTGGGTCATGCCGAGGGCATGACCGGCCCGACGCTCTTGTCAGGGAGGGGAGAAGTCGAAACCTTACTGAATGTCGATCCCGCCTATGACCGATCGACATTCAGCGATAGCCACGGAATTTCGTCCTTCCCGCGCAGGCGGGAATCCATAGACGCCGACGGTTCGGCTCGATGCGCGACGCTGGCGTATATGGACTCCCGCCTGCGCGGGAGTGACGAAAGGGATCGAACGCTATTCCTGCGCCCAGCGAACTGAATGTCGATCGACCCCACGTTATCTGGGCCGCAGCGTGTCCGCGAGCGAGGCGGTGGCGCTGCCGCGACGGGCCGGTTGCGGCTGGCTGGGGGCGGGGGCCCAGCCGGTCAGGTAGATCACCTCGAACTGCTCGGTGGTCCGGCCATCGGCCTCGGCGCGATCGGCAAAGGCGCTGGCCGCCGCCATCAGGCCGGTCCGGCCGAGCGGCGCCGGCTCGAGCAGGCCGGTCGCACCCATGCCGCGCAGATCGTCGACCAGCTTGCCCATGCCGGCATAGCGCACCGTCAGCGTTTCCGAATCGGCGACCGGCAGGGCAAAGCCGGCCCGGACCAGCAGGTCGCCCGCCGACCGCAGGTCGATCTGCGGATGGACCCGCGCCGCCGGGCGATCGGCCTCGGCGGTCAGCAGCGACTGGCGCAGGGTCGATAGCGTCCGCCCGCCGGTAAAGGCGGCGAGGAACAGACCGTCTGGGCGCAGCGTCCGCCGGACCAGCGTCAGCGCGCCGGGCAGGTCGTTGACGCCGTCCAGCACCCCGACCGACACCACCAGATCGAAGGCATTATCGGCGAATGGCAGCCGATCCTCGTCCCCCTGCACGCCGCCCGCCGCCCGGGCAAAGGCGAAGCCCGGATCGAGTCGCGCGATGCGGGTGCCGGGCGGGGGGGCGAACGCGGCATCGTGGCAGCCGAGGTCGAGCACGTCGGTGAACTGGCGGGTCACCGCCTGCAACCGATCCTCGATCCCCTCCAGCATGTAGCGATGCAGGAAGTCGGCGCGCGCGAAGCCGGGCTGGGCGCGGTCGCGGTGCAGGCGTCGGCGGTGGCGGGCAAAGAGGTCGGGGGCGGTCACGCGGCCGCTTGTGCCGGGTGGCGTGGGCGGCGACAAGGGGGCGATGCTGCTCGCCCGCGCCCCCGTCGCCGCACTGACCCGGCTGGTCGCGCTGGCGCTGCCGCCACGCTGTCCGGGCTGTGGCGAGGTGGTCGAGGCGGACCATCGGTTCTGTGCGGGATGCTGGTCGGCGTTGCGCTTTCTGGGCGATCCGGCCTGCGCCACCTGCGGCGCGCCGTTCGCGATCGATCGGGGGCCGGACCTGCGATGTGCGCCGTGCCTCGTCCGTCCGCCGGCGCATGACGGGCTGCGCGCCGCCGTCGCCTATGGCCCGGTGGCGCGCGATGTCGCGCTGAAGCTGAAATATGGCGGGCGGCTGGCGCTGGCGACGACGATGGCGCGGTTGATGCACCGCCATCTGACGAACGATGCGACGCTGCTCGTGCCGGTGCCGCTGCACCGGCGGCGGTTGTGGACGCGCGGCTATAATCAGGCACTGTTGATCGCCGCCGGATTGTCGCGACTGTCGGGCGTGCCGGTCGCGCGCGACGTGTTGCGGCGAACCCGCGCCACCCCACCGCTGAAAGGCATGAACGGCCGCAAGCGTGCGCAGGCGGTGCGCGGCGCGTTCGTCATGGTCGATCCGGCGTCGGTCGCCGGTCAGTCGGTGGTCCTGATCGACGACGTCCACACCAGCGGCGCGACGGCGGCGGCCTGTTCCAAGGTGCTGCGCGCGGCAGGTGCATCGCGCGTCACGATCCTGTGCTGGGCACGGGTCGTCGGTGCGGACGATTGACAAGCCCGATCGCCGGTCACACCTCAGCGTCATGACCAGTATCCTCATCTACACCAAGGCATTCTGCCCCTATTGCACGCGCGCCAAGCGGCTGCTCGATGAAAAGGGCGCAGCCTATGAAGAGATCGACATCACCATGGGCGGGCCGCAGCGGCAGGAGATGCTGGCGCGGTCGAACGGCCGGACGACGGTGCCGCAGATCTTCGTCGGCGATACCCATGTCGGCGGGTCGGACGATCTGGCGGCGCTGGAACGGGCGGGCAAGCTGGACGCGCTGCTGAACGCATGAAGCTCGCACTGCTTCAGATGACGGCGGGGATCGACCCGCACGCCAATGCAGCGGTGCTGTTGGATGCGATCGAACGGGCGGCGGCGGGCGGCGCGGCGATGCTGTTCACCCCCGAAATGTCGGGGCTGATCGACCGTGATCGCGACCGTGCCGCCGCGTCGATCGCGACCGAGGACGCCGATCCGGTATTGCGGGCGGTCCGCACGGCGGCGGCACAAGCGGGCATCTGGGTGCATCTCGGGTCGCTGGCGATCCGGCTGGCCGACGGGCGGCTCGCCAATCGCGGCTATATGATCGACCCGGCCGGCGCGATCCGGGCGCGGTACGACAAACTGCATCTGTTCGACGTGACGCTGCCGACCGGCGAAAGCTGGCGCGAATCGGTCAGCTATGCGCCGGGCGACAGCGCCAGCGTCGTCGCCACGCCGGTCGGGCAGGTCGGGCTGGCGATCTGTTACGATCTGCGCTTCGCCGATCTGTTCCGGGCCCTGGCCGATGCCGGTGCGACGTTGCTGTCGGTGCCGGCGGCATTCACCGTGCCGACCGGACAGGCGCATTGGCATGTG
Organism: Sphingomonas sp. Leaf22; assembly: GCF_001421715.1. Lineage (GTDB taxonomy): Bacteria > Pseudomonadota > Alphaproteobacteria > Sphingomonadales > Sphingomonadaceae > Sphingomonas. The sequence continues at coordinate 14,632 of NZ_LMKP01000034.1, forward strand.
CTGCTGCGCGCGCGGGCGATCGAGGCCGGGGCGTTCGTCGTCGCCGCGGCACAGACCGGGCAGCATGCCGACGGCCGCACGACCTTCGGTCATTCGCTGGTGATCGATGCCTGGGGCAAGGTGCTGCTCGACATGGGTGAGGCGGCAGGGGTCGGGTTCGTCGATATCGATCCGGCGCAGGTCGATGCGGTGCGCGCGCGGATACCGGTGCTGGCGCATCGCCGGGCGATCCCGCCGGTCGGTACCGTCGCGTGATCGTGTTCGACCTGCGCTGTGGCAATGCGCATGTGTTCGAGGCGTGGTTCGCATCGAGCGGTGCTTATGCCGATCAACGCGCGCAGGGGCTGATCCGCTGTGCGTTCTGCGACGACGCGACGATCGAGAAGGCGGTGATGGCTCCCAATATCAGCCCGAAAGGCGACCGCTCCGCCGGACCGCCGCCCGAGGCGATGAAGGCGGCGTTGCAGGCTTTGGCGCAGGCGCAACAGGCGGCGCTGTCGAACAGCGAATGGGTCGGTACCGCCTTTGCCGATCGCGCGCGGGCGATGCATGTCGGCGATGCCGAACCGGCCACGATCCACGGACAGGCGACCCGCGCCGAGGCGAAGGCGCTGGTCGAGGACGGCGTACCGGTCGCGCCGTTACTGTTGCCGGTCGTGCCGCCGGAACGCGCGAATTAACCCAAGCACGCGCGAACGGATGTCGGTCGGTCGGGTTCGGTCGGCTTTGAGGTACCAGATGAACCAGAGGCAGTCGCCGAGGTTGCCGCCACTGGCCTCATAGGCGTGAAACGCAGCGGGGAATGCGTCGCGCCCTTCTGAAAGGAAGTCGTACCGATTGCCGATGTCGGCAAACTGCTGTCGGGCGACGGTGGCGGCGCGCGCGACGCGTTCGGTCCAGCGCAGGCCCCTTGGTTCCTGCGCCACCGCGTCGACCTCGACCCAATAGCATTCGCACGTGGCTCCCGGCAGGCGGAACTGCAATTGGCCACCAATATTGAGCAGGCCTGCCTGTTCGGCGGCATCGATCACCTGCGGTATCGCGTCCGGTCGCCAGCCCCATTTGCACCCGCTGCGGCTGGCGATCGATCGTATCGTTTCCGGCAGGACCATGTCGGGCCGGTCGTGCATGGCCGGCTCCAGCCGGCGGCAGGATCAGGGCAATATCGCGACGGTTGCACCCGGTTCGCCGACCGCAGCGGATCGTGGACGATGACTGGTGGCCTCGGAGGGACTCGAACCCCCGACGCCCGCTTTAGGAAAGCGGCGCTCTGTCCAGCTGAGCTACGAGGCCATTGACGCGCTGTAGAATGCCATCGCTGATGACGCAACGCCCGGCGATCAGCTGCCGCATTCCCAGCGACCGTCGCGATAGATGCGCTCGCCGCTGTCGGCGGTGCGCATCGTCAGCGTCGCGGGCCATGCGCGGGACGATCCCCCCGATGGCATGGTATCGCCCGGTTGACGGGCAAGGGTGAACGACACGCCGTCGCCGGCAAGGATCGCGCCGACTTCTATCGCCTCCCGGCCCGGCGTGGCGGCGGTGATGCGGTGGAAGCGCTTGTTATATTTGACCAGCCCGTCGCCTTCGTCGCGGACCATCAACAGTGTCGGCGCGTCAGCACCGGCGCGGAAGGCGCAACCCGAACCGAGCAAATCCTTGTCCTTCAGATCGTCATGGACCAGCGGTTGCAATTCGGACGCCGGATGGACCGCCGGCGAGGTCGGCACGCCGCGCGTCGACACGGCCGTATTGCCCGCCGCCGGATCGACGCCGCCGAGCGACCCGACCGGCATCGCCGCCTGCGTCGCATTAGTGGAGGCGGGCGGTTCGGCCGAACAGGCGGTGAGCGCCAGCGGGATCAGCAGGGCAATGCAACGGTTCATCCTGCGCAAACGTCGGCTGGTCGCTCCCGTTCCGTCAGCCGCGCCCGATGAGTGCCAGCACTTCCTTGCGGCTGCGTTCGTCGTCGCGGAACACGCCCATCATGCGGCTGGTGGTCATGGTGACACCGGGCGTGCGCACGCCGCGCGCGGTCATGCAGCCATGCGTCGCCTCGATCACCACCGCGACGCCGCGCGGTTTCAGGCCGTTCCAGATGCAGTCGGCGACCTCGGCAGTCAGGCGTTCCTGCACCTGCAACCGCCGGGCATAGCCGTGCAGCACGCGCGCCAGCTTCGAAATGCCGACGACGTGATCGCGGGGCAGATAGGCGATGTGCGCCTTGCCGACGATCGGTGCCATATGGTGTTCGCAATGCGACTGGAACGGAATGTCGCGCAGCAGGACGATCTCGTCATAGCCGCCGACTTCCTCGAACACGCGTTCGAGATGACGGGCGGGATCGTCGCTGTAGCCCTGCGTATATTCGCGCCACGCACGCGCGACGCGCAGCGGGGTTTCGATCAGGCCTTCGCGGGTCGGGTCCTCGCCGGTCCAGCGGATCAGGGTGCGGATCGCCTCCACGACGTCATCGGGCACGGGAATTTTCGGCGGCGATGCCACCAAGTCGTCGGTCGCGGCATCGTCATTCGCGTCACACATCGTCGTCGTCCATTCCCGATATTCGAACATGTTCGCATCCGCCGCATGAAATCCCTGCGGCGGTGCGACTGTGGTTTCCATACCCGTTCGCCGATAAAAGCTGCGTGGGATGCAGGTTGCCCGTTGACGCGGGATAGATGCTCCGTCACCAAATGCCAACTGCATTAGCCGGACCGATATCGGCAGCGCGGAGGAGGGGATGTCATGACGAAGTTCCAATTGCTGGCCGCAACCGCTCTCTCGATGGTCGCCGGGGCCAGCCCGACGATCGCGCAGACTGCGACGCCCGCGACCGCACCCGCTGCCGTCCAGTCGGAAGGTACGACCACCGCCGACGACGATTGGGGCAACGAGATCATCGTCACCGCCAACCGCCGCGCCGAACCGATTCAGGACGTGCCGATCGCCGTGACCGCGGTGAATGCGCAGTTGCTCGACGATGCCGGCATCCGCGACATTCGCGGCCTCGAACAGCTTGCGCCGTCGCTCCAGACGACCACCGGCCAGTCGTCGGCGGTATCGACGTCGCTGTCGATCCGCGGTGTCGGCACGGCGGGCGACAATCCGGGGTTCGAACCGGCAGTCGGCGTGTTCATCGACGGCGTGTTCCGTTCGCGCGCGGGCATCGCCATCGCCGAACTGCCCGAGGTCGAGCGCGTCGAAGTGCTGCGCGGACCGCAGGGGACGCTGTTCGGGCGCAATACCTCGGCGGGTGCGCTGTCGGTGACGACGGCGCTGCCGAAATTCGATCTCGGTGGCTATGTCGAGGGCGAGTATGGCAACTTCGACGCTTATGAACTGAAAGGTGCGTTGACCGGGCCGGTATCCGAACAGCTCGCGCTGCGCCTCGACGGCGGCTATCGCAAGCGAGACGGCTATATCGAGGACGTCAATTCCGACCGCGCGTTCAACGACATCAACCGCTGGTACGTCCGCGGCCAGGCGCTGTACGACACCTCGGCGTTCAGCTTCCGGCTGATCGGCGATTATTACAAGACCGACGAACAATGCTGCGGCGTGGTCAGCGGGACGCGCGGAGCGACGGCCCCGGCGATTCAGGCGATCGCCGCGCAACAGGGTCGCATCGGCATCTATACCGGTGCGCCGTCTGACCGGCGCATGGCCGCATCGCCCAACCGCGACTATGGCGAGGCGGTCCGCGACTGGGGTGTGTCGGGCGAGATCAACGCCGATATCGGCGACCTGAAGCTGACCTCGATCAGCGCCTATCGCGATTTCCGGGTGCTGCGGAATCAGGACATCGATTATTCGGGCATCGATCGCGCCTATCGCGACGGCTATCGCTCGTCGCTGCGTGACATTACCCAGGAAGTGCGGTTGCAGGGCCAGTTGTTCGACGGGAAGCTCGATTTCCTCGTCGGCGGCTTCTACCTGAACGAAAAGCTCCAGCTGCGCGATACGGTGCGGCTGGGCAACGACGCCAACCGCTATGTCGATACGCTGCTGGCCGGCGTGCTGGGGCAACCGGCTTCGGCCGGCGGGATCGGGCGACAGGCGCAGTTCTTCGGCAGTTTCAACGTGCCGACCTTTACCCAGCTGGTGACCGCATTGCGGGGCGGCGCAGCGTTGCCCACGGGGACGGTGCCGCTGTTCGGGCAGCTGCTCTATGCGCAGAGCCCGCAATTGCAGGCGGCGGCCCCGCCCGGATCGGCGCTGTTCACCTATCTGAACACGCCGCTGACCCCGAATGTCGCCGGACAGGGCAACAACAACGACGATTTCCAGGTCGATACCAACGCGTTTGCGCTGTTCACGCACAATATCGTCAACATCACCGATCAGCTCTCGCTGACGCTGGGCCTGCGCTATAATTACGAGCGCAAGGAACTGGCGGCGAGCGTCAACAGCAACCCGTCGGCGTGCGGCTTCTTCCTCGGCAACGATCCGCGCGCGGTCACCTATCGCAACGCGATCCGCACGGCGAGCCCGGCGCTGTTCCAGAACCTGTTCCTGCTCAGCTGCAACCCGGCGGTGTCGAGCGAATTCAACGGCAACTACACGCACGATCGTTCGGAAAGCCGACTGACCGGCACGGCCAAGCTGGCCTACAAGCTGACGCCCGACATTCTCGGCTATGCCAGCTATGACCGCGGCTTCAAATCGGGTGGCTACAACCTCGATCAGGCGAGCTTCGACACGACGGTGCTGGGCGGCGACGGGGCACAGGCGACCGATCTGGAATTCGGAGCCGAAACCGTCGACAGCTACGAACTGGGGTTCAAGACCAGCGTCACCCGCCAATTCTCGTTCAACGCCGCGTTCTTCTATCAGAAGTTCAAGGGGCTCCAGTCGCTGATTTTCGCCGGCAACAGCTTCGTGGTGCAGAACGTGCCGCGGTCGACGGCCAAGGGGGTCGAGCTGGAGTCGCTGATCCAGCCGATCCGGGATCTGACCTTCCGGCTGGGCTACACGCTGCTCGATGCGTCCTACGATGCCGATAACGACTTCAGCGGTACCCCGTTGCAGAACCAGCAGGGGCGGCAGTTCCTGAACCAGCCGCGAAACGTCGTGACGGTCGCGGCGACATGGCAACCGCGCCTGACCGGCACGCTCAACGCGCTGTTCCATGTCGATATGCGCTACAACAGCGACGTGTCGATCGTCCGCGACGGCACCGGCACGACCACGGTCGGCAATGACGGCTATCCGCTGCTGAACGGCAAGATCGGCATCGCGACCGACGATCGCCGCAAGCAACTGGAATTCTTCGTCGAGAATATCACGAACCAGTATTACAATATTTCGGGCTTCGCGATTCCGGAACAGACCGGCACTTATGGGGTGTACCCGGCGATGCCACGACTCTACGGTGTGCGCGCCCGGTTTGGGTTCTGAGCGCAGTCGACGCGGGTTACGCGGTTGCGAGCGTGATTTCGCAGGGTGGACGGTGCGGTTTGTCGCTTTTCCCCCGCGACAACCGCTTCGTAACCTTGCATAACCACCGGTCTGCCGTGCCCACAGGGTGCGGCCCTGCAGGGGGATAGGAGAACTACTATGGCCAAGGAAACCACGACGACCGGCGGCGCCCGGGGCGGAATCGCGAAGCCGGTGACGCCGTCGGCCGATCTGGCGAAGATCACCGGCTCCGATCCGCTGCCCCGCAGCGAAGTCGTCAGCAAGATGTGGGAATACATCAAGAAGCACGACCTTCAGAACCCGAAGGACAAGCGCGAGATTTTGGCCGACGAGACGCTCGAAAAGCTGTTCGGCAAGAAGTCGTGCTCGATGTTCGAAATGAACAAGCTGCTCAGCGCACACATGAAGTAACGCAGGCTGGCACCATATCCGGTGCCGCCGTTACGAACCAGACGCCGTCCGGTCGATGCCGGGCGGCGTTTTTGGTTTGGGGACAATGTGTCGCGGTGTCGATATCGGGAACACCCGCGTTCATTTATGTCATGAACGTGCCGGGCCCATCCGCAACAGGATACAGCGCGTTCGCGATCGTCGCCGCCATGGACAGGGTGCCGGCGCGGGCGCGGATCGTCTTCTGACGCCGGTTCGACCCTGTCCCCGCCGTGCGAGAACAAGGTCGTTGCAGTCAAATTCAGCCCCGCGCCACCGCGTTGGCCGCGCTGAGCGCCGCGCGGACCGTGGCGGTCGCGACGTCGCCGTCGATGCCGACGCCGAACACGCGCCGGCCACCGGGCAGGCTGCATTCGAGATAGGCCGCGGCCTGCGCATCGGCACCATGGCCGATCGCATGCTCGCTGTAATCGATCACGTCCATGTCGATCCCGCCTTCTTCGCGCAGTGCCGCGAGCAGGCCCGACAACAGGCCATTGCCCTTGCCCGAAATCGATCGTTCCTCACCGTCCAGCCGGACCCGGCCGACGAACGTGCGCGGTGGTCCGCCGCCCGGTGCATGGGTCTCGGCATAGTCGATCAGCGCATAGCGATCCTTGCCCTGCGGCAGATACGCGTCGTGGAATGCCGTCCAGATGTCGGCGGCGTTCAGTTCGCGGCCAAGCGCATCGGCCATCGCCTGCACATGGCGGCTGAAATCTGCCTGCAACCGCTTGGGCAGTTTCAGGCCCTTGTCCTGTTCCAGCACCCACGCCACGCCGCCCTTGCCCGACTGCGAATTGACGCGGATCACCGCTTCGTAGCTGCGGCCGAGATCGGCGGGGTCGATCGGCAGATAGGGCACTTCCCACAGGCCGTCGTTGCGCACCGCCTGTGCCGCCATCCCCTTCTTGATCGCATCCTGATGGCTGCCCGAAAAGGCGGTGAACACCAGATCCCCGGCATAGGGAGTGCGCGGATGGACGGGCAGGTTGGTGCAGTAATTGACCGTGTTCACGACCTCGTCGATGTCCGACAGGGTCAGTTGCGGGTCGACGCCCTGGGTGTAGAGGTTCAGCGCGACGGTCACGAGATCGCAATTGCCGGTCCGCTCGCCATTGCCGAGCAGACAGCCCTCGACCCGGTCGGCCCCGGCCATCAGCCCCAGTTCGGCGGCCGCGACGCCGGTGCCGCGATCGTTATGGGTGTGCAGCGAGATGACGACGCTGTCGCGGTTCGGCACGTTGCGACAGAACCATTCGATCTGGTCGGCATAGACATTGGGCGTCGCTGCCTCGACCGTCGCGGGCAGGTTCAGGATCAGCGGGCAGTCGGGGGTCGGCTGCAACACCTCCATCACCGCCGCACACACCTCGACCGAGAAATCCAGTTCGGCGGTCGAAAAGGTCTCGGGGCTGTATTCGAACCGCCAGTCGGTGTTCGGGCGTTTGGCGGCTTCGTCGCGCAGCACCTTGGCACCGGCAACCGCGATCGCCTTCACCTCGGGACGTTCCATGCCGAACACGATCCGCCGCCATGCCGGGCTGACCGCATTGTACAGGTGAACGATCGCCTGCTTCGCACCATCGAGGCTTTCGAAGCTGCGTTCGATCAGGTCGCGGCGCGACTGGGTCAGCACCTGCACCCATACGTCGTCGGGAATGCGATCCTGCCGGACCAGCCCCGAGATGAAATCGAACTCGGTCGCGCCCGCCGACGGGAAACCGACCTCGATCTCCTTCAGACCGACCTTCAACAACAGGTCGAAGAAGCGGTTCTTCTTCTCCGCGCCCATCGGGTCGATCAGCGCCTGATTGCCGTCGCGCAGATCGGTCGACAGCCAGCGTGGCGCGCGCGTGATCGTGCGCGACGGCCATTGGCGGTCGGGCAGGTCGACGGTGGGGAAGGGGCGGTATTTGGTCGAAGGATCGCGCAACATATCGTGGTCTAGCCTGTATTTGGCGCGGGGGCGCCGGTATCTGCCGAAAGGTTCGATACTCCCTCAGGACAGGCGCACGCGCGTGCGATCCGGCCCTAAGGGCGGCTAAGTCGCAGCTGGTTGGCGAATGCGCGGACCATGGCGCGTCTGTGGGCAAAAGCGGTTTGAAAGTCCAGAGCCGATGGTGCCGATACCGGTTGGTAAGATTTGATCGGCTACCGCAGACGCAATGTACGGGCAATCTACCGGAGCGTCATGCTGCAATTGATCTACGTCAGTACCGCGCGCAACGGGCTGACGGTCGACCTCGACGATATTCTCGCCAAGTCGCGCCGCAATAATCGCCGCGACGGGATCACCGGCCTGCTCCACGCCAAGGGCCGGCGCTTCCTGCAGGCGCTGGAGGGAGATCCGGCGAAGGTCGAGGCGGCCTATGCACGAATCGCGACCGATCCACGTCATTTCGCGCTTGTGGTGCTGTCGCGACGCCCGGTCGAGGCGCGCGAGTTCGGGGATTGGGCCATGGCCGCCGATGACGGCAAGGGCGGTGCAGTCGCGCAGGTCGCGCAACTGGTCGAACATGCCGCGCCCAGCGTTCGCGGCACCTTCGAAGGATTTGCCGGGATGCGCGCGGCCTGAACCGCGCGCACCGACCGATCAGGCTGCGACGAACGCGGCGTTGATGGTCAAGTCTACCTTGTCCGATACCGCCGGCACCGCAAAGCCGAGGCCGAACTGGCTGCGCATGATGCTTCCGGTGGCGGTGAAACCGACATTCTTCTTCTTGTTCATCGGATTCTCACCCGCGCCCATGAAGCGGACGGTCAACTGGACCGGCTTCGTCTGGTCCTTGATCGTCAGGTTGCCGGTCATCATCCAATGGTCGCCCATCGGCTGGATGCGGGTCGAGACGAACTTGGCGGTCGGATAGGTCGCCACATCGAAGATATCCTTCGACTTCAGGTGGTTCGCGAATTGCGGGCTGGTGACGGTCAGCGAATCGGCGATGTTGAAATCGATGCTTACCTTGGTGGCGGCGAGGTTCTTGGGGTCGATCGTCGCCATGCCGCCGGTCGCGCCGAACAGGCCGTCGAGCATCGTGAAGCCCATATGGTTGACCTGCCACGCGACCTGCGTATGGGCGGTGTCGACGGTGTAGTTGCCGGCGGTGACGCGGGCCTTGTCGGGGGCACCCGGCATCTGGGCGACGGTCGGGGCGGCAACCGCGAACAGGGCGGCGGCGAGGATCAGGGGCGTGCGCATGGAAAATGTTCTCCGGTCGAGACGAAAATCGATGCGCCTTTGTCGGTGGCGCAGCGTTTCGGGTCAAATACTGGATGCGAAACGATCGGTTTCGGTTTCGGTGCCGTGCGAGGGTGCTCTGTCCGGGCCGCACCTATGTCGCCGGTTTGGGTGAAGGAGGTTGCCTTATGCACCTCGTCATTCCGGCGTAGGCCGGAATCCATTGTGTCGGAGGCTGTCGATCGATCCGCGACCTTACCGTGTCCATGGGTCCCGGCCTCCGCCGGGACGACGAACGATATCGGCAAGTCACCCGTCGTTCCCGCGTAGGCGGGAACCCATACACGCGGCGCTTGTGCTGGAGCCGCGGCGGTAGCGTTTATGGATTTCCGCCTTCGCGGGAATGACGAGGGAGGGGGCACTGGCCCGCCCGCCCGCCCGTCGGTCGCGACAAAGCCGCGCCCCGAAGGGCGGGCTTTGTCGCGCCGGCCGGTTGGCCGATCAGTACGAACTAACGTCGTTAGTTCTTGGTCTGATCGACCAACTTATTCGCACCGATCCACGGCATCATCGCGCGCAGCTCCGCACCGGTCTTCTCGATCGGATGCGCCGCCGCCTGCTTGCGTGCCGCCTTCAGCTCGGGCTGACCGGCGCGATTGTCGAGGACGAAATTCTTCACGAAGCGGCCCGACTGGATGTCGGCGAGGACTCGCTTCATTTCCTTCTTGGTTTCGTCAGTGATGATACGCGGGCCGGTGACGATGTCGCCATATTCGGCGGTGTTCGAGATCGAATAGCGCATGTTGGCGATGCCGCCCTCATACAGCAGGTCAACGATCAGCTTGGTTTCGTGGAGGCATTCGAAATAAGCCATTTCCGGCGCGTAGCCGGCCTCGACCAGCGTTTCGAACCCGGCCTGGATCAGGTGGGTGACGCCGCCGCACAGCACGGCCTGCTCACCGAACAGGTCGGTTTCGCATTCCTCGCGGAAGTTGGTTTCGATGATGCCCGACCGACCGCCGCCGACGCCGCTCGCATAGGCGAGCGCGATGTCGTGCGCGTTGCCCGAAGCATCCTGATGGATCGCGACGAGGCAGGGCACGCCGCCGCCCTTCACATATTCGCTGCGCACGGTGTGGCCGGGGCCCTTCGGCGCGATCATGATGACGTCGACATCGGCACGCGGCTCGATCAGGCCGAAATGGACGTTCAGGCCATGCGCGAAGGCGAGCGCCGATCCCGGCTTCAGGTTCGCGTGAATGTCGTCGGCATAGATCGCCGCCTGATGCTCGTCGGGCGCGAGGATCATGAGGATGTCGGCCCATGCGGCGGCCTCGGCATTCGGCATCACCTTGAAACCGGCACCTTCAGCCTTGGCGGCGCTGGCCGAACCCGGACGCAGCGCAATGGCGACGTTCTTGACGCCCGAATCGCGCAGGTTCTGCGCATGGGCATGGCCTTGCGACCCATAGCCGAGGATCGCGATCTTCTTGTCCGAGATCAGGTTCAGATCGGCGTCGCGATCGTAATAGACACGCATGATGATTTCCCTCTTAGATCAGGTTCGTCACCCGAGCGAAGGCTGGGGGCTCGTCCCGCGAACCGCTCGCTTGCGGACGGAGAGCTCAGCCTGCGCTGGGGTGACGGGATGGTTGCGAATAGGTTTCAGGCGGCCTCTCGTCCGCGGGCGATGGCGGCGATGCCGGTGCGAGCAACCTCGACCAGACCGACTTCGGCCATCAATTCGGTGAACTTGTCGATCTTTTCGATCGATCCGGTTACCTCGAACACGAAACTCGACACGGTCGCATCGACCACGCGCGCGCGATAGACTTCGGCCAAGCGCAACGCCTCGATCCGATGCTCGCCGGTGCCGACGACCTTGACCAGCGCCAGCTCGCGCTCGACATGCGCGCCCTGCACGGTCAGGTCGACGACCTTGTGGACGGGCACCAGCCGGTCGAGTTGGGCGATGATCTGTTCCATCACCGGCGGCGATGCGCTGGTGACGATGGTGATGCGGCTAACCGCCTTGTCGGCGGTGATTTCCGACACGGTCAGGCTTTCGATATTATAGCCACGGCCCGAGAACAGCCCGGCGATGCGCGCGAGGATGCCGGGTTCGTTGTCGACGAGGACGGCCAGCGTGTGCCGTTCGGTCTGTTCGGTCTTGATGTGCATTCTGAAAATTCCTCCCCGGCACGGGGAGGGGAACCGCTCGCGCAGCGAGTGGTGGAGGGGGTTCCCCACCAACGCTATCGCCTGCCGCACTCCCCCTCCACCAAGCCGCTTCGCGTCTCGGTCCCCCTCCCCGTGCCGGGGAGGATCTGGGATTTACACCAGCGCCTTGGCTTCGTCGTCCATTTCGCCCGAGACTTCGTTCGCCTGCAGGATCATGTCGGTATGCGCCGCGCCGCTGGGGATCATCGGGAAGCAGTTGGCCAGCTTCGCCACCATGCAGTCAACGATCACCGGGCCGTCATGGTCGAGCATGGCCTGAATCCCGTCCTCCAGCTGGTCGGGCGTTTCGATGCGAATACCCTTCCAGCCATATGCCTCGCCCAGCTTTACGAAGTCGGGCAGCGAGTCCGAATAGCTGCTCGAATAGCGCGAGCTGTAGGTCAGCTCCTGCCACTGGCGGACCATGCCCATATATTCGTTGTTGAGGATGAAGATCTTCACCGGCAGCCGGTACTGCGTCGCCGTCGCCAGCTCCTGAATGTTCATCTGGATCGACGCCTCGCCGGCGATGTCGATGCACAGCGCCCCCGGATTTCCGAGCTGCGCACCGATCGCGGCGGGCAGGCCATAGCCCATCGTGCCGAGACCGCCGCTGGTCAGCCACTTGTTCGGTGCTTCGAAGCCGAAATGCTGGGCCGCCCACATCTGATGCTGGCCGACCTCGGTCGAGATGATCGGCGCGCGATGTTTGGTCGCGGCGTACAGCGCCCGGATCGCGCGCTGCGGCATGATTTCCTTGGTCGATTCCGGGAAGTCGAGGCAACGCTTGGCGCGCCAGCCCTCGATCTTCGCCCACCACGCCTTCAGGTCGGGCTTGGGATGCTGGCGCGATTTCCACACCCGCACCATGTCCTCCATCGCGTGGCCGGCATCGGCGATGATGCCCAGATCGGCGCGCACGATCTTGTTCACGCTCGACCGGTCGATATCGATATGGACCTTGCGGCTGCGCGGGCTGAAGGCATCGAGCCGCCCGGTCACCCGGTCGTCGAAGCGCGCACCGATGGCGATGACCAGATCGGCCTCGTTCATCGCCATATTCGCTTCATAGGTGCCGTGCATCCCCAGCATCCCCAGCCAGCTCGGGCTGGAAGCGGGCAGGGCACCGAGACCCATCAACGTCGAGGTGACCGGCGCACCCGACACCCGGACCAGTTCACGCAGCAGTTGCGACGCGCCCGGACCCGAATTGATGATGCCGCCGCCGGTATACAGCACCGGCCGCTCGGCCGCCGCCAGCATGTCGACGACCTGCTCGATCTGCGCCCGGTCGGCCTTCACCTTCGGACGATAGGTCTTGTGCTGGATCGGGCCGGGCTTGGTGTAGCGCGCGGTCGCGACCTGCACGTCCTTGGGAATGTCGACCACGACCGGGCCGGGGCGGCCGGCGGTGGCGATATGGAACGCCTCGTGAATGACGTGGCCGAGCCTGGCCGGGTCCTTCACCAGATAATTGTGCTTGCAGCAGTGGCGCGTGATGCCGACGGTATCGGCCTCCTGAAACGCGTCGGTGCCGATCAGGGCGGTCGGGACCTGTCCGGTGATGACGACCATCGGGATCGAATCGAGCAGCGCGTCGGTGATGCCGGTAATCGCGTTCGTCGCCCCCGGACCCGAGGTGACGAGCACGACGCCCGGCTTGCCCGTCGAGCGAGCATAGCCCTCCGCCGCATGGGTCGCGGCCTGTTCGTGGCGGACGAGGATGTGCTTGATCCGGCTGTGTTCGAACAACGCGTCGTAGATCGGCAGCACCGCGCCGCCGGGATAGCCGAATACGACTTCCACGCCGAGGTCGACGAGGGCCTCGACCAAAATGGCGGCTCCACTCTTCTCGGTCATGGGTCTTCAACTCCTCAATATTTTCGCAGGCGCGAATAGCACCGTTGGAGCAGCGTCGCTAGTCGCCATAAATGTACGTGTCAACCATCTTTAACGTAATAAAATGTCGAATTGACATGATAACGCGCATGTTTCGGTTTCGCTGGTGCGAAGCCAATCGGCCGGTGGCTGGTTGCGGAACCATGTATACTGCCGTTTGGCATATTGCCGCGTTGCGAAGCGCGCTTCGCGCAGTGCTTCATCGCGGGTCCATTCACCCTTTTGCCAGCGTTCGATCTCGATCACGCCGATGGCGCGGCGGACAGAAGCCTGTGGCGCGATGTCGTTGCGCGCCAGCAACGTGGCGACTTCCTCGACTGCCCCGCCGTCGAACATGGCTGACAAGCGGCGGTCGCAGCGTCCGGTCAGCCAGTCGCGTTCGGGCAGCAGGATCATGGTCGACAGCGTGATGCGGTCGCCGATCCCGCCGGTCCGGTCGCGCTGCCAGTCGGCCAGCGTCCGACCGGTCGATCGCACCACTTCCAGCGCGCGGGCAATGCGGGTGGTGTCGGCCGGGTTCAGCCGGGCGGCGGCTGCCGGATCGGCGACGCTGAGCGCCTCGGTTGCCTCGGCCACCGGCAGCGCACGGACGGCCTTGCGGATGGCGGGATCGATCTCGGGGACGGGCGCGATGCCGTCGATCAGGGTCCGCAGATACAGGCCGGTGCCGCCGACCAGCACCGGCAGCTTGCCTGCTGCATGTGCGGCGTTGATCTCGCGGATCGCGTCCTTCGCCCATGCCGGCGCGGAATAGCTGTTTGCGCCGTCGACATGGCCGAACAGGCGGTGCGGTGCCTGCGCTTCTTCATAGGGCGACGGGCGCGCGGAAAGGATGCGCAGGTCGCGATACACTTGTGCGCTGTCGGCATTGATGACGACGCCGTCATGCGCCCGGGCGACCGCGATCGCCAGCGCGGACTTGCCGCTGGCGGTCGGGCCTGCGATGAGCGCGACCCTCGGACGGTCAGGAGATTTCGCCATGTTCATCGCCACGCTGATAGCAGCCGAATCGATCGCCGCGGGCGATATTTCCGCCGCCGCCGATCGGCTGGACGTGGCCGGCTGTCTGGTCGAGGGCTGGACGTGGATCGACGAAGGCCGCGCCGCCGATATCCGGTTCGCCAGCGATGCCGCCGCAGCGCGGGGCGCGATCGAAGGCCTTGTTGCCGGCACCGACGTCGCGGTGCAGCCCGCCGCCAATCGCGAGAAGACGCTGCTGGTCGCCGACATGGATTCGACGATGATCACCGTCGAATGCATCGACGAACTAGCCGACTATGCCGGGATCAAGGCGCAGATCGCCGAGGTGACCGAACGGGCAATGCGCGGCGAACTCGACTTCGCCTCGGCGCTCGATGCCCGCGTCGCCCTGTTGGCAGGGCTGGAGGAAAGCGCGATCCAGCGGTGCCTCGACGAACGCGTCAAGCTCATGCCGGGGGCCAAGACGCTAATCCGGACGATGCGTGCTCGCGGCGCAACGACGATTCTCGTGTCGGGCGGCTTCACCCGTTTTGCCGAGCCGGTCGGCACCGAACTAGGTTTCGACCGGATGATCGCCAACCGCTTGCTGATCGAGGATGGCAAGCTGACCGGCAAGGTCGCGAAGCCGATCGTCGATGCGACGACGAAGGAAGTCACGCTGCTGGGTGCGATCGATGAACTCGGCATCGACGGGCAATCGACGCTGGCGGTCGGCGACGGGGCCAACGACCTGCCGATGATCCGCCGCGCGGGGCTGGGCGTCGCCTATCACGCCAAGCCGATCGTCGCTGCCGAGGCAGGGGTGCGGATCGACCATAATGACCTGACCGCATTGCTGTATATGCAGGGGATCGCGCCATCGGAGTGGGTGCGCGGCTGATCGCCGCGCGCGAACGGTATTACCACGCGTCGCGAGCGGCCGTCACATTGCGATGTCGGCGCAGGCTTGCGGCAGCCCGAGCGCCGATCTGCGCCATCAGCAGCAGCGCGGCGGGGATTACCGCTTTACCGGGACGCAGGTCGTCGGGCGGATCGTGGCGCAGGCGCGGGTCGCCTCGGCGCTGCTGGCGAATGGGCCGATCTGCAACCGGGTGACGCCGCCGGCATCGTCGTAAAAGGGCTGTCGGCCCGTGAACTTGCCCGCGACCTCGGTCCATAGCCGCCGCGCATTGCCCGCATCGCGGAACGCGCCGAGTTGCACCCGCCAGTTGCCGGTGGCGACCGGAGACGCTGGCGGAGCGGCGCGAGGGACCGGCCTGGGGGCGGGGGAGGCCTTGGCGACCTGCGTTGCCTTGGGTAGCTCGGGCGTGGCGGGCAGGGCGGGGCGTCCGGCATTCCGCTCCAGATCGCGCGCCATCGCCAGCGCCGCCTGCCGGTCGGGCAGCGGGACATACCGGTCCATCTGCGCCAGCGTCGCCGCCGCCTGCGGCAGTCCCGCCGACGATGCGCGCGTCATCAACGCATAGGCGCGCCGCCAGTCCTTCGGCACGGCGTCGCCGTTGAAGAGCATCGTCCCGAGGACGAACTGGCTTCTCGCCTCGCCGCGGTTTGCCGATTTTTCGAGCCATTGAACGGCTTCGGGGCGTTTGCCGTTCTGGAAAAGGATCAGGCCGTAATTTTCCTCGGCCTGCCGGTGCCCCTGTTGTGCGGCGCGGGCATACCATTGTTCGGCTTCGGTCAGGTTCATTGGCACGCCGCGACCGAGCTTATAGGCCTGCCCCAGATTAAACTGCGCATCGGCATCGCCCGCGACCGCCGGTTCGCGCCATTCGCCGACCGCCGTCGTCCAGTCGCCCCGCGCCCACGCCTCCACGCCAGCCTTCACATCGGCAAGCGCCGGCACCGCCAGCATCGTCGCCGCCAGAGCCGCCCCCATCGCACCGCGCATCCAAGTCCCCCTTGCGATCATCGCCGTCCATTATCAGCGCTTGCCGGTCGGCGGAACGGCTTTCGCGATCGGTCGCCTCCGTACGGGACGTTAACCGCATTTTAGGCCTGTCCGTGCCAATCCCGGCTGCAAGTGAAGGGAGACGTAAGCGGCATGCGCGTTCTGGCGGTGGCATCGCAAAAGGGGGGATCGGGCAAGACGACATTGTCCGGGCATCTCGCCGTGCAGGCCGAACGGTCGGGCGCGGGTCCGGTCGTCATGGTCGACATCGATCCGCAAGGCTCGCTGGCCGACTGGTGGAACGCGCGCGTCACCGACGAACCGGCGTTCGCGCAGACGCTGGTCGCGCGGCTGGCGGCCGATCTGGAAACGCTGCGTGCCCATGGGTTCAAGCTGGCAGTGATCGATACCCCGCCGGCGATCACCATGGCGATCCAGAGCGTGATCGCCGTTGCCGAACTGATCGTGGTGCCGACCCGGCCCAGCCCGCACGACCTGCGCGCGGTCGGGGCGACCGTCGACCTGTGCGATCGTGCCGGCAAGCCGTTGGTCTTCGTGGTCAACGCGGCGACTCCGGGTGCGAAGATCACTGCGGAGGCGACGATGGCCCTGTCGCAACACGGCACGGTCGCACCGGTGACGGTCCATCACCGCGTCGATTTCGCATCGTCGATGGTCGACGGGCGGACGGTCATGGAGATCGATCCGACGTCGAAGTCGAGCGCCGAAATCGAGGGGCTATGGAACTATATCCACGATCGCCTCGAAAAGAATTTCCGGCGTACCGTGTTCGCCGTGCCGACGTTGGCGGGTGGTCCGCGTCCTGCCGGGGGCTTCGGCCGTCGGGTGCGGGGCTAGCCATGGCTACACCGCGCAATCCCACACAGATCAATCCCGGCCTGCTGGCCCGCAAGGGCGAGGCACGTCCGGCGATGCGCCCGCATGGGACCGGCGATGCGACCGATCCGGGTGACGATCTCGGCTGGAACGATCTGGGCGAGCCGACGATGCCGGTTCCCGCCGTCCTGCGCGAACGGGCGATGCTGCATGCCGCGCCGTCGGCGGAGGAAGGATCGATCGTCCTGACGCTCGATGCCGACCGGCTGTTGCGGTTGCGGCTGGCGGCGACGGTACGCAACCTTTCCCCGGAGGCGTTCGTTCGCGAAACGCTCGATCGGTCCCTCCCGTCGACCTCCGACATCGCGGCGCTCGTTCAGCGCCTTGCCCCCGATGGGGCCGCAAAGGGCACGCAATGAAGACCCATCTGCTCATCTCGGTCGGTCTGGCCACGGCGATGCTCGGCGGCTCGCTGGCACTGGTCGCCAGCGGGAGCGTGGCGGTGGCATCGTCCGAACAGACTATGGCGCAGAAGCTGGCGGGCAAGGCGGCCAAGGCGCTGGCGAAGCGGCACGGCGATGAAGCGGTGACCCTCGCCGAACAGGCGGTCACGCTCGCGCCGCGCGATCCCGGTTATCGCACGCTGCTGGGCAAGGCCTATCTGCAGGCGGGGCGGTTCGCCTCGGCCACGCAGGCGTTCAGCGACGTGCTGGCGCTGAACCCGGCCGATGGTCGCGCCGCGCTGAACCTTGCGCTGGCGCAGACCGCGACCGGCGAATGGGTGGCGGCGCGCGAGACGCTGACCGCACATGCCGCGCGGATCGCCAATGCCGATCGCGGACTGGCGCTGGCGCTGGCGGGTGATCCGGCCGGGGGGATCGCGTTGCTCAGCGAAGCGGCCCGCGATCCGGCGGCGACCGCGACGATGCGACAGAATCTTGCGCTCGCCCTTGCGCTCGATGGACGTTGGGTCGAAGCGCGGACCGTGGCGTCGGTCGACATGTCGCCCGAACAGGTCGATGCGCGACTGGTCGAATGGGCGGGTTTCGCGCGGCCGCAATCGGCGGCGCAGCAGGTCGCGGCACTGCTCGGCGTGACGCCGGCGGTCGATCGCGGGCAGCCGACGCAACTGGCATTGTCGGCACCGGGCGATGCCGCGCCGGTGGCGGTCGCGCTGGTCGAGCCGGTCCTTGTCGAGCCGGTAGCCGCGCCGACCGGGGTGGCGAGCGTGATCCGCCCGGCCATCACCTTCGCACCACGGCAGGAAATCGTGCAGGCGCTGCCGAGCGATTATCGAGGGGCCCGTGGCAGTTCGATCGGCCCGGTCCGCATGGCGGCGGCTCCGACATCGCGCGATGCCGGCGGCTATTATGTGCAGCTCGGTGCGTTCGATACCCCGGCGGTCGCCCGGTCCGCGTGGCGACGTTTGAGCCGAAACGTACCCCGGCTTGCCGGAATGTCGCCACAGGGTATGCAAGCGAGCGTCCGTGGTGCCAGTTTCTACCGGCTGTCGGTCGGCGGTCTCGCCCATGCCGATGCCGCGGCGTTGTGCGGTCGCGTGCGGGCAAAGGGCGAACGCTGTTTCGTTCGTACCCACGCCGGCGAGCAACTGGCGAACTGGGCCCGCCCCGAACGCCTCGCCTCGCGCTGAACCAGTTTCCCGAGCCTCTCCCAGGAGGAGGCGGCGCGTTCCCTTACAGGAACGCGCCGCCCTTTATCACCCGGACCGCGCGGCCCTGCACCGGCAGGCCGTCGAACGGCGTATTCGCCGCCTTGCCCGCCAGAGCGTCGGCGCGGACCTGCCACGGCGTATCCTGATCGACGACGATCAGGTCGGCGGGCGCTCCGGTGGCCAAGGTGCCGGTATCGAGGCCGAGCAGGCTTGCCGGGTTCCGCGCCAGCAGCGCGAAGAGGCGGTCGAGTTCGATCAGCCCGTCGCGAACCAGCCCCAGCCCGAGCGCCAGCAGCGTCTCCGCCCCCGCCATGCCGGGTTCCGAATCGGCAAAGGGCAGGCGCTTGGCTTCGGGACCGCGCGGATCATGCCCCGAACACAGGACGTCGATCGTCCCGTCGGCCAGCGCGGCGCGCGCGGCGCGACGATCGCCTTCGTCGCGCAGCGGCGGCGAGAGATGGGCGAAGGTCCGGAAATCGCTCATCGCGATGTCGGAGAAATAGAGATGGGCGGGGGTGATGCCGCAGGTGACGCGAACGCCGCGTCGCTTGGCCGCCCGGATCAGGTCGAACCCGGCGGCGGTCGTCACCTGCCGGAAATGCAGCCGCGCGCCGGTGTCTTCCGCCAGCATCAGGTCGCGCGCGATGGCCAGTGCTTCGGCGATGGCCGGCGCAGCGGGCAGGCCGAGCCGCGTTGCCGTCTCGCCGGACGTCGCCACCGCGTCGCCAGCAACGCCGCCGTCCTCGGCATGGGCGACTACGACCAGATCGCAGTCGCGGGCATAGGCCAGCACCTTTCGCATCACGCCGCTGTCGGCGATCCAGCGCCGCCCGGTCGCGACCGCCACCGCACCCGCTTCGGCATTGATCGCCATTTCGGCGAGGTCGGTGCCGCGCAGCCCCTGAGTCGCGGCCGATAGCGGGTGGATCCAGATATCGGGCTTGCCCATATGCGCTGCCCGCGCGACGATGCCCGGATCGTCGAGCACCGGTGCCTGATCGGGCATCAGTCCGACGCGGACGATCCCGCCCGCCCGGCAGGCAGCGGCATCGATGCCGAACACGCCGAGATCGACGATCGCGGGTGCCAGCAGCTTGCCGGTGATGTCGATGCGTTCGGCGTTCGAAACGTGCGAGGCGATCGTATCGCCGCTTACGGCCAGATCGCCGCTACGCACGCCGCTATCGGGACAAACCAGCGTGCCCCCGGTAAAGATCATGCTCATGCCCAGCCCTCCACGCCACGGCTGCGCCGGGTCAGCACGTCGAGGCACGCCATGCGCACCGCGACGCCCATTTCGACCTGTTCGGTGATGGTCGAGCGTTCGGGATCGTCGGCGACGTCGCTGGTAATCTCAATCCCCCGGTTCATCGGTCCCGGATGCATGACGATCGCGTGCGGCTCGGCCCGTTTCAGCCGTTCGCGGGTCAGGCCGTAGCGGAGGTGATATTCGCGGGTCGACGGAATGAAGCCGCCGTTCATCCGCTCATTCTGCAACCGCAGCATCATCACGACATCGGCCCCCTCCAGCGCGGCGTCGAAATCGGTGAAGGGGGTGACGCCCATCGACTCGATCGCCTGCGGCATCAACGTCGTCGGCGCGACGACGCGGACTTCGGCGGCGAGGGTGGTGAGCGCGAGGATGTTCGACCGCGCGACCCGGCTGTGCAGGATGTCGCCACAGATCACGACGCGCCTATGGGCGATCTCCCCCAGCCGCCGGCGGATGGTCAGCGCATCCAGCAGCGCCTGGGTCGGATGTTCGTGCCAGCCGTCGCCGGCATTCAGCACCGGGCAATCGACCTTGTCGGCGATCAATTGCACCGCGCCTGACGAACCGTGGCGGATGACGATCACGTCGGCGCGCATAGCGTTCAACGTGACGGCGGTGTCGATCAGCGTCTCGCCCTTCTTCACGCTCGACTGGCCGGCGTGCATGTTGACCACGTCGGCCCCTAGCCGCTTGCCGGCGATCTCGAACGACAACAGCGTGCGCGTGCTGTTTTCGAAGAATGCGTTGATCTGCGTCACGCCGTCCAGCCGGTGGTCGCTGGGACCGCGGCTGCGATTGGCGTCGATCCATTGTTCGGCTTCGTCGAGCAGGAACAGGATCTCATGGGGCTGCAACCCCTCGATCCCGGTCAGGTGGCGATGCGGGAAAACGGCACCCCCATCGATCATGGCGGCGGGGCGGTGGTCTGAGCTATGCATCGAGGCGACCGGTTAAGCCGGGCCACGCGCTCGCGCAAGGTCAGCCGAGCGGAACGTTGACCAGCGCGTCGATCGCCCCTTGCAGGATATAGGCGGCAGCGAGCTTGTCGACGCGTTCGGCGCGTTTGGCGCGGCTGAGATCTTCGGCGATCATCTGCCGTTCGACCGCGACCGTCGACCAGCGTTCGTCCCACAGGAAGATCGGCAGGCCGCTATCGTCGAGATTGCGGGCGAATGCCCGGATCGACTGCGTTCGCGGCGAATCGGTGCCGTCCATGTTGAGCGGCAGGCCGACGACGATGCCGCGCACCGATTGCTGGCGGATCAGGGTCGTCAGCTGCGCCTTGTCGGCGGTGAATTTGGTCCGGTTGATCAGGATCGCCGGGCTGGCGAAGCTCCATCCGGCATCGCACAGCGCGGTGCCGATCGTCTTGGTCCCGACATCGAGGCCGATCAGCCGGCCACCTTCGGGCAGCGCGTCGCGAAAGACGGCGCGGTTTTCGGTAATCATCGTCTCTCCCACGCCGCCAGCCGGCGCAGGGCGTCGGCGCGGACATTCGCCCAGAACAGGCTGTAGTCATACACGTGCCAGTTGTTGCCCGGCAGCACATAGGGGCCGAGATCGGGCGGGCTGTCGCCGATCAGCAGGAAACCGCGTTCGTCGCAACGGGCGGGGACCAGCCCTGGCGTGATCGTCGCGTCGGCCAGTTCCTTGTCGGGGATCAGCGTGCCGCGATTGGCGCTGGCGGGTGCGGCAGCGTTGGCGGTGCCGGTCAGCGGGTTGGTACACACCATCGGCGTGCCGCTGCGCGGACGTCCGTCGAACCCGGTCGATGCGTCATATCGCTCGACGATCAGTGCCGGGTCGGCGGGTTCGGCGAAGCTTTGCCACGACAGCAGACAGCGCGCCTGATCGGCGGTGGTGCATTCGGGCAGGCCGAGCGCGGTCAGGTCGGTCGCCTTCGATACCGGCCAGCCGACGACATAGGCGGCGACAATGCGGCGGGCGAGCGGGGTGCCGGCAACCTTCTCCCGCAGCAGTCGCGTCAGGTGCAGCGCGCCCTGGCTGTGGCCGGCGAGGATGATCGGGCGCTTCGGATCGGCTTCGGCGACGAACGTATCGAACGCCGCCGCGACGTCGCGATAGGCGAGGTCGAGCGCCTGCGTGGCTGCGGCGTCACCGGTCAGGAAGGCACCGAACGCCGCTTGACGATAGCGCGGTGCCCAGACGCGACCGGCGGCGCTGAACGCGCTGGCCTGTCCGCGCAGGAACACCTGCGCCCGTCCGTTCGATTCGCGATCGTCGAGCGCGGCGTTCCAGCGATCGGTGCCGACGAACGAGGTCGGATGAACGAAGAAGATTTCGGCATTGCCCGGTGCCGTCGGTGCGATTCCCTGCGGCAGCCAGTCGACCGGCGTATCGGTCAGTCCCGGCCGGGCGAACCACAGGGTGCGGTCGGCATAGGCGTTGGCCGGCATCGCCGGTTCGGCGCGGAACGCGACACCCGGGACCATCGCCCGGCGCAGCAGGTCATTGCCGAACAGGCGAAAGGCGAACAGCGCGGCGATCGCCAGCACGATCAGCGCCGCCACCAGATACAGGAATTTGCGCGCCAACCCCGTCTCCGCCGTTATCGCGGCCTTGGTGGGGGAAGCGGCGTTCCCACGCAACCGCTTTGCGGTGCTTGTGGGGGGCTCGCCGGGATGCTAGCCGCCCATGTCATGTCCGTCGAACCTGCAACCGTCAAACGCGTGGCCGGCCTTGCCCGTATCGCGATCACCGATGCCGAAGCCGAAAAGCTGGCACCCGAACTCGGCAATATCCTCGGTTTTATCGAGCAACTGGGCGAGGTCGATACCAGCGGCGTCGAACCGATGACCGCGGTCATCCCCAACCATCTGCGCCTGCGCGACGATGTCGTCACCGATGGCGATGTCCGCGACCGCGTGCTCGCCAATGCGCCGCAGGGCGAGCATGGCTTTTTCACCGTTCCGAAAGTGATCGAATAGTGTCGAACCTGACCGACCTTGGCGTCGCCGCGATCCGCGACGGCGTGCGCGGCGGCGATTTTTCCGCCCGCGACGTCGCCGATGCGTTCATCGACGCGGTGGCCGCTGCGAAGCCGCTCAACGCCTTCCTTGTCGAAACTCCCGACCATGCGCGCGCCGCTGCGAAGGCGGCCGACGATGCGCGCGCCGCCGGCGAGACGCTCAAGCCGCTTGCCGGCGTGCCGATCGGCATGAAGGACCTGTTCTGCACGCAGGGCGTGGAGACCACGGCCGCGAGCGACATCCTGAAGGGCTTCGTGCCGCAATATGAATCCACCGTGTCGGGCAATTTGTGGAATGCCGGCGCGGGGATGCTGGGCAAGCTGAACCTCGACCAGTTCGCGATGGGGTCTTCGAACGAAACCAGTGCGTTCGGCAACGTCATCTCGCCATGGCGTCGGCCGGGCGATACCGCGCCGCTGGCACCGGGCGGTTCGTCGGGCGGTTCGTCGGCGGCGATCGCGGCGCGGCTGTGCCCCGCGGCGACCGGCACCGATACCGGCGGTTCGATCCGTCAGCCGGCCGCGTTCGTCGGGATCACCGGCATCAAGCCGACCTATGGCCGCTGCTCGCGCTACGGCGTCGTCGCCTTCGCCTCGTCGCTGGACCAGGCGGGGCCGATGGCGCACGATACCCGCGACTGCGCGATCATGCTGGAGGCGATGGCCGGGTTCGATCCCAAGGATGCGACCTCGCTCGACCTGCCGGTCCCGGCATGGGAAGCGGGGCTGAACGCCGACCTGCGCGGCAAGCGCGTCGGTATCCCGAAGGAATATCGCGTCGACGGCATGCCCGCCGAGATCGAGGCGCTGTGGCAGCAGGGCATCGACTGGCTGAAGGATGCCGGCGCGGAGATCGTCGAGGTCTCGCTGCCGCACACCAGATATGCGCTGCCGGCCTATTACATCATCGCGCCCGCAGAAGCGTCGTCGAACCTCGCACGCTATGATGGCGTGCGCTATGGTCAGCGGGTGCTGCCCGAGGGTGCCGGACTGCAGGACATGTATGCCGCGACCCGCGCCGCGGGCTTCGGCGACGAGGTGAAGCGCCGGATCATGATCGGCACCTATGTGCTGTCGGCCGGTTTCTACGACGCCTATTATACGCAGGCGCAGAAGGTGCGGACGCTGATCGCGCGCGATTTCGAAGCGGCGTTCGAACAGTGCGACGTGCTGCTGACCCCCACCGCGCCGTCGGCAGCGTTTGCGCTGGGCGAAAAGAGCGCCGATCCGATCGCGATGTATCTGAACGACGTCTTCACCGTGCCGTCATCGCTGGCGGGCCTGCCGGCGATGAGCGTGCCGGGTGGTGTCGACAAGGACGGGTTGCCGCTCGGCTTGCAGATCATCGGCAGGCCGCTCGATGAACAGGGCGTGTTGAACGCCGGGCTGGCGATCGAACAGCGGGCCGGGTTCGTCGCGCGTGCGGATAAATGGTGGTGAGCCTGTTCGACCTGTTCGAAGCGCTTGGCGACCTTGCCGGGTTCTTCGACTGGTCGGGCAAGCGCAGGGATGATCGTCCTGCCCGCCGTCGACCCATCGATCGGCAGATGAAAACGGAACGGCGCGAACGGCATCGGCTGTTTCGACGCCCAGAACGTGGATTGAATGAGAATGACTGAGTCCACCTATCGCATCCGTGGCGCGACCGGCGACTGGGAGGTCGTGATCGGCCTCGAAGTCCATGCCCAGGTCACGTCGAATGCCAAGCTGTTCTCCGGCGCGGCGACCGCGTTCGGTGCCGAGCCGAATACGCAGGTGTCGCTGGTCGACGCGGCGATGCCGGGCATGTTGCCGACGCCGAATCGCGAATGCATCCGGCAGGCGGTGCGGACCGGGATGGCGATCGATGCGGTCATCAACAAATGGTCGCGCTTCGACCGCAAGAATTATTTCTACGCCGATCTGCCGCAGGGCTATCAGATCAGCCAGCTCTACCACCCGCTGGTCGGCGAGGGGTCGGTCACGGTCGTGCTCGACGAAAAGAATCCCGACAGCCCGACCAAAACGATCGGCGTCGAGCGCATCCATGTCGAGCAGGATGCCGGCAAGCTGATGCATGACCAGCATCCCACCCGGTCCTATGTCGACCTCAATCGCTCGGGCGTGGCGCTGATGGAAATCGTCAGCCGTCCCGACATGCGTTCGCCAGCCGAAGCAGGGGCTTATCTGTCGAAGCTGCGAACGATCCTGCGCTATGTCGGGTCGTGCGACGGCAATATGGATCAGGGGTCGATGCGCGCCGACGTCAACGTCTCGGTCCGCCGCCCTGGCGAGGAACTGGGCACGCGGACGGAGACCAAGAACGTCAACTCGGTTCGGTTCGTGATGGCCGCGATTGAATATGAAGCGAACCGGCAGGTCGCGGTGATCGAGGATGGCGGCCGCATCGTGCAGGAAACCCGCCTGTTCGATCCGGACAAGGGCGTGACCCGGTCGATGCGGTCGAAGGAAGACGCGCATGATTATCGCTACTTCCCCGACCCCGACCTGCTGCCGCTCGAACTCGACGATGCGTTTCTCGACGAATGCCGTGCGAGCCTGCCCGAACTGCCCGATGCCAAGCGCAATCGCTATGAAGGCGAATTGGGCCTGTCGGCGTACAACGCCGCCGTACTGACCGCCGAGGTCGAAACGGCGCGCTGGTTCGAGGCGCTGCTGGCCGAATGCGGTTCGGACGTACCGGCAAAGTCCGCCGCCAACTGGTTGATTTCGGACCTGTACGGGGCGCTGAACCGGTTGGGCAAGGGCATCGTCGACAGCCCGGTTTCGCCGGCACAGGGGGCGGAATTGCTGAAGCTGGTCGCCGACGGCACGCTGTCGGGCACGCTGTCGAAGCAGGTGTTCGAAATCATGCTCGAAACCGGGCAGGGGGCGAACGCGATCGTCGAGGAACGCGGCCTCAAGCAGACCAGCGATACCGGCGCGATCGAAGCGGTGATCGCCGAGGTCATGGAAAAGAATGCCGACAAGGTCGCCGACTATCGCGCCGGCAAGGACAAGCTGTTCGGCTTCTTCGTCGGTCAGACGATGAAGGCGATGGGCGGCAAGGCGAATCCGGGTGTGGTCAACGATCTGTTGAAGAAGGCGCTGGGATGATGCGAACGATGCGACGCGCGCTGCTGGTGGCGCTGGCATGGGCAGGACCTGCGCTGGCACAGGCACCGGTTGCGGCACCGGCCGAAACGCCGCTGCCACGCGTCGCGATCGTCACGACGGCGGGGACGCTGGTCGTCGAGGTGGAGACGAAGCGCGCGCCGATCACCGCCGCCAATTTCCTGCGCTATGTCGATCAGAAGCGGCTCGACGGCGTCAGCTTCTACCGCATCGTCAAGGTCGGCCCCGAGTTCGGCTTCGTCCAGTTCGGCCCCCACACCGACGCGAAACGGTATCTCCCGCCGATCAAGCACGAACCGACGACGCAGACCGGTCTCTCGCACACCGATGGTACGCTATCGGTCGCGCGACTCGGCGTCGGAACGGCGCGGGGTGAGTTCACGATTTCGGTTGGAGACCAGCGGCGTTCGCTCGATGCCGCACCCGGCGTACCGGCCGACGGGCAAGGCTATGCAGCCTTCGCGCGGATCGTCGAGGGGCGCGATGTCCTGACGAAGATACTCGATACGCCGGTCGATCCGGCCAAGGCGACCAATGGCGCGTTCAAGGGCGAAATGCCCGCCGCGCCGGTGAAGGTCATCACCGCGCGGCGGGTCGTTTCGCGCTGACCTATTGGCCGTCGCCTTCCTGATTGCGGACGACGCCGCCCGACCCGCCGGCGCTGTCGGGTGAGACGGTCGGTTCGGTCGGTGACGTGGTTCCGGCGTAGGTACCGCCCCGTTCGACGTCGCCGTTGACGGTGTCGACCGCCTTTTCGATGTCGCTGCGGCGATCGGTGTCGCCTTCTGGCGGGCTATCGGGATGGCTGCTGCGATCGCGGTCGCTCATGTCAGTTCCCATCCATTACGGGTTGCCCGGGTACCGGCGTCACGCCGGGGTCGCCGCCAGGCATGGGGGAGGGCACGTCGATGTCGGGGCCAGGCACGTCGATTTCCGGCGGCGGGGCGGTCGGTTGTCCCGGCTCGGTTTGCGGTGCCGGATATTCGGGCGGTGGCGTGGTCGGTGCGACGCCGGGATCGGGGGCGGGAGTTTCGGCGGGAATGGGTGGTTCTACGGGCATGAACGCGCTCTCCTTCATTTCCCTCAACGCCTTCCGTGGACGCGGGTTGCGGCATCGTCGCAACTCTGCGAAGCGTGGCGACTTGCCCCGGCGTGCATGGCTGCTATAGACGCGCCCGTGCCGGCGGCGTCCGCTCGGCGGGCGTGGCGGAATTGGTAGACGCGCTGGATTTAGGTTCCAGTATCGAAAGATGTGGGGGTTCGACTCCCTTCGCCCGCACCAGTGACGCCGCCGCCCGGTCGAGGCTGGAGCCGCCCCGAATCGATTCCTTTGACGAAAGCTTCGAGAATGCAGACTGTCGAGACGTTGAACGAGGGCCTGAAGCGCGCCTACACGCTGACCATCACCGCGGCAGATATCGACTCAAAGGTCGATGCCGAGGTCAAGCGCGTTGCCCCGACCGTGAAGATGCCCGGCTTCCGCCCCGGCAAGGTGCCCACGAACCTGGTTCGCAAGATGCACGGCGAGGCGCTGGCGCAGGACGCGCTCAACAGCTCGATCCAGGACGGCATCCAGACGCTGATCGCCGAACAGAAGCTGCGCCCGGCCACTGCCCCGCAGGTGTCGCTGGACGGCACCTATGCGCCCGGTCAGGACGCGGCGGTCACGGTTTCGCTGGAAGTCCTGCCCGACGTGCCGGCCCCGGCGATCGACGGGCTGACGCTGGAGCGCCTCACCGTTCCCGCCGACGAAGCGGTAGTCGATCAGCAGATCGAGCAGCTCGCCAGCAACAACAAGCGCCATGACGACGCCGAGGAAGGCCATGAAGCCGCGACCGGCGATCTGGTCGTGATGGATTTCGTCGGCAAGGTCGACGACGTCGCGTTCGACGGCGGCACCGGCGAAGGCATGGCGATCGAGATCGGATCGGGTCGTTTGATCCCCGGCTTCGAAGACCAGTTGGTCGGCGTGAAGAAGGGCGACGAAAAGACGATCAATGTCACCTTCCCCGACGACTATCAGGCTGAAAACCTGAAGGGCAAGGCCGCGACCTTCGACCTGAAGATCACCGACGTGAAGGTGCCTGCCGAAGGCGGTCCGGACGACGAGTTCGCCAAGTCGCTGGGTCTCGAAAGCCTCGAGCAGCTGCGTGGCCTCATCAAGGGGCAGATCGAGCAGGAGCTCAATGGCCTGACCCGCACGCACATGAAGCGCAAGTTGCTCGATCAGCTTGCTGCGGGCCATGATTTCGAAGTGCCGCCGTCGATGGTCGAAGCCGAGTTCGAGCAGATCTGGGCACAGCTTCAGCATGAAGCCGGCCACGAAGCCGATCCGGAAGCCGCCCGTGCCGAGCTGGAAGCCGAGCGCGAGGATTATCGCCAGATCGCCGTCCGTCGCGTCCGCCTCGGCCTGCTGCTGTCGGAAATCGGCCAGGCCAACGGCATCGAGGTCAGCCAGCAGGAAATGCAGCGCCTGATCATGCAGGCCGCGCAGCAGTACGGCCCGGAAGATCGTCAGCGCTTCATGCAGTATGTCCAGCAGGAGCCGATGGCGGCCGCCCAGCTGCGTGCCCCGCTGTATGAGGACAAGGTCGTCGACTTCCTGTTCGGCAAGGCCGAGATCACCGACCGCGAAGTGTCGCGCGAGGAACTCGAAGCCGCGATCGAGAGCGAGGAAGGCGCGGTGCCGCATGTGCACGGCCCGGATTGCGGTCATGATCACAGCCATGACCATGACCACGCTGCGCCGAAGCAGGTAACGGCCAAGGACGTCGAGCCGGCAGCGCCCGACGCGCCGGCCGAAGCCGAAGCGCCCAAGAAGAAGGCCGCGACCCGCAAGGCGCCCGCGAAGAAGGCGGACGACGCGCCGGCCGAAGCCGCCGACGCGGAAGCCGAGCCGGCACCGGCCAAGAAGCCGCGCGCCAAGAAGAAGGTCGAGACCGAAGCCGAAGAAGGCTGATCGCGCCCGACGCAACGGCATAACGGCATAACGGCCGTCCGCTTCCCGAACGGAAGCGGGCGGCCTTTTGCTGTCGGGATGCTTGCTTTCGGCGACGCGGGATGTTGTACGCCCCGGCATGTCCATGACCGTCGCCGTCCT
Source organism: Sphingomonas sp. Leaf22 (assembly GCF_001421715.1). Taxonomy (GTDB): domain Bacteria; phylum Pseudomonadota; class Alphaproteobacteria; order Sphingomonadales; family Sphingomonadaceae; genus Sphingomonas. The sequence continues at coordinate 43,636 of NZ_LMKP01000034.1, forward strand.
GCTGCCCTGCTATAACGAAGAAGCCGCGATCGCGGCGACCGTCGCCGAGTTCCGCGCCGCGCTGCCGCAGGCGACCGTCTATGTGTACGACAACAACTCCACCGATCGCACGATCGAGGTCGCGCAGGCGGCCGGCGCAGTGGTGCGGACCGAGCGCCTGCAGGGCAAGGGTGCGGTCGTCCGGCGGATGTTCGCCGATATCGACGCCGATATCTATGTCATGGCGGACGGCGATGCGACCTATGACGCGGAGGCTGCCCCGCAACTGGTGGCGCGGTTGATCGACGAACAGCTCGACATGGTCGTGGGCCAGCGGGTGAGCGAGGCCGTACTGGCCTATCGGCGCGGCCACCGCTTCGGCAATGCCATGCTGACGGGCATGCTCGCCCGGTTGTTCGGCCGGAGTTTCACTGATATCCTGTCGGGATACCGGGTATTTTCGCGCCGGTTCGTCAAGAGTTTTCCGTCGCTGTCGGCCGGGTTCGAGATCGAGACCGAGATCAGCGTCCATGCGCTCGAACTGCGCATGCCCGTCGCCGAGATCGCCACGCGCTATTTCGCCCGTCCGGAGGGATCGGCGTCGAAGCTGTCAACCTATGGCGACGGCTTCCGCATCGCCCGCACCATCGCGACGCTTTACCGGATCGAGCGGCCCTTGTGGTTTTTCGGTGCGATCGGGCTGGCGCTGGCGGTGCTGGCGGTGATCCTCGCGGTGCCGCTCGCCATCACCTATGCCCGGACCGGACTGGTGCCGCGCTTTCCGACCGCGATCCTTGCGACCGGCCTCGTGATCCTGGCGTCGCTGTGCCTGTTTTCGGGATTGATCCTCGATACCGTCGTACGCGGCCGGCGCGAGGTTCGGCGGCTTGCCTATCTCGCGCACCGCGCACCGGGTGGCCGCTAACCATCTTTCCGGGTGCGCTGCGGCGGGGTAGCCTCTTGCGTCGCCTTCCGCGAGCGCCGATGTAGGGGTCGAAATCTACTCAGCGGGAACCCAATGCAGGATATTCACGACGGCCTCGTCCCTATCGTCATCGAACAGTCGAGCCGCGGCGAGCGCAGCTTCGACATCTATTCGCGCCTGTTGCGCGAACGCATCGTGTTCGTGACCGGCGGCGTTGAGGATCACATGGCCTCGCTGATCACCGCCCAGCTGCTGTTCCTCGAATCGGAAAATCCGAAGAAGGACATCTGGATGTACATCAACTCGCCGGGCGGCGTGGTGACGGCCGGCATGGCGATCCACGACACCATGCAGTATATCCGCCCGCGCGTCGGCACGGTCTGCATCGGACAGGCGGCGTCGATGGGCAGCTTCCTGCTGGCGTCGGGGGAACCCGGTATGCGGGTCGCCCTGACCAACGCACGCATCATGATCCACCAGCCGTCGGGTGGCGCGCAGGGCATGGCGTCGGACATCGAGATCCAGGCCAAGGAAATCCTGCGTATCCGTCGCCGGATGAACGACCTGTACGCCAAATACACCGGCAAGCCGCTGGACGTGATCGAACGGGCGATGGACCGCGACACCTTCCTCGAAGCGGATGAGGCGCGGGAATTCGGGCTGGTCGACCAGGTGTTCGACAAGCGTCCGGGTGCGCCCGAGGAAGCAACCCCGGCAGCCTGAAGCGGATCGTCCGACCGCGCCTCAACCGGCGGCGCGGTCGGATAAAGTTTTAAGGCATTGCCGGATATGTGCCTGTGTGTATCCTGACAGGCGGCAAGACGCGCCACGGCGGCGCGGGAGATGATTTGAATGACGAAGCTCAGCGGCGGCGACTCCAAGAGCACACTGTACTGCTCGTTCTGCGGCAAATCGCAGCATGAGGTGCGCAAGCTGATCGCGGGTCCGACCGTGTTCATCTGCGACGAATGTGTCGAACTGTGCAACGACATCATCCGTGAGGAAACGAAGTCGGCACTGGTCGCCAAGAAGGATGGTGGTGTCCCGACGCCGCAGGAAATCTGCAACGTGCTCGACGATTACGTCATCGGGCAGAAGCAGGCGAAGCGTGTCCTGTCGGTCGCGGTCCACAACCATTACAAGCGGCTGAACCACGGGCAGAAGGGTGCCGACGTCGAACTGGCGAAGTCGAACATCCTGCTGGTCGGTCCGACCGGTTGCGGCAAGACGTTGCTGGCGCAGACGCTGGCGCGCATCCTCGACGTCCCGTTCACCATGGCGGACGCGACGACGCTGACCGAAGCCGGCTATGTCGGTGAGGATGTCGAGAACATCATCCTGAAACTGTTGCAGGCGTCGGACTATAACGTCGAGCGTGCGCAGCGCGGGATCGTCTATATCGACGAAATCGACAAGATCAGCCGCAAGGCCGAAAACCCGTCGATCACGCGCGACGTGTCGGGTGAGGGCGTGCAGCAGGCGCTGCTCAAGCTGATGGAGGGCACGACTGCGTCGGTCCCGCCACAGGGCGGGCGCAAGCATCCGCAGCAGGAATTCCTGCAGGTCGATACGACGAACATCCTGTTCATCTGCGGCGGTGCGTTCGCGGGTCTGGAAAAGATCATCGCCGACCGTCTGCAGGGCAAGTCGATCGGCTTCGGTGCCTATGTCGCGGCACCCGAAGAGCGCCGCACCGGTGAGGTGCTGCGCCAGACCGAGCCGGAAGATCTGCTCAAGTTCGGCCTCATCCCCGAATTCGTCGGCCGTTTGCCAGTGATCGCAACGCTCGAAGACCTCGACGTCGCGGCGCTGTTGAAGATCCTGACCGAACCGAAGAACGCGCTGGTCAAACAGTATCAGAAGCTGTTCGACATGGAGGGCGTGAAGCTCGGCTTCAACGACGAGGCGCTGGTGTCGGTGTCGAAGCGCGCGATCGAGCGGAAGACCGGTGCGCGCGGCCTGCGATCGATCCTCGAAGGCATCCTGCTCGACACGATGTTCGACCTGCCGTCGATGGATGGCGTCGACGAAGTCGTGATCGACAAGGACGTGATCGAGGGCCGCAAGGAACCGGTCCGCGTCTATGCCGAGAAGAAAAAGGCGGGCGACGCGGCGTAGGCTGCCGACCCTGTAATGACAGGCGGGCGTCGGGTAACCGGCGCCCGTTTCGTTTCCGGGCTTTCGGCGGGCGGACTCGTCCGGTATCGTTTGGGTCATGCCGATCGAACTCATCTGCCTCGATGCCGACGACACGCTGTGGCATAATATGCGGCATTTCGATGAGGCGCATGCCGCCTTCGTCGCGATGCTTCGGCCCTTCGCGGACGGCGACGTGGCGATGGAAACGCTCGATGCGTGCGAGACGCGCAACCTGAAACTCTATGGCTATGGTGCCAAGGGGTTCACCTTGTCGATGATCGAAACCGCGCTGGAACTGGGCGGCGGGCGATTGCCGAGCGGCGTCATCGCCGACCTGCTTGCGGCCGGACGACGGCTGCTCGCCCATCCGGTCGAACTGCTGCACGGGATCGAGGCGACGCTCGACGCGCTTGCTGATCGTGGCCGACTGGTGCTGGTGACCAAGGGCGACCTGCTGCATCAGGAAGCGAAGCTGGCGGCGTCGGGGCTGGGTGACCGGTTTTCGGGGATCGAAATCGTCAGCGACAAGACGGTCGATACCTTTGCGCGGTTGTTCGATCGCTATGGCGTTCGACCGGAACGGGCGGTGATGGCCGGCGATTCGATGCGATCCGATGTCCTGCCCGCGCTGGCCGCCGGGGCATGGGCGGCGTTCGTACCGCAACCGCTGGCATGGACGCATGAAGCTGCCCCGCCGCCATCGGGCCACGACCGGTTCAGGCAACTCTCAAGCCTGGCCGAATTGCCCACATGGATCGACGTAATCGCCGCAGGATAATCGATCTGGCGCGAGGCATTGCACTCGCGGCTACCGGGTTATCGTCGTGTCGTAGCCTGCCGCGCGGCGAGTGCCAGACCGGCGGCGATCTGCAACACGGCATAGGCCCGGCGACGGTTCGGGCGGTCGACGAACGGCCGCACCAGCAGCTCCGCGCCGCCCGCATGCTCCTGCCACAGTTCGACATGACGGCGCGGCTGCAACAGGCCGAGCATACCATCGCCGATCATAAAGGTCGCCGCCATTTCGGCCGCACGTTTGCCAAGTTGTTTCATGGCGTTGCAACGTTCGGCGGCGCGATCGGTGCCTGCATCCGTTCGACCGCGATCGATCGGCGCAGCAGCCGTGCCATCGGATCGATCACGACATGCGCGTCGGCAGGCACGACGATGGTGCCGCTGCCATCGGCCATCGGCAGGGTTCGCACGACGCCATCGACCGCCACCTCGACCGGCAGGGGGAACGGGCCATCGCCCGGCACCTTCCACCGCAGCGTCAGACGGTCGCCGTCGCGGGTATCGATCAGGTCAGGGAGGGTGCCTCGCCGTAGATAGGTGTCGAAGAACCAGCCGAGATCGCGGCCGCTTTCCTGCGCCACCGCGATTTCGAAATCGCGGGTGGTCGCAAACCGCGGCTGGAAATTGCCGGGCTTCGGATCGGGCCGCCCGTATACCAGCCGCCGGGTCGCGGCGAAAAAGGCCCGGTCACCGATCAGGTGGCGCAGCGTGTGGAGCATCCACGCACCCTTGAAATAGACGTCGCTGCCCGGGCCGGCTTTGCTTTCCATCTCACGCGCGGTGCGGGGAACGCCCGACACGACGGGGACCGTGGCGGCGATCCGGTCGCGCTGGACCAGCATCATCGCGCTGTAACGGGCATCGCCCTCCCGCCATTTCGCATACAGCGGTTGCATATAGGCGGCGAAGGATTCGTGGAGCCAGAAATCGTCCCAGTCCGCCGCCGTCATCTGGTTGCCGAACCATTCGTGGCTGAATTCGTGCTGGAACAGCCAGTCGAAGCCCTCCGGTGCCGGCTTATAGCCATTGCCATAGGCGTTGATCGTCTGATGCTCCATGCCGAGATACGGTGTCTCGACCACGCCGACCTTCTGGTCGGCGAACGGGTAGGGGCCGATGACCTGTTCGAAGAAATCCAGGGTCGGCGCGAATTCGGCGAACAGCTGCGCCGCCTGCGCATCCTTGCCCGCCAGATGCCAGAAATGGAGCGGAATGATATTGCCGTAGCGGCTGCGATAGGTGCCGCGGATTTCGCGGTACGGCCCGACGCTGATCGCCAGCGCATAGGGGTTCACCGATCCCGAATGCCAGTTCCACGTCGTGCGCCCGTCCGGTAGCCGGTCGATCCCGCGCAACACGCCATTGGCCGGCGCGGACAGGCCGGCGGGAACGGTGAAGTGCAAGTCCGCCGCGGCCGGCTCACCCGCCGGGAAATCGAGACACGGCCACCACAGGTCGCAGCCGGTCAGCTGGGCAGTGGTACCGAACCATGGCTTGCCCTGCCATTCGCTCCATACGAAGCCGTCGTCCCACGGCGCTCGTTTGGCGACGCGGGGTTGCCCGGCATAGCGGATGTCGACCGCCGTTCGTTGCCCGGCGGGCAGGGGACGGTCGATGACGATCTGCCCGCCGCCCTGCCGCCATGCCGCCCTCGGCAGGGCAGCCCCGCCGATCGCCACTGCCGACACCGTCAGCGCATCGTCGAGATCGAGGACGATGCGCGGTGTCGCTGCCCGTGCGTCGAGGGTCAGGACGGCCCGCCCCGACAGCGTGCGCCGTGCCGGCAGTGCCTCGATCGCGAGGTCGACATGTGCCAGCCGCAACGCCGCACGTTCCGGTGCGACCGGCCCTCCCGATCGAAGCGTCATCGCATGCACCGGCGGAACCGGGGGCAATTTGGGGGCCGGCGATAGAGCCACCACGCCGGCTAGCAGGAGCGTCAGGGAAAAGGCCACCGGTCAGCTTCCCATCGACCGGAGATTGATGGGGCGATAAGTACCACCATATAGGTAGATGGGTCCGGCAGTTCGGCCGGGTCGTGGAGTGTCCATGTCCGAGATTACCAATTCCGTTTCGTCCGAGCCGCTGAAGCTGCCGGTGCTGCCGCTGCGCGATATCGTTGTCTTTCCGCATATGATCGTGCCGCTGTTCGTCGGGCGCGACAAGTCGGTAGCCGCGCTGGAAGCGGCGATGGCGGGATCGAAGGAAATCTTCCTCGTGGCGCAGCTCGATCCGGGTGAGGACGATCCGTCGCGCGAGGACCTGTATGATGTCGGTGTCTCGGCCGAAGTCATGCAGATGCTGAAGCTGCCCGACGGCACGGTGCGGGTGCTGGTGTCGGGCAAGGCGCGCGCGACGCTGACCGAACTGGAAACGGTCGACAATTATCTGGTGGCGACGGTTGCCCCGGCCGAAGCGGGCGACACGACGCTCGAAGACGCCGATGAAGGCACGGACGAGCGCGTCGCCGAGGCCGTCGCCCAGCCAAGTGCCGAACTGAAGGCGCTGATGCGGTCGGTCGTCGATCAGTTCGAGAATTACGCCAAGCTCAACAAGAAGCTGCCCGCCGAAACCGCGGTGCAGCTGTCCGAGCTGGACGATGCCTCGCGTCTCGCCGATGCGGTGGCCGGCAACATCGCGGTCAAGGTCGCCGACAAGCAGGCGCTGCTGGTCGAGGCCGATCCGCAGAAGCGGCTCGAGATGGTATTCGCCTTCATGGAAGGCGAGCTGGGCGTATTGCAGGTCGAAAAGAAGATCCGCAGTCGCGTGAAGCGGCAGATGGAGAAGACCCAGCGCGAATATTATCTCAACGAGCAGCTGAAGGCGATCCAGCGCGAACTCGGCAACGAGGGCGAGGATGGCGATGGCGACGAAATCGCCGAGCTGACCCAGAAGATCGCGACGCTGAAACTGAGCAAGGAAGCACGGACCAAGGCGACGTCGGAGTTGAAGAAGCTCAAGACGATGGCCCCGATGAGCGCCGAGGCGACCGTCGTGCGCAATTATCTCGACGTGCTGCTGGGGCTGCCATGGGGCAAGAAGTCCAAGCTGAAGAAGGACATCGCCGTGGCGCAGACGGTCCTCGACGAGGATCATTATGCACTGGAAAAGGTCAAGGACCGGATCGTCGAATATCTGGCGGTGCAGGCGCGGACCAACAAGCTGAAGGGCCCGATCCTGTGCCTCGTCGGCCCGCCGGGCGTCGGCAAGACCAGCCTCGGCAAGTCGATTGCCAAGGCGACGGGGCGTGAATTCATCCGCCAGTCGCTGGGCGGCGTGCGCGACGAGGCCGAGATCCGCGGCCATCGCCGGACCTATATCGGCTCGCTGCCGGGTAAGATCGTCACCAATCTGCGCAAGGCCGGGGCGTCGAACCCGTTGTTCCTGCTCGACGAGATCGACAAGCTGGGTCAGGATTTCCGCGGCGATCCGGCATCGGCGCTGCTTGAAGTGCTCGACCCCGAACAGAATGCGAAGTTCAACGATCATTATCTGGAGATCGACATCGATCTGTCGGACGTGATGTTCGTATGCACCGCTAATACGCTGAACCTGCCGCAGCCGCTGCTCGACCGGATGGAGATCATCCGGCTGGAGGGGTATACCGAGGACGAGAAGGTTGAAATCGCCGAGCGGCATCTGGTCGCCAAGCAGGTCGATGCCCATGGCCTAAAATCGGGCGAGTTCGAGCTGACGCAGGAGGGGCTTCGCGACCTGATCCGCTATTACACCCGCGAAGCCGGCGTGCGGACGCTGGAGCGCGAGATCGCGAAGCTGGCCCGCAAGGCGCTGCGCCGCATTCTCGAGGGCAAGGCGACGTCGGTCACCGTCACGCCGGAAAACCTGTCGGAATTTGCCGGCGTTCGGAAGTATCGCTTCGGCGTGGGTGAGGAAGAGCATCAGATCGGTGCGGTTACCGGGCTCGCCTGGACCGAAGTCGGCGGCGAATTGCTGACGATCGAAAGCGTCACCGTGCCGGGCAAGGGGTCGGTCAAGACCACCGGCAAGCTCGGCGACGTGATGAAGGAATCGGTCGAAGCGGCGTGGAGCTACGTCAAGGCGCGCTCGCCGGGCTATGGCATCAAGCCCAGCCTGTTCCATCGCAAGGACGTGCATATCCATCTGCCCGAAGGCGCGGTTCCCAAGGACGGGCCGTCGGCCGGCATCGGGCTGGTCACCTCGATCGTATCGACGCTTACCGGTGTGCCGGTACGGCGCGAAGTGGCGATGACCGGCGAAGTGACGTTGCGCGGGCGCGTGTTGCCGATCGGCGGCCTGAAGGAAAAGCTGTTGGCGGCGATGCGCGGCGGTATCACCACGGTGCTGATCCCGATCGAGAACGAGAAGGATCTGGCGGAAATTCCGGCCAATATCCGCAGCGGGTTGGAGATCATCCCGGTGTCGCATGTCGACGAAGTGCTGCGACTCGCACTGACCGAACCGTTGACCGCGATCGACTGGACCGAGGCCGACGATCTGGCCGCGCAGCCGCCGGTGCCGGTACCCGGTATTGCCGAGTCGCGACCGCATTGATCGATCGCGGCGGGGCGGGTAACACCGTCCCGCCGACGTCGCCCAACCGACGCATGGCAGCGATATTACGCAATCCATTGGATTGCGCTGACTTTGCCAATTTGCTTTGACAGGTTTCGACGAAGGGGCCTTATTGCCGCGTTCGAATCTGGCTATATTTTTTTCTGATACGAAGGGGGTTCCACGGGATGAACAAGCAGGAGCTGATCGGGCAGGTCGCCGACCATTCGGGGCTTACCCGCGGCGATGCGATGAAGGCGGTCGAAGCGGTATTCGACGTCATCTCGGCGGCGCTCAAGAAAGGCGATGAAGTGCGCCTTGTCGGATTCGGCACGTTTTCGGTATCGAAGCGCAAGGCATCGACCGGCCGCAACCCGCGTACCGGCGAACCGATGACAATCAAGGCGTCGTCGCAGCCCAAGTTCAAGGCCGGCAAGGGCCTGAAGGACTCGGTGAATTAAGTTCTGGACACCTTGGGCGGACCCCTTTAGGGAGCCGGCCTCCGGGTTTCCGGGCGCGTAGCTCAGCGGTAGAGCACACCCTTCACACGGGTGGGGTCACAGGTTCAATCCCTGTCGCGCCCACCAGATCAACGGCCGTCCGGCACGTCGAACCTCTGTACAGAGGCGATGGGCCGGGCGGTCGTTTCTGATTCGGGCTGCTGTCGGCCCGATCCGGCGCACTGTCACAAAATAGAAACCATACCGTCTTCGAACCTTCACCGGAATCGCATGGTGTCGTCATCCGGCGATCCTAACGGGCAAACGTGGATCGGACAGAGGGGGAGCCCTGGACGATCGCCGGGCCCCGCGCCCGCATAACGACAAACCAGGTTTCGGGAGTTCATCGGTGATGGCCAGCAGCAAGCGCTTCGGTCTTATTCTCATGGCAACGACGGCTTGTGCCGCGCTCGCCGGGTGCAGTGGTGCCGACGGTGTCGCGTCGCCGGGTGCCGGCAGCATCAACGTGACCGTCCCGGCCCCCGCTCCCACGCCCACCCCGACCGCGTCGGCCACGCCGAGCGCGATCACCGCGGCACAGTTCGCCGCGCAGACCGCCGTCAACGGCATCACCGTGACGTCGGACGAACAGCTCGCGATCGTCAACGCCGGCACCAACAACAACGTCAACGGCGTCGGGTCGGTGCTGAACGGCGTGTATCCGGTCAGCGCGACGTCGCTGACGACAGCGACCGACCCGTCGACGATCAACAGCTTCTTCGTGAGCACCAACTATGTCGGCGCGTTCAACGGCCCGACCGATACCGCTTTCCAGGGCTGGACCTGCAACTCGACCTCGGCCGAATTCGGCGGCTCGGGCGCACGTTGCACCGCGGTGCCCTCGATCGGTACCTATGCCGCAGCGACGTCGGTCTGCCCGACCGGCACGACCGATGATGGCACGAACAGCTCGACCAGCCCGACGCTGCGCTATTGCCGTCTGCCGCAGAACATCACGACCGACCTGTCGCTGCCGAAGATCGCGGGCGTCGTGTATCGCCTGCGCGGTCAGACTGAAGTCGGCACCGATCTGGGTAGCGCCGGCCCGGCTGGCGTGACGCTGACGATCGCCGCCGGTGCGGTGATCGCTGCCGACTCGTCGGAAAACACGAACGACCTGCTGCTGGTGAACCGCGGCTCGAAGATCTCGGCGGTCGGGACCCCCAGCAATCCTATCATCTTCACCTCGCAGCAGAACCTCGTGAGCAACGGCGTGTCCGACGCGTCGCAGGGTCAGTGGGGCGGCATCATCCTGCTCGGCCGTGCACCGACCGCAGTTTGCGCCACCGGCACCGGCCCGAACAATGCCGACGGTTCGTCGACGACGTGTCAGCAGGCGATCGAAGGCGTGACCGGCCGTTTCTACGGTGGTCCGAACGCAACCGATAGCTCGGGCCAGATGTCCTATGTCCAGATCCGCTATTCTGGCATCGCGATCAGCGACGGCAACGAACTGCAGGGCCTGACGCTGGGCGGTACCGGCAGCAACACCGCGCTCGATCACATCCAGAGCCACAATTCGGCCGATGACGGCATCGAAATCTTCGGTGGTACGACCAACCTGAAGTATATCGCCATCACCGGCGCCGACGATGACGGCTTCGATATCGACAACGGCTATCGCGGCTTCATGCAGTTCATGGTTGCGGCGCAGCGTCTGGTCGGCGCGACCGCCGACTCGTTCTCGACCGAGATCGACTCGAACAACGGCGAAGACCTGCTGCCGCGTACGTACAGCACCTATGCCAACTTCACCTTCATCCAGACCGCGCTCGCCCCGGCGGCGATCCGTCAGCGCGGCGGTTCGGACATGCGCTATGTCAACGGCGTGGTGAAGTCGGTCGGCAACGTGGCCTGCGTCAACCTGATCGCCGGCGAAACCAGCGCAACGGACCGCTCGACGATCCGTGCGGCCGACACCACCAAGCAGGACGCCGGCCCGCCGGTCTTCTCGTCGGTCTACTTCGCCTGCCAGGGCCGTTGATCCGACCCGTCGCGTAACCCGCGATGACACGCCGATGCCGGGGCGGGCCGATACGCCCGTCCCGGCATTCGCTCTTTCAGACTTACAAGGTGGATCAACGGTCATGCAGCACCGCCGCGCTTACGCAACACTCCTCCTCCTGACCTCGCAACTGGTTGCGCCGGCCGTGCTGGCACAGTCGACGACGCCGGCCGCCCCGGCGACCGCAACGCCGCCGGTCGTCCAGACCGGCACCGAGCCCGATACCGCGACGTCCGCGCCACAGGACGGTACGACGACCGACGCTCCGGCCGAAGTCTCGTCGCCCGGTTTCGACGAAGCCGCCGGCGAGGAAATCGTCGTCGTCGGCCGCAATATTCCGAACGTCGTACGCGCCACGCCGCAAATCGTATCGGTGCTGTCGGAAGCGGACATTGCCCGGACCGGCGACGGCGACATCGCCGGGGCGCTGACCCGCGTGACCGGCCTGTCGGTCGTCGGCGGCGGCTTCGTCTATGTCCGTGGTCTCGGCGATCGCTATTCGTCGTCGCTGCTGAATGGTTCGCCGCTGCCGAGTCCCGAACCGCTGCGCCGTTCGGTTCCGCTCGACATCTTCCCGACGTCGATCGTCGGGTCGGCGCTGGTGCAGAAGACTTATTCGGTCAACTTCCCCGGTGAATTCGGCGGCGGCGTCATCAACCTGACGTCGAAGGCGATCCCGAAAAAGAACTTCCTGACGATCGGCGGCTCGGTCGCGGCCGATACGGTCACCACGAGCGAACTCGGCTATGTCTATGCCGGCGGCAAGAGCGACTGGGTCGGCTATGACGACGGGACGCGCGGTGTGCCGTCGTTCATCCGCAATGCGGACAAGGGATCGGGTCTGATTCCGGTCGCGCAGGTCGCGCAGCTCGACAATGCCCGGACCTCGCTGTTGCAGGTCAACAACCAGCTGCCGGCGAACCTGTCGGGTGAGATTTCCGGCGGGTCGGTGTTCGATGTCGGCAGCGACCGTCTGGGCGTCATCGCCTCGCTCGGCCTGTCGAACACGTTCCGGACGCGTGACGCGACGCAGCAGGACAGCGTCAGCGAAAACGGGACCGTCCGTAACGACTTCCGCACCGTGCTGACCGACAACCGCATCGTCGCCAACGGGCTGGTCGGGCTGGGCTATGAGTTCAACGACAATACGCTGCGCTGGACCAACGTCTATATCCACGACACGCTGAAGCAGGGTCGTCTGGCGGCGTCGGACAATTACAACAATTTCAGCGGGCTGCGCGTTCAGCAGAACACCAACTGGTTCGAACGCCAGCTTATCGAAAGCCAGCTGGTCGGCGAATTCAAGCTGACTGACGCGCTGAAGTTCGACGCCCGCGGCGCCTTCGCCAATTCGAAGCGTAATGCGCCGTACGAACGCCAGTTCGACTATCTGTGTTCGAACCGCACCACCAACGGCTATCCGATCACGGTCACCGATGCCCCGGTGTCGCGCGGGTTCAACTGCAACGGCGCCTATCAGGTGACGCAGCGTTTCTCGCCCTTCGCCAGCGTCGTGTTCAGTGAGCTGAACGAAGACCTGTACACGGGACAGGCGGACCTTGCGTACAAGCTGCCGACCGATCGTCCGATGACCGTATCGACCGGCTATTTTTATTCGAACACCGACCGTTCGTCGCGCCGGTTGCAGTTCAACTATCAGACCAGCGACGGTGCCGGCACCGCGCCGGGTTTCCCGAACAATCTGCTGCGGCCCGACTATCTGCTGTCGCCCGATTCGCTGTTCAACGCCTGTCCGCAGCGCGTTACCGGTGCCTGCACAATCGAGCTGCAGTTCAATACCCAGGCCGGTGCCTATGCCTATGACGCCAGTCTCGAAATCCATGCCGGTTATGTGCAGGCCGAAGCTGAGGTGTCGGACGGGCTGCGCGCCGTGGCCGGTGTCCGCTACGAAACGGCGAACGAGCGGGTCACGCCGATCAATCTGACGCCGACGATCCTGAAGAACGCCTATTGGTTGCCGGCGGGCACGCTGACGTGGAACTTCGCGTCGGATATGCAGCTTCGCCTGAGCGGCGCGAAGACGATCTCGCGTCCGCAGTTCCGCGAATTGGCTCCGCAGCAGTTCCGCGATCCCGACTCGGACCGCTTGTTCTTCGGTAACCCGAACCTGCGCGACTCCAAGCTCTGGAACCTCGAAGGTCGCTACGAGTGGTTCTTCGAGCGCGATCAGCGCATCACCGCCGCAGGCTTCTACAAGCGGATCGACAATCCGATCGAACAGGCGGGCTTCTATCCCAGCCCCGACGCGACGTTGCAGACCGGCTTCACCTACCTGCCCAAGGCGACGCTCTATGGTGCCGAGGTCGAGGCGCTGAAATACGTACCGCTGAGCGGTCTCGGCAATGTCTTCGCGACCCGCCGCCTGCTGCTGTTGGCCAACTATACCTACACCCAGTCGCAGATTACCGCAGACGGCACCTGCGTGCCCAACCCGGCGGCGGCGCTGGGATCGCCCGGTATCGGTGGCTGTCAGGCCGGCTTCGGTCGGGCGAACGCGCTGTTCCGCGACGGCGCGCCGCTGACCGGCCAGTCGGATCATCTGGTCAACGTTCAGTTGGGGGTCGAAGACACGGCGGCTCTGTCGCAGCTGACCTTGCTGTTCAACTATGCGAGCGACCGCGTGACCAATCGTGGTCCGTCGAACCTGTCGGGCAGCGGGTTCCAGCCCGATATCGTCGAGCGTCCTGGCATCCGCCTCGACCTCGTCGCACGGCAGGGCATCGAGGTCGCTGGCGCGCAGCTGGAGGTGAAGGCCGAGGCCCGTAACCTGACCGGTACGCGCTTCTCCGAAGGCCAGAATTTCGGCGGAAATCAGGTCTATATCAACCGCTACGATCTCGGCCGGATGTTCTCGCTGGGAGTCACCGCGCAGTTCTGATCGAATTTCGAACGGATCGGCGGGCCGTCGGCAGGGATGCCGGCGGCCCGTTCGCTTATCCCCATCGACGCTCGCGAAACCATTTCGTCAGCACATATTTGCTGCCGTCGCGGACCTTCATCCCGTGATGCAAGGTCGCCGGATTGGGACTGCCATCGCTGCGCAGGTTGTTCCAAGCCAGCAATTTGCCGGTTTCGGGCTGGACGATCTTGTCGATCGCCTTGAACCGCGTCGCGCCGCCCGCGCCAGGCTCGTTCAGGTACAGCATCACCGTCCAGGTTCGGTTGCCGGCGACCGAGCAATATCGCGCGAAGTCGCCGCCGTGCGGGTCGAAATAGTCGGTATGCGCCTTGAACTCCTGTCCGACGGCATAGCGTTGCCCCTGCAACGGCTCGCCATGCGCGGGATCTAGGCCGCAGAAATCGAGGATCAGTGACTCGGCCGCCGCCACGACTGGGTCGGTCGAATCGAGATCGCAGGTCTCGCTGGTGCGGAAGGTCGGGTCACCATTGGCGTCGGCGATCGTCGACGGACGGCGTTTGGCGTCGATCCGCTCGATCAATGCGGTACACAGATCGGCCGGGATCAGCGCGCGTCGGATGAACAGCGACAGCTTGGCGCTGGGCGCACGCTGGACGCCCGGGCGGGTCATAATATGCGCGACGACCGGTTCGCTCGGAAAGCCCGAGCCGAAATTTGGGCGGGCGGGGGCAGGGGGCGGGACCGTTTCCATGGTCTTTTTCCTGCCAGAAGGATTGTCGGCACGCCACTGCTTGACCGATGCCTGCGGCCCGGCTAATCGCGCCCTTCCACGGCGACCGTAGTTCAATTGGTTAGAGCGCCGGCTTGTGATGCCGGAAGTTGCGGGTTCAAGTCCCGTCGGTCGCCCCATCCCTTACAGCGCTGGAGCCGCCACCGTGCAGACCGATTGGGGCTATCCCGACTTCGACGATCACGAAGGCATCCACCTGTTCTCGGATCACCAGACCGGCCTGCGCTGCGTCATCGCGGTCCATTCGACCGCGCTTGGACCGGCGGCGGGCGGTGTGCGCTTCTGGCGGTACGCCAGCAGCGACGCGGCGGTGACCGACGCGCTGCGCCTGTCGCGCGGCATGAGCTTCAAGAATGCGATGGCCGGCCTGCCGATGGGCGGCGGCAAGGGCGTGGTCCTGGCCCCCGAGGGTGGTGCCAAGACCCCCGAACTGCTCGCGGCGTTCGGTCGAGCGGTGGAATCGCTCGGCGGACGCTATGTGACGGCCGAGGATGTCGGCATGTCCGAAGCCGACATGATCACCATTTCCAGCGCCACCAGATATGTTTCGGGCCTGCCGGTCGCGGCGGGCAATGCCGGCGGCGATCCGGGTCCGTTCACCGCAATGGGCGTCTATCTCGGCGTGCGCGCAGCGGCGAAGCGGGCGCTCGGTACCGATGACATGCGCGGCGTGCGCGTGGCGGTGCAGGGCGTGGGCTCGGTCGGTGGTGGCCTCGCCCGGCTGCTTACGAAAGACGGCGCGGTGCTGACGCTGGCCGACGTCAACGAAGCGCGGGCGGAAGCACTGGCCAGCGAGCTGGGGGCCACGACCGCCGATCCGGCCTCGGTACTGACGCTGGACGCGGACATCGTCAGCCCGAACGCGCTCGGCGCGGTGCTGGACGAGGCCACGATCGCATCTCTGCGGTGCAAGGCCGTGGCCGGTGGCGCGAACAACCAGCTGGCAAAGGCAGGGGACGGCAAGCGTCTGCATGAACGTGGCATCCTCTATGCCCCGGACTATGTCATCAACGCCGGCGGCATCATCAACGTCGCGCTCGAATATCTGGGGCAGGGCGACCGTGCCGAGGTCGAAAGCCGCATCGCACGCATTCCCGACCGGCTGGTCGAGGTGTGGGACGAAAGCGACGCCAGCGGGCTGCCGCATTCCGACGTCGCCGATGCGATCGCCCGCCGGTTGATCGGTCGCCGCTAAGTAGCGACGAACAGCGCCGCCCCGGATCGATGCCGCGGCGGCGCTCGTTTTACGGACAGGACGTCAGGCCGGATCGTCGACCCGCCGCAGCCGCCGGATGCGCGGTTCGCGTTCGATGCTCGCCTGTTCGCGGATCATCTGACGCAGTTCGTCGCGCTTTTCGTGGATCGAGGCGATGACCGGTCCCATCGCAACGCCGAGATCGACCAGCACCGCTTCCGACAACTGTAACGAGCTTTCGAGCGTCTCCGGCACGGCATCGCTGACCCCGGCGGCGTAGAGTTCGGCGGCATGCGCGGCGTCGCGGGCGCGAGCGAGGATCGTGAGGTTCGGCACCCACCCTCGCACGCGCCGCGTCAGCCGGACGGTGAGCACCGGATCGTCCATCGTCAGCACCAGCGCGGTCGCACGGCCCAGATCGAGCCGATCGACCAGTTCCGACCGGGCGACGTCGCCGAACAGGATCGGATGCCCCTCGGCCCGTGCCGCCGCGACATTGTCGATGTCCGAATCGACCGCGATATAACGTTTGCCGTGCGTCTTGAGCATTTCCGCGACCAGACGACCGACCCGGCCGAACCCGATGATGACCACGCCCGATCCGGTCGGGTCGACCGGGGGCGATTCCTCGCTGCCGGTCCGGCGTTCGATCCGCCGGGAGGCGCGCTTGCCGAGCATCGCCAGCAGCGGGGTGATGGTCAGGCCGATCGCGGTGACCGTCTGCCAGAAGGCGGCGGTCGATGCCTGGATCAACTGCGCCTGCGTCGCCGCCGCGAGCACGATCAACGTCGTTTCGGACGGGCTGGCCATCAGCAGCCCGGTTTCGGTCGCGGTGCCGGGACGCACGCCGTTCAACCGCAACAAGATGCCGGTGACCAGTGCCTTCACCACCACCACCCCGGCGATCGCGCCGAGCAATTCGGGCCAGTTCTCGACGATCGTCGCGATGTCGAGGCTCATGCCGATGGTGATCAGGAACACACCGAGTGCCAGGCCCTTGAAGGGGGCGGTGATGACCTCGACCTCGCTATGATATTCGGTCTCGGCGATCAGCAACCCGGCGAGCAGCGCACCGACGATCGGCGACAGCCCCGCGGCGGTGGTGACGAGGCTGGCGACGATCACCACCAGCAGGCTGGCCGACAGGAACAGTTCGGGACTCTTGGTCCGCGCTGCCTGTGCGAACAATTTGGGCAGGACGAACCGTCCGGCCAGATAGAGCGCGGCGACGCTGACCCCGCCCCATATCGCGGTATTGGCCAACCCGGCCCAGCCGTCGTCGGAGGCTGCCGGGGCCAGCGCGCCCAGCGCGAAGATGATCGGCACCAGCGCCAGATCCTCGAACAGCAACATTGCGAAGGCGGTGCGCCCGACCGGCCCGGTGGTGCCCGCCATCGGCAGTACCAGCGCGGTCGAGGAGAGAGCAAGCGCGAGGCCAAGGCCGATCGCACCGGTGCTCGCCTGCCCCATGATCATCAGCGCAAGGCCGATCAGCAGGCCCGATCCGAGCAGCTCGGCCGCGCCCAGTCCGAACACCTGCCGCCGCATTGCCCAAAGCCGTTTAAACGACAGTTCGAGACCGATCGAGAACAGGAGCAGGATGATGCCGAATTCGGCGAAGGGTTCGATCGAATGTCGGTCGGTGATCGTGATGTGATAGAGCCATGGCACCCGGTCGACCAACGCGCCCAGCCCGAACGGACCGACGAGGACGCCGACGAGGATGAACCCGATCACCGGGTTGACGCGAAACCGGGCAAACGCAGGAATGACGAGGCCGGCGGCCCCCAGAATGACCAGCGAATCGCTGAACGGCGTTGAATCGATCGGCAATGGCATGGGTGCATTGTTGCGGACGCGACACGGTGGCGGCAACCGCTAACGCACGAACGGCGCCCATCCGATCGGATGGACGCCGCTCCTTCGGCCATCGGGGCGGCGTGGATCAGCCCTGTGAACCCATCGCCGATTCGAGGTTGAGGCGAACCTGTTCGAAGAACTGTTCGGTGGTCATCCATGGCTGGTTCGGACCGATCAGGATCGCAAGATCCTTGGTCATATGGCCCGCCTCGACGGTCTCGATGCAGACGCGCTCCAGCGTTTCGGCGAACTTGGTGACGTCGGGCGTATCGTCGAACTTGCCGCGATACTTCAGGCCACCGGTCCACGCGAAGATCGACGCGATCGGGTTGGTCGAGGTCGCTTTGCCCTGCTGATGCTGGCGATAGTGACGCGTGACGGTGCCATGCGCCGCTTCGGCCTCGATCGTCTTGCCGTCGGGCGACATCAGGACCGAGGTCATGAGACCCAGCGAACCGAAGCCCTGCGCAACCTGATCCGACTGCACGTCGCCGTCATAGTTCTTGCACGCCCACACGAACTCGCCGTGCCACTTGAGCGCCGAGGCGACCATGTCGTCGATCAGGCGATGCTGATATTCGATACCGGCGGTCTGGAACTTGTCCTTGAACTCGGTCGCGAACACTTCCTCGAAGATATCCTTGAAGCGGCCGTCATAGGCCTTCAGGATCGTGTTCTTGGTCGACAGATAGACGGGCCAGCCGCGGCCGAGACCGTAGTTCATCGACGCACGTGCAAAATCGCGGATCGATTCGTCCAGATTGTACATGCCCATGGCGACGCCGGCGGCGGGGAAGTCGAACACTTCCTCCTCGATCACCTGGCCGTCGGTGCCTTCCCACTTCATGGTCAGCTTGCCGGCACCCGGCACCTTGAAATCGGTCGCCTTATACTGGTCGCCGAATGCGTGACGGCCGACGACGATCGGTTTGGTCCAGCCGGGGATCAGGCGCGGCACGTTCGAGATGACGATCGGTTCGCGAAACACGACGCCGCCGAGGATATTGCGGATCGTGCCGTTGGGCGAACGCCACATCTTCTTCAGGCCGAATTCCTCGACGCGCTGTTCGTCGGGAGTGATCGTGGCGCACTTCACGCCCACGCCGTACTTCTGGATCGCCTTGGCGCTGTCGACGGTGATCTTGTCGTCGGTCTCGTCGCGCTTTTCGATGCCAAGGTCGTAATAGTCGAGGTCGATTTCGAGATAGGGCTGGATTAGCCGCTCGCGAATCCACGCCCAGATGATGCGGGTCATCTCGTCGCCGTCGATCTCCACGACCGGGGTTTTGACCTTGATCTTCGCCATGCGCCTGCTCTCGATTTCTGTTGCGATTGCCGCGGCCTTACGGGGTCGGTTGGCAAGGATCAACCGCGTCGGGAATGCGCGGCGGTTGTCAGCACGGCCCGCCTTGGGTACACCACGCTTCATGGCATCGCTCGAAAAGCCCGCGGTCGGCACCACGACCGTCAAGTGGCGCTGGCCCTCGGTTCACCCCGAAGGGCGCAAATACGTCCTAATCGCCGCCGCAATCACCGCGTTCTTCGCGTTCATGGCTTGGGAAACGCTGGCGTGGCCGATGGCGCTGGTCACCCTCTGGGTCGCGGCGTTTTTCCGCGATCCGATCCGTACCACGCCGCAGGGCGAGGGGCTGATCGTTGCGCCTGCTGACGGGCTGGTGACGATGATCGAGCGCGTCGACCTGCCGCCCGAATTGCGGGGGCCGAACGGTCTTGGCGATCAGCCGCTGGTGCGCGTGTCGATTTTCATGTCGGTCTTCGACGTCCATATCAACCGCACCCCGATTGCGGGGACGATCCGGCAGGTGGTCTATATCTCGGGCAAATTCCTGAACGCCGATCTCGACAAGGCGAGCGACGAGAATGAACGCCAGCATGTCGTGGTTGAAAGCCTCGACGGCCAGCGTGTGGGCTTTACCCAGATCGCGGGACTGGTCGCGCGGCGGATCGTCGGTTTCGTGAAATCGGGCGATTTCGTCGCTGCCGGACAGCGGGTCGGACTGATCCGCTTCGGCAGCCGGGTCGACGTGTTCCTGCCCGAGGGAATCGCGCCGCAAGTCGTACTCGGCCAGCGCAGCGTCGCCGGGGAGACCGTTCTTGGCCGACCGGGCCTGCCCGCGCCCTCCGGGATTGCACAGTAACGATGCGACGCCCCCTGCCAGTCCGCGGCATTCCGCTGCGCGCCCTCGCTCCGAACGCGGTCACCGCGCTCGCTCTATGTTCCGGCCTGACCGGCATCCGGTTCGCCATCGGTGGCGAATGGGAACGCGCCGTGCTGATGGTGCTGCTGGCCGGCGTGCTCGACGGCATCGACGGTCGCGTCGCGCGCATGTTGCGTGGCGAGAGCCGGTTCGGTGCGGAACTGGATTCGCTGTCGGATGCGATCTCGTTCGGCGTCTCGCCGGCGTTGATCATGTATCTTTGGGCACTGCTCAACGAACCGCGCGTCGGCTGGATCGTCTCGCTGATCTATGCGGTGTTCACGGCGCTGCGACTTGCCCGGTTCAACGCGCGGATCGATGTCGCCGAACAGCCGCATAAATCGGCCGGTTTCCTGACTGGTATCCCGGCACCGGCCGGCGCGGGCCTCGCCATGCTGCCGCTCTATGCCTGGATCTGGAGCGGTGAGGAAATCTTCCGCTCGCCATGGATCGTGGCACCATGGGTGGCGTTCGTCGCGTTCCTGATGGTGTCAAGCCTTGCGACGTTCAGCTGGTCGTCGCTCAAGCTTCGCCGCCACATCCGCTTCGAGGCGATCGTCGGACTCGTCGTGGTGGCCGCCGCACTGGTATCCGCGCCGTGGCAGACGCTGACGGTGGTATGCGTCGCCTATCTGGCGACGCTACCGCTCAGCATCCGCAGCTATGGCCGGATCAGGCGGCAGCGCGAAGCGGCCGCGGCGCGACCGTAACGACGCGCTGCCGAATGACACCACGCCGTGACGTGAGGCGAACCGGCGGCAATGGATCGATCGACCATTCCGGACCCCGGCGTAGCAGGCGCAGGATGCGATCGCTCGCCGGCAATATAGTGGCGACGATTGTTCCCATGGCGATCAGGAACGCGGCGGCGAACAAGGCGTAAGCAAACAGGGCCATCTCAAAACTCCCCGGAACAGGTGCGATTCCGAAAAATCGCAACTTGTCGAACATCTCGGCCAGACCACGGTTCCATGGTCCGTTTCTGAACCTGTAATGTTCTCATATCGTTCTACCGTCAAGGCT
Organism: Sphingomonas sp. Leaf22; assembly: GCF_001421715.1. GTDB lineage: Bacteria > Pseudomonadota > Alphaproteobacteria > Sphingomonadales > Sphingomonadaceae > Sphingomonas. Next base: position 64,480 of record NZ_LMKP01000034.1, read on the forward strand.
TGATCGTTGGTACGTCCTGCGCTAAGGGCCCCGGTCTCAACCCCACATGGGAAGCGACCATACCGGTGCCCGAGCCTTTGGCTCGATTAAGGGTTCCTGCTTCCCAGAGGATCAACCGGAAGGAATTATCCTATGGCGGCACCCGTCGTCACCATGCAGGCGCTGCTCGAATCGGGCGCGCACTTCGGCCACCAGACCCATCGCTGGAACCCGAAGATGAAGCCGTACATCTTTGGCGATCGTAACGGCGTCCACATCCTCGACCTGTCGCAGACCGTGCCGCTGTTCGCGCGCGCGCTAGAATTCGTGTCGTCGACCGTCGCGTCGGGCGGCAAGGTCCTGTTCGTCGGCACCAAACGCCAGGCGCAGGAGCCGATCGCCGAGGCCGCGCGCAAGTCGGGCCAGCATTTCGTCAACCATCGCTGGCTGGGCGGCATGCTCACCAACTGGAAGACAATCAGCAACTCGATCAAGCGTCTCAAGGCGCTCGAAGAGCAGCTGTCGGGCGACACGCACGGTCTGACCAAGAAGGAAGTGCTGAACCTGACCCGCGAGAAGGACAAGCTGGAGCTGTCGCTCGGCGGTATCCGCGATCTGGGCGGCATTCCCGACATCATGTTCGTGATCGACGCGAACAAGGAAGAGCTGGCTATCAAGGAAGCCAACACGCTGGGTATCCCGGTCGTTGCGATCCTCGATTCGAACGTGTCGCCCGACGGCATCGCGTTCCCGGTTCCGGCGAACGACGACGCCAGCCGCGCGATCCGTCTGTACTGCGAAGCGATCGCGATCGCCGCGACCCGTGGCGGTCAGCAGGCGATGGCGCATTCGGGCCGCGATCTCGGCGCGATGGACGAACCGCCGGCGGAAGAGGCGCTGAGCGTCGAGCAGTCGGAAGCTCCGGTCGAAGCGTAAGCTGTCACGGAACTGACGTGCGGGCGGGGCAGGGCGAAACACGCGCTGCTTCGCCCGCAAGCATATCGAACACCAAACAGGAGCCAGATCATGGCAGAAGTTACCGCCGCCGCCGTCAAGGAACTGCGTGAGCGCTCGGGCGCCGGCATGATGGATTGCAAGAAGGCGCTGACCGAAAACAACGGTGACATGGAAGCCGCCGTCGATTGGCTGCGGACCAAGGGCCTTGCCGCCGTCGCCAAGAAGTCGAGCCGCACCGCTGCCGAAGGTCTGGTCGGCGTTGCCGTGGCCGGGACCAAGGGCGTCGCCATCGAGGTGAACAGCCAGACCGACTTCGTCGCGAAGAACGACCAGTTCCAGGGCTTCGTTCGTGACGTGGTCGCGATCGCGCTCGAAAAGGGCGACGATGTCGACGCGCTGAAGGGCCAGACGATGCCGAACGGCGGCACCGTCGAAGACGCGCTGGTCGCCAACATCTCGACCATCGGCGAAAATCAGGTGCTGCGTCGCGCGAAGGCCGTCGAAGTCGCCAAGGGCGCGGTGATCCCGTACGTCCACAACTCGGCCGCACCGGGCCTCGGCAAGATCGGCGTGCTCGTCGCGCTCGAATCGGACGCCGGTTTCGACGTGCTGGAGCCGCTCGGCAAGCAGATCGCGATGCACATCGCCGCCGCGTTCCCGCTGGCGCTCGACGAGAGCGGTCTGGACCAGGACATTCTGGAGCGTGAGCGTCAGATCGCGACCGAGAAGGCCGCCGATTCGGGCAAGCCGGCCGACATCATCGCCAAGATGGTCGAAGGTTCGGTGAAGAAGTTCGCCAAGGAAAACGCGCTGCTCAGCCAGCCGATCGTGATGGACGGCAAGACGCCGGTCGCCGACGTCGTCGCCAAGGCGGCGAAGGATGCCGGCACCGCGATCGTGTTGAAGGACTATGTCCGCTTCCAGCTCGGCGAAGGCATCGAGAAGGAAGAGAGCGACTTCGCCGCCGAAGTCGCCGCGACGGCCGGCCTCGCCCGCTAAATTCGCGCTTCCGTTTCACGGGCTTGCGGGCCGCGAGGATAGACCATCCTCGCGGCCCGTTTCGGTTCGGCATAACGTCGCTTGGCTTTGGGAACGCTCAAGGCTAGGGTCCGCCGCGCTCCCGATCGGCTATTTTCGCAGGTGTCATGTCCCGTCCCCGTTTCAACCGTATCCTCCTGAAACTCTCGGGCGAGGTCCTGATGGGATCGGGGCAGTTCGGCATCGATCCGGCGATGTGCGACCGGGTCGCGCGCGAGATCAAGGCGGCGCGGGGCGAGGGGCATGAGGTGTGCGTCGTCGTCGGCGGCGGCAACATCTTCCGCGGCGTGGCAGGTGCGGCGCAGGGCTTCGAACGGGCCAGTGCCGACTATATGGGCATGTTGGCGACCGTGATGAACGCACTGGCGATGCAGAACGCGCTCGAACAGATCGGCGTCGAGACCCGCGTCCAGTCGGCGATCCCGATGGCATCGGTATGCGAGCCCTATATCCGCCGTCGTGCGGTCCGCCATATGGAGAAGGGCCGCGTCGTGATCTTCGCCGCCGGCACCGGCAGCCCGTTCTTCACCACCGACACCACCGCCGCGCTGCGCGCCGCCGAAATGGGCTGCGAAGCGCTGTTCAAGGGCACCAGCGTCGACGGCGTCTATGATGCCGACCCGAAGAAGGTGCCGACCGCGACCCGGTACGACACGCTCGGCTTCGGGCGGGTGCTGGCCGACGACCTGAAGGTCATGGACGCCTCGGCCGTGGCGTTGTGCCGCGACAACAATATCCCGATCGTCGTCTTCAACATCCGTGACGAGGGCAACCTTGCCGCCGTACTGGCGGGTGACGGGGTTTCGACGATCGTTCAGAACAACGCTTGATTCAAAAGGAAGTCGGTTATGGCCGCATATAACAAGGCCGATCTGGAACGTCGCATGGCCGGCGCGGTCGAGGCGCTGAAGGGCGACCTGAGCGGACTGCGCACCGGACGCGCGGCGGTATCGCTGCTCGATCCGGTCACCGTCGAGGTGTATGGCGCGCACATGCCGCTGAACCAGGTCGCGACCGTCTCGGCACCCGAACCGCGGATGTTGTCGGTACAGGTGTGGGACAAGGCGAATGTCGGCCCGGCCGACAAGGCGATCCGTTCGGCCGGTCTCGGCCTCAACCCGATCGTCGACGGTCAGACGCTGCGCCTGCCGATCCCCGACCTGACCGAGGAGCGCCGCAAGGAACTCGCCAAGCTGGCCGGCAAATACGCCGAATCGGCGCGTATCGCGGTCCGCAACGTCCGGCGCGACGGCATGGAAAGCCTGAAGACCGACGAAAAGAAGGGCGTCTATTCGGAAGACGAGCGCAAGCGCCACGAAACCGAAGTCCAGAAGCTGACCGACGCGACCATCGCCGAGCTCGACGCGACGGCAAGCGCGAAGGAAAAGGAAATCCTCGGCAAGTGACGTCGTTCGCCGCTCGCACCTCGGTTCCGGCGGACGATCGTGCGGCACCGGGGATGCCCCATACCGCTTCGATCCCCCGCCATGTCGCAATCATCATGGACGGCAATGGACGCTGGGCAAAGGCCCGGCGTCTGCCGCGGATTGCGGGGCATCGGCAGGGTGTCGAGGCGGTGCGGAACATCGCGCGTGCGGCACGCGAGCAGGGCGTCGAGGCGCTGACCCTCTACGCCTTTTCCTCGGAGAACTGGCGCCGTCCCGAACAGGAGATTGGCGACCTGATGGGGTTGCTGCGCCATTTCCTGAAAAGCGAGATCGACGAACTGCATCGCGAGGGCGTGCGGCTAAGAATTCTTGGCAATTATCAGGCGTTGCAGCCCGATCTGGTCAAGCTGATCGAAGGGGCCGTTGTCCGCACCGCGACCAATACCGGCCCGATCCTCGCCATTGCGCTGAACTATGGCGCGCAGGCCGAACTGGTCGCGGCGGCCCGTCGCCTCGCCGAGCGGGTCGCTGCGGGCATGCCGGTGTCGGCGATCGACGAAGCGGCGATCGATCGCGAACTCGATACGCACGACCTGCCGCCGCTCGACCTCATGATCCGCACCTCGGGCGAACAGCGGCTGTCGAATTTCCTGTTGTGGCAGGCGGCCTATGCCGAACTGCTGTTCGTCGACACGCTGTGGCCGGACTTCGACGGTGCGGCACTGGCGGAGGCGATCGCCGCCTATGGCCGGCGGCAGCGCCGGTTCGGGGGCCTGTGACGCAGGGTCCCGTCGCCGATCCCGCAGCACGCCGCAAGTCCGACCTCGCCACCCGTACGTTCGCCAGTGTCGGGATGATCGCGGTCGCCGCGACCACGCTGTGGCTGGGAGGGTTCGCCTTCTGGCTGCTGGTCGCGATCGGCACCCTGTTCATGATGGCCGAATGGGCCGATCTGCACAAAGTATCGCGCGAGCATAAGCGACTCGCGCAACTGGCGTTGACGGTGCCGCTGGCGATCCTGTCGCCCCTTGCGGCGGGGGCGGGCTTTCTGGCGTTCGGGTTGATCATCGGTGCGGCGTTCTTCGTCGTCATCACCACCCGCCTGCCGAAGCTGGCGCGCGGTATACTGTATTGCGGCTTTCCGGCGCTGGCCGTCGTGTTTCTGCGCGATCGGCCCGACGGGTTGTTGCTCGCCTTCTGGGCGATGGCGTTGGTCTGGGCTTGCGACATCGGTGCCTATTTTGCGGGTCGGACGATCGGCGGACCGAAGCTGGCACCGACGATCAGTCCGAACAAGACATGGGCCGGGCTGATCGGTGGCGTGTTGTCGGCATCGGTGCTGGGCGCTGTGCTGCAATATGCCGGGCTACCGCTGCATCTGGTGCTGGCGACGCCGTTGCTGGCGGTGCTGGCGCAAGCGGGCGATCTGTATGAGAGCCAGTTGAAGCGTATGGCTGGGGTCAAGGATTCGGGCAACGTCCTGCCCGGCCATGGCGGGGTGATGGATCGCCTCGACGGCCTGGTGCCGGTCGCGCCGGCCGCGGCGCTGATGCTACTGGCAGGACTGTATTTGGCATGAAGCGCGTCAGTATATTGGGAGCGACCGGATCGGTCGGCACGTCGACGCTCGACCTGATCGAGCGCGCCCCCGGCGAGTTCGAGGTCGAGGCACTGACCGCGAACCGCGATGTCGGCAAGCTTGCGGCAGCGGCGCGGCGGGTGAATGCAAAGCTGGCGGTGGTCGGCGACGAGGCATGTCTGCCGGCACTGCGCGACGCGCTGGGCGATAGCGGGATCGAAGCGGCGGGCGGTCAGCAGGCGGTGATCGATGCCGCGGCGCGTGCCGTCGACTGGACGATGGCAGCGATCGTCGGCACCGCTGGCCTCAAACCGGTGATGGCGGCGCTCGCCCGTGGCGGCGCGGTGGCGCTCGCCAACAAGGAAGCACTGGTTTCGGCGGGCGACGTGATGATGGCCGCGGCTCGCCGGGCCGGCACCACGCTGTTGCCGGTCGACAGCGAACATAATGCCGTGTTCCAGTGCCTCGACGATTGTCCGCCCGAACGCATCCGCCGCATCATCCTGACCGCGAGCGGCGGGCCTTTCCGCGAACGCTCGCTCGCCGAGATGCAGGGCATCACCCCCGAACAGGCGGTGGCGCATCCCAACTGGTCGATGGGTGCCAAGATTTCGGTCGATTCGGCGACGATGATGAACAAGGGGCTCGAACTGATCGAGGCCTATCACCTGTTCCCGGTCACGCCCGAGCAGCTCGACGTGCTGGTCCATCGGCAGTCGGTCATCCATTCGATGGTCGAATATGTCGACGGGTCGACCCTGGCGCAGCTTGGATCGCCCGACATGCGGGTACCGATCGCACATGCGCTGGCATGGCCCGATCGCATGGAAACGCCGTGCGAACGTCTCGATCTGGCGCGGATCGGCCGGCTCGACTTCGAAGCGCCCGATCTGGAGCGCTTTCCGGCGCTGGCATTGGCGCGCGCCGCATTGTCGACAGGGGGCGGGCGGCCCGCGATCCTGAACGCCGCCAACGAGGTTGCGGTGGCGGCGTTTCTCGACCGCAGGATCGGTTTCCTCGAAATTGCCGCAATCGTCGGCGATGTCTTGCAACGCTTCGACCCGGCAGGGCCGCAGACGCTCGACGCCGTGTTGGCGATCGATGCCGAAGCGCGTGCATTGGCGCGGGAGCGTGTGAAGGATTGCGCGGCTTGATCGAATCCCCCGGGTTGCTGATTACCGTCGTCGCGTTCCTGCTGGTGTTGGGGCCGCTCGTTTTCCTGCACGAACTGGGGCATTATGCCGCGGGGCGCTGGTTCGGCGTGAAGGTCGATGCCTTCGCCGTCGGGTTCGGCAACGAAATCGCCGGCTTTACCGACCGTCACGGCACGCGCTGGAAATTCGGATGGCTACCCCTGGGGGGCTATGTTCGCTTTGCCGGCGATATGAACCCTGCATCCCAAGCCGATGCCGAATGGCTGCAACTGCCCGCCGCCGAACGGGCGCGGACGTTTCAGGCCAAGCCGGTCTGGCAACGGGCGATCATCGTCGCGGCGGGACCGGCGGTGAACCTGTTGCTGGCGGTCGCGATCCTTGGCGGGTTCGCAGCGGCCTATGGCGTCGACCGGACCCCGGCAACGATCGGTCGCGTGGTCGCCGGCAGCGCGGCCGAGCGCGCCGGGCTGCAGGCGGGTGACCGGATCACGGCAATGGGCGGCCGTCCGATCGATACCTTCGCCGAGCTTTCCTTCTACACCGTCATGCGTCCCGATGAGCGTGTGCGCGTCGATTATCTGCGCGACGATGCCCCGCGGACGACCAATGCCACGATCGGCGCGGTGCGGCAGCGCGATCGCTTCGGCAACGAGGCGCGGATCGGCCGGTTCGGGATCGAGCGCGGGGCGCCGGTCTTCGCGGCGCTGCCGCTCTGGCAGGCACCGGGCGAGGGCGTCCGCATGGTCGGCACGATCCTGCGCGGTACGGTCGACGGGCTGGGACAGATCATCACCGGCCGGCGATCGGTCGAGGAAATGGGCGGGCCGTTGCGCATCGCCAAGGCGTCGGGCGAGCAGTTCTCGCTCGGCTGGCCGGCGCTGGTGACGTTCGTGGCGTTCGTTTCGATTAATCTTGGATTCATCAACTTGTTGCCAGTTCCGATGCTGGATGGCGGCCATCTGATGTTCTACGCGATCGAGGCGGTGAAGCGGGGGCCGGTCCGTCCGCAGACGATGGAATGGGCGTTTCGCGGTGGATTGGCCCTGTTGCTGGCGTTGATGATATTCGTCACGGTGAACGATCTGGGGACGTTCGGCGTGTGGCGGGGGCTGGCCGGCTTGATCGGCTGACGTGGTTAGGGCAGTGCGCGCACGTCCTGTGGTGAAAGTTCCTCCGATTGGGGTGGGTTTGGTGACGCTAAGCAAGTTTTCGATTCACGGCGTGCGCGGTGCCGCGCTGCTCGCGGGCACGATGCTCTCGAGCACGGCCTTCGCGCAGGCGCAGCGTACGCCCGCCGCTGCCGCGCCAGCACAGCGCGCGCCCGCCGCTGCCGCTCCGGCGGTACCCGCCGCACCGGTCCGCACCATCCGCTCGCTCCGCGTCGAGGGATCGCAGCGCATCGAACCCGATACGGTGCTGTCCTATACCAAGTTGCGTATCGGCATCCCCTACACCCCCGAAACCCTCGATCAGGCGATCAAGGACCTGTACGCGTCCGATCTGCTCGCCGACGTGGCGATCGAAGGTGCCGAGACCGGCGACATCATCGTCCGGGTCCGCGAGAATCCGATCATCAACCGCGTGGTGCTGGAGGGCAACAAGCGGTTGAAGGACGACAAGATCACCAAGGAGATCAAGCTCGCCCCGCGGCAGATCTTCACCCGCACCGCCGTGCGCGCCGACGTCGCGCGCATCATCGAACTGTATCGCCGCCAGGGCCGCTTCGCCGCGCGGGTCGAACCGAAGATGGTCATGCTCGACCAGAACCGCGTCGACGTCATTTTCGAGGTGTCGGAAGGCGCGAAGTCGAAGGTCCGCCAGATCAACATCCTCGGCAACGAGGTGTTCAGCGACAGCCAGTTGCGCGGCGAGATGTACACCAAGGAGTCGCGGCCGTGGCGTATCTTCAGCTCGGCGACGAGCTATGACGAAGATCGCATGGCCGCCGATCAGCAGAAGCTGCGGCAATTCTACCTGACCGAAGGCTATGCCGATTTCCGCGTCATCTCGGCCGTCGCCGAACTGACGCCGGACAAGGAAGACTTCATCATCACCTATGTGGTGGAGGAAGGCGCGCGCTACAAGTTCGACGACGTCAAGGTCGAGAGCGCGATCCGCGACTTCGACAATGCCGCGCTGACCAAGACGTTGCCGATGAAGAAGGGCGATTGGTACAACGCGAAGCTGGTCGAGGACACGATCGACCAGCTGAGCGAATATGCCGGCCTGTTCGGCTATGCCTTTACCGATGTTCGGCCGGATTATGTCCCGGATCGCGAAAAGCATACGATGGCGATCACCTTCGTCCTGAACGAAGCGAACCGCACCTATGTCGAAAAGATCAACATCACCGGCAACACCCAGACGCAGGACCGCGTCATCCGCCGCGAATTCCGCGTGGCGGAGGGCGATGCGTTCAACGCCTTCCTGATCAAGCGGTCGCAGGATCGCATCAACTCGCTCGGCTATTTCCAAGACAAGTTCGAGATCGACCGCACCGAGGGCTCCTCGCCGGACCGCATCGTGCTGGGCGCGAACGTCGAGGAGAAGTCGACCGGCGAACTGACGCTGTCGGCAGGCTTCTCCAGCCTCGAGCGTTTCATCATCCAGGCATCGATCCGGCAGCGTAATTTTCGTGGCAAGGGGCAGGATCTTCAAGCGTCGGTAAATTATTCGACCTATCAGAAGTCGGTCGAGCTGGGCTTCACCGAACCCTATCTGTTCGACAAGAATATTGCGCTGGGCGGGACGCTGTTCCGCCGCGATCTGAACTCGTTCAATTTCCTCGGGACCGGCCGCAACTCGCTCTATTCGCAGGTGTCGACCGGCGGGCAGATCGTGGCCAGCGTCCCGCTGACGGAATTCTGGACGCTGTCGGGCCGGTATCAGCTGAGCCAGGACAATGTCGGGCTGGACCAGGGGACGTATTTCACCAACGGCGTCTGCGACCCGCTGAAGGCCGGGCGCTATCTGTGCGATTCGATCGGCAACCGGCTGACCAGCATGGTCGGCGGGAACCTGATCTTCGACAATCTCAACAACCGTCTGCGTCCGTCGCGTGGCCAGCGTCTCGTCACCGGCCTCGATTTCGCGGGTCTGGGCGGCGACGTCCGGTTCGCGCGTATCCGCGGCGATTTCGACAAATACTGGAATGTCGGCGGCTTCATCCTGTCCGCAGGGGTCGAAGGCGGCTATATCCACTCGCTGCAAAAGCGCGCCGGCGAGGGGATCGATCCGGTCCGCATCGTCGACCGCTTCTACCTCGGCGAACCGCAGTTCCGCGGCTTCGATATCCGCGGCGTCGGCCCGCGCATCCAGCGCCAGCAATATACCGGTTCGGTCGCCGGCGGCGATCAGACGCTGGTGACCGCACGCGATCAGACGCTGAACGATCCGCTGGGCGGCAAGGCCTATTATCTCGGCAAAATCGAGCTCGAACCGCCGCTGGGTTCGGGTATCGCCGAACTGGGTCTGCGACCGTCGGTCTTCATCCAGGCAGGTGCGCTGTTCGGGGTTACCCGGCCACGGCCGACGCTGGCATTCGAACAGGCGCGCAGTGCCGATGGCACGCTGCAATTCAACAAGGACGGATCGCCCTCGCTGTTGCCGTTCAGCTCGCCGATCAAGACGTCGGACGGGTTGCAGGTCTATAACAACCAGTTCACCGACGGGTCCGGCCAACCGGCGATCCGGCAGACGACCTGTTCGGTCGGCTATGCGACGACGGTCGGCGGCACCTGTCTGGGCGGCGAGCCGAACACGGTCGCGATCAACACCACGCAGCCGTTCCTCGAACAGTTCCTTGGCGATTCGGCCAAGCCGCGTCTGTCGATCGGTATCGGCGTGAACTGGAACTCGCCGTTCGGCCCGTTGCGGATCGATCTGGCCAAGGCGCTGCTGAGCCAGCCGGGCGACGACAAGAAACTCATCACTTTCAACGTAGGAACTCAATTCTAATGCGTAGCCTCACCAAGGCGGCGATCGCCGCATTCGTTTTTGCCGCTCCGACCGCCCCGGCGTTCGCGCAGGCGCTGCCCGACGCCAAGATCGCGGTCGTCGATTCCGAGCGAATCTTCCGCGATTGCATCGCGTGCAAGGCGGCGACGACGCAGCTCCAGTCGCAGCGTCAGCAGCTCCAGTCGCTCGCCACCTCGCTGGGCCAGCCGCTCCAGACCGAAGCGCAGTCGCTCCAGACGGCGGTGACCGCTGCCAAGGGCACTCCCGACGCCGCGCTCCAGACCCGCATCCGCACGTTCGAGCAGCGTCAGCAGCAGGCGCAGCAGCAGATCAGCCAGCAGGAACAGCAGGTTCAGCGCAACATCGCCTATGTCCGTGAACAGATCGGCACCCGCCTCGGCCCGATCATCACCCAGATCGCGCAGCAGCGCGGTGCGACGCTGGCCGTCGACAAGGGCAACAGCTTCTACAACGCGCCGGCGACCGAAATCACCGACGCCGTGCTGACCACGCTCAATTCGCAGCTGCCCAGCGTCAGCGTGACCGCGCCGGCACAGGCCGCGCCGGCCGCTCCCGCCGCTGGCGCACGTCCGGCCCCGGCAGGCCGCTGATCGTGGAAGGGGAGGCGACCTCGATCGGACCGTTCGACATCACCCGGGTGATGGCAGCGATCCCGCATCGCTATCCCATGCTGCTGGTCGACCGTGTCGTGGAACTGATCCCCGACCGGTCGATCACCGCGATCAAGGCGGTGACGATCAACGAAGGCTTTTTCCAGGGGCATTTCCCCGGTCGTCCGATCATGCCGGGCGTCCTGATCGTCGAGGCGCTGGCGCAGGCCGCCGGTATCCTCGCGGTCGAAAGCCTTGGTCTCGTCGGTTCGGGCAAGCTGGTGTATTTCATGTCGATCGACGGCGTGAAATTTCGCAAGCCGGTCGAGCCGGGTGTCCTGCTGACGCTGGAGGCCGAATTCCTGCAAAAGCGTTCGCGGGTCTGCAAATTCGCGGGGAAGGCGCGCATCGACGGCGAACTCGCCGCCGAATGCGAATTCACCGCGATGATCGCCGACCCGCCCAAGGCGTAAGCCGGCGCGGATCATTGCTATTGCGGGCGCGTCCGTGTACGGGCGCGCCTTCCTGTTTCCAGGCTGGTCGGAACCAGCCGCTTGTGGAGAAGACCGATGAAGAAAGAAACGCACCCCGACTATCACACCATCAAGGTCCAGATGACCGATGGCACCGTGTTCGAAACCCGTTCGACCTGGGGCAAGGAAGGCGATCTGATGACGCTGGACATCGATCCGCTGGCGCACCCGGCATGGACCGGCGGCCGTGGCCAGATGCTGGATTCGGGTGGTCAGGTCGCACGCTTCAACAAGCGTTTCGGCGGTCTCACGCTCGGCAAGAAGTAAGCGGGCGGCGCGGGCGACGCCCGCGCGCAGCACTGCATGAAAAGGCCGCGGTGGCGTCTGCTACCGCGGCCTTTTTGTCGTCTGGGGATCGGAATCACTCTCCGCCTCTAATCACAGGAATGGCAATCTGGCAGATATTGCGGAGAACGATGCCACCCGTGATGCATTGGCGGTACAGCGCCATTCGTCCTTCCCGCGAAGGCGGGAATCCATATTCGCTGAAGTTGCTGCAAGAGCCTCGACATTGGCGATTATGGACTCCCGCCTTCGCGGGAGTGACGATTCTGGCTTGGGCACCCGAGAGACGGTGTATCGGGCTCGAGGCGTTCCCGACGTTCGGACGTAGTTACCGCCCGCGATTGTCGAGCGTAGCGCCTGCCACTTGCACACTCGTCCGCGCGACGATGTCGGTCGCGCTGTTGGCCAGCAGCAGCTGATACGTGCCGCCCGCGATCTTCCAGCCGCGCGTCTGGCTGTCGAACGTCGCCAGCAGTCGCGGATCGACCGTCACGTCCATCGTCCGCGTTTCGCCGGGGGCCAGATCGACCTTGGCAAAGCCGCCCAGCCGCTTCGGCGCTTCCCAGCCGGCACCCGCGACATAGAGTTGCGCCAGTCCCTTGCCACGCACCTTGCCGGTGTTGGTGATGGTGAAGCGCGCCTGCACGCCCTTGCCGGACGGTTGGGCGGTCAGCCCGCCCAGCGTAAAGCCGGTGTAGGACAGGCCATAGCCGAACGGGAACAGCGGCCTGGCTCCGGTCTTGTCGAACCATTTATAACCGACCGCAGCCCCTTCGATATTATAGTTGCCCATCGGGTGCGAATCGCGGTCCAGCTTCGGATCGCCCTCGATCACCGGACGCGGCAGTTGCGCGAGCGATGCGGGGAAGGTCGCGGGCAAGTGGCCCGACGGGTTGACCTCTCCGGTCAGCACCCGGGCGATCGCATCGCCGCCCGACGTCCCCGAATACCATGCCTCCAGCACGGCCCCGACCTTGCCCAGCCACGGCATCAGCACCGGGCCGCCGGTTTCGAGCACGACCACGGTCTTGCGGTTGGCGCGGGCGACCGCGTCGATCAGTGCGTCCTGATTGTCGGGCAGGTTCAGGTTCGGGGCGTCGATCGATTCCCCGGTCCATTGTTCGCCGAACACGATGACGATGTCGGCCTTGCGTGCGGCGGCGGCAGTGGCCTTCACGTTCTTGCCGTCGAGATAGGTAATTTGCGCCCGGCTCCGCGCCTGCAACGCCTTCATCGGCGACGACGGGTGGTAAAGCTTCGGCCCCGGAAAGCCGCCGGGATATTCGTCGGCGACGGCAAGGCCGTTGACCGGCCCGCCATGCGGATACACCTGGCTCGACCCGCCCCCCGACAGCACGCCGATATCGGCATGGGCACCGATCAGCAGGATCGATTTTGTGGTGGCGGCAAGCGGCAACAACCCGGCACTGTTCTTGAGCAGGACGATGCCTTCCTCGGCATCGGTGCGGGTGATGGCGGCATGGGCGGCATAATCGATCGTCGTCGCACGGTCGCCGGCGACCGGCGTGTCGAACAGGCCGTTTTTGAACATCGCCCACAGGATGCGCCGCGCCATGTCGGTCGCGCGTGCTTCGGGAACATAGCCGTTGTTCACCGCCTCCCGCAGCGCATCGGCGAAATAGGCGGAGCGATCGAACGCCCAGCCCGATTGCTGGTCCAGCCCGGCATTGGCCGCCTGCGTCGTCGAATGGGTCGCGCCCCAGTCCGACATGACATAGCCCTTGTAGCCCCAGTCCTTCTTCAGCGTGCGGTTGAGCAGCCAGTCATTCTCACACGCATAGAAGCCGTTGACGCGGTTGTACGCGCACATCACCGATCCGGGGTCGCCGGTCTCGACCGCGAATTCGAAGGCGAGCAGGTCCGACTGGCGCGCCGCTGCCTCGTCAATGCGGTGATCGATGTTGAAGCGGTTGGTTTCCTGCCCGTTGAACGCATAATGCTTCATCGTCGACACGACGTGCTGCGACTGGATGCCCTTGATCTCATGGCCGGTGATGATGCCGGCGAGCAACGGGTCTTCGCCGCCATATTCGAAGTTCCGGCCGCCGCGCGGTTCGCGCATCAGGTTCATGCCGCCGGCCAGTTGCACGTTGAAGCCCGACAGAAACGCTTCGCGCCCGATCATCGCGCCGCCGGCTTGCGCGACCTCGGGGTTCCACGTCGCGGCGGTGGCGATACCCGAGGGAAGCGAGGTGCGCAGCCGCGGTGTCGGCGAACGCTGCGTCGCGACGCCGAGGCCGGCATCGGTCTGCCACTGGCCGGGAATGCCGAGGCGCGGAATGCCCGGAACATAACCTGCCGAATCAGGCAGCCCGTCCTTGGGCGGTTCGTAATTCTTGATCGGCGTGCGCTGCCAATCGGCCTTGGTCGAGAAATAGCCGAAGGTCAGCTGCAATTTCTCGTCGAGCGTCATCTCCTTCAGCACCAGTTCGGTGCGGGCATCGGCATCGAGCGCACGGTCCATCCACGGCCGCGCCTGCGGGCCGTCGGTGGGGCGGGTGGCGGCTTGCGGGGCGTTGTTGGTGGTTTGCGCCAGAACCGGCGTGGCGGTGAGCAGCGTGCTGCCGAGCAGGGCGGCAAGGCGAAGGGATGCGGACATCGATGGGGTCTTTCGCGAAGGGGAAGAACGTTCGGGCGAACGGGATGTATCGAACGGGATCAGAAGCTGGTCGGCCAAGCCGCAGGGGGGCGGGCCATGATGGCGTGGCGCGATCCGGCGCATGCTGTTCCTCCCCCCCGTTCGGTTGCCGCACCGGTCCGGCAACGATGCCGGACAAGCGGGTGCGCGCCCTGTCCGCGTCGCGTTCCCTGGCAGCGTGATAGCGTTGTCAGAACAGGAAAATCAATCCGTCGGACGCAGGCGGTCCGGTGATCGCGGCGACCCCGGAACAGGCGGGTAGTTAACCGCATGTTCGGTTTCACGGTTTAAGCGCGCCGTACCAGGTTTCAGGGGGCGGCGTGACACATCCCATCTTTTACGATGCCAGCGGGCGGCGCGCCCGGCGGGTGCGATGGGGGGCGACGATCCTGGTCGTCACGATGCTCGCGATCGTCGCGCTGGTTGTTTCGGCACTGACGCGGACGCCGCAGCGGGGCGCACTGGCGCTCCCCGGGGATGCCGTGCGTCCGCAGGCGATTGCCGCTGCGCCCGTCGCAACGGGCACCGGTCCCTGGCTGCCGGCAGGGCAGACCGCCGCCGCCGCTCGCCGCCTGCCGGTACTCGGATTCTACATGCCATGGGACGCGGCATCGCGGCAGTCGCTGGCGCGGCATGTGAACGAGGTCGACTGGCTGGTGCCGGGCATCGCTTCGGTCGCGGGGCGCGACCACCGCTTCGACTATGAATCGGACGACTATCTGCACGCCGTACTGGCGAAGGCGAAACGTCCGCCCGCGCTGATCCCGATGGTCCAGAATGCGCGTGAGGACGGCAGCTGGGACGGTATCGGCACCGCGGCGCTGCTGACCGATGCAACGGCGCGGAACCGCTTCGCCGGACAGATCGAAGCGATGGTGGCGGCGGAGCGGGGAATGGGCGTGATGCTCGACCTCGAAAGCCTGCCCGCCAGCGCGCACGCCGATTATCGCCGGTTCCTGTCCGAACTCCGCACGCGTTTCGCCCGCCGGCACTGGCAGGTGATGATCGCGACCCCGGTCGCGGACGCGGAATGGGACCTTGCCCGCTATGCGAAGGTCGTCGATCGGCTGGTGCTGATGGCCTATGACGAACACTGGATGGGCGGGGCGGCGGGACCGATCGCGTCGCAACCCTGGTTCGCGCGGGTCGTGGCCGATGCGCTTCGCACCGCCGGTCCCGGCGCGATCGTCGCGCTGGGCAATTACGGCTATGACTGGAACGGTCGCACGACCGAGCCGCTGCGCGTGGCCGATGCGTGGAACCTCGCCCGACAGGCGGGCACCGTGCCGACATATGATCGCGCCAGCGGCAACTGGCACTTCGCCTATCGCGAACGGGGGCGTGACCATCAGGTCTGGTTGCTCGATGCCGTCACTGCCGCCAATCAGCTGCGCGCGGCGTCGGTCGCCGGCGCGCATGCGGTCGCGCTGTGGCGCATGGGCAGCGAGGACCCGCATTTCTGGACCGTCGCCCGTACCGGTTCCGCCACCGGGACCGGAACCCTGCCGCAGCCAGCGGGCGTGACGCTGCTAGGGCAGGGCGAGGTGTTGCGGCTGGACGCCGGCGCGACCGCCGGACACCGCACGCTGCGGTCCGACGCCAGCGGCATGGTCCGCGCGGCGCGGGTCGATCGCCTGCCCGGACCCGATATCGTCCAGCGCACCGGCGCGCAGCGGCGCATGGTCGCGCTGACCTTCGACGATGGTCCCGACCCGCTCTGGACACCCCGCATCCTCGACGTGCTGAAGCGCGAAGGCGCGCCCGCCACCTTCTTCGTTACCGGTGCCAATGCGCTGGGGCAGGGGCCGATCCTGCGACGGATCGTCGCGGAGGGTAGCGAACTCGGCAATCACAGCACCTCGCATGCCAATCTGTCGCACCGCTCCCCGCAAGCGATCCGGCTGGAACTGACCGCGACCGAACGGCTGGTCGAGGCCTATACCGGGCGGGCGATGCGGCTGTTCCGTCCGCCGTTCCTCGGCGACGCCGATCCCGATCGTGGCGACGAACTGCATGCGACGCGGGTCGGGGCCGAACTCGGCTATCTGACGGTCGGTCTGAACGTCGACCCGCACGACTGGCAAACGCCGTCGCCGCAGCAGATCGTACAGCGGACGATCGCCCAGGTTCAGGTCGGCACCGCCGATCGCCCGACCCAAATCGTTCTGCTCCACGATTCGGGCGGTGATCGCAGCCGGACGCTGGCGGCGCTGCCGGGGATCATTCGCGGGTTGCGTGCACGTGGCTATGAACTGGTCGGCGTGTCGCGGCTCGCCGGGCTGTCGCGCGATCAGGTGATGCCGGTGTTGCGGGGCGCGCAAGCGAGCGAAGCGGCGAGTGCGCGCGGCCTGTTCGGCGGCGTCAGCCTGACCCGCGACCTGTTGATGACGGCGTTCCTGCTGGTGATCGCCATCGGCATCGCCCGGTCGGTCGCCCTGGCCGGGCTGGCGATGTTCGCCGCGCGCCGGGGTGGTCCGCCGCCGGCCGCACCGCATCTGGTTCCGACGTCGGTGTCGGTGTTGATCCCGGCGTTCAACGAAGCACGGGTGATCGAGGCATCGGTGCGCCGCATCCTCGGCAGCGTCGGCGTCCGGATCGACGTCATCGTGATCGACGACGGCTCGACCGACGGTACGTCCGACATCGTCCGGACCGCGTTTGGCATCGATCCGCGCGTCCGGCTGCTGACACTGGAAAACGGCGGCAAGGCACGTGCGCTCAACACCGCGCTACAGATCGCCAAGGGCGATGTCGTCGTCGCGCTCGACGCCGACACCCAGTTCGAGGCCGACACGATTGCGAAGCTGCTGCGCTGGTTCGCCGATCCGGCGATCGGCGCGGTCGCGGGCAATGCGAAGGTCGGCAATCGCGTCAACCTGATTACCCGGTGGCAGGCGCTGGAATATATCACCGCACAGAACCTCGAACGGCGCGCGTTGCATGCGCTGGGCGCGGTGACGGTCGTGCCGGGGGCGGTCGGGGCGTGGCGGCGCGCGGCGCTCGATTCGGTCGGCGGATATCCCGACGATACGCTGGCCGAGGATCAGGACCTGACCATCGCGATCCAGCGCGCCGGCTGGCACGTCGCCTGCGACATGGAGGCGATCGCATGGACCGAAGCGCCGGAGACCGCGCGGGGACTGTTCCGTCAGCGCTATCGCTGGGCCTATGGCACGCTGCAATGCCTGTGGAAGCACCGCGCGATCATCGGCCGGGGTCGTCCGCGCGGGCTGGCATTGCTGGGGCTGCCGCAGGCACTGGTTTTCCAGGTGCTGTTCACGCTGGCCGCGCCGCTGATCGACGTGGCGCTGGTCGGGAGCATCGTCACCACCGCGTGGCGGATCGCCGATCGCGGGTGGGAAGCGGCGGGCGGCGATGTCGGCTGGGTCGCGCTCTACTGGGCGGCGTTCACTGCGATCGATCTCGCCTGCGGCTGGGTCGCCTACCAGCTGGAGGGCAGGGGCGAACGTCTGCCGCCGCTGCGGATGCTGGCGCAGCGGTTCGGCTATCGCCAGTTGCTGTACGCGGTGGTCCTGCGCGCGCTGGCGGCGGCGATGAGCGGACCGCGCGTCGGCTGGGGCAAGCTGGAACGCAGCGGCAGCGTGACCGCGCCGGACGTCGCGACGGTCGTGACGCCGATCGGCGACCGCGCCGCTCCGTCTGCCGCGCCGGAGGTGGCCGCCGCCGCATGAAGCCGTCGCACGCGTTGACACACAATATGAGTTGCATGAGATGTTCGCGATGACCGGACGACGTACCAGCACCGTATCGCTGTCCCCCGAACTGGAAGCGTTCGTCGCCGATGCGGTGGCAGGCGGGGGCTATGCCAATGCCGACGACGTCGTCCGTGCCGGCTTGCACGCGTTGCGCTCCGCCGGTGCGGAATGCGGCATGGTGGCAAAGGACTGGCCGGCGGCCGGCGGCGAATGCGGCGCGCTGATCCGGGCGCGCGACTGGGCCGGCACGCCGCTCGGTCCGCCCGCGCAATGGCCGTCGCAGATGCGGGCGACGATTGCGAACATCGTCAATTCGCCGGTGGCCAAGATGCTGGTCTGGGGCCCGGACCATATCCTGTTCTACAACGACGCCTATCGCGCGATCGTCGGCGAACGCCATCCGGAGGTGTTCGGCACCCCGGTCAGAAACGCGTTTCCCGAACTGTGGGACCATTATCGAACCGTGCTGCCAGCGGCGTTGCGCGGCGAGAGCCAGTCGTTCCGCGACCGGCCGACCGTCTTTTCGCGCACGAACAGGTCGGAAACGTTGACCCTCGACCTGTATTACACGCCGGTCGTCGATGGAGAGGGCGTCGCCGGTGGCGTCCTGTGCACCGTCATCGACAACAGCGCGCGCAAGATGATCGAGGCGCGGCTGGCGGCGAGCGAGGCCGAACTGCGCCGCATCGCCGATGCCGTGCCGATGCTCGTTTCGTATATCGATCGCGATCACCGCTACCGCTTCGTCAACGCCAATTATGAAAGCTGGTTCGGCGGCGCACCGGACGCGATGGTCGGCCGGCATATCCGTGAGGTGATCGGCGAGGAACTGTATCGCGACCGGCAGGGTGATATCGATGCGGCGCTGACCGGCGAATGGATCGTCGGCGAAACCGCGCTTCAGCACCGGACGCTCGGCCGCCGTGCGTTCGAGATACGCTATGTCCCGCATCGGGACGATAGCGGGCAGACGGTCGGCGTTTATATTCTGGGCATCGACATCACCGAACGCGCCCGCGACGCCGCCGCGATCAAGGCGAGCAACAGCCGGTTCCGCACCGCGATGCAGGCGGTGCACGGGGTATTGTGGACCAACAGCGCCGATGGCCGGATGGTCGGCGAACAGCCCGGCTGGGCGGCGTTGACCGGGCAGGCGTTCGACGAATATCAGGATTTCGGCTGGGCATCGGCGGTCCATCCCGATGATGCCGCCGCGACGATCGACGCGTGGAATATCGCGGTCGCGGCGCGCAGCATGTTCGTGCACGAACACCGCGTCCGGCGGCACGACGGCGAATGGCGTATCTTCGCCATCCGCGCCCTGCCGATCCTCGACGATGCCGGCGACATCACCGAATGGGTCGGCGTCCATACCGACATCTCGCACCAGCGCGCCGCCGAAGCGGCATTGCGCGAACAGGCCGACAGCCTTGCCCGGCAGGTCCGGCATCGCGAACGGGCCGAGGATCAGCTGCGCAGCCTCAACGAAACGCTCGAAACCCGCGTGATCGCGGAGATCGCCGAGCGGCGGCAGGCCGAGGCGCAACTCGCGCAATCGCAGAAGATGGAGACCGTCGGCAAGCTGACCGGCGGCATCGCACACGACTTCAACAATCTGTTGCAAGTCATTGGCGGAAATCTGCAATTGCTCACGCGTGACGTCGTCGGAAATGCCAAGGCGGAACGCCGGGTCGACAATGCGATGGCGGGCGTTTCGCGCGGCGCACGGCTCGCCAGCCAGTTGCTGGCATTCGGTCGTCGTCAGGCACTGGAGCCGAAGGTCGTCAACGTCACCCGCTTCGTACAGGGCATGGACGACATGCTGCGCCGGGCGATCGGCGAGGCGATCCAGATCGAAACGGTCTTCGCCGGCGGCTTGTGGAATACCTTCATCGATCCGGGGCAGATCGAGAATGCGCTGCTCAACCTCGCCATCAACGCGCGCGACGCGATGGAGGGGCGGGGCAAGCTGACCATCGAGCTGTCGAACGCTCATCTCGACGACGCCTATGCCCGCACGAACGAGGAGGTCGTTCCGGGGCAATATGTCATGCTGGCGGTGACCGACACCGGCAGCGGCATGTCCCCCGACATCGTCGCGCGGGTGTTCGAACCGTTCTTTTCGACCAAGCCCGAAGGCAAGGGGTCGGGGCTGGGCCTGTCGATGGTCTATGGCTTCGTCAAACAGTCGGGCGGCCACGTCAAAATCTATTCGGAAGTCGGGCACGGTACCTCGATCAAGCTCTATCTGCCGCGGGCCATGGAGTCCGAGGATGTCGAGGTGCAGGTCGACACCGGTCCGGTGCGCGGCGGGACCGAGACGGTGCTGATCGTCGAGGATGACGAGGAAGTCCGAACCACCGTGGTCGAGATGCTCGGCGACCTCGGCTATCGCGTGCTGAAAGCGTCCGACGCTGCCAGCGGCCTTGCGGTGATCGAAAGCGGGATGCCGATCGACCTGCTCTTCACCGACGTCGTCATGCCGGGCGCGCTGAAGAGCCCCGAAATGGCGCGCAAGGCCCGCGAGCGGCTGCCCGGCCTCGCCGTATTGTTCACCAGCGGCTATACCGAGAACTCGATCGTTCATGGCGGGCGGCTGGACAAGGGCGTGCAGCTGTTGTCCAAACCCTATACGCGCGAGGCGCTGGCGCGGAAGATTCGCCATGTCCTGTCGAACCAGCAGCAGCGCAACCTCGCGACGCTGCAACCGCAGATCGCCGACAGCCGGCCGGTCGCGATCACCACGCCGCCGACCATCCGACGCACGATCCTGCTGGTGGAGGATGACGGGCTCATCCGCATGAGCAGCGCCGAGATGTTGCAGGAAGCGGGTTTCGTCGTCGTGGAGGCGGCCAGCGCCGAGGAAGCGGTCACCGCGTTGCAGACCGCACCGGTCGACATACTGGTCACCGACGTCAACCTGCCCGGCGCGTCGGGCCGCGAACTGGCCCAGCGCGCCCGCACGCTGCGCCCCGAAGCGTTGGTGGTCTTCGCAACCGGCGATCCCGGCGCGGTCGCCGGGGAAGCGGATGCGATCGTTCTTGCCAAACCCTATACCAGCGGCGCGTTGCTGGCGGCGCTGCGCAGGAGCGAGACGGCACGGGTGACGACCGGCGAACCGGGTGCCTAGGGGCCCGGTGCGGCCGCGAGTGAATCGCGTTCGACCAGATGATGTTCGTGCGCGACGTTGGCTGGCACCTGTGCACCGCCCAGCTGGTCGAGCAACAGGGTGGTCGCGCTGACCGCCATGTCGAACACCGGCTGGCGCATCGTGGTGATCCGGGGCCAGGTGATGCGCGCGATTTCGGAATCGTCGAAACCGACGATCGACAGGTCGCCCGGCACGTCGATCCCCGCCTCCCGCGCGGCCATCAGCGCACCGACCGCCATGTCGTCATTCTGCGCGAGGATCGCGGTCGGCCGGTCGCGCCGCGCGAGCAGCGTCTGCGCCGCCGCGAAGCCGGAATCGAACGTGAACAGTCCATCGAGCACCAGATCGGGATCGATCGACAGGCCGGCGGCGGCGAATGCCTTGGCATAGCCCGCCATGCGCGCCTCGGCGGCGGCATGGGTCGGATCGCCCTTGATGATGCCGATCCGCCGGTGCCCCTGCTTCAGGACGAGTGCCGCGACCTCGCACGCGGCGACGACGTCGTCGACGACCACGCCGGGGGTCAGTTCGGGCCAGCGGGTCGGCGCGATCCGGGCAAAGGGCATGCCGATCGCGGTCAGTTCGTCGAGGATGCGGCGGCTGTCCGATGCCGGCGGGGCCAGCACCACGCCGTCGACCGCCGCCGATCGCAGCAGCCCGACGACCTCGTCGGCATGGTCGGTGACCGAACGGACCGGCAGCACCACCAGCCGATACCGTTCGCCGCGCAACCGGTCGAGCACCCCCATCTGCAGGTCGACCACATAGCTGGGCGAGGGATTTTCATAGACCAGCCCGATCAGATGCGACCGTTGCCGCGCCAATCCCTGCGCCATGATGTTGGGATGATAGTCGAGCGTGCGGACCGCCTCGCGCACCCGGTCGCGCACCGCGTCGGTGACGTGCGGCTCGCCGTTCAGCACGCGCGATACGGTCTTGGTCGATACGGCGGCATGACGGGCGACGTCGACGATGGTGATGCGCCGCGGCGGGCGCGATCGGGGTGGCTGCATGACCGCATCACCGCCATGCCGCCGCGCCCGTGTCAATCGCAACATGACCGCATCGTCATCTGTCGCCCATCGTCCGGTCGGGTCGCGCCGTGCAGGGTCTGCGTAGAGGAGTCGCAGGATGCCGGTTCACGACGCACCCCGTTTCGCTATCGTCCGCGGCATGACGCTGTGCGGACTGGTCGCCTGCGCGGTGCTGATCGCCGGATGGCGCGGCGTCGCTGTGGATGGCGGGACCTTCGCCGCGGACGGCGCGACCCTTGCCCCACACAGCCTGCCCGATGGCTGGGTCGTTACCAGTCTGCGCACCGATGGCATGGCGGCGCGGTCGGGCTTGCGGGTCGGCGACGTCGTCGACGCCGTCGCGGGCCATGCGCCAGCCTCTGCCGACATGTGGAACCTCGCTGCCGGTCCCGTTCTCTTGCATGTCGCGGCAAGGGGTGACGTCGGTGCCCACTCGCTGATATTGCGACCGCCGGAGGTGGCGTCACGTGAAGATCCTGACCGTCGAGGACGATGAAGAGACCGCAGCCTATATCGGCAAGGGGCTGACCGAAGCGGGGTTCGTGGTCGATCGTGCCGCCAATGGGCGCGACGGATTATTCCACGCGATCGACGGCGGGTATGACTGTATCGTCATGGACCGGATGCTGCCGCAGATGGACGGGATGGCGACGATTGCGGCGATGCGCGCCGCCGGCGTGACGACGCCGGTGCTGATCCTGTCGGCGATGGGATCGCCCGACGACCGGGTGGCGGGGCTGACGCAGGGGGCCGACGATTATCTGACCAAACCGTTCGTCTTTGCCGAATTGCTGGCGCGGGTGCGGCTGCTGACCCGGCGGCAGCCGGCCGGTGCGCCGGCGGCCGAAACGATGCTGACCTGCGATGATCTGACGATGGACCTGCTGGCACGCCGGGTGCGGCGCGGCGCGCGGGTCATCGACCTGCAACCGCGGGAATTCCGGCTGCTCGAATATCTGCTGCGCCATGCCGGACAGGTGGTGACGCGGACCATGTTGCTGGAGGGCGTCTGGGACTATCACTTCGATCCGGGCAGCAACGTGACCGACGTGCATATCAGCCGTCTGCGCCGCAAGATCGACGATGGCGAGCCGCGTCGCCTGCTGCATACCGTGCGCGGGTCGGGCTATAAGCTGGGGGTCGAACCCTGAGGCTGCTCACCCGGTCGGCGACGCTGCGATTTGCCGCCTTGGTCTTTGCGCTGCAACTGGCCGGGGCGGCGGTGACGCTGCTGACGGTGCGGACGATCACCGAAACCCGCCTGACCGCCAGCGCCACGCAAGAAGCGCAACGGCTGCGCGCAACCCTGCTGGAGGCATGGGCGGCGCGGGGCGTGCCGGGCTTGCGGGCGGCGGTCGAATTGCGGCTCGACCGCAGCGACCGGCCTTTGTCGGTGGTGCTGGTGACGGCGCGCGACGGTACGCCGCTGGCCGGGAATGTCGCGGCGTGGCCGCCCAACGTGTCCCCCGGATCGCCCGCCACGATCGAACTGTTCCGCGTCCGTCGCGACCGGCCCGAATCGATGCGGGTGATCGGGACCGTCCTGCCCGACGGCACCCGGCTGCTGACCGGGCATGTGATCGAGGGCGAACGGGCGTTTGTCGGTGCCATGGAAATGGCGATGGTCGCCGCGATGATCGTCGCGCTCGCGCTTGCCGCCCTTGCCGGATGGGTCGCGGCGCGGATCATCGCCCGGCGGCTGTGGCGCACCGTCGATACCGTCGCGGCGGTCACGGCCGGCGATCTCGACCGTCGCGTCGCCTTGCCGGGCGGGCGCGACGCGTTCGACAAGCTCGGACAGTCGGTCAACGCGATGCTCGACCGGATCGCGATGCTGGTCGGCGAATTGAAGATGGCGACCGACGCCCTGGCCCACGACCTCCGATCGCCGCTGACGCGCCTGCGCGCGACGCTGGAACGGGCACTGGCCGCCGCCGATACCGAAGACGGCCGGATCGCGGTGCTGCGCGCGATGGACGAGGGCGACCGGTTGCTCGGGATGCTCGACACCGCCCTGCGCATCACGCGCGCCGAGGCGGGGATCGGCCGCGAAGCCTTCAGCCCGACCGATCTGACGGCTCTGGTGGCCGACTTCGCCGATCTGTTCGACCCCCTTGCCGAGGATCGCGGACTGGCGATTGCGGTCCTGCCGGCCGGCCCGGTCATCGCCGATGTCCACCGCGAGATGGTCGGACAGGCGGTATCAAACCTGATCGATAACGCGTTGAAATATGGTGCGGGAACGGTCCGTCTGTCGGTCGAGGCCGATACCGGGACCGTTGCCGTCGTGGTTCGCGACGACGGACCCGGCATCCTGCCCGAACACCGGGCGGCGGCGCTGCAACGCTTCGGTCGGCTGGACCCGTCGCGGCACGAGAGCGGGGCAGGGCTCGGCCTGCCGCTGGTCGCGGCGGTCGCACGGCTGCATGGCGGGACGCTGGAACTCGGCGACAACGATCCCGGCCTGATCGTCCGGATGACGTTGCCGCGCTGATCGTCTGGTCAGCCGATGCGGTGCAGGCAGACGGCTTACGCCGCCGCCTGCACGCTCCCGGTCCGTTCCAGCTTGCCCCATCCGACGACGAACCCGCCGATCGCCGACGCGATCGCGCGCAGGACGACCCAGTACATGATCTGGCGATAGACCAGCCGCTGCGCGACCAGCAGATGTGCGGGATAGCGGGCCTTGCTCCCGTCCAGCCGATAGGCGACCCAGCCGCACGCCACGTCGATCGCGGTGAAGCACAGCCAGTAGAGTCCCATTTGCGACACGTCGCCGCTGGTCTGTGCCCAGCCATGCTGCGCCACCCGCACCGCCGTACCGACGATCGACAGCAGCAGCGCCAGATCGATCAGCGGAGAGACCGCAGCGAACGCGATCTGGAACAGCCATGCCTGCGGCAGGCCGATCCGCGCCAGTCCCGCGGGTTTGCCGGTGCGCAGGATCGCGCGGTGCTTCCACAGGCATTGCAGCGTCCCGAATGCCCAGCGATAGCGCTGCTTCGCCAACGCCTTGAACGTCTCCGGTGCCTCGGTCCATGCGACCGCATTGGGGTCGTAGGTGACGCGCCACCCGGCGCGCTGGATGGCGATGGTCAGGTCCTGATCCTCGGCCAGCGTATCCTCGGGATAGCCGCCGACCGCATCGAGCGCCGCGCGCCGCCATGCGCCGACCGCGCCCGGCACCACCGTCATCGCATCGAACCCGGCCAGCGCGCGGCGTTCGAGGTTCTGCGCGGTGATATATTCGACCGCCTGCCAGCGCGTGACCAGATTGACCCGGTTGCCAACGCGCGCATCGCCCGCCACCGCGCCCAGCGCCGGGTCCTCGAACCAGCGCGCCAGCCGGGCGATCGTCGTCGTCTCGAACTGGGTATCGGCGTCGAGCGCGATGATGACCTCGCCCTCGGCCTGCAACAGCGCCCGGTTGAGCGCCGCCGCCTTGCCGCCATTGACCAGCGTCAGCAGCGTGACGCGCGGATCGTCGTCGAAGCGGGCACGGACCACCGCACTCGTCCCGTCCTTCGACCCGTCATCGGCGACGATGACGTGCAGCCCCGGATAGTCGCTGGCCAACACCCGCGCGACCGAATCGGCGATCACCCGCTCCTCGTTATAGGCGGGGATGATGACCGTGACGCTCGGCTGGAACACCGGCGGCGTTGGCCGTTCGCGCCGCGACTGGAACCATGCCAGCCCCGCCATCAGCACCGCCCGCGCCATGCCCAGCGCGATGGCGAGGTAGAACAGCCACGCCAGCAGCACCGATATCGCGGCGATAACGATGAAGATCGCAACGTCGGTCCGCACCGCCGCCAGATCGCGCCCGGCGATCACCGGCATCGCGACGGCGCGCGGCACGGCGACCAGTGCGGAGGCGGTGACGAAGCGATAGCCCTTGGACCGCAGGATCGCGATGATCCGGGGCAGCGCCGCCACCGTCTGCGCCCGGTCGCCGCCGCCATCGTGCAGCAGCACGACGTTGCGTGAACTGTCGGCGCTGGCGTCCTCGACCTGCTCGACCACCTGCCGGACGATCGCATCGGTGCCCGGCCGCTGCCAGTCATTGGGATCGACGTGCAGCCCGACCACCGTATAGCCCAGATCCTGTGCCAGCAGCGCGGGCGCGATCTCGTCCATCGTCGTCGGCTCGGCATCCCCGAAATAGGGCGCGCGGAACAGCGTCGTCGACCGGCCCGTATATGCCTCGATCAGCCGCTGCGTGGCGTTCAGCTCCAGCGTCGTCGTCCGCTCGCCTGTCGTCGCCAGATTGGGATGGGTATAGCTGTGGTTCCCGATCTCGTCGCCGTCGCGGACGATCCGTTGCAACAGCCCGGGATGCTCGATCGCATTCTCCCCGACGACGAAGAAGGTCGCCGGGACATGCGCCGCCTCCAGCGCGTCGAGAATCTGCGGCGTCCACGTCGCGTCGGGTCCGTCGTCGAAGGTCAGCGCGATCGCTTTCGGATCGGCGGCACCGGCGCGCTGCACGACATAGGGCGTCGGCAGTGCGGCATAGGCCTCGTTGGCGATCATGCCGTTGCGATCGAAGGTGACGCTACGCTGTCCCGGCGTCGGCCGCGCGGTGATGCGCAGCACTTCGCCGCTCCCCTCGACATCGACGTTCAGCGCCGATTGCAACTGCGTGATGCGCGGCACGCGGTCGGTGGTGCGATAGGCGGTCAGGTCGTTCCAGAACCCGGCATCCTCGCTGCCCAGCCGCCACATCGCGACCGCATCGATCCCCAGCCGCCGCAGCGCCGCCATCTGGTTCCAGCTGGTCGCCGCATCCAGCATCCACACCTTGTGCTGGCTGCCGCGTTCGTCCTGATAGGCGAAGCCGGCATTGCCGCTGGCGCGATCGAACCCGACCGTCGCCGACGAATCATGCGCGGCCAGCCATGCTTCCTCGATCGACAGCGCGTCGGCGCTGCCGTCATGCCAGTCATAGGCATAGCTGCCCAGCGCCACGACCAGCTTGTCGCGACCGACCTGTCGCAACGCGCTTTCGACCTGACCCACGAACCATGGCTGCGACGCGATCGGCCCGGCCGACCCGCTTTCCCAGTGTTCGTCATAGGCCATCAGGATGACGCGGTCGGTGGCACTGGCAAGGTCGGCCAGCTGCCAGTCGGGATCGCCCGCCGGTGCCGTCACGGCCAGCACCGCGTCCTTGGGAAGCGCCGCGTTCAACTGCGCGAGAAACGCCGGATAGCGCGCCACGGCGGCGGCGGGCAGGCTTTCATAATCCATCACCAGCCCGGCGGCATGGCGCGCCTTCACGACCGCGACCAGCTGGTCGATCAGTGCCTTGCGCGCCGTCGGATCGGCCAGCATCTGCGCCGCGCCCGCGCCGTCCCAGTCGGAATCGGTCAAATTCTGCACCATCGGCAACAATTTCGGGGCATGGCGCGCTCCGGCGAGCACCTGCTCCAGCCGCGGATCGTCGATCGCGTGCAATTGTGTACCGACCACGCTGACATAGGCGGGCACGACCCAATCGAGCGTGGCGAGGTGCCGCTGCAACGACGCGATCCCGCCTGCCGTATCGGGGGCATAGAAACCGATCGTCAGCGGCGTGCCGCCGGTCTTGGGCGAGGTAGCGTGCGGCAACCACCGCCCATGCCGCCCCGTCGTATCGCTGCGCGGTGCGAACGCCTCGCCATGGCGCCGGGCAAAGGGCAGGGGAATGCCCAGCGTGCGCGGCGTCGCCACCAGCGTCGTTGCGAACGCCACCGCCGCGGCGATGACCGCAAGGATCAGCAACGCCACGCTCCGCCGTGCCCACACACCGCGACGCCCGGTCGGATCGAAGAAAATCGGCTTGCTCACACGGTCGACCCTGGCTGCACCGGCCGCACGCTACGGCCATGCCCCGCCGCTTAGCGCTGCGGTCCGGGCGGGGCGGTGAGCATGGCATGAACTTTTGGTCACCTGTCGGATCGCGACGCGTCACCGAACCGGAAGCCACCGCGGCCGATCGGCGGTCGGATCAACTCAGTCGCGCGGCGCGACGGACGGACCATGAGCAGGAAAGGAAGCGCCGCTCATCCGGGCGGCTTCATCGCGATGCGCTTCGAAGGGGAGGTATCTGGCGGAGAGGGAGGGATTCGAACCCTCGGTACCCGTTAAGGCACGCCGCATTTCGAGTGCGGTACAATCGACCACTCTGCCACCTCTCCGCAGAGGTTTCTCGCTCCATGCCGCAGGTCAGCGCGGCACGGTGGTCAGCGAGGGAGGCCGGTTAGCCCAAGGATTCGCGACTTGCAAGCGCCTCCTTGCTGCAATCGCACATCGGACCTAGATTATTTCGCATGAAGGCCCCGTCCTCCCCCTCGCTCGACCGCGGCACGCCGTTGCCGCCGGTCGCCCATGCCCGTTTTTCGATCGGCGACGTCGTGCGCCACCGTCTGTTCGACTTTCGCGGGGTCGTCTTCGATATCGACCCGATCTTCGCCAACAGCGAGGAATGGTATCAGTCGATCCCCGCCGAAGCACGCCCGCGCAAGGACCAGCCCTTCTACCACCTGCTCGCCGAGAATGCCGAGGCGAGCTATGTCGCCTATGTCAGCCAGCAGAATCTGATCGCCGACCACAGCGAGGAGCCGGTCGACCATCCCGCGATCACCGGGTTGTTCGATGACTATGCCGATGGCCGCTACCGGTTGCGCCGCGAGCATCGCCACTGACCGACGATCAGTAGATGTCGCGGCGATAGCGTCCTTCGTCCAGCATCGCCTCGATCGCCGTCTCGCCGAGGATCGTCGCCAGCGCGGCATGGACCGCCGGTGCCATGCCTTGCACGCTGCCACAGACATAGATCGTCGCTCGGGCGGCAACCGCCTCGGCGATCGCCGGCGCGTCCGCCGCGACCGCGTCCTGCACATAGCGATGGCCGCCCGGATCGCGGGACCAGGTCGTGATCGACCGCGTCACTACGCCCCGGTCGGCCAGCGCCTGCCGCTCGACTGCGTGGAAATCGTCCTGTGCCGCCTGTCGCTCGCCCCAATAGAGCGAGACCGGCCCGCCACCCTGTACCGCGCGATGCCGCACATGGGCGAGCAGCCCGGCCAGCCCGGTGCCGTTGCCGATCAGCACCAGCGGCGTTGCCGCGTCGCGTGGCGGATGGAAGGCGGGGTTCGCCCGGACCCGCGCCGCGATCGTCCCGCCCAGCGGCGCGCCGTGGCACAGCCACCCCGATCCCAGCCCGTCATAGCCATCGGCGGCGGGACAGCGCCGCACGATCAATTCGACCCGGCCCGATGCCGCGATCGATGCGATCGAATATTCGCGGTGCCCGATCGGCTTGAGTGTCGCGACATCCGCATCCGCCGCGTCGGGAAGGATCCGCGTCATCAGCAACGCCCGCATCTCCGGCGTATCCGCGATCCCCGCTGCGTTCAGAAAGGCATCGACCCTGCGGGCATCCTGCTGCGGCACGACCTCGACGATATCGCCCGGCATCCAGTCGACGGTCGCGCCGATCGGTTCGAGCGCGATATGCCATGCCTCCCCGCCGCTGCTGCCCGGATTGAGCAGCCGCCGGTCGACCAGCCGCCATTCTCCCATCGCCGCCGGTGCCCAGTCGGGTTGATCGGTCCGCGCGCCCAGACCCGCCAGCTGCCGTTGCCAGTGTCGCTGCGCATCGGCATCCTCGCCATCGGCCTCGACCGCATCGAACAGCCGGGTCGCGCCGCTGTCGTGCAGCCAGCGATCGACCCGGTGGCCGAACGCGCAGAACTCGGCATATTCGCGGTCGCCCAGCGCCATCACCGCATATTCGAGGTGCGACAGATCGGGGGCAGCGCGATCGAGCGCGCGCGCGAAACCACGCGCATTGTCGGGCGGTTCGCCTTCGCCATAAGTGCTCGCGATCACGAATAGCCGCTTCACCCGCGCCAGCGCCGCATCGTCGAGCGCGGCGATCGGCAGCGCGGCGGCGGCGGGCAGCGCCTCGGCGGTCAACCGGGCGAGCCGTTCGGCCGATCCGGTCTGGCTGGCATAGGCGACCAGCGTCGTCGCCTCCGCGACCGGCCGGTCGGGCGTATCGCCGACGACCGCCGCCAGCGCCGCCTTGCGCCGCCGTCGGGCGAAATAGAGCAGGAAGCCGGTAATGGTGAACAACGGCATCGACAGGCTGGCGAGCAGGATCGCGATACGCCCGGCGACCCCGAAATAGGCACCGCGATGCAGTTCATAGACGCTGGTGACGATATCCTCGCCGACGGTCCGCATGGCATAGGGCGTTGCCGACAGCACCGCCCCGCTGGTCCCGTCGATGGTCAGTTCGTCGGTCACCCGGTCGTGCCGCGCGCCGGGCAGTTTCGCGCGGAACTGCACCTGGTTGTCGCGGACGCTGGCGACGATGCGGTCGTACCGGCGGCCTTCGGTCGCGCGTTCGAACCCCGACCATGCCAGCGAAAGGTCGGCCTTCGCCCCCTTGTCCGGCTTGCTCTCGGCGACCTGCGCGACCAGCATCGCCTTCACCCCGTCGCGATACCAGTCATAGGACCACCATAGCCCGGTCAGCCCGCTGAGAAGGTAGAATACCAACACCCAGCCACCGATCACGGCGTGGAGCGCGCGATACAGGTTGCGCCCGGTCTTGCGCAGATCGAGCACGACCCAGTTGCGCCAGTCGAGCGGGCGTTTCGGCCAGCGCAGATACAGGCCGGAAAGCGCGAAATAGATCAACGCGATCGCCGAGAAACCGGTAATCTGCCGACCGATACCGTCGCCGTCGTCGGGCAGCGCCAGCCAACGGTGCAGATCCTCCATCACCTCGAACACGGCGCTTCCCTTGAGCGTGCCCGTCAGTCGCCCGGTCGCGGGGTCGATCCGTTCGACATGTCGTTCCTTCGATCCGGGCAGCGTATAGCCGACCAGCGTCGGCTCGCTGGAATCGGCGGGAACGGTCAGCCGCGTGATCGTCGCCCCCGGCTTCTGCACCGCAAACCGCTCCGCCAGCACCGGCCCCGACAGCCGCGTACCAGCGGCAACCGGCCGATCCCGGTTCAGCGCGGCAAGGATTTCCGGCTCGAAGCTGAGCGACGCGCCGGTCACGCCCATCACCGCCAGCACCAGCCCGGCGGTGATCCCGAGGAACCAGTGAAGCTGGAAAAGAACGTTGCGGATCATCGACGGTTCGCTCATCTGCGCTTGCTATTGATAATTGATCGCGATAGCGGCCGCGCAAGATGAGGTCAATTGTTGCGCGGGGGAAATGATGATGGTGTCGGAAACGCGGCGTTCGCGCTGGATGATCGGGGCGGCGCTCGCACTGGTGCCGCAGCCGGTGATCGCACAGGAAGCGGGACCGGAAGCGGCCACGACCGCCGCGCGACCGGTCGACGACGAGATCGTCATCACCGCCGCCCGCACCATCCTGCCGCCCAATGCGTTGCCGCTGACCATCGACCTGATCGACAAGCAGGCGCTCGACCAGCAGATCGCGCTGTCGGGCAGCATCACCGATGCCGTCGCCACGCTGACGCCCAGCTTTTCGCCGACACGCGGCAAATTATCGGGCGCGGGGGAGACGCTGCGCGGTCGCTCGCCGCTCTATGCGATCAATGGCATCCCGCAGACGACGCCGCTGCGCGATGGCAGCCGCGACGGCTTTACCATCGATGGCTTCTTCATCGATCGGGTCGAACTGATCTATGGTTCGAACGCGTTGCAGGGTGTCGGCGGCACCGGCGGCATCGTGAACCAGGTGACGGTCGGCGCACCGCGCGAAGAGGGCGTCAGCGGCCGGGCGCTGGTGCAGGCGACGACCGCCGACGACTTCGACAAGGACGGCTCTGGCGGCAAGGCGGCCGGGCTGGTCCAGTATAAGGCCGGGCGGTTCGACGCGACATTCGGGGCCAGTTACGAACGGCGTGGCGCATTCTACGACGCGCGCGACCGGCGGATCGGCGTCAACCTGACGCAGGGCGAAACGCAGGATTCGCGCGCGACCGATTTTTTCGCGCGGCTGGGGCTCGCGGTCGGCGCGACCGGGCGGCTCGACCTGATCGCCAATCGCTACGAACTGAACGGCGACGGCGATTATATCGCGATCGCCGGCAACCGTCGTACCGGCCTGCCGACCAGCGCGGTACGCGGGACGCCGCCCGGCAAGCCGGCCGCCAACCGGGCCGAAGCGCTGTCGCTGTCCTATACCGACAGCGACCTGTTCGGGGGCAATCTCGTCACCCAGTTCTTCTTCAACCGCACGCACGACACCTTTGGCGGGGAAGTGACCTTCACTCCGACCTTTCAGGACCCGGCACTGGCGCCGGTCGGGACGTTGTTCGACCAGTCGGAAAACCGTTCGCGCAAATTGGGGGCGAAGCTCAGCTACGAGCGCGCCGTGCCGGGCTTCGAGGCGCTGGTCGCGACGATCGGCTTCGACGCGCTGATCGACCGGACCGAGCAGCGGTTGATCGCGACGAATCGCATCTGGGTTCCGCCCGCCGACTTTCGCAGCCTCGCTCCGTTTGCCCAGGCCAATCTGAAGCTGTTCGACGGGGTCGTCCGGCTGGCCGGCGGGGCGCGCTGGGAAAATGTGCGGGTCGGCATCGACGATTTCCGCACGCTTGCGTCGAACACCTATGACGGGCGCAACGTCGCGACCTATGGCGGGGTCGCGGTGACCGGCGGCAGCCCGAAATTCAGCGACCTGCTGTTCAACGGCGGGGCGATCTTCGAACCCGTCACCGGCGTTCGCGCCTATGCCAGCTATGCACAGGGCTTCACCATGGCCGATATCGGCCGCATCACCCGCGCCATCGCCACGCCGAACGTCCGGCTGGACAATTTCCTCGATATCCAGCCGGTCGTGTCGAACAATCGCGAGGTCGGCGTCGAGGTGAAGCGCGGGCCGCTCGACGCCAGCACCACCTATTTCTGGTCGTCGAGCGATCGCGGCCAGTTGCTGATCGCGCAGGGCAACGGCATTTTCGAAGTCCAGCGCCAGCGCGTGGAGATCGAGGGGTTGGAGGTCAGCCTCGCCGTACAGACCCCGCTGCCGGGGCTGCGCGTCTCGACCGGCTATGCCCATATCCTCGGCCGCTATGACAGCGACCGCGCACCCGGCGACGGCGTGGTCGATACCGATCTCGACGGCACCAACATCTCGCCCAATCGCCTGAACCTTGCCGCCGATGTCACGCACGGTCCGCTCACTGCGCGCGTCCAGACGCAATTCTACCTGTCGCGGACGTTCCGGGGAAAGGCGAACCCGAACCCCGACAATAATTTCGGCGGATATGACGTGACCGACGCGCAACTCCGGTATCAGACCAGGTTCGGCGGCGTGACGCTGAGCGCGCAGAACATCTTCGATCGCTTTTATATCGATTATAACAGCGATACCCGGCTTCCGACCGACAACTTCGCCTTCTTCGCAGGGCGCGGTCGGACGTTCACGCTGGGCTGGGACGTGCGTTTCTGAACTGGACAGACGGGCGGGGCAGGGGCTACCCGCCGCCCATGCCTGTCACTGCAACGATCATGAATTCGACCACCGGCCAGCCGATCCAGAAGATGACCTTCGGCCGCATGCCCAAGCCATGGGCGTCGTTCAATCTCGAAACCGGCGAACTGGTCACCGCCGACCGCGTCGATGTCGGCAAGCCCGCGCCGGGCAAGGTCGTGGTGCCAGTATCGGTCTGGGTCACGCCCAAAAAATAACCCCTCCCGGCATCGCCGGAAGGGGTCGGTCGCTTATCCGCAGACTTCGCGGCCGTTGCGGATCACGTAGCGGCAGGGGCCGCGATACTGGACCCCCATCGCGGCGGCTTCGCGCGATCCGCCATGGATGATCCGCTCGCCGCGATAACCCGAACGATCGCGACGACCATCCCCGCGACGATCGTCCCATCGGCCGCGGTCGTTCCATGCGCGGCGATCGTCCCGACCGCGCCGGTCGTTCCAGCCACGACGATTGTCCCACTGACGGCGGTCGTCCCAGCGGCGGCGATCCTGATCGCGGGCGCGGGGACCATCGTCATAGCGTTGCGCATGGTGGCGCGGGTGCGCGTCGGCGATGGCCGGCACGGCGGTCAGCCCGGCCAATGTCAGGCCAACCCCGGCAAGGATCTGCATCAACTGCTTCATATCGGTTCCTCTCTGTCCCCGTTCTGCGCCGGCGCAGGTGAACCGGCGCTGGACAGTGTCAACAGGAAAGCGAAAGCCGATGCGGGCGGCAGGGTTCCCGAATAGTCAGTAGGTCGGTGTCCACATCCGAGCCGCGATCGCGTCGCGATCGGTTGCCGCACCCTCGGCCGCGACGCCATCGCGGACCGCCTGCTCGGCCACGACCACGGCGATGTCGAGCGCCACGTCGCGCAAACGCTCGATCGGCGGCAGCAACGTCTCCTCGCCGCCCATCGCGCCCAGTGCCCGTGCGGCGGCCATGAACATCGTGTCGGTGATCGTCGTCGCACCCGCCGCGATCGCACCCAGCCCGACGCCCGGAAAGATATAGACGTTGTTGACCTGGGTGACGCCGGCCACGCCGAACGGGCTGCCGGTGCCGATCAGCGCGCGACCGGCACTCCAGCGGTGGAGGTCTTCGGGATGCGCCTCCGCCCGCGACACCGGGTTGGACAGCGGAAAGATCACCGGCTGCTCGACCGCCTGCGCCATGGTGCGGATCACCGCCTCGTTGAATGCCCCATGCTGGCCCGATGCGCCGATCAGCACGGTCGGATGGACATTGGCGACGGTGTCGAACAGGTCGATCGCGCCGTGGGTCGTCCGGGTCCACGCCGCGACGTCGTCGGGATCGCGGGCCAGTTCGCGCTGCGCCGGCGACAGATCGTCCATGTCGGACAGGATCAATCCGTTACGATCGACTGCCCAAAGGCGCTGCCGCGCCTGCGCCTCGTCCAGCCCCTCCGCCTGCAGTGCCTGCAACAGCATGTCGGCGATGCCGCATCCCGCCGCCCCCGCGCCGAACAACAGGATGCGCTGTTCGATCAGCGGCGTGCCGGTCCGTTCGATCGCCGACAGCAGCGTGCCGACGGCGGTGGCGGCGGTCCCCTGAATATCGTCGTTGAAGCTCAACAGCCGGTCGCGATACCGCTCCAGCAGCTTATAGGCGTTGTGCCCGGCGAAATCCTCCCATTGCAGCAGCACGCCGGGGAAGCGATCGGCGACCGCGCCCACGAAATCCCCGACGAACGCGTCATATTCGGCCCCGCGAATGCGCGGATTGCGCCAGCCGACATACAGCGGATCGTCACGCCGTTCGGCATTGTCGGTGCCGACGTCGAGCAGGATCGGCAGCACTTCCGCCGGATGGATGCCGGCACAGGCGGTATAGAGCGCCAGCTTCCCGATCGGGATGCCCATGCCGCCCGCACCCTGATCGCCAAGCCCCAGGATGCGTTCGCCGTCGCTCACCACGATCACCTTCACCCGGTCGAGCGCGGGGTCGGCGAGGATGTCGGCGATGCGCTGCCGGTTCGGCCATGACAGGAACAGCCCGCGCGGCCGCCGCCAGATTTCGCTGAACCGCTCGCACCCCTCGCCGACGGTCGGGGTATAGACCAGCGGCAGCATCGCCGGCAGCGCGCGCTGGACCAGCGCGTGGAACAGGATCTCGTTCGAATCCTGCAATTCGCGCAGGAAGGAATAGCGATGAAAGTCGTCCGGCATCCCGGCCAGCGCCTTGCGCCGCCGCTCGATCTGGCTGTCGAGCGTGCCGACATGCGGCGGCAGCAGCCCGTGCAGGCCGAACTGCTCGCGTTCGGCCTCGGTAAAGGCCGTGCCCTTGTTGGTCAGCGGATCGGCAAGCAGCGCGCGCGCTGCGGCATGAACGGCGGGGGACATCGGCAGGCCCTTCGGATCGGAATACGAAAACGCCCCGGCGGAATCCGCCGGGGCGTGAGGTTGCTCTAGGGAACTAGAAGCGGAAGCTGACCCAGCCGGCCACGAAGTCCGAACTCTTGTAATTCGCATCGGTTAGCGCCGGACCGGCGATCAGATGCTCGTACCGCGCCGTCACGCTCACCCGCGGGCTGACCGCATAGATGGCCTGCATCCGGATCGTATCGGCGATCTTGCGCGAATTGCCCAGCTGCGTGCCGGCAAATGCCTGTCCGTTGGCGCGGTATACCGCGTCGTTCAGGCTGTCGCGCCACGACAGCTGATACTCGCCGGCCAGCCGCAGCTTGGCGGTCGGCTGCAACTGCACGCTCGGCGCGAACGCGAACAGGTTGGTCGGCGTCGAATAGAGCTGATAGCTGTAGTAGATGTTGTTGCCGAACGGCGCGAGCGAGGTCTTGAGCGTACCATTGCCATAGGACCCGCCGCCGCTGGCATAGTCGAAGTGGAAGCCGACGCGGGGCGACGTCTTCGATTTGCTGACCTTGTACATCTGCTGCATCAGGATCAACCACGCCGAGATCGAACGGTTGTTGAACTCACCGCCCTGATAATTGACCGTCCAGTCGAGATTGACCGGGCCGGTATCGCCATAGAGATGCAGGCCGTAGAATTTGCGGACTTCCTCGGCGGTCCGTCCACCCCAGACAGCGGTGCTGTTGCGCAGCCGCCAGACGAACGGATCGAAATACAGGTTCGATCCGCCGAGGAACGTCTTGG
This sequence comes from Sphingomonas sp. Leaf22, assembly GCF_001421715.1. Lineage (GTDB taxonomy): Bacteria > Pseudomonadota > Alphaproteobacteria > Sphingomonadales > Sphingomonadaceae > Sphingomonas. The sequence goes on from NZ_LMKP01000034.1 coordinate 101,116, forward strand.
GCAGCACGAACCCGGCGGTCGCGCCCGAGAAACGGCGGTTGTCGTCGACGATGTCGTCGCGCGTGCCGCCGACGCCCAGCCGGGTCGTCTTGAAATCGAACACGTCGCCGCGGATCGTGTCGCCCTTCGCCCACGCGCGCACGCCGTTGTAAACAAAGAAGATCGTGTTGTTGTCGCGCGGCACGACCATCAGGTTCGGGCCGTCGGCGAAGGTCTGCCGGCCATAGCGCACGCCGACATCGACGTTCGCGACCGTCGCCTTCAGGTCGACGAAGCTCTGCTGCACCACCAGGTCGTTGTGCAGCTGCCCGGCCTTCGCGCCCAGATTACGGCCCGACATGCCGGCATGCGCCAGTTCGCCGTACACACGGACATGGTCGCCCAGATGCAGGTCGGCACCGCCGACGACGCGAAAGATATCCTGCCGCTGCGCTTCGCGGTCGCGCAGGTTGGGATTGGTGGTCAGGTTGACTCGGGCCCGGAACTCGCCCGACAACGTCAGATAGACGTCGTCACCGGCGATCGGGATGTATTTCAGCTTGTCGAGGATGTCCTCGCGCTTCTTGGGATCGCGATACTTGCTCCAGTCCTCGGCCCAGCGCGACTGGTTGTAGCCGCCGGCGGTCACGCCGTCACCGACGCCGGTATTGGGATATTCCTGCGTCGCCGGACGGGCGGTGCCCTTGTCCGCCACGGGGCCGGGGAAAACCGATGGCGAGTTCGCATTGCCCGTCGCGGCCTGCGCTTCGGTCGCGGGCGTGCCGACATCGGCTGCCGGTGCTTCGGCGGTGGCCGGAGCGCCGGCGACGACTTCGGCGGCATGGCCGATCGTCGGGATCGTCAGGGCGGCCGTGGTGCAGCAGAGCCGCAGGAACATGTTCATCGAAACTCTCTCCGGTGCCTCGCGGGGCAGTAACCGGGAACCGGTGCGGACTTCTTCACCCTGCACCGGTTCCCCCTGATCGTTTATTCGGCGGCGACAGTGCCTTCGGGCATCTGGTCGACGCGCACGCTGCGACCGGCCAGTGCCTCGTCGAACTGGTGCTTGTCGAGCTTGCCTTCCCACTTTGCGACGACGACGGTTGCTACCGCGTTACCGATGAAGTTGGTCAGGCTGCGGCATTCGCTCATGAAGCGGTCGACGCCGAGGATCAGCGCCATGCCCGCGACCGGCACGGTCGGTACGATCGACAGGGTGGCGGCCAGCGTGATGAAGCCCGCACCGGTGACGCCCGCCGCACCCTTCGACGACAGCATCGCGACGCTGAGGAGCAGCAGCTGCTGGCCGAGGGTCAGGTCGACGTTGCACGCCTGGGCGATGAACAGCGCCGCCAGCGTCATGTAGATGTTGGTGCCGTCGAGGTTGAACGAATAGCCGGTCGGGACGACGAGGCCGACGATCGACTTCGGGATGCCGGCGCGTTCCATCTTCTCGATGAGCGAGGGCAGGGCGCTTTCCGACGACGAGGTGCCGAGCACCAGCAGCAATTCGGCCTTCAGGTACGAGATCAGCTTGAAGATCGAGAAGCCGCAGAACTGCGCGACCGCCCCCAGCACGACCACGACGAACAGGAACGCGGTCAGGTAGAAGGTGCCGACGAGCGCGGCGAGGCTGAACAGCGTGCCGATGCCGTATTTGCCGATGGTGAACGCCATCGCGCCGAATGCGCCGATCGGTGCCGCCTTCATGACGATCGCGACGACCTTGAAGAAGGCGATCGAGATTTCGTTCAGACCGTCGAGGACGCGTTCGCCCTTGTCGCCGATCATGGCGAGGCCGATGCCGAACAGGATCGCGACGAACAGCGTCTGCAGGATGTTCCCTTCGGTCAGTGCCGAAATGAACGTGTCCGGGATGATCCCCAACAGGAACCCGGTGATCGTCGAATCATGCGCCTTTTCGGCATATTCGGTGATCTTCGTCGTATCGAGCGTCGACGGATCGATGTTCAGCCCGGCCCCCGGCTGGACGAGGTTGCCGACGATCAGCCCGATGATGAGCGCGAGGGTCGAGAAGAACAGGAAATAGGCAAAGGCCTTGCCCGCGACACGGCCGACGCTGGCAAGGTCGCGCATCCCGGCGATGCCGGTGACGATCGTCAGGAAGATGACCGGCGCGATGATCATCTTGACCAGCTTGATGAAGCCGTCGCCGATCGGCTTCAGTGCTTCGCCGGTGGCCGGATAGAAATGGCCGAGCAGCACGCCACAAACGATGGCGAGCAGCACCTGCGCGTACAGATGCTTGTACCACGGCTTCGCTGCCGGCGGGATTGGCGGGTGGGTGGAATGACCAATGATTATCATGCGACGACCTTTCATCCTCTGATGCGCCCGCCCCTGCTCTTCCTGGCTATCGGCGCGACACGAACGGTTTAACGGACTGCAAGCCGGGTTGTCCTGTACGCAATCGTGTCAAATAAAGGTATATATTACAGACATATAGACGTTTAGAGCGTTCCCGATTGCGTCAAATTTCGCCACGGAACTTCTCCGAAAGTGCAAATTGTTGCACAAATGGTTGCGTATTTGTACAGCGTCGGTCGATGCGAGGGGGACTGAGATCGACTTGGCTGCGCTGGGTGTTCGCGGCGGTGCTGCTGAGCATCCTCGTCGCTGTGGCCGTCGGCCGTGTGGCCGAACGCCGGGCACGCGCCGATCTGGTCGCGTCGATGGAGGCCGATGCCCGGTTGCGGCAGGTCCTGCTGGCCAGCGAGATCGCCCGGTTTCGCCTGTTGCCGCTCGCGCTGGCGGACGATCGCGATGTGGTCGCGGCGGTGCGCGGGGCGGACGGTGCGGCGCGGTCGCTCGATCGCAAGCTCGCCGCCTTGGCAAGATCGACCGGGGCGTCGGTCATCTATGTCATCGGCCGGGGAAAATTCGCCATCGCCGCCAGCAACTGGGCCGATCCGCAAAGTTTCGTCGGCAACGACTATACGTTCCGCCGCTATTACAGCGACGCGATGCGGTACGGGTCGGGCACGCAGTTCGCGCTCGGGACGGTCAGCCATCGGCCCGGCCTGTACCTCAGCCGCCGCACTGCCGAGGGCGGCGTCGTCATTGTAAAACTCGAATTCGACCGGATCGAACAGGAATGGCGCGCCGCCGGCGGCATCACCTTCGTGACCGATCGCGCCGGGGTCGTGCTGATCTCCAGCCGGCCGAGCTGGCGTTTCGCCGCGACCCGGCCGATCGCGCCCGCCGTCGCGGCGGCGTTGCGCGCCGATAGCGGGGCCGGGGCGCTGCGCACCGCCCCGTTCGCCATGATCGGCGACGCGATCCGGTTGAACGGCGACCGGCGGCGGTTGCAGCATGTCGCGACCGACGCCGATACCGCCGGCTGGCGCGTCCATCTGGCCATGCCGCTGCAACCCGCCGTCGGCGGCGTGGTGCGCGGCAGCGCGATCGCGGCGGCCATCGCCACCCTCGCGCTGATCGCGATCGCATGGGGCCTGCGCGAACGATCGCGTCGCCGGGCGTTGCGCACCAGCGAACTCGAGGCCGCCGTCGCCGATCGCACGCGCCTGCTGCGCGACGAGATGGAGGAACGCGCCGCCGCCGAAGCGCGTGCCGCCGATCTGCGCGACGGGCTGCGACAGGCCAATCGCCTCGCCGCGCTGGGACAGATCACCGCCAGCGTCGCCCACGAAACCGCCCAGCCGATCGCGGCGATCCGCAACTACGTCGCGGCGGCGCGCCAGTTGCTGGCGCGCGGCGATTCGCGTCAGGTCGACGACAATCTGGGTGCCATCGCCCGGCTGACCGACCGGATCGGTCTGGTCACCGCCGAACTTCGCGGGTTCGCGCGCAAGGGCAGCGGCACGATCGGCCCGGTCCCGCTCGCCGATGTCGTCGACGGTGCCCGGCTGATCCTGAAGGAACGCCTGTCGGAAGTCGCGTTCACCATACCCGATATCCCCCCCGACCTGATGGTCGTCGCCGGTCGCGTGCGGCTGGAACAGGTGCTGGTCAATCTGTTGCAGAATGCGCTGGAGGCGCTCGACGGGCGCCCCGATCCCGCCATCACGATCGAAGTGCAGGTCGAACCGACGGTCGTTGCGCTCGTCGTGGCGGATAACGGACCGGGCATCGACCCGGCGGTCGCCGAACGCATGTTCACGCCGTTCGTTACCAGCCGCCCGACCGGCCTCGGCCTGGGGCTGGTGATCGCACAGGATATCATGACCGACCTCGGCGGCACGCTGCGGCTGATCCCGACCGGGTGCGGCGCACGGTTCGAAGCGACCTTGCGGCGGGTGCCATGACCGATACCGGAACGACGCAGGGGCGGGTGGCCCTTGTCGAGGACGACGCCGATCTGCGCGCCTCGACCATGCAGTTGCTGATGCTCGCGGGGTTCGACGTCGTCCCGTTCGTCGCCGCGCCGCCTGCCCTGCTGGCGATCGACGCCGATTTCGACGGCATCGTCGTCACCGACGTGCGGATGCCGCAAATGTCGGGGATCGAGCTGTTCCGCATCCTGCGCGAACGCGATCCGACGCTGCCGATCGTGCTGGTCACCGGTCATGCCGATGTCGAAATGGCGGTGGATGCGCTCAAGGCGGGGGCGTGGGATTTTCTGCCCAAGCCGTTCGATCCCGACGCGCTGATCGCCGCCGTCACCCGCGCGATCGCCGCCCGATCGCTGGCGCTCGACAATCGCCGGTTGCGGGCGCAGGCGGCGGGCGGGGAGCAGGTTGCGCTGATCGGCCGCTCCCCCGCGATCGTTCGCCTGCGCGAGATGATCCCGGTTCTGGCCGATACCGATATCGACCTGCTGATCGAGGGGGAGACCGGCACCGGCAAGGAATTGCTGGCGCGATCGATCCACCGCGCCGGCCGTCGTGCCCGCCATCGGTTCGTCGCCATCGCCTGCGCCGCACTGCCCGGGCAGGTGATCGAGGACGAATTGTTCGCGACGGTGGGCGATCGCGGCATCGTCGGTGCACAGCGCGGCACGCTGTTCCTCGACGATATCGATCAGGCACCCCGCGCCTTGCAGGGGCGGCTGACGCAGGTGATCGAGGATCGGGCGATCCGGGGTCCGCGTGACGCCGTGCCGGTCGATATCCGCGTCATCGCGACGGCGGCGGAGGAGGGGCAGCGTGCGGCCGACGCGATCGCGCCGGCGCTGCTGTACCGGTTGGCGGCAGTACGACTGCGCATCCCGCCGCTGCGCGAACGGCGTGAGGACGTGCCGCAATTGTTCGCGCATCTGGTCGACCTGTCTGCGACGCGTCTGCGGCGTGATGTTCCCGCACTCACCCATGCCGCGCGCGACCTTCTCGCCCGGCACGACTGGCCGGGCAATGTCCGCGAACTCGCCCATTTCGCCGACCGGTTCGTGCTGGGGCTGGACGGCAGCAGCGGCGACGTGACCCCGAACGATGCCAGCCGTCCGCTGCCCGAACGCCTCGCCGCGTTCGAGCGCGAGGCGATCCTCGCGGCGATCGCGGCGACCGGCGGTGAGATCGGTGCGGCGATCGATCGCCTCGGCATCCCGCGCAAGACCTTCTATTACAAGGTGCAGCGGCTCGGCATCGACCTGAAGACGGTGCGCGGTCAGCCCTGATCGTCAGCGCAGGGTTTCGGGTGCCAGTCCGTCGTCGGCGACATAGGCCAGCCCGGCCCGCGCCTCGAGTGCCGCCCGGTCGCGCATCGCGATCCGTCCGCGCGAACACCGCACCATATGCTCCCCCTCAAGGATATGCAGGCAGTCGGTGACCGTGGCGCGGCGCAGGTTCAGCGTCGCCGCGATCGATGCATGGGTGACCGACATGGTATCGCCCGCGATCCGGTCGTCGATCATCAGCAGCAGCCGGGCGATGCGCCGTTCGGGAACGTCGCGCAGCGCCGACGCCAGCGTCCGCGCCATCTGCATCGTGAAACGCTGTGCGAAGGTCAGGATGCGCTTAAGCAATTCGGGATCGTCATCGGCGGCATCGACCACGGCCGCCGCCGGAATCTCGATCGCGCTGCCCGACTGGATATGGACCCGCGCGGTGAACGGGGTCGGCTGATCGCTGAACAGGCGCGACCATCCGACCACACCGTCGCGTCCGATCATGCCGACATCCTGCGACGACCCGCCGGTCGACACCGACAACATCGCCGGCGCACCTTCGGGAAATACAAGACGATCGATCGGCTCGCCGGCACGTGTCAAAACGTCGCCCGTATTCAAATCGATACGGGTTGCTGCCATCGCCAGTCGTCGCCGCGTTTCCGGCCGCAACGAACCGACCAGCCGGTTGTCCGTCGTCGGCAGGAAACTGCCATTGTCGGGCGAAATGTCTGTTTGAACTGCGAACGCCATCTCACGACCTTTTGCCTGTAAGATTTTTCGCAATCCAGTCGTCGGTGCCCCCGCGTACGAAACCGTACATCCACGTCGTCGCTGCATCTTTAATCGACCGTGCCTCGTTTCAGGCGAAGAACGATACAGGGAGACGGTACCATGTCCGACCAAACGCTGTTGACGGAGGCGTTCGAAGCACGCGCCAAACGCCGGGAGGACCGGCGCGATTTCTTCCGAATGATCGGCGGTGCTGCGGCAGTCGGTGGTGCCGTGATCTTCGCATCGGAATCCAACGAAGCGATCGCTCAGACCGCGCCTAGTGATGCCGATGTGCTGAACTTCGCGCTCAACCTCGAATATCTCGAAGCGCAGTTCTATTATTTTGCGGCATTCGGTACCGGACTGCCCAGCTCGCTGCTGACCGGCACCGGTACGCAGGGTGCGGTAACCGGCGGGAAGCAGGTGACGTTCACCGATCCGGTCGTCGCCCAGTACGCCCGCGAAATCGCGGCCGATGAACGCGCCCATGTCGAATTCCTGCGCGCCGGCCTCGGCACGTCGGCGGTCGCCCAGCCGGCGATCGATATCGGTTCGTCGGTCAATGGTGCGTTTTCCAGTGCGGCCCGCGCGGCCGGTCTGATTGGCGCGACCGACAGCTTCGACCCCTATGCCAGCGACGAGAATTTCCTGCTCGGCGCGTATATCTTCGAAGACGTCGGGGTCACCGCCTACAAGGGCGCGGCACCGCTGCTGTCGAGCAAGACCTTCCTCGAAGCAGCCGCCGGCATCCTCGCGGTCGAGGCGTATCACGCGGCGATCGTCCGCACGACGCTCTATGCAAAGGGCATTCAGACCCCGGCGCTGATCGCGGCGACCGACGCGATCTCCAACGCACGCGACAGCCTCGACGGCACGCTCGATCTCGATCAGGGCCTGACCCCGCTGTCGACCAACCCCAGCGCCAGCAACATCGTCCCCCTCGACAGCAACGGCATCGCGTTCAGCCGTTCGGCGGGCCAGGTGCTGAATATCGTCTATCTGAACCGGGCCCAGGTGAGTGGTGGCGGCTTCTTCCCCAACGGGGTGAACGGCACCATCCGCGCCAGCGCTGCGAACTGAGCCAGGGAGAGAGAATCATGACGAACGATCCAATCCTGCAGGTGCTCGAAGCCTGCGAACAACGTCGCAACGCCCGGCGCGATTTCATGCGCTATGCCGGCACCGCGGCGGTCGCGACCGCCGGGGCCTCGCTGCTCGCGGCCTGCAGCGACAGCGGCGGCGGCCCGATCAACGGCGCTACCCCCACGCCGACGCCGACCGCCACCACCGGCGTGACCGATGCCGATGTGTTCAACTTCGCGCTGAACCTCGAATATCTGGAAGCGCAATTCTACGCCTTCGCCGCTACCGGCAGCGGGCTGCCGAACAGCAGCCTGACCGGAACGGGTACGCAGGGTGCGGTTACCGGCGGGCGTCAGGTGACGTTCTCCGATCCGCTGGTCGCCCGCTATGCGCGTGAAATCGCGGCGGACGAACTGGCGCACGTCAACTTCCTGCGCACGACGCTGGGATCGGCGGCGGTGGCTCAGCCGGCGATCGATATCGGCGTGACCGCGACCAGTGCCTTTTCGAACGCGGCCCGTGCCGCCGGACTGATCGGCACCGGCGCGGCGTTCGACGTCTATGCCAATGACGAAAACTTCCTGCTCGGCGCGTATATCTTCGAGGATGTCGGCGTCACCGCGTACAAGGGGGCGGTCGGGTTCATCAGCAACAAGACCTTCCTCGAAGCGGCTGCGGGTATCCACGCGGCAGAGGCCTATCATGCCGGTCTGGTTCGCACCGTGCTGTATCGCAAGGGCGTGGCGACACCCGCGCTCCTCGATGCCGCCGACGCGATCTCGAACGCACGCGACAGTCTCGATGGCAGCACCGATCTCGATCAGGGGATTCGGGCCACCGGTAGCGGTTCGACCCTCGCGTCGAACATCGTACCGACCGACAATAGCGGCATCGCGTTCAGCCGGACGCCGGGACAGGTGTTGAACATCGTGTACCTGAACCGTACCGCTCAGACCGCCGGCGGGTTCTTCCCCAACGGGGTGAACGGCACGATCCGTCAGAGCGCCGCCAGCGGCACCTGATCGAGAAAAATAAGCGGGCCGTTTCGAAAGGAACGGCCCGTTTTTTATTGTTCCGACCCGGTTACCCGATCTACGTGATCGCCAAAATCAAGGCGCGACGCGAACCAGCCGGTCATAGGCGGCCTCGGCAGAGCCATAGGTATCCGCCGCCAGCGCCAGCAGTTTTTCCCGCTCCCGCACGATCACGCGCCCGCGCACCGACCGGATGGCATGTGCTTCTTCCAGCCGGTGCAGCGCATCGGTGATGCTGCTGCGACGCACGCCCAGCATGATGCGGAACTCCTCATGCGTCATCGCGATCTCGTCGCCGCGCACCCGGTCGTGATAGAGCAGGATCCATCGCGCCAGCCGCCGTTCGACCGGATGGCCCAGTGCCGACACGACCGTCCGTCCCATCTGGATCATGAAGACCTCGATGAAGCGCAATAGTGCCCGGCGCAACGTCTCGCTCCGGTCCGCCGCCTCGACCACCCGCTCGACCGGTATCCGCAGGGCGGTGCCTGGCTCGGCGCGCAGGATGGTCGCATAGGGCGAACGATCGTCGCCCAATAGCACCGGCCAACCCAGATAGCCTTCGTTTCCGATCAGCCCGACCGCGTGCAACCGCTCGCCTTCGATCGCATCGAGCAACGCGGCGATCCCGGCGTCGAGGAAATAGAGATGCTCGATCCGCCCGCCTGCCGGAATGATGACGTCGCCGACCGCGATCGACACCCGTTCGAGATGCGGTGACAGCAATGCGAAGTCGGCATCGTTCAGCTGGGCCAGAAACAGATTGGCGGACATCCGCCGGCCGGCGGGGCTGGTCGTGGTTGCCCGGTTCGCTAACCCGGCATGGTCGTGCTGCAAGCTCATCTTCGCTCCGTACAAAATCGTGCCAAGGGAATCTAAGTCCGCTTCGTACCAACGGCGGAACGGCGTGCGGGTTGCCAACGATCGTCGTCGTCCGATCGACCCATATGCGAACGTCGATCCGCATTGCCGTTTGCGCGCGGGTTGCATAGACAGTGCGCGACCGTGCCCAGCATTCATGCCCTTGCCAATCCTCGTCGATTTCTGTCGATCGCGCGACCGCTGACCCCGGTGCTGCTGTGGGGCGGGCTGATCCTGTTCCTGTTCGGTTGCTGGGCGGGGCTGACGCAGACGCCGGCCGATTATCTGCAGGGGGAAAGCGTCCGCATCCTCTATGTCCATGTGCCGGCGGCGTGGCTCGGCATGGGCGGCTGGTCGGGACTGGCGATTGCCAGCATCGTCTATCTGGTGTGGCGGCATCCGCTGGCGGCGGTCGCCGCACGGGCGATCGCGTTGCCGGGCGCGGTGTTCGCCGGCATCTGTCTGGCGACCGGATCGATCTGGGGGCGACCGACCTGGGGAACGTGGTGGCAATGGGACGGTCGGCTGACCTCGATGCTGCTGCTGTTCTTCGTCTATCTCGCCTATCTGGCGCTGGCGCGGGCCGATGCCGATCGCGATGGCGACGGCCGCATCCCGGCGCTGTTCGGGATCGCCGGCACCGCGCTGCTGCCCGTCATCCGCTATTCGGTGCTGTGGTGGTACACGCTGCATCAGGGGCCGAGCATCACGCTGACCAAATCGACGATCGATCCATCGATCCTGTGGCCGCTGGGGTTCACCGCCGGCGGTGCCAGCCTGTTGTTCGGCGGCATCGTGCTGATGCGGATGCGCGCCGATCTCGCCCGGATCAAGGTGGAGGCGCGGATGCGCCGCCGGGCCGCGATATGAACCCCTGGCCCTTCATTCTCGCCGCCTATGGCCTGACGATCGGCGCGATCGTCGCGCTAATCGTGTTCGCATGGGTGGCGATGCGCCGCGCGGAGCGGGGATGACCCCCAAACGGCAACGCATGACGCTGGCATTGCTGGCGGTGATCGCGATCGTCGGCGCGGTGCTGCTGGCGATGTCGGCGCTCAGCGACGAAGCGGCCTTCTTCTACGCGCCCGCCGATGCGGCCTCGGCCCCGATCGACAAGCCGGTGCGGCTGGGCGGCATGGTCGCGCCGGGATCGATCCGGCGCATGGCCGATGGCGTGACGATCGCCTTCACCGTCACCGATGGCAAGGCGACCGTGCCCGTCCGCTTTTCCGGCATTGCCCCCGATCTTTTCCGTGAGAATTCGGGCGTGGTCGCCGAGGGGCGCTTCGTGGCGGGCGGCAGCTTCGTCGCCGACAATTTGCTCGCCAAGCATGACGAACGCTACATGCCGCCGCAGGTCGCCGGAAAGATGCACAAGAGCGAAAGCATCGCCAAATGATCGCCGAAGCCGGTCTTGCCGCGCTGTGGCTGGCGGCGGCGATGGCGCTGTTGCAGTTCGCGATGGCGGCGATCGCGCTGTCGTCGCGCGCGCAGGAGCCGCCGCAGATCGTTCGCGACCTGCTGGCGGCGGTGCGGCCGGTGGCGGTGGCGCAGGGGGTGCTCGCGCTCGGCGCGTTCGCGGCACTGACCGCGCTGTTCGCGCACACCGATTTGTCGGTGCTGCTGGTCGCCGAAAACAGCCACAGCGCGAAGCCGATGCTGTACAAGGTCGCCGCGACATGGGGCAATCACGAAGGGTCGATGCTGCTATGGGTAACCGTGCTGGCGGTGGCGGGTGGCGGTATGGCCCTGTTCGAACGGCTGCTGGCCGCGCGCACCCATGTCGCGACGCTGGCGGCGCAGGCGGCGATCGCGGCGGGTTTCTACGCGTTCCTGCTGTTCGCCTCCAACCCCTTTGCCCGCCTGTCGCCGGTGCCGCTCGACGGCCTCGGTCTCAATCCGTTGTTGCAGGACCCAGGTCTCGCCTTCCACCCGCCGACGCTCTACCTCGGCTATGTCGGGCTGTCGGTGGCGTTTTCCTTCGCGGTCGGTGCGCTGGTCACCCGTGATGTCGGTCGCTATTTCGCGCGCGCGATGCGGCCATGGGTGCTGGGCGCATGGATTTTCCTGACCATTGGGATCACGGCGGGCAGCTACTGGGCCTATTACGAGCTTGGCTGGGGCGGCTGGTGGTTCTGGGACCCGGTCGAAAATGCCTCGCTGATGCCGTGGCTGGCGGCGACCGCGTTGCTGCATTCGGTGACGGTGCTGGCGACCCGCGACGGCTTGCGTGCATGGACGATCATGTTGTCGGTCGTTGCCTTCTCAATGTCGATGGTCGGCACCTTTCTGGTTCGATCGGGCATCCTGACCAGCGTCCATGCCTTTGCCGTCGATCCGACGCGCGGCAGCTTCATCCTCGCGCTGCTGATCCTGTATATCGGCGGCGCGCTGGCGTTGTTCGCCTTTCGCGTCGGCACGGTGCGGCAGGGGGCATTGTTCGAACCGGTCAGCCGTGAAGGTGGGCTGGTGCTCAATAACCTGTTGCTGTCGGTCATCCTCGGCATCGTCCTGATCGGTACCCTCTATCCGTTGCTCGCCGAAGCGTTCGGCGTGCAACTGTCGGTCGGTCCGCCCTTCTTCAACCGCGCCGCCGGGCCGGTCGCGCTGCTGCTGGTCGCCGGGATGGCGGTCGGGCCATTGCTGCGCTGGCGACGCGACCGGGGCAGGGCGGTCGCACGGCGGATCGCCATACCCGGCGCGGTGACGCTGGTCGCGTTCGTCGCGCTGCTGTTCACCGGGGCCGGCTGGATGCCGATCCTCGGCCTGTCGTTCGCCGCCGGTCTGGCGGTCGCCAGCGTCCTGCCGCTGGTCGGGCGCAGTCCGTGGCGCACGCCGCTGCCGATCTGGGGCATGGTCGTGGCGCATTTCGGCATCGCCGTCAGCCTGGCCGGCATGGCCAGCGACAGTGCCTTCACCGCCGAACGCCTCGTCGCCGCCGCGCCGGGCGAGACCAACCGCGTCGGCCCGTTCGGGATCCGCTTCGACGGGATCAAGCCGGTCGTCGGCGACAACTGGTCGGCGGTGCAGGGGCGGCTGATCGTCACCCGTGACGGCGGCGCACCCTTCCTGTTGCGGCCCGAGCAGCGGTTCTTCGCCAATCCTCCCACCGAAACCAGCGAGGCCGCGCTCGCGACCTTTTGGGACGGGCAGCTCTATGCCGTCCTCGGCCGCGACGATCATGGCGGGCGCCGGCAGTTGCGGCTGTGGTGGAAACCGTTCGTGACGCTGATCTGGGCCGGCGGCGGGCTGATCGCGCTCGGCGGATTCGTGTCGCTGGTCGGGCGCGTCCGGCGGCGGAGGGCGCGGTGAAGCGTCGGGTGCTCTGGCTGCCGCTGCTGGCCTTCGTCGCCATCGCCGCGCTGTTCGCATGGATGTTGACGCGCGAGCCCGACCGGCAGGTCCGCTCGCGCCTGATCGGTCAGCCGCTGCCGGCCTTCACCCTCGCCCCGGCGGTTCCGGGCAAACCTGGCCTGACCACCGCCGCCTTCCGCACCGGTCAGCCGCGTTTGCTCAACGTCTTCGGCAGCTGGTGCGTCCCCTGCGCCGCCGAAGCCCCGCAACTCGCCAAGCTGGCCGAAGCCGGTGTGCCGATCGACGCGATCGCTATCCGCGACACGCCGGACAAGGTCGCCACCTTCCTGCGCGACTATGGCGATCCCTATACCGCGATCGGCGACGACCGGAACAGTTCGGTGCAACTGGCGCTCGGGTCGTCGGGCGTGCCCGAAACCTTCGTCATCGATCGTCAGGGCCGCATCGCCCACCAGCATATCGGTGCGATCCGCGACGACGACGTGCCGGTCCTGCTCGCCGCGCTGAAGGCCGCCCGATGAAGCGCGCGCTCGCCGTGACCCTGCTGCTCGCCGGTCCGGCATCGGCGCAATCGAACGTGCCGCCGCCGGCGCTTGCCGACACGCAACTGCCCGACGCGACGCAGGAGCGATCGGCCAAGGCGCTGATGGAAACGCTGCGCTGTCTGGTCTGTCAGGGCCAGTCGATCGCCGACAGCGACGCCGACATGGCCGCGGACATGCGCGCGCTCGTCCGCCAGCGGATCGCGAGCGGCGAGCAGCCCGACCGCGTCCGCGACTGGTTGATCGAACGCTATGGCGACTATGTCAGCTATGATCCGCCGCTATCGCCCGCGACCGGCCTGTTATGGGCGACGCCGTTGCTGCTGCTCGGCATCGGCGTGGGTTTGGCGCGGCGCAGCCTGAAGCGGGGACGGCGATGAACGGTTGGCTGATCCTTGCCGCACTGCTGATCGGCAGTTTCGCGCTGCTCGTCGTCGCGCGCGTCTCGCGGCCGCTATGGGGCTTCGTCGGTGCGGCGCTGATGCTGGGGGCTGCCGGTTATGCCTGGCAGGGGCAGCCCGAACTTCCCGGTGCCCCGCGAACGGCGCAGCGCGTCACCGAACCGGTCGATATCGCTGCCGACGATTTGCGCGACGCGATTTGGGGCCGGTTCACCTACGACTATGCCTATGCCGTCGCCGCCGACGGCCTCACCCGCGCCGGCGCGACGCAGGCAGCGGTGAACGCGGTGCTGGGCGGGCTGCAAGGCAATCCGCAAAGCGCCCGGCTCTGGACCCGGCTCGGCACCGCGATCCTTGCCCATGATGGCGGCCGCGTGTTGTCACCTGCCGCCAAGCTGGCCTTTGCACAGGGTATCGCTAACGCGCCGGACCATCCGGGGCCGTATTTTTATTACGGGATGGCGCTGATCCAGACCGGCGACCTGCCCGGCGCGAAGCGGGCATGGCTGGCGGCGCTGAAGCGGTCGCGACCCGATGCGCCGTACCGGGTCGATCTGGCAACCCGGCTGGTGTTGCTCGACCGACTGATGGCAATGCGGCCCACGCCCTAACGCAATCCCATCCCGTTCGGTTCGAGCAGCTTCGAGCTTGCCGAGAAGCGCCCGTCGAGAACGCATCGTTTGGGGCGACACCTTCTCGACTATCGTTGTCAACGCGCTCGAAACCGCTGGACCCAAACGGGTATGAGCTAGGCGGGATCGACCGTCAGTTCGCTGGACGCAGGAATAGCGTTCCATCCCCTTTCGTCACCCCCGTGCAGGCGAGAGTCCATGTGCGCCAAGGTTGCGAATCCGGCCGAAACGTCAGCGTCTATGGATTCCCGCCTGCGCGGGAATGACGAACATTCGTGGTTATCGCCGAATGTCGATCGGCCCTGGAGGAGGGGGAGGGAGGGGACTGGGATCAGTTCACCCCGCGCCCGGTCTTTTCCTGCAACGCATCGATCGCCTTCGACGCGTCGGCCTTGGTCAGCGTATCGTCGAACGGCTCGCTCGCTTCCTCGCTCAGCGTCTTCAGATACGACGCCTGCGCACCGGTCATCTTCTCATCTCCGGTCGTCCAGTCGTCCGGGTCCTTCTCGGCGTTCGAAAAGGGTTCGCTCTTGGGATTGGCATGGTCGGTCATGGCAGTTCCTTTCGACGCCACCAACCGCCCCGTTCCCAATTCGTTCCGTCAGGTGACCGTGTTGCGCGCATGATAGTGCGGCCGGTCCCAACTGCCGTCGCGCAGCAGGTCGGCCAGCACCGCCACCGCCCGCCACAGATCGGCAAACCCGATATAGAGCGGCGCGAAGCCCAGCCGCAGCACGTCCGGCGCGCGAAAGTCGCCGATGACTCCGCGATCGACCAGCGCCTGACAAATTGCATAAGCCTGCGGATGCCGGAACGAGACATGGCTCCCCCGCGACCCGGCATCGCGCGGTGACACCAGCGCCATCTCCGGACACTGCGCCTCGACCAGCGCGATACACGCATCCCCCAGCGCCCGCCCCTTGGCGAACAGCGCCGCGCGATCGACGCCGTCGAACTGCGCGATCCCTTCCTCCAGCGCGGCGATGCCCAGAATCGGCGGCGTTCCGCACTGGAACCGGCCGATGTCCGCCGCCGGGGCATAGTCGTCGCCGAACTCGAACGGCGCGGCATGGCCGAACCATCCCGACAGCGGCGACCGCAGCACCGCCTGATGCCGTTCGGCGACATACAGGAATGCCGGCGCACCCGGCCCGCCATTCAGATATTTATAGCCGCACCCGACCGCCAGATCGGCATGGCAGCCGTTCAGATCGATCGGGACTGCGCCCACGCTATGGCTCAAATCCCATAGCACCAGCGCCCCCTTCGCCTGCGCCGCCGCCGTGATCGCGCGCATGTCGAGCATCGCGCCGCTTTTGTAATGAACATGCGTCAACAGCACGACCGCGACATCGTCGTCGATCGCATCGATGATATCGGCCACCGGCACCGTCCGCACCCGCGCGTCGCCGACGCTCCACGCCGCGCCATCGGCCATATACAGGTCGGTCGGGAAATTGCCCGGCTCGGACAGGATCGTCCGCCTGCCGCCCTGCGCCTTCACCGCCGCCACCAGCAATTTGTAGAGATTGGCCGAGGTCGAATCGGCGACCACCACCTCCTGCGGTTGCGCGCCGATGAATGGCGCGATTGTCGCACCGACCCGCCGGCCCGCACCGACCCAGTCATGCGCGTTCCAGCTGCGGATCAGCCCCTGACCCCACTCCTCGACCGCCACCGCCTGCAACCGGGCCGGGGTCGACCGGGGCAATGCACCCAGCGAGTTGCCATCGAGATAGATCACCCCTTCGGGCAGCGCGAACCGGTCGCGAAACGCACGCAGGGGATCGGCGGCATCCATCGCCTCGGCTTCCGCCAGCGACCTCACAACGCCACCCGCACGGCCAGCAATTCGGGAAAGAACACTTCGTCGATCACCTTCGCCAGATAGGGGACGCCCGCCGTTCCGCCGGTGCCGCGCTTGAAGCCGATGATCCGCTCGATCGTCTTCAGATGGCCGAACCGCCACAGCTGGACCCGATATTCGAGGTCGACCAGCTTCTCGGCCAGTTCATACAGGTCCCACCAGCGATCGGGGTCCTGATACACCGCCTGCCACGCCGCCTCGACCGCGGGCGACGCGACATAGGGTTGGGTGAAATCGCGCTCCAACCGGTCGGCCGGAATGTCGAACCCCCGCCGCGCCAGCATCCGCAGCGCCTCGTCATACAGGCTGGTTCTTGCCAACGCCTCGCTCAGCACCGCCTGCGCCGCCGGGTCGCCGTCATGCGCCGCCAGCAACCCCGCCTTCTTGGCCCCCAGCATATATTCGAGCAGCCGGTACTGCACCGACTGGAACCCCGAACTGCCGCCCAGCTTGCCGCGCATCGCCGAATAATCGGCGGGGGTGATCGTCGCCAGCACTTCCCAGCTCTGGATCAGCTGCTGCTGCACGCGGGCGACGCGTGCCATCATCTTGAACGCGATGCCCGGCCGGTCGGCGATCAGCGCCTGCCGCGCCGCTTCCAGCTCGTGGAGGCACAGCTTGATCCACAGCTCCGACGCCTGATGGATGACGATGAACAGCAATTCGTCATGCGTGTCGGACAGCGGCGTTTGACAGTTGAGCAACGTGTCGAGCCGCAGATAGCTGGTATAGGTCGGCCCACACTCCGGCGGGGCGGGGCGATCCGCCTCGCGGCTCTCCATTATTTCGGCTCGCCCATATCACGGAAGCTGTCGGGCACATCGGTGCGCGGATGGCCCGACGGCGTCGGCAGCGGTTCGATCACCGGCGATTCGGGCGTGTCGAATCCGCCCTCCCACTTCGCGATGACGCTGGCGGCGATCGCATTGCCGACGACATTGGTCGCGGTACGCCCCATGTCGAGGAAGTGATCGATGGCAAGGATCAGCAGCAATCCGGCTTCGGGAATGTTGAACATGCCCAGCGTCGCGGCGATCACCACCAGGCTGGCACGCGGCACGCCCGCAATCCCCTTCGACGTAATCATCAACACCAGCAGCATCAGGAACATCTGTCCCCAGCTGAGGTCGATGCCGTACGCCTGTGCGATGAAGATCGACGCGAACGTCATGTACATCATCGACCCGTCGAGGTTGAACGAATAGCCGAGCGGCAGCACGAAGCTGGCGATGCGCGGCGGCACCCCGAACCGGTCGAGCGCTTCCAGGGTGCGCGGATAGGCGGCCTCCGACGACGCGGTCGAAAAGCCGAGCAGGATCGGATCGCGCAGATAGCGCAGCAGCATCTTCACCCGCGGGCCGATGATGGCGAAGGCGATGCCGATCAGCACCGTCCACAGCGTCGCGAGCCCCAGATAGAAGCTGCCCATGAAATAGGCGAGGTCACCGATGATCCCCGGCCCCCGCTCGGCCAGCGTCGCCGTCACCGCCGCGAACACCGCGAACGGGGCGAAGCGCATGACGTAATCGGTGACCTGCAACATCACCGCGACCAGCCCTTCGAGCGCGCGGACCAGCGGCGCGGCCTTCTCGCCGACCGCCGTGAGCGCGACGCCGATGAACAGCGAGAAGATGACGATCTGCAGGATCTCGTTGGTCGCCATCGCCTCGATCCCCGAAGCGGGGAAGATATGGCCGACGAACTTGACGAAATCGAAGGCGGGCTTGGCGACGCCGCTATCGGCGCTGACCGGCGGGATCGGCAGCCCGAGGCCCACGCCCGGCTGCAACAGATTGACCAGCAGCAGCCCCAGCATCAGCGAGATGAAGCTCGCCATCACGAACCAGCCGAACGAGCGCAGGCCGACCCGGCCCAGCGACGAACTGTCGCCCATATGCGCGATACCGACGACCAGCGTCGAAAACACCAGCGGCGCGATGATCATCTTGATCAGCCGCAGGAACACGGTGGTCACGGCGGACAGGTAATAGGCGATATTCTTCAGCGTCGCGGTGCCGGCACCGCCGCCATCGTCCAGCGCGGCGTTCAACGCCCAGCCGAGGACGAGGCCCCCGACGAGCGCGATGAGAATGAAAGTCGTAAGCCGCTTGGCCATGCGTCGTCCCTGATCGTTTGCGTGGGAAAGGACGGGAATGTTTCGTCCGGGTCAACCCCGTGCTTGTCCCAGCTTGGCAAGTGGCCCGTGCCTGCGTATCGAACCGAAATGACCTCGACCAACGATGTTCGCCGCTCGTTCCTCGATTTTTTCGAGAAGGCGGGCCACGCCCGCGTAGCTTCCGCGCCGCTCGTTCCGCAGAACGACCCGACGCTGATGTTCGTCAATGCGGGGATGGTGCCGTTCAAGAACGTGTTCACCGGCCTCGAAACGCGACCCTATGTGACGGCGACATCGTCGCAAAAGTGCGTGCGCGCCGGCGGCAAGCATAACGACCTCGACAATGTCGGCTATACCGCGCGGCATCACACCTTCTTCGAAATGCTCGGCAATTTCTCGTTCGGCGATTATTTCAAGGAACAGGCGATCCTGAATGCCTGGACGCTGCTGACCCGCGACTGGGGCTTGGCCCCGGAAAAGCTGACCGCGACCGTCTATCACACCGACGACGAAGCGTTCGACCTGTGGAAGAAGATTGCGGGGCTGCCCGATCACCGGATCATCCGCATCCCGACCAAGGACAATTTCTGGGCGATGGGCGACAGCGGCCCGTGCGGTCCATGTTCGGAAATCTTCTACGATCACGGCGACCACATCCCCGGCGGCCCTCCCGGTTCGCCGGACGAGGACGGCGACCGCTTCGTCGAGATCTGGAACCTCGTGTTCATGCAGTTCGAGCAGGACGCGAACGAGATCGTCGGCGACCTGCCCAAGAAGTCGATCGACACCGGCATGGGCCTCGAACGCATCGCGGCGGTGATGCAGGGCGTGTCGGACAATTACGATACCGACACCTTCAAGGCGCTGATCGCCGCATCGTGCGAACTGACCGGCACCCGCGCGGAAGGGGAAATGCAGGCCAGCCATCGCGTCATCGCCGACCATCTGCGCGCGTCGGGGTTCCTGATCGCCGACGGCGTGCTGCCTGCCGCTGACGGCCGCGGCTATGTCCTGCGCCGCATCATGCGCCGGGCGATGCGCCACGCGCATCTGCTGGGGGCGAAGGACCCGTTGATGCACCGGCTGGTCGGCTCGCTCGTGTCCGAAATGGGCGCGGCCTATCCCGAGCTGGTCCGCGCGCAGCCGCTGATCGAAGCCACGCTCAGCCAAGAGGAAACCCAGTTCCGCCGTACCCTCGACAAGGGGCTGAAGCTCCTCGACGAAGCGACCGCCGGCATGGCCGATGGCGCGACGCTGGCCGGTGAGACCGCCTTCAAGCTCTACGACACGTTCGGTTTCCCCTATGACCTGACCGAGGACGCGCTGCGCGCGCAGGGCTACGCCGTCGACCGCGCCGGGTTCGACGCGGCGATGGCCGAACAGAAGCGGGCCGCCCGCGCCGCGTGGAAAGGTTCGGGGGCCAAGGCATCCGACGAAATCTGGTTCGATGTCTTCGAAACCGCCGGCCCGACCGAATTCATCGGCTATTCGGTCGAGGCGGGCGAGGGGCAAGTCGTCGCCATCGTGCGCGACGGCGCGCGCGTCGAATCGGCGCAGGCCGGCGACGAGGTGCTGGTGCTGACCAATCAGACCCCCTTTTATGCCGAGAGCGGCGGCCAAGTCGGCGATGCCGGCACCATGGCGACCGATGCCGGGTTCAAGGCGACCGTCACCGACACCGCCAAGCAGCTCGGCAAGCTCCACGCCCATGTCGCGACGATCGAGGCGGGGACGCTCAAGGTCGGCGACAGCGTCGCCCTCACCATCGACCATGCCCGCCGCGCGCAGATCCGCGCCAACCACTCGGCGACGCATCTGCTGCACGAGGCGCTGCGCGAACAGCTGGGCACCCATGTCGCGCAAAAGGGATCGATGGTCGCGCCCGAACGCCTGCGCTTCGACTTCTCGCAACCCTCGCCGATCGCCGCCGATGCGCTGGCGCTGGTCGAGGCCGACGTCAACGCGCAGGTCCGCGGCAATGGCGGCGTCACCACCCGGCTGATGACCCCTGACGACGCGATCGCGATGGGCGCGATGGCGCTGTTCGGCGAGAAATATGGCGACGAGGTCCGCGTCGTGTCGATGGGGCAGGATGCGGACGGCACCTATTCGATCGAGCTGTGCGGCGGGACGCACGTCAATGCGTTGGGTGAAATCGGCCTGTTCAAGATCGTGTCCGAAGGTGCGGTGTCGTCGGGCGTCCGCCGGGTCGAGGCGCTGACCGGAGAGGCTGCGCGCCAGTGGCTCGGCAACCGCGACGCGAAGCTGCGCGAAGCCGCCGCCGCGCTGAAGGCGACCCCCGACGAAGTGCCGGCGCGTGTCGCGCAACTGGTCGAGGATCGCCGCCGCCTCGAACGCGAACTCGCCGAAGCGAAGAAGGCGCTCGCGATGGGCGGCGGTGCCGGTGCCGCCCCCGCCGGTCCCGAACAGGTCGGCGACATCGCCTTCCTCGGACAGGTCATCGACGGCCTCGAAGCCAAGGCGCTACGCGGCACGATCGACGAGGCCCGCACCCGCGTGCCGTCGGGCGTGGTCGCGCTGGTCGCGGTCAACGACGGCCGCGCCTCGGTCGCGGTCGGCGTGTCGAGCGATCTGGTCGGCCGGGTAAGCGCGGTCGATCTGGTCAAGGCAGCAGTCGCGGCACTCGGCGGGCAGGGCGGCGGCGGCCGTCCCGACATGGCGCAGGGCGGTGGCCCCGACGGGTCGAAGGGTGCCGAGGCGATCGACGCGATCAAGGTGCTGCTGGCCGGCTGACGCCAGCCACAAACAATACCGTACCCCGGCGAAGGCCGGGGCCCAGTCGGGTGAAGCTGTCCGCATCTCGCGAAGGCCTTACCAACTGGGCCCCGGCCTCCGCCGGGGTACGTCGTTTATGAGGGGAGGGCGCGCCCCCCCAACCGTATCCCCGCGAAGGCGGGGATCCAGAGCCAAGCAGCGCACCGCCCGCGACCCTGGACCCCCGCCTACGCGGGGGTACGTTCTCTACCAAGAGCCTGTCGGACCCCTCAAATATACGTCCGCAAAAACTCGGCCAGCGCACACACCGCCAGACTCTGCCCGTACGGCATCGAGGTCAGCGCGATATCCTTATAGAATTGCTGCGTATCCCCCATCGCCGTCCCGAAGCTCACCTGCTTCAACTCGCCGGTCGCATCGATATTGGCCAGCACCCCGCGCACCGCCTTGATTCCGACCGCCTCATACGCACGCGGCAGATACCCCTTCCGCACCGCCTTCAGGATGCCATACGCAAACCCCGCCGCCGCCGACGCTTCCAGATAGCTGGTCGGATCGACGATCAGCGTATGCCACAACCCGCTTTCGTCCTGCGTCTCGGCCAGCGTCTTCACCTGCGCCGCCAGCGTATCGATCAGGAACATCCGGAACGCATCGCCAACGGGCAGGTCCAGAATCTCGATAATCTCCGGAATCGCGATCGTGACCCAGCAATTTCCCCGCGCCCACAGCGCCTCGGCAAAATTGTGCCGCCCGTTGAAATCCCAACCGTGGAACCACAGCCCGGTCTTCTTGTCGAACAGATACTTGATATGGACGAGGAACTGGCGCTTCGCCTCCTCGACATAGTGCGGCCGGCCCAGCAACAGCCCGATCTTGGCCAGCGGCAACACGCTCATCATCAGCGTGTCGTCCCACATCTCGCCCGGATTCTCGTCATTATAGACGATATGCTGGAACCCGCCCTCCTCGGTCTTGGGCAGGCCGTCCGGGGCCATCAGCCATTCCGCCCATGTATCCAGATACGGGATATAGCGCGGATCCGGCTCATGCTCGTACAGATAGGCGAGGGTAATGAACGGCGCGACGGTGTTGATGTTCTTGGTCGGAGTCCCTTCCGCAAAGCGATCCTCGAACCATTGCTTGATGATCGCCAGTGCCGCCTTGTCGCCGGTCTGCTCATAATAGCGCCACATGCCGAACAGGCCGACGCCATGCGTCCATTCCCACCCGGCCCAGCCCTTGGTATCGATGATTCGTCCGTCGTCGAGGTGGAGCAGGAACTCGCCCGTCTCGTCCTTGATATTGACCAGATTGTCCATCAGCAGCGCGATGGCGTCGGTCACCTGTCGGCGGGGAATGTCGTGGGTCAGCGCGGCCATGATAGCTCCGGAAGAAAGGTTGTTTCGTTCAAAACTTGGTGTGCTCCCGCGCAGGCGGGAGCCTAGGGCCACAAGCGTGCCGCCTGCGGCTCTGGACCCCCGCCTTCGCGGGGGTACGGAAAGGGGTGAGGGATCACTCCCCCAACACCGCCGGTGCATCGACCATCCGCACCGGCACCCCGCCGCGAACGTTGCGCATCGTCACCAGCTTCACGGCTTCCAGCGCGTTGCCCGGCGCGCCATCGCTGGTCACCGCCAGCGACAGAACATTGCGCCCGCGATGGTTCAGCACGCCCTCGGGCACGACGAAGGTCCGCTGCGGCCCGACATGGGCGATGAACTGCCCCATGTGCCAGCCATTGACGAACACCAGCACCCGGTAATCGACCGGCGATCGCGGAACCGAGGCATCGCCGAACGACACCCCGATCGTCGCATCCTGCCCCTTGGGCACGTTCAGGTCGAAACGGGTCCGATACCAGCTGGTCCCCGCCGGTGCCGAGGTCGCCGGCAGCGACACCTTCGCCCAGCGCGCATCGTCGAATCCCGGCAGATGCCAGCCCATCCGCTCGCCAAATTGCCCGCCATTATTGGCGACACCGCGGACGGGATCGACGATATCCTCGCCGCCCTGCCGCCCCTGAATCTTCCACGCGACGGGAATGGCGAAGGAGTCGCCCGCCTGCTTCTCGACCGATGCCGATACCAACCCGCGCGCTTCCTTGTGGAAATCGTCGGCGTCGAGATCCCAGTTATGGCCGTTGTTGCGCAGCATCACCGACAGGATATGCTCGCCCGGCGTCCGCGCCGCATCCGGAAGGGCGATCGTCGCCGTCCCCGTCGTGATCGGTCGCGGCAGCCCGCCGGGCAGTTCGTCCTGCCCGATCAGCTTCCCGTCGAGGAAGACCTGCACCATCCCCGATCCGCCGGCCCCGTAATACAGCCGCAACCGTTCGGCATCGGGCGTGCCGGTGAAGCGCCCGCGATACCAGACATCGCCCTCGTGAAAGCCATAGGCGTCCATCAGCATGTTCGGCTGCCCGTCGGGGCGTGCGGTGATGCTGGCATAGGCGCGATTGTCGATCGCCTGCCACTGGCTGTCGTCGAAGCCCGGTTCCGCCTCGGGCGTGCCGGGTGCCATCCGCCAATCGCCCAGCACCGGCAGCGTCACCGCCGCCGGACCGGGCAGGGCGCTGCGGGCAACGACGCTCCCTGCACTCCCGACACCGGTCGCGACCCGCACGCCATTCCACGTCACCGATCGCGCGACCTTGGGTGCCCAAAGCTCCAGCGGTGTCGCTTGCTTCGTATCGCCCGCCAGTGCCAAGACCGATCCACGCAACTTCGCCGACCGCACCAGTGCCGGCCCGCGCACCAGCACGTCGCCCGACTTCCAGAATGTCGCGACCTCGGCCTCATCGCCGATCAGCAGCGTCATCGGCGGGCGGCCGCCGCCCGACACCTGCACCCGCGCCAACGCCCCATGGGTATAGTCGAGCCGCAAATCGCCCTTCGCCGTATCGAATGACGACCGCACCTCACCCGCAATTACGCGAACGGTCGGCGCACTGGCATAGCGCAGCACGGTCTTACCCGCCTCCTGCGCCCGCCCGTACAGCAGCAGCACGTCGCCGCCATCGATCCGCAGATGCGACTGCAACTCCGACGTCGCATAGACCAGCCGCTGCCCGCCCAGATCGACACCCGCGACCAGCCACTTCGCATCGAACCCGTTCAGCCGCATCTCCGGCAGCGTATAGCGCCCGTCGGGCAGGTCGGCGGTGATGGTGAAGCGGTCGTCGGTAGCCTTGTTCGACGGGTTATGCGTCACCAGCAGGAACCGGGCGTCGGTCTCGGGCGACTTGTTGTGATAGACCTGAATGTCCGGCGAAGAGATCGTCACCGGCCCCGCCGGCACCATCCCCGCCAGATCAGGCACCGCCGCGATCATGCCGGCCAGCGATTTCAGCTCCTCGGCCTTTTCGCGCACCTCGCGCGCCTCGCTGAACGCCGCACCATAATCATAGCTGGTGAAGACCACCGGCGCCGGCAGCCAGCCCCAGCTGGTGCCGCCAAACCCCATATAGAAGCTCTGGATGGCGATGCCGTTGGCTAGGTTGGTGCCATAGAACACCCGCTGGAACCGCTTGCCACGCTGGCGGGCGTTACATTCATACCCGCCGTTCGATCCCCAGTAATCGAACCAGCCGCCGCCGAATTCCGCCGCGAAGCCCGGCGTATTCGGACTGGCCGAAGCGCCGCCCCTTGATCCGCCCGGACCGTAAAAGCCCCAGTCGGGCGCGGCCGACCCGCGCGTCACCTTGCCACCGACGGTGCAGGTGCCGCCGGGATAGCCGTCGAACGCGTACAGGTCGGGCGAACCTTCGACCGTCTTCGCCACGTTCGACCCGCGCGGCACCCAATATCCGTTGCGCCCCTGATCGTTGTGGAACAGCGGCACGGTGATCCCGTCCGCCCGCGCCTTGGCATATAGGTGATCCATATACCGCCCCTGTGCCGGGGTGGTCAGCGCCAGTTCGTTCTCGATCTGGTGCAGGATCACGCTGCCGCCCTTTTCTCCCTTCGGGCCGCCATTGATCTGGTGGCGGGCAATGATCGGGTTGATCTGCGACAGCCACTCGTCGACGGCGGCGAGGTAATCGGGATCGTCGGTCCGCGCCCGTGCGCGCTGGTTGACCAGCCATCCAGGAAAGCCACCGCGCGTCAGCTCCGCATTCACATACGGCCCGGCACGGGTGATGACGTACAGTCCTTCCTCGGCCGCCATGGTCAGCAACCGGTCGATGTCGCGGATGCCGCTGAAGTCGTACACACCCCGCTTCGGGCTGTGGAACCCCCAGTCGAAATAGAAGGCGACGGTGTTGAACCCGCTCGCCTTCATCTTCTGCAACACGTCGCGCCACAGATCGGGGGAGGGCAGGCGGAACGCATGGACCTCGGCCGACCAGATGGTGAGCCGCTTGCCATCGATCATCAGCGACCGCGCATCATACGACACGCGCCCGAATTTTTTCACCGGCGCGGCCAGATTGGCGGTCGGCTTCGCGGTCTGCGCCATCGCCGGCGTCAACATCGACGCGGCAACGCCACACAGGAGCAGGCGACGGAACATGCCGGTCATGCCATGTGGAACATGGGGGTGAGCGACCATTCGAGCGGGCGGTTGTCGGCCTGCGTTTCCATCAGCGGCGCCATCGACTCCCACCACCGCTGCATGACCGGGTGCGCGGGAAGGCTATCGCGCCGGTTCTCCTCGGCCAGTTCCAGCGTCGCGAACAGCGCGCCGGTCTCCTCATCGAGGAAGATCCAGTAGTCGGAAATCCCTGCCTCGCGCAGCAGCGCCGACAATTCGGGCCAGATCGCGTCGTGGCGCGCGCGATACTCGGCGGCCATCCCCGGCTTCAACTGCATCCGAAACGCGTGGCGCGCCATCGGCCCCTCCTCTATGTTCACTATGTGAACGTTATATTCAAAATATAGAATAGCGCATGATCCGGGTCAATCGCTACGTGTCACCTTCGTCAACTTCGCCCCCGCGACATCCTCCAACCCGATCGCCGCCCGGCCATCGCCCGCCGTGGTCAGGTCGAGCCCTTCGACCGTCAGCCCCCGCACATGCCGGCACCACAACCCCCATGCCGGCGTCGGCCCGAACATGCTCGGCTCGGGATAGGCATCGGCCAACTCCGGTGGCGCTGCCACCGGCCGCCCCCCGCCCAGATAGGAAAGGCTGATATTCCGCAGGGTTACGTCCTCGATGGGGTGCCCCGGCAACCCCGCCAGCGTCGCCGCGAACCGGTGGTCGATCCCCGTCGCCCGCAGCCCCTCGACCGTCACGCCCCGGATCGCGCCGACCCCGGTCCCCGCCGGCCCCCGCCGCCGGTCGCCGATCCGCAGGAACAGCGGGGCGGTGGTCACCTCCGCCATGGTCAGGTCGCGGACCACCACGTCCTCAATCACCCCGCCATCGACCGTCTCCAGCGCCAGCCCCCGCGACCGCTCGAACCGGCACCGCTCGATCCGGATTCGTCGGAAACCGCCATTGCTCTCGGTGCCCAGCTTGATCCGCCCGGTCACCCGGTCGCGGTCGGGGGCAAGCTGCTGCGTCCGCCCCCGCGTGCCATCGATCAGCGTCCCCGGATCATAGCCCGACACGATACAGTCGCGCATCGTCACGTCGCTGCACGGGATCGCCCGGCCGAGCGCAAAACTGCTCTTCAATACGATGGCATCGTCATTGGGCGTATTCACCCGGCACCGCTCGACCAGCACGTCGCGGACCCCGTCCAGATCGATCCCGTCGCGATTGGTATCGATGGTCAGGTCGCGCAGCACCATGCCTCGGCATCCGGTGGCAAGGATCGCGAAATGCCCCCCACGCGCGATCGTCAGCCCCTCGATCCGCACGTCCTGCGCCTCGACCAGCGCGATCGCCTTGTTCCCCAATCCTGCCATCCGCGCCGCATCGGGTTCCAGCCGCGCGATCTCCTCGGCCGTCATCTGCCGCATCGACAGCGGTCGCTCGCCCGCCTGCTTGCGCCAGCGTGCCCCCGGTCCGTCACGGGTCAGCCCCTCGCCATCGATCGTCCCCGGCCCGAGGATCGAGACCCGCGACACGCCGTCGCCGACGATCAGGCTGTTGTGCCAATGGCTGTGCCCGAAATCCTGATATAGCTGCTCGCCGCGATCCTCGGGCAGCGCATAGCGCCCACCGTCCCGCGCCGGATCGGCGGCGACGATGACTGCGCCCCGTTCCAGAACCAGCGTCACCTCGCTAGCCAGTCGCAGCGTGAAACACCGGTATCGCCCTGCCGGAACGACGACCGTCCCGCCACCCGCCGCCGCATCGATCGCGCGCTGCACCGCCGCCGTGTCGAGCGTGCGCCCATCGCCCCTCGCCCCGAACGCCCGCACGTCGAACCGCCGCGCGGCGTGGGCGGGAAAGGGCAGGGCGAGCATCCCCAGCAACATGGCGCGCCGGTCGATCAATTGCCGTCCGGCCGCACGTCGCTGCGCGCGCCACTCGGGACGATCGCCACCGCCGCCGGCAGTGGCGGCCGCGCCGGATCGAACCGCGCGGCCGTCACATGCGCCGCCATCCCCGGCAGCGTCCGAACGCCCTCCGCGACCGCGCGCGCCAGCAGCCACGCCCCGTAATTGTCATGGTGCGTCCGGTCCGCCCCACCATCGTTGAACGCCTGCGGACTGACCGCCGGCCCCAGCGCTTCGTAGATGGCGATGCTGGCCGCGTTCAGATCGATCACCGCCACCCCCTCTTCGGCACCGACCGCCCGGACCGCCGCCGGATAGTCGCCGAGCGACGGCGTGATCCGTCCCGTGGCATCGAAATTCCGCCGTTCGGGACTGGTCACCAGCACCGGCGTGGCGCCGCGCCGCCGTGCCTCGGCGATATAGGCCTTCAGATAGGCACGATAGGTCGTCCCCGCCTCGACATAGGTCTGCGGCCACTGCGCCTTCTGATCGTTATGGCCGAACTGGATGAACAGCCAGTCGCCCTTGCCGATCGTCGACAGCACCTTGTCGAGCCGCAATTCCGTCAGGAACGATTTCAGCGTCTCACCGGATTCGGCATGATTGGCCACCGCGACCTGCCCGTCGAGAAAGGCGGGCAGCATCTGCCCCCAACTCGCCGCCGGTTCGGACGGCTGGTCGGTGACGGTCGAATCCCCGACAAGGTACAGCGTCGGCACCTCGGCCGGCTCGATCCGCACGGTATCGACCGCGGCGTCGCCCAGCAGTTCCAGCGTCAACCGATCGTCCCACGTCGGGCTGCCGACCTCACGCGGCTTCAGGCGGACCATGGTGCCGCCCGGCGCATTGGCCGGCGGCGGTGTCAGTGCGGCCGTTCGTGTATGGACGACGAAACTGCGTTCCAGCCGCTGCCCGGCGCGCGTCGCCACCCGGTCCAGCATCAACCGTCGCGCTTCCGCCTTGACCGTCGTCGTCGCCGCCCGTTTGTTGCCGATGGTCAGCGTAACCCGCCAATTCCCTTCCGGCACCGCCACCGAGAACCGCCGTCCGCCACCCGGTTCATAGCCATAGCCGTCGCGATAGGGCCGATCACGCCCTACCCGAATCTCCCCGCTGCGTGGCGTGGCGTCGTCTAACCGATAGGTCACGGGCACCGCCTGTCCGGCAAGCAACATCGCGAACGCCGCGATCACTTGGGCGCGACCAAGGGGTGCGGCGGCTGGTTATAGGCGGTGTTCTGCCACGCGATGCCCAGCCGATAGACTGGGTCGTGCATCAACGTCGCCCGCCGAATCGTCGTGGGGAAGGGGGTGGCATAGATGCGCAGCTCGCGATTATCTTCGCTGCGCAGGATCACTTCCTCACGCCAGTCGCCAAGAATATCCGCCGACAGCGCAGGCGTCGATTTCGTGCCGTTGTTCGACGTCGCCCCTTCGGCGATCAGCAACGGCACCTCGGTTCCCGCCTGCCAATCCCATTTCGTGATCCGATTGCGATCGAGCAATTCGCGCAACGCATCGCCATCCCACCAGATCGCGAAATTGGCGACCTTCGGCTTCGCACCGGGGATGATCTGTCCCTTGGCGGTGTACAGGTGCGGCGTACTGGAATTCCAGTTCTCCTCGCCCGGATAGCGCGGGTCGATATCAGCCGACAGCCCGCGCCCGGTGTCCTTCGTCGCCGGTGTCGTCCATAAAATCTTGCCGGTCCGCGCGTCGAGCATTGCCGACCCGAACCCACCATTCCGCGGCACTTCCTCATGCACGCCGAACTTCTCCAGCCCCGGCCGGGTCGGATCGAGATCGCCGAGGTGCATCGTGTCGCCATGCCCCAACCCGGCGCTCCACAGCCCCTTGCCGTCGTCGTCGATCGCCATCGACCCATAGACGATCTCGTCGCGGCCATCGCCGTCGACATCGGCGACCGACAGATTGTGGTTCCCCTGTCCGCCGAACTTCGCATTGCCCGGCGCGGCGCTGTCGAACAGCCAGCGCTGCGTCAGCTTGCCGTCGCGCCAGTCCCATGCGGCGACCGTCGATCGCGCATAATAGCCACGCCCGAAAATGCCGCTCGGTCGCGTGCCATCCAGATAGGCCACACCCGCCAGAAACCGGTCGGAGCGGTTACCATAGCCATCGCCCCACAATGCCTGCAGCCCGGCGGGCGTGTCGCTGTCACGGGGCGGGGCATAGGGCTGCGTCGCCAGCGCGCGTCCCGTCGTCCCCTCGAACACGGTCAGATATTCGGGCCCCGACAGGATGCGCCCCTGCACTCGTGCGACCTTCCGCCCGTCGGGCAGGGTCGTGGCACCGGTCCGGTCGGCCTGCGGCAGCTCGCCATCCTTCGCCCGCCAGTCCGCCCGCGCGTCGCCAAGGATGCGGCCGGTGCCGTCGACCGTGCCATCGGCGGTCTTGACCATGATCTCCGCCCGACCGTCACCGTCGAAGTCGTACACCATGAACTGCGTATAATGCGCGCCCGACCGGATGTTGCGGCCGAGGTCGATCCGCCACATCCGCTTGCCCTCCAGCGTATAGGCATCGATCAGCGTCTCGCCGCTATAGCCGCCAAAGGCGTTATCCTTCGAAATGGTCGGGTCCCATTTCAGAATGATCTCATAGCGTCCATCACCATCGACGTCGCCGACGCTGGCGTCGTTCGCGGTATAGCCATAGTGCTCCCCCGCCGGCGTCACCCGTTCGCCGGGCACGTCGAGCGGGATCGACCAATAGCCCTTGTCCCAAACCGCGGCGTTCGCCGGTTGCTCACGCCTGCCGATCGTTTCGAGGCGATAGCGGGCGGCGGGCGTCCCGGTCCGGTCATGGATGCTCGATGCGCCGGTTACCCGAGCCGCGATCACCTTGCCGTCGCGCAGCAGCCGGAACGCTGCGCCCGGGCGATCGGTCGCCAGCAGCCGCCACGACACATGGTTCCCGCCGCCGATCGCCGGGACCGCGACCAGTCCTCTGTCGAGTCGTTCGTACTGACGCGAGGGTGTTGCGGCCGTCCCCGGCGACGCGGCGATGGCACCCGACGCCACCGTCACCGCCAGCATGACCAAGATCGAACCACGCATCACCCATTCTCCCATCACCCATATTGTTTCACCATATGGACACAAATATCATATTGCGAAGATTCTGCTTTGCAACCCGTCCGTTCATGGGTACGTCATGTCCGAGCAAAGCGTATTTGATCGGCGACCGGGAACACCCACGCGCCGTGCCAGACAACAGGAGGGGTTTGCATGACGTCGTTCGCCAATATCCGTGGGATGCGGCTTCGCAGCGCCGCTTCCGCGCTCGCGCTGATCATCGCATCGGGCAGCGCGCCGGCACTCGCGCAGGTCGCTGCGCAAACGGGCAACACGACCGATGAGGTCCGCACCTCGCCGACCGATCCGCTTGACCAGGAAGCGGAAATTCTCGTCACCGGCACGCGCGCGTCGCTCCAGTCGGCCAATGCCCGCAAGAAGAACGCCGACACGGTCGTCGATTCGATCGTCGCGGAGGATATCGCCAGCTTCCCCGACAAGAACGTCGGCGAGGCGCTCGCCCGGGTAACCGGTGTCCAGTTGCAGCGCGACTTCGGCGAAGGCTCGCAGATCTCGATCCGCGGCGTCGAGCCCGACCTCAACCGGATCGAGATTAACGGCGTCAGCCAGCAATCGCCCGGCGGCGGTCGCAGCGGCGATTTCCGCGAACTGGCGGTCGAGCTGGTCAAGTCGATCGACGTGTACAAGGGTTATACCGTCGACCTGACCGAAGGCGGCATCGGCGGCACCGTGCGCGTCGAGACGCGCCGCCCGCTCGAACTCACCAAGCCGCTGTTCAGCGTGAAGGGCGAGGCGCAGCGCCTTAACCTCACCCAGAAATGGCGTCCGCGTTTCAACCTGACGGCGGGTCGCTCGGACCTGCTCGACGGGCGGCTGGGCGTGCTGTTCAACGTGACGCACAGCGTCGTCGACACGCGCGGTGATTCGGTCGCCAACACCAACTGGCAACGCTATCTCGATTTCGACCGGTCGGCCGAAAAGACCGTCGCCGATCCGGCCTATACCAATTTCGGCAGCTATGAGAGCTGCTCGGGTACGACCGGTGCGACGGCGGCACTGGCAACCGCCAATCGCCTCGCCTGCGAAAGCCAGTTCTTCGACTGGTCGCCGGGTTCGGTCCGTTATCGCAACAACGAACGCACCGACGCGCGCACCACGCTCGATTTCCAGGCGCAGGTGCAGCTGGCCGACAATTTCTCGGCCTGGGGTCAGGTCACGCTCAACTATCGTAATCAGAACCTGCGCGACACCAACTACGCCGTGAACATGGGCGGCGGTCTCGGCACCAACGGTCTGCAGGGCAGCACGCCCGACCTCACCCGCTACAATCTCGACGCGGCGCTTGCCAACAACGCCGCCGGCGGCGCTTCGCGCGCACGTCCCACCCAGTCGTTCGTGACGACCGAAGGGCATGTGCTGACGAGCTGGACGACCGCGCTGAACGCCGGCACGCCGCCGGGCAACGGCGTCGTCGCCAATTCGGGCGGGGCCAGCAACATCGTCGGCGTGCAACGCCGCGACTTCAGCTACGACGAGAATACGCGCTATTACCAGACCGGGTTCAAATGGGACCTCGACCGGATGAAGATGGTGGTCCTCGCCTCGCGTGCCGAGGGCAACCGGGTGAACGAAACCAATCTCGTGTCGATCACCACCGGCGTTTCCGGCATTTCGGTCGACCGTCGCAATTCGGAAGGCCTGCCGATCCTGTCGTTCCCAACCGGGTTCGATCCGGCCAATATCGCGTCCTATGCCGACGCCACGCGGCGCGGTGCCAACGGCCAGTTGCTGGTCCAGTCGGGGCCGAACGTCCAGTATCGCCCCAGCCAGAACGACTCGTCGGAAGATCAGCTGAAGCTCGACGTCGACTATGACCTCGACTGGGGTTTCCTCAAGAGCATCAAGTTCGGCGGCCAGTATCGCAGCCAGGATCTTGTGGCCTACAACGCCGGCGGTGCCCGCCTGCTGTCACCGGCCGTGGTCGCGGTTCCGGCGGCCGGCATCGTCGCGCGGCCGGCGGTGTTCCAGTACAACAACAACGTGTCGCTCACGACGGTGATCGGATCGCCCCCGGCGACCGGTCCGGTGGCTGGCGTCACCTACTTCACCCCGGCGCAGTATCAGGAGTTCCTGGCGGTCAACGGCGGCGTCACCGGCGGCGCCCCGCTGTTCGGCGGGATCAAGGCGGTCGACGGCGCACCGACCCGACTGGCGCAGCCGTTGTTCGATTTCGCCAACCTGTCGCGCAATTACGACCTGTCCGGGTTCAACCAGAACCGCGTGCGCGAAGCGGACGGTTTGCCCCAGATTCCGGGCTACATCATCAACGAGAAGATCGTGGCCGGGTATCTGCGCGCGAACTTCGGGACCGAGGTGTTCGGCATGAACCTGACCGGCAACGCCGGCATGCGCTACACCTATACCCGCGACGATTCGACCAGCAGCAACACGCGGCGTGAAAATCGGGTGCGGCCGGGCACCGGGGTTCCCGGCATCCCGGCGGTGATCGAAACCGTCACGACGGCGGTGCAGGAAGTCACCCTGTCGAACGACTATCACGACTGGCTGCCGGCGGTGAACCTGTCGCTGGAAGTGCAGCCCAACCTGTTCGTCCGCGCGACCTATGCCAAGAACCTCGCACGGCCGCGGCCGAGCGACCTGTCGCCGGCGGTCAACTGCGTGATCGACGTCGCCGACACCATCGCCGGCGAAGACACCTGCTCGGCGGGCAATCCGAACCTCAAGCCCTACCGCGCCGATCAGTACGACCTGAACGCCGCATGGTATCCCAATGCCGACACCGTCGTCAGCATCGGGTACTATTACAAGGACATCAAGAGCTTCGTCCTGCCGGCGTCGGTCATCGCCGGTGTCAACCTGTTCGGCGACGGCGTGCTGTACACCGTCCGTCAGCCGACCAACGGCTTCGGTGCGAAGCTGGACGGGTTCGAGGTCAGCGCCTCGACCGCGTTCACCTTCCTGCCGGCACCGTTCGACGGCTTCGGCATCAACGGCAACTTCACCTACAGCCGCGCGCTCAACAGTTCGCTGACCAATGTGGCGACCGGCGAGCCGCTCGACGCGTTCCCCGGTCTGTCGAAGTACACGTACAATGGCAGCGTCTTCTACGACAAGGACTGGCTGAACGCGCGCGTCAGCTACAACAAGCGCAGCGATTACCTGCTGTTGGCCGCCGATGCGTCGGTCAGCAACAACCCGGTGTTCCGGCGCGGCGAAACCTATGTCGATGCCAAGGTCCAGTTCCGTATCACGCCGCAGTACAGCATCTTCTTCGAGGCGCTGAACCTGACCAACGAACTCGCCCGCTCGTACATCGATGATGCCCGCGCGATCGAATATAGCGACTTCGGCCGCCGCATCTTCGTCGGCGCGCAGTTCAAGCTGTAATGCGACGGACCGGTCACCCCGTGCTGCGGCGCGACCGGTTCCGATATTCCCCCCCCTGTGCCCGGCTGCCGCGATGGTGGCCGGGCATCCTTTTGTTCGCGCTAGGCGGCTGTATCCATGCGCCGGCGGCAAGCGACTGGACGGTCGAGGCACAGGACCCCGCCGCCCGGGTCGAATTCACGTCCGACAGCATCGACATCGATACCGCGAGGGGGCTGACGCTGTGGTACGGCCGACGACTGGCAGCGCCGGTGCGGATCACGTTCGATGCCACGGCGGTGTCGGCGGGCGGTCCGAACGATCAGGTGAGCGATCTCAACGCCTTTTGGATGGCGACCGATCCGGCGGCGATCGACCGGTCGGTTCTCGCGCGACCCCGCGATGGCCGGTTCGAGGCCTATGATATGCTGACCACATATTATGTCGGTATCGGTGGCAACCGGAATACGACCACGCGGATGCGGCGCTATACCGGACGCGCCGGCGATCGGCCGTTGCTGCCCGAACATGATCGTGCCGATCCGCCCGCCTTGTTGCAGCCCAATCGCTGGACCCGGATCGCGCTGATCGCGGACGGAAACCGCATCGCGGTGGAACGCGACGGCCGCTCGCTCTTCACGATGACCGACCCCTATCCCTATCGCAGCGGCTGGTTCGCGATCCGGACGACGCAGAGCCATTTGCGCATCCGCCGATTGAAGATTTCCCGGCCCTGATCCTCGGAGAGACGACCATGCCGATCACCCGCCGCGGCCTGTTGGGCGCGACCATGCTTGCGACCGGGCTGCGCAGCCTGCCGGCCATCGCCACCGTTGGCGATCGGCGTCGACCGGTCGAAGCAAGGGCGGCTTGGGTCGAAAGAGCGGCACCGGCCGCGCACGCCGGCCAGACTTTCGGCATGGCATGGCCGCGCGGTCGGGTTTCGCCGCGGCAGGGCTGGACGGTCCGCGACGATGCCGGACGTGCGTTGCCTGCGCAAAGCTGGATCACGGCAAGCTGGCCCGACGGCAGCGTCAAATGGACCGCCCATGCCTTGCCCGCCGACATCATGCCGGGCGCGGCAGTCGTCGTCGCCCCCGGCCGCGCGACGCAACCCGCCGCGCCGGTGCGGGTCGAGGAGCAGGTCGACACCATCGTCCTCGCGACCGGCGACCATCGCTGGGAGATCGCCCGGAGCGGCGACGCGCTGGTCCGCCGCGCGACCTGCGGCGACCGGACCGTGCTGTGCGACGCGGGACTGGTCGCCGAACTGCGGCAGGGATCACCCGAAGGGCCGCGCCTGTCGCTGAAAGGCCATGTCGACCACGTCCGCGTCGAGCAACGCGGGCCGGTCCGCGCGGTGGTGAAGATCGAGGGGTATCACGTCGGACCCGGTCAGCGCGTCCTGCCATTCGTCGTTCGCCTCTACGCCTATGCCGGGTCGCAAGGGCTGCGGATCGTGCACAGCTTCGTCCATGACGTCGATCCGGCGGCATTGTTCGTGTCGGGGATCGGCTTGACCACCGCGGTACCGATGGCAGCCCCCTTGCACGACCGGCATGTCCGGATCGCGCTCGACGACGGGGCGATGTTTGTCGAAGCGGTGCGCCCGCTGACCGGGCTGCGGCGCGATCCGGGCGAGGCCACCCGTCTGGCGCAGATAGCCGGGCGAGCGACGCCGCCCGCGACGGCGATGGCGAAACCGGTTGGCGATCTGCTCGAACGGATTCCGGCATGGAGCGACGTGTCGCTGACGCAATTCTCGGGACAGGGCTTTACGCTGCGCAAGCGCACCGGCCCCGATCAAGCCTGGATCGATGCGGGGGAGGGCGGCCGGGCACCCGGATTCGCTTATGTCGGTTCGCCGCAGGGTGGTGCCGCGATCGGTGCGCGCTGGTTCTGGCAACGGCATCCGGCCGAGATCGCGGTAACGAACGCTGCGGCTGACCGCGCCGAGCTGACGATGTGGCTCTGGTCGCCGCGCGCCGGGGCGATGGACCTGCGCCCCTATCGCGGGGCGATGGGGATGGACCGTTTCGACGCCCAGAACGAAGGTCTGGCGGTAACCTACGAAGATTACGAGCCGGGCTGGGACAGCGCCACGGGAATCGCGCGGACCAGCGAATTGATGCTGTGGGCGTTCGCGGCGACCCCGCCGACCGATCGATTGAAGATGCTCGCATCGGTCGTCGCCGATCCGCCGCAACTGGTCGCCGATCCGGCCGGGCTGCACGCGGCGGGGGTTTTCGGCCATTGGAGCCTCCCCGATCGTTCGTCCCCCAATCGCGCGGTTATCGAGGACCAGCTGGCCAATCTCGTCGATTTCTATGCGGGCGAGGTCGATCGGCGGCATTGGTACGGTTTCTGGAACCACGGCGACGTGATGCACAGCTATGACGCCGACCGGCATCAATGGCGCTACGATATCGGCGGCTTCGCATGGGCGAACAGTGAATTGTCCCCGGACCTGTGGCTATGGATGCAGGCGCTGCGCACCGGCGGCGGACCGGCGTATCGTCTGGCGGAGGCGATGACGCGCCATACCGGCGAGGTCGACGTGTATCATCTGGGTCGTTTCCGCGGGATGGGCACCCGCCACGGCGTCCAGCACTTTAGTGACAGCTCCAAACAACCCCGCGTCAGCAACGCCGCCTACCGCCGGATCTACTATTATCTGACGGCCGACGAACGGGTCGGCGATCTGATGCGTGACCTGCTGGAGTCGGATCGGACGCTGAACACCGTAGAGATCGGACGGAAGGTTCCCGGCGGCGAACGTCCGACCTTGTCGGCGGGGCTGGTCGAGATGTCGTTCGGGACGGTCTGGTGTTCGCTGGCCGCTGCGTGGCTGACCGAATGGGAACGCACCGGCGACCGACGTTGGCGCGACCGGCTGATCGCCGGTATGGACAGCATCGGGCGCCTGAAAAATGGCTGGATCGCCGGCAGCGCGCCTTACGATCTGGCCAGTGGACGGTTCATCGGGCCCGGCGACCGGGTATCGATATCGCACCTCAATGCGGTCTTTGGCGCGGTCGAGATCAATGCGGAGTTGCTGCAACTGATC
This sequence comes from Sphingomonas sp. Leaf22, assembly GCF_001421715.1. Lineage (GTDB taxonomy): Bacteria > Pseudomonadota > Alphaproteobacteria > Sphingomonadales > Sphingomonadaceae > Sphingomonas. The sequence continues at coordinate 137,944 of NZ_LMKP01000034.1, forward strand.
GATGTGGCGCGCTACCGCCAGGCGTGGCTCGACTATTGCCGATATTACAATGCTCCCCGTACGGAATTCGAAGCACGGTTCGGGCCGCGTAAGGGATCGGAAAATCTTGCCGAAGCGCATTCGCGACTGACCGCCTTTGCCGCGTGGGCCGGAAACGATGCGGGCCTTGCTACCCGGGCGGCGAGCGAATTTTTTGCGGGCAAGGCTGGTCTTGGCACACGGCCCGGTGATCCCCGGCGCAAACTGTCCGGTGGCGTTGTCGAATGGCCGGGGGTCAGCACCAATGCCGCATCGCAATGGGGGCTCGCCGCGATAGAAAATCTGGCGTTGATCCCGGCGGCGATCGACGTCGGCAGTATCGCTCCGTAGCGCGAAAATGGAGCGGAACGTCGTTCATCCGCCATGCAGGTGACTGCGTCCATCACCGAACGTTGCGCGGCTGTGGTGCGCGTGCTACCGGCCCGCGCTCAAACCATTGGGACGCGGTCTACATGACCAACTTCGTTGCCACTTCGGCGCGGTCCCCGCGCCCGTGATATTTTCCCGAGAGGCTTCCAGCGGAGCCACCGACCTTCCCGCCGAGGGATCGGGCCATCACGGCCCGTCGCAGTCGCTCGCCAGGTTGTCGCTCGGCGCGCTCGGCATCGTGTACGGCGATATCGGCACCTCGCCGCTATATGCGATGAAGGAGACTTTCGTCGGTCACCACCGGCTGCCGGTCGATCAGGTCAATATCTTTGGTGTCGTCAGCCTGGTATTCTGGTCGCTGATGCTGATCGTGACGTTGAAATACGTCTTCATCATCATGCGCGCCGACAATAACGGAGAGGGTGGCAGCCTTGCGTTGCTTGCACTGATCCAGCGCAAGACGGGCGGTGGGCGCTGGACGTCCAGCCTCGTCATCCTCGGCGTGCTGGCGACGGCGCTGTTCTTCGGGGACTGCATGATTACCCCGGCGGTGTCGGTGCTATCGGCGGTGGAGGGTCTGGCGACCGTCAACGCCGGGTTCGACCCGTTCGTGATTCCGATCGCGGTGGTCATCATGATCGCCCTGTTCTGGTTGCAGGCGGTCGGGACGGCCGGAGTCGGGCGTCTCTTCGGGCCGATCATGATTGCCTATTTCGTGACGTTGATCGGTCTCGGCGTCATCAACATCCTCGACCGGCCGGAGATCATTCAGGCGCTGAACCCGATCTGGGCGGTGCGCTTCTTTGCGCAGGACGGCGTGATGGCGTTTCTAGCGCTGGGGTCGGTCGTGCTGTCGGTGACCGGCGCGGAGGCGCTGTACGCCGATATGGGTCATTTCGGGCGCCGTCCGATTTCCATCGCGTGGCTGTACTGCGTGTTTCCGGCACTGATGGTCAATTATCTGGGGCAGGGGGCGCTGCTGCTCGAAAACCCCGCTGCCGCATCCAACCCGTTCTTCTTCATGGCGTCGGAGGATTTCCGTCTGCCGCTGGTCATCCTTGCGACGCTCGCCACGATCATCGCCAGCCAGGCGGTCATCACCGGCGCGTTCTCGGTGGTGCAGCAGGCGGTGCAGCTCGGCCTGATGCCGCGCCTGCGTATCGAGCATACCAGCGCGGATGCGGCCGGGCAGATCTACATTCCCGCCGTGAACTGGGCGTTGCTCATCATGGTCCTGCTGCTGATCTTCGGGTTCCAAGAATCGTCGAACCTTGCCGCTGCCTATGGCATCGCCGTGACCGGGACGATGTTCATCAGCACCTGCATGATCGCGGTATTGGTCAAGCGCGTCTGGAACTGGCCGGTCGCCGCCGTGGCAGCGTTCATGGCGATCTTCCTCTGTATCGACGGTGCCTATTTCGCGTCGAACCTGACCAAGGTTCCCGATGGCGGCTGGTTCCCGTTGCTGGTCGGGATCGTCGTCTTCGTCCTGCTCACGACCTGGGCCAAGGGGCGCAAGCTGATGATCGAGCGGATGCGGGAGTCCGCAATGCCGATCAAGGTCTTCATCCAGTCGGCGGCCAGTTCGGCGACGCGGGTGCCGGGCACGGCCGTGTTCATGACGTCGACGCCCGAAGGGGTCCCGCACGCGCTGTTGCACAATCTAAAGCACAACAAGGTGTTGCACGACCGGGTCATCCTGCTGACGGTCAAGATCGCCGATACGCCCTATGTCGATCCGGAAGTGCGGACCAAGAACGAGGATCTGGGGCAGGGCTTCCACCGCATGATCCTGAAATTCGGGTTCATGCAGGATCCCGACGTACCGGGTGCCCTGAAGGTGGTGGGTTGCTGTGGCGGCGATTTCCGGATGATGGACACCAGCTTCTTCCTCGCCCGGCAGACGCTGTTGCCATCGTCGCGGCCCGGAATGATGATCTGGCGGGAGAAGCTGTTCGCCTGGATGCTGCAGAATTCGGAAAGCGCGATGGAGTTTTTCCGTCTGCCGACCAACCGCGTGGTCGAACTGGGCAGCCAGGTCGAAATTTGACCGACGCGTTACTTCCCGCTCCCATCATCGTCACCGCCGTATTCCGCCACGAGGATCAAGCATGGTTCGAGCGGCAGCGCCGGGCGTATTTCCCACCGGAGCGCAATGTGCTGGCGGCACACTGTACGATGTTCCATCATCTGGCCCCGGAACTGGGTGCCGAACTCAAACGCCGCCTGAGTGCGGCGACGCGCGGGCAGGCGGCACCGGTCGCGCGGGTCGGAGGGTTGATGAATCTGGGTCGCGGCGTCGCCTATCGCATCGAATCGCCGGACCTCGAAGCGATCCGTGCCGATCTCGCCGATGCCTTCGGCTCGATGCTGATACCGCAGGACCGGGGCGGATGGCGGCCGCACGTTACGATCCAGAACAAGGTCCAGCCCGCCGAGGCCAAAGCCCTGTTGGCGGCATTGTCGGCCGAATTTTTGTCGCGACCGGTCAAAATCGCGGGTTTGGCAAGCTGGTGGTATCGCGGTGGCCCTTGGGAAGCACTTTCCCGCCACATGTTCGCTTGACCACGGCAATTCCCGTTCGTATAGGGCCGCCTCCCGACGGGAAGTGGCGGGGCGAAGTAGCTCAGTTGGTTAGAGCACGGGAATCATAATCCTGGGGTCGGGGGTTCAAATCCCTCCTTCGCTACCACCGTTCATGATCCGAAAACGTCGGAAATCCCCCAAATTTTCTGATTGAACGATTGGCAGTCGCGGAAACCCTTGCTGTGGTTTCCAGCGCGGTTTCCTAAATCAGCCCTTTTCGAGCTTTCCGATCGCTGATTGCGCCAGGCGCAGGTCGCGGTTCAGGTAGTGGCGATCGAGGATTTCGTGGACGTCGCGAAGCGAGTGGCCGGTGACCGTCGCGATCTCCGGTGGGGTCGCACCTGCCAGTGCCAGGCGGGTCACCACGGTGCCGCGCAGGTCGTGGAAGGTGACGTCGCGGATGCCTGCCTTCGCGCATGCCTTTCCCCACGACGTCTTGAAGCCATCCCGCGTCCATGACGTGCCACGTGCCGTCAGGAGGATCGTGTCAGCGTTGGGGCGTTCGTCCTCCGGCAATGCGTCGCGTGCGGCCTTGGCGGCGTCCAGCGCGTCGCGGAGCGGCTTGCCGATAGGGATGATGATCCGGGTTGCCGCGCTGGTGTCTCCGCGCCGGATCGATTTGCCCTGTGTGAGGCGGATATGCGCGCCGTCGTACTGCGCCCATGTCAGTTTTAGCAGGTCGCCCTGTCGCTGACCGGTCCACAGTGCCAGGCGTAGCGCCAGGTGCATGTGGGGCGGGGCCTTTGCGTAGAAGGCGGCTTCGTCAACTTCGCTCCAGACGGCGGTGGTACGCTTGGCGCGGTACGTCGTGCCGCCGCGCTTGCAGGGATTGTACGGCGCAAGGCCACGATCGACGGACCATGACAGCAGGCGGGCCAGCACGGCAAAGCTGTAATCGGCCTGCCGTTTGGATTTCAGCGCGCGACGATCACGCCAAGCCATGAACTCGCCGCGCGTCCGGGTGTCGGTCAGCGCGACGATCGGGAAGTCGCCGAACTCGCCGGTCACGATCTTCAGGTGGCGGCGGTAGTCCGCCTGCGTCGCGGCGGCCAACGCCCGAAAATCCGATGAGTCGAGGAAGGCGTCGACCAGGGATTCGAGCGTATCGGTTCGAGCCGCGACCTTCGTAGCGACGGCCGCGTTGTAGCTGGCGAGGAAGGCGGGGGTGCCGAATTTTCCCTCGACCCGCGGACCACCGGCCCATGCGTAGTAATAGATTTCGACTTGCCCGCTCGCGAGGCGTTTGCGGACCTTCTTGAGGCCCTTCATCTTAACCCGCATGCTGCGCTTTCCATTTGTCGAAAGGGCTGACGGGATCGGCGCTCGCGGTGCGGTGGATCACGACGATGCTGCCATCGGGTCTGATCTCGGTTCGCAGCACCTCTTGACCGCACGCGACGACGGCACGCACAGCGCGCGTCACATCGATTTGGCGAAAGGGTACTTTCCGGGGCGCTTCGGAAGCTCTGGTCATGCCGCGCCTCCATCGGTGGGCGTCGCTTGAGCGTCGACGGCTTGCACGGCAGCGGCATCGCGAAGACGCGTTCCCAATGCTGCGATCTCCCGGCACAGCTGATCGAGCGCGGCGGCCGCGAGTAGCAGGTCGTGGTCGCTGACCCCGCGCGCGACGGCGATCTTGTATTGGAGTGCGCGCAGGCCGATACCCAGCGCGTCGGCCAGGCGCTTCTGCTTCAGGTGGCTGGCGGCGCGATCGAACATCACAAGGCGCGCTGCCTCCTCCCCGAATGTGCGGGTGTTCGTATTTTTACGAACAATCCGCCCCGTTGCGAGATCAGCCATTCGGCAGCTCCTTCACCTTGGCGAGGATGTTGGTGACCAGCGTGACGGCATGGGGACGCTGATCCTTCAGGACATCGAGAAAGGCATCGGGATCGAGCAACCGAGTGGGTGACGTGCGGAACATCTGCACGGCGTCCTCGATCGCGGCGCTGATCGCGACTTCAGCGAGATCCACGGCGATCCGGCGATCCTCCATCGTCAGGCTCAGTCGTGCCGGCGGTGGTGCCGGCGGCGGGGCTGCGTCCGGATGGCGTAGCGCGTCCGCAACCTGCACGGCGCAGGGCGGACACAGGTCGCCGTCGATGCGCTGGTTACGCGCGGCGTTCGACAGGGCGAACCGTTCCCAGTCGCGCGGACGATGCCCATCGGCATCGTCATGCGTGACCTCCACGCCGCAGCGGTCGCAGGTCAGGCGGATCGTGCGCGTCGCGGTCATCGGCCACCACGGGTGCTGTCGAGCCGGGCGACGGGACAAGGCCAAGGGATCGTAGAGACGCACTCTACGATTGCCGACTTTCGTAGCATGCGATCACCACATCGGAGGAGGTCGACGAGGAATGGGATGAAGATCACTGGCAAGGCAGAGCATGCCGCGACCACATTCGAGCCGAATGTTGGCGTGGATGCCGTAGACGCAGAGGACGTCGCAATGCTTTCCCCGCGGCCCGAGGCCGAGGAAGACCGCGCGGTCGCCGGTCGCAACGCTGCCGGGTCGCCGTTTGCGGGGCACCTCACCGCGTCCCCCGTGCGTCTGCGATCAGCTTGGCGATCAGGACCGGGGCCAGCAGCATCGCCAAGACGACCGCCAACACCATGCCGACCACCCGGAGGATGCGACCGCGATGGGTAGGGGCCGGCTTCACATGCCGTCTCCGGCAGGATCGCAGCGGGTGCAGCTTGTCTTCGTCGCCCATGCGACCGGTGCATCGTCATGGGTCGAAGCGCCGCAGCCGCGACAGATTCGCGGGTGCCGATCCGGACCGGTATGCGCGAGCTGCCAATAGACCGCCGCATCGAACGGCATCACCGCCGCGATGGCATCGATCGTTGCCGGCCGGCGGGCGGTGGCACCGCGAAGCTCCAGCGCCTGCACCACCAGCAGCATCGTCCCGACGACATGCGACAAATGTTCGTCCGGATTGCGAGGCTGGGTAGCGAGGTACAGCGTCGCCATCCGCTGCGCCAGATCGTGGACCGACAGCCCCGCCGCCTTCCGCCGCAAGATCAGATATCGCGATGGCGATAGCGGGCGTGGATCGGCGCGACGGGGCAGCGGTGCCCGGCGGGTGGCGGTCGCGAAGTCGTGACGATGCAGCATGGTGATTCTCCTTTTCAGGCAAAGCTGGAGCGGTCCCGGCAGCAGGGGTGCAGCCGGGTCGTTCAGTCGGGGAAGGCGGGGGCGCGGCGTCGCCGCCGCGCAGGATCAGTCGCTCACGTCGCTGGCCGCCGGGGTCAGCGGCCCGTCGTCATTCGCGGGCAGACGGGTGTCGTCGTTCGCCGGCTTGGCGCGCTTCGGCCCCAGATTGCGGTTGCCATAGGGCAGGTGTACCCCGGCGCGCGGCATCGCGCTGGGTACGATCGTGCGGACGATCGCCAGCTCCACGACGAAGGTGTGGCCGCAGTCGATATTGTCGCAGCGATAATCGGCCTCGCGGACCAGCGCGCTGATCTGTTCAGACGAACGGATGATCGCCCGCGTGCCGCAATGCGGACACGGGACGAGCGGCGGACGTTGTTTCTTCACTTGCCACCCCCGTGGTGACCCGGCCCCGCGCCGGGCATTCGAAAACTGCGGACGCAGCGCTTCAGCGCCGCAAGCACCCCTTGCGCCTGATCGATCTCGATCAGCGCGCGGAGCGTATCGTTGTCGCTGTGCCCGGGCTGGGTCAGCATCGATGTGGCGGCGATCGCGTCACCATATTCGCGCGCGGTCTCGGCCAGTTTGCTGGCGAGGGCGCGGCGGCAGGCATTGTGTTCGCCGATCGCGAAGTCGAGGGATGCGGCATAGGCGTCCAGCAACGGCGCATGATCGCCCCCGGCCGCCAGATAGGCGGCGTCCAGACCAAGCGCCTGCGCCCAGTTCGGGCAGCTGGTCGTGCGTTCGTCCGACCAGCCGCGCACCGCGGAGACGGTTCGCGCACCCGCAGCGACCTTCGCCGCGCGCCAACCGAGATAGTCGCCGATCTTCTTGACCGCTGCGGCCGAACTGTCGGGGGTGCGGAGCAGCGTCATCGCGCGACCGTCCGGCATTCGGCGGTGGCCCATGGCGGTGCGCGCCGGTCACAGACCGCCGCGCCGTACGAAGCCGCGCCACAGGCAGCGAGCGCCAGCGGCAGGGCGACCGCTGCCCATGCCCGACCGCAATGGAAAACGGCGCGGCGATTCGATGCGACGATCGCCGCGCCAGTGGCTACGTCGCCGGGGAGATCGGCACACGACGCAGGGGAAAGGGAAGGGGGGAACCGATCAGACACGCGCATCGTCCGCCGCGGCACGCCGCACCGGCGAGCCGCCGCCGCGCTGGGCGATGTCGTCCAGCTCGCCGTCCTTCAGGTCGAGCAGGATCGCGATCCGGTGCGATTGGCCCCGCGCGCAGCGGCGGCGGCCTTCGAGGATCGAATAGACCAGCTTCGGCGCGAAGCCGTGCCGCCGCGCCCAATCGCTGATGCTCATGCCGGTGGCGAACAGCCTGGCGCGAGCGGCAGCGACCCGTGCAACGTCGATGACGGGGGAGACAGAATCGGTTGGCATGTGTCATGCCTCATGTTTGCAGAAGATAGCCGACTAATTGAAGCGATAAGATGAATGAGTCAACCGCCGTTACAAAATTTTGATAAAATCGCTGATCGATTGAGGTCGGAGCGGAAACGGCTCGGCTACACACAAACTGATTTCGCCGCCGTCGGCGGCGTCGAACTAGCGACCCAAAGTCGTTACGAATTAGCCAAGCAGCTGCCCCGGTTAGATTATATGTTCTCGATCGGAGCAGCCGGCGCTGACACCAACTATATCATTTCCGGCCAACGTTCGGGCGGCGATGCGCTCGCGCCCGACGAAATGGAATTGCTCGACGGGTATCGTGCGCAATCGGTTTCGACGAAGCTGGCGCTTCGGGTGCTCGCAAATTTGGAGGGCGCAAAACGACCATCCGTTCAAGTCACGGCGTTGCCTAGTGAAGACGCGTTGGCACGGATGTTTCAGGCGATGCTGCTTCCACTCGATCTGGGCGACGCTCTCGAAGAAACCGCAAGAACGTTCGCTCAGCAACTTCCAGCCTCACTCGACGCAGTCGGACCCGGTCATCAGCCGACGACGACGGCCGAACGCCCCGCTCCCGACAAGCCACTTCCAAAGCCCACCAAGCCTCCTCCCGCGTCCGAGCCAAAACCGCGCACATAACCTCGCACCGCAGGCACCCCATCTCGCACCCCGGTGCCGATCGAAAAACTGGCTTGTTCACTACCGCCTCGTATGTTCCGTATACGTTCTCTTATGCGGAGGGCAAGCTTGTAGGAAAGACTGTTTCAAACGCCCCGCCAACGATCAGGTCCGATACGGACCGAGTGGCTTGGTTTTCCTCGACACCGGGTTCAGAATGCGACACCTTTCTGCAAAATGAGTTATGCCGCATTTTGCTAAATGGCTGAGGCGAGCGCGCGCGGAAGGGCACTGATGTTCGTGGTGTCGGAGCAGGTCCGACCTTCGTACAACTGCCATGTTTATATCGGGGGGAGCGATGGCAGGACGTACGAGTAAGCCGGAAGACCATTCATCCGCCAGTTCGGCTGCCGATGACGGTTCGCCGCCAACTTGTGGCGTGATAATGCCAATCTCCCGGACAGCTAACCATTCAGCTGAACACTGGACCGCCGTGCAAACATTGCTGCATCGGTGCATTCGCGAGGCCGGCTTCATTCCCGTAAATGCTTGGCGCGATACAGTGAATGACCGCGTATCAGAGCGCATCATTGGAAATATTTTCAAATTTCCAATCTTTGTCGTAGATATTAGTGACTTAAATCCGAATGTTATGTTTGAATTGGGTTTGAGGCTGGCTTCGAAGAAGCCAACGGTAGTCGTTGTGAACAAGGGTGGCGACGTTCCATTCGATTTAAAGGATTTCCACTACGAGGAATATCCGTCAGATTTAAATATATTAGAAATGGAAGCGTTTTTTGATAAGCTGACAGCGGCGCTTAACGAAAAGTACGAGGCGAGTAAGGATCCGAACTACAAGCCGTTCTTGGGCGATGTTGTAATTGAGGTCGTTACGCCACAGGTCGAATCTGTGAGCCTTAACGAGGCAGTTCTAAAACAGCTTAACGATATCTCGCAACGGATGGCGCGTCTTGAGAAATCATCGGGGCCGGACCAGTTGGCTCGAAATTTTAAAAATCATTGGCCAAGTGCGGCTCAAGTCGACGATGCATTAACCACTAGACTTATCCCAATTGAAGTAACTCAAGAAAAGGCTGCAGCAGATGCGCTGAATTTACTGGGATATGAGGGTCAGATTATTAGGTTTAAAGATAAATGTTTTGTAGATATGGGCAAGCTAATTACTGGTGATGAATTAAAGCGATTTAGAAACGCGATGAAGGAGTAATAAGTCGGATGTACTAGGGAATTATAGTTTATGGCTACTTTCGAACTTCACCATTTGTCATTAGCCGAGCGCACGCAGCCGCGTCTATTCGATGGTAAATTCAGCAAAGTAGAGTGGTTGCGGAAAGCGTTTGGTTCGCCGTTTGCGTTCGAACATCGAGGCAGTGCTTTTCATTGGGTGCCATTCTCGGTGGGGGACGGGGACGAACCGATCGTCGGCGTGATCGAGCGAGAGTATCCGTTCCAACATTATGAAGCGCCGGAAAACGGAGGTTACCCAACCTCAACCGACGTATGGCAGGGTGCCGTTGTCACGATCGATCCTCGCCACCATTCAGACGGTCAAAAGTTAGCATTCGAACGCGGAACTAGGATCGGTCAGCCCCTTGCCGTTCTGGGGTCCTTAATCGGGCAGATCAACGACCGCGACGATGCGCCCTACATCATATCCGTCAGCGCAATCTGGGATGAGGGTAGCTTTCAGGCATTTGCCGAACGGCATGGTAATATCCTTCGATCGGTGACGTTTCAGTTCGTCGTGCCCAACATGTTCGACCTATCGGGCAAGCTGGATGAGAAGCTGAAACAGGTAGGAGAGGACACCGGTGCCAAGCATGTGACGCTCACGCTCGAAAGCCCGGACGGTGTTCGCGCAGATGCACCTGAGGTTGAGGCTGGTGTTGTTTATGGATCGAAGGGGCAGGCGACCGTCACGGCGAAGGCAATGGACGGCGAGCGATATAGCTCGACGGACAAAGTGAGAACGAGTAGGATTGCGCCCCTGCTGGGCCAAGGCAAGGCCCTGCTGTCTGTCGTGCGTGATTACGCTAACGAGGTGTTGGGGCGCGGCGATGCTAGTACAAGTGGCACTGATAGCGATCGCGACCCTCCTGACTAGCGTCTGTGTCGCGATGCCCTCGGTGCTGTCCGATACGGGAAACAGCTTCTTGAAGGGGTTCGTGAATCAGGAGCTTCTCGCGACGTTGGGCGTGATCGTTTCCATTACGTTGGTTTCCGCCGGTGGTGTTCATATTGAACTGGGAAAGCTGGCAACTCGGCTATCGATCAATCTTGACCGAGAGCGGCAAGCGGTACGCTACAGCGCATACCTGCTGATTGGCCTGCTGATTTGCGCCCTAGTTCTGGTGGTGCTGAAACCGGTGCTTGCGGTGACGGAGCGACAAACGGCGTTCGCCAATGGTTCTGGTGTGTTTCTTCTAGTTTGGGCAATCGCGGTCCTTTATGACCTGACCCGCGCGGCGTTCTCAATAAACCGATAAAGATGTCGCGCTATTGGCCGGACCGGCGCGTCGGAAAAACCGGGCCGCGCACGGTCATGGTCGATGCATGATAGGGCCTTTGGAGCGCGACGGCTTCATCGTAGCTTCCTTGCAGCCAAGTGTCGCGATCCTCCGGCCGCAGGATCGTAATCATCGCCTTCGGATGGATCGGCGCGACCAGTTCGTTGGGATCGCAGGTGACCATGGTGAAGCCGTTGCCCTGCGCCGTCGCCTGCCAGAAGCCTGCGACGGCAAAGACCGGTTGATCGGTCACGCTGAACCACATCTCCCCTTTTAGCGGTGGCTTGCCGTCGCCCAGGTCGTGCTTGTCCGGCGTCCATTCGCAAAACTCGGTCAGCGGCACGAGGCACCGATTGGCGGGGTTCGACGCCAGCTTGCGCCACTGGGGCAGGGCAAGGTTGCGGACATTGGTCATCGGCCACGCCGCCTGTCCGCCCAGCACGTCCCACGCCATGACGTCCCACGCGCGCTCGCCATCCTGTTCGCGGATGACATAGGCGCGCCCCTTCGGCCGCAGCTCCTTCGGATCGAACCGGTTGTCGCGCGGGCGTTCGGTGAACAGCTTCTTTGCCGATCCGAACAGGGTGGTGGGTTCGCCGTCGAAGCGGGCTCGATTGCACATGGGCAAGAGATAGGGGCGGGAAAGCGCGACAGCCACTTGCGATGTGCCGGTGCTGCACGCCGTCTCCGGTTCACCAGATGCCGGACCGGATCATCAATCCTTGTGCGAGGTCGCTTACCCGGTTGGTGATATGCGTCCGATCCAGGTAACGAATTAGCAATGCCTAGCTGCCAACGAAAAGCAGAGTTGCGACACTGCTGGTGCCGCAGAACAAGGGGTAGTCAACGGTGATAGTACGCGACGAGCGAGCAATCTTGAACGATTTCAGCCTTGCCTATGCCGGAGCCCTGGCAACCCCGACGAAGCAACAACCCGCGTTCGTAACGTACTCCATCGAAACGAAAGCCTCGATCGCCTCCGCTACGGGCGTCATCAAGGAACAATCTCGCGCTTTCCTGGACAGCTTCCAGGCGTTGAGCGCCGAGGAAGTCTCCCGCGCCAAGGCGGCATTCGGACAGTGGGATGCCGCGAGCGGTATTACCTTCCTGGAAGTGCCCGCCGGGCTGGGTGACCTGAAACTCGGCAAGTTCGACCTGACCCTCGGCGGTCCAGATCCGTCAGGCCGGAATGCTGCAGCCTATGTGTATGACGATGCCGTCTACATCAGCACGAGCGCGTCGGCGACCACGCAGATCCTGTTGCATGAAATTGGCCATTTTATCGGGCTGAAGCACCCGTTCTCAGGGGAGTTCACGCTTGATCCGTCGCTCGACAACTGGAGCCAGACGGTCATGAGCTACACCAGCGGCGGCTACTCGGGCGACGTTCTAGGTGTTCTGGACAAGGCTGCGATCTCCAATTTGTATGGTGACGCCGCGCGCGATGGCAGCCAGGTCGCTTCGTGGAGCTGGGATGCAACGACCTCGACGCTGACCCAGCAAGGCTTTAGCACCGCAACGGTGATGCGCGGTGTCGGTGGTAACAACAACATCAGCGGCGGTGCTGGAGCTGACTCCATCACGATCATCGCCGGCAATGGACGCAACGTCATCGATGCCGGTGCGGGTAACGACGCGATCGTGACGATGGGCGCCGGCGGCTTCGCCGATATTCGCGCGGGCGACGGGAATGATTACATGGTCATTTCCGGCGACAGCGGCTTCAAGGTTGATGGAGGGACGGGGTTCGACATTCTGAACTTCAGGGTTGGCGAGGCGGGTAAAGGCTATTTCTCCCTGGTAGCGGCGCTTACGGCCGGCAGCGCTATCGCCAATGTCGAACAAGTCCGCATCGAAGGCCTTTCGTTTTCCGATCATCTCATCGGCGGGGCTTCCGCCGATTCGATGGACGGAAACGGCGGGGACGACCGGCTCGAAGGTCGAGCCGGGGACGACATACTTTATGGGCGAGAGGGGAACGATCTGCTGGTCGGAGGAAGCGGCAACGACCTGATCGTGGGCGGGGCGGGTATCGACACGGCCAAATTCGAAGGGTTCTACAAACAGTTTTCGGTGGTGCTGGGCAGCGGAGGACGGGCGATAGTGACCGGCCCCGAGGGCCGGGACTCCGTCTCCGAAGTCGAGATGTTTCAGTTTGCGGACGGCACGCTGACCTTCGATCCTGACGCAGCATTCGCCCGAGTCCTGCGCGCGTACGATACGGTGCTTGGGCGTGTTCCTGACCCGGTCGGACTCGATTATTACGTCGATCGGATGGAAGACTTTGGCACATCGCTGACTGACGTGGCGAACGACCTTTCCAGCTCGCGAGAGTTTCAGGCGGCTACGGGTGGTCTGACCAACAGTGCCTTTGTCGACTTTATCTACAACAATGCCCTGCACCGTGCTGCGGACACGGGAGGTAAAGCGTATTACACGCAGGCTCTGGATAACGGCATGACCCGCGGGGCCTTCGTCGTCGACCTGTCAGAATCGACCGAGCATCGCGGTCTGACGGCTGCGCAGGTTGCCAACGGTTTTTTCAACACCGACGATACATTCCAGTCGATCGCCCTGCTGTACGATGGATTTGCCAATCGGCTGCCCGACGCCAGTGGTCTCGCCTACTATGCCGAGCGCGTAAAATCCGGCAGCATGACGTTGGCACAAGTGACGAACGACTTTGCGACCTCCGTGGAGTTCAAGAACGGGATAGCTGGCAAGGACAACGGTCAAATCGTAGATTTAATTTACCAGAATACGCTCGATCGCGCCCCGGATACTGTTGGCCGAGCCTTCTATCAAAGCCAATTGGATCGCGGCGCGACGGCCGCCGGTGTGCTTCAGGATATAGCGCTGTCAGCTGAACACTATATCCTGTTCTCGGCGCATATCACGCAAGGCATCGAGACATTTGGGTGGGCCTGAAACGATCGGCTGTTGCCCGGTAAGAGTCGGACCTGCGAGGATCGATACCCAGCGCGTCGATCGTCCGTCGGCGATGCCCCGAACAGCGCGCGATTTTGACGGTGGAGTTAGCGCGGCGATTGAACTCACGCGCTCTCCAGTTTCAAACCGGTCGCAAACCCCCGATCGCCGAGACTATGTGTGACCTCCGCCAGTATCCAGCGCTGAGCGTTAATCGCTGGTTTGAATCCCTCGACAACGACCGGTGTCTCCGGTTTCAATTCGGCACGACCAAGGGCCAAGGCGATTGACAGGGCATGGGGTTTGCGGGCGGCGCGACCGGCCTCGGCAGTGGCAGCACGACGGGCGTCCGCTGCGGTGGCATAGGTGCGAGACAGCTTGCGCGCACCGTCGACCTTACCGATCGTGATGGTCCGCTTCCTTGCAGCGCCCCGATCGTGCCAGTCGGCCGACACGCCGATAGCCGCTTCCTGCGTCTGCTCCTGATAGTCATGCCGATCTCCGTCGCGGCGACGGATAATTACCGCCGGAAGCGCCGCGCCGGACACGGTCGCGCCGTCCGCGATCGGTTTCAGGATCAGGCGGCCGTCCTTGATCGTCGCGACGGCATCGTGCGCGCGACCTAGACGGCGCAGGAAGGCCAAGTCGCTCTCCCGGCTTTGCGCCTCGGCCGTGACCGCGATCGATTCGAGACCGACGGCGCAGCGGGGCTGGAGGCCATGTGCCTTGGCGACATCGGCGACTACCGTTCCGAGGGTCGTGCCGTGCCAGCTGCGCTCCCGACGGACGCGCATCGCGCCGGTAAAGTCGGCGGCGCGGGCGCGGATGGTGATCTGGTCAGGTGGGCCGCTATGGCCGACGTCATCAACGATGTAGCTGCCCATGTTGACCAGGCCGGGGGTGACGTCAGGCCCCGATGCCCATCCCAACGATACCCGGATCATCGCGCCGGTAGGGGGCAGGTCGAATGCGCCGTCACTGTCATCGACGACCAGGTCGAGCTGATCCGCATCGCCGCCACGCTTGTCCGTCAGACCCAGCGAGATCAGACGGGGGCGGTTGCGGTTGGTGGCGCGCGGTTCGCGCAGCGTGGGCGTGATGTCGCGGCCGTTCATCTCGACCCGATAGTCGGGGACGTTGCTCATCCGTCCACCCGAAGCAACTCGATCGAGAAGTCGATGGCGCGGGCGGTGCCGTCGGGGAACAGCGCCTTGTGCTTTTCATCGAGCGTCTGGATGATGAAGGCACCGAACACGGTGCCGGTACCATCGACCAGCGGCCACGCCTGTCCGGTGTTCGCCATCTTGCGCAAGCGGTCGAGCTGGGCGCGGCCATCGGTCAGATCGGCATGGGCGGTGCCGCCGAAGCTGATCGATTCCTCACCGGGGCCGACATACTGGGTGGCGTCGCGCGCACCGACGCGTTGCGCGGTCGCGTGCCGCCATGCAGTGCGGCGGGACAGATCCTCGTGCGCGAGGGTCGATAGCGAGAAGGGGAACATCCCCAGCGACATCAGCATCACATGTTCCAGTCGGGGCGATCGGCAAAGGACGAATAGGCGGCGGCGCGGTCCTCGCGTTCGATATCTTCGATCGCGCGGCGGACGGCGTCGGCGATGTCCTGCGCATCGCCGCCCGCCTTGATCGTGATATTGTACGTGCGCGCTAGAGGAGCCCCGCCAGCGCTGGCGGTGGCCTGGCCGGGCGGTCCCGCCCCGGCCGCCAGCGCTGGCGTGGCTGCGCCGAGTGCCATCGCGCCGCCCAGCTCGCGCGACAGTCGGGTGATGCGGTCGAGCGGGCCGCCGGAGCCGCGATCGATACCGCGTTCGAGGCCCTGCATCATGAACCCGCCGAACCCCGCGAAGACACGGGACGGCGAGCGGATGCCGAGCTTCTGTTTGAACCAGGCGGCGGCATTGCCGGCGGCATTGACGATCGTCGATTTCAGCGCGCCGAGCATGCCGGTGATGCCCCGGATCAGCCCGGTAATGAGCATGCGGCCGAAGTCGGAGAATTTCGCGGGCATTGTGATACCGAACCACGACATGACGCCGGCGAACGCCTGATAGAACAGGCCGAGCGGCGTCCAGTTGAGAATGGTCGCGGCGATGTTGGCGATCCCACTGTTGAAGAACGCCTTGATCCGACCCCATAGCCCGCCGAACCATCCGGCGATGACGTCCCAGTTGTTGTAGATCTGGTACGCACCATAGGCGAGCAGCGCGACCGCTGCGACGACGCCCAGCACGATCCCGATCAGCGGCATCATGGCGATGCCGGTAGCGGTGGACAGCGCGCCGAACAGGGCCATCGGTCCCATCAAGGCGGCATATCCAAGGGTCAGCAGCGCGCCTGCCCCGAGCAGGGCGGTCAATCCTACCGCCAGCAGGGCAACGGCCTTGGTCAGCGTCGGGTGACGCTGTGCCCAGTCGCCCAGACGTCCTGACATCGCCGCCGCCTTGCCCAGCAGATCGTTGACCGTCGGCAACAGGACGGTGCCGAGCTGGATCGCCAGCGTACTAGCGTTGACCTTCAGCTGCTTGCTGGCTTCGGCGCTGTCGCGCATGCGCTCGGCGAAGTCGCGGTCGGTAGTGCCGCCCGCCTTGCCCGCTTCCTCACGGATGCGGCGATATTCGTTTATGTTCTGAATGAGAGGCCGTAGGCCGGCCTGCACCTGTGCGTCCTCGAACAGGTAGCCCATACGCGAAAGGTCACCCTTCAGCGTCTTGTTGGTCAGCTCGGCGATGGCCTCGATCGGCGTCTTGCCCTCCGCGTACATCCTCTTCAGCGCGGCGGGCAGGTCGACGCCCATCTTCTCGAACGCCTTCACGGTCGTGGGCGAGGTGATCTTTTGTAGCACGTTACCGAGATTGCCGGCGGCGGTGGCGCTGTCGCCGGCACCTTTGCGCGCAATCTGCAGGGCGGCGGCCAGATCGGTGCCGGCGGCGACACCCTTCTGCCCCAGCCCCTGATAGGCGGCAGCGAGGCCGGGGACATGCTGCGCCATATCGGCGATCTCGAACGCGCCTGCCTTGCCCGCCGCCGCCATTGCGTCGATCATCTTCTGGGTATCGGCCAGCGGCACCTTCAGATTGTCGTGGAGGGCGTAGCTGGCGGCGGCGAGATCCGCGATCTCGGCCTTGTAGGCAGTGGCGGCGCGGCCGATCGGGCGCATCATCACGGCCGCCTGGCGCGGATCGAGACCGAAGCCGGCGAGGGTGTCGACGCCGGCCTGCATGGCATCGGGCAGCTGATTGGCGGCACGGCCGGCCTTCAGCAGCTCGACGCCCATCTGCGAGGCGGCAGCGCGCGACAGGTTCGCCTTCTGACCGATATCGGTCATCTTCGATTCAAATTCCTGCGCCGCCTTCACCCCGGCGACGATCGGCACCGCCATCGCGCCGGCGGTGGCGAGCATCCCCATACCCGCGCCGGCGACATTGCCGGCAGTGCCCATGGTGCGATTGAAGCGATCACGCGCAGCGCCGAAGCGCTGCTGCCGGTTGGTCAGCCGTTCCAGCTCGCGGCCCTGTTCCTCGAGCGTGCGAGTGAGGTCGCGCGACCGGTCCCGCAGGTCGGCATCGTGACGGCCGAGGTTGCGGGTGTCGATGCCCGCCTCGCGCAGACGGGTGCGGAGATCCTGCAGCTGCTGGGTCTCGGTGCGGTGCTGCGCTTCGAGCTGCGCGCCCTCGCGTTTCGCCTTCTCGAATTCACGGGTCATGGCGCGGGTCGGGTTGGCGGTCTGGGCAATCTCGCGGCCGAGCGCGGTCACCCGCGCCTGTGCCGCCTCCATCGCCGCCGTGGATCCGCGCATGCTGGAGCGCAGGGTGCGGAAGGCGTCGATCTGACCCTGCGCGTCGCCGATCTTCTGCAACTCCTCGCGTGTACCGCGCAGCGCGTCTGCCGCGCGGCGCGATCCGCCGGAAATGTCGCGCAAGGGGCGGCTGACCCGGTCGGCGGCGTCCATGAGGATGCGCAGGCGCAGATCGCGGTCAGCCACGTCACTTTTCCTTCTTGGGCGCGCGCTCGATGGCGAGGCGGTGCCAGTCCATCAATTCGGTCAGCGGCATGACGGACATCGCCTGCAGGTCGGGCTGGCCGCGCAGCACCCACCAGATGTCCGCCATGATCGGTTCTACTCGGTCGGGGAGACCGCCTGTTTCGCGGCCGAGGGCAGTAAAAAATCGAGCACCTCCAGATGGAACTGGGTGAGATCGGCCGGGTCCATTTCGGCAAATTGCTGCTTGGTGATCGCCGGCGAGGTGATGCGCGGCGCAAGCGTTTCGAGCGCGGTGTAATCACCCTGGATCAGCGGATTGGTCGACAGGCCGCGCAGTTCGCCCGCCTTGGGCTGGCGAACGGTGATTTCGGTACCGGCAGGGTGGGCGGTGGTCCCGGCGACGACGATCGCGGACTGCAGGGCAAAGGTGGCCAGTTTGGTCATGGGTCAGGCTTTCATGGGAGGACGTGCCGCCCCGGCGCGCAGCCGGGGCGCGCGATCAGAAGCGGCCGAGGGCGGCTCGGTGCGCATCCATGATGTCGGTGCCGCCGTAGCGCTCGACCATGCCGAGGACGTCGATGTAGACCAGCTCCACCCCGTCGCGGTGAAGCGAGTAGAAGGCGACGGCGGTCTTGCCCTTCATCTCGGTATCCTCCCCGGACTTGAATTCGCCCATGTCGATCTCTTCGTGGCGACCGCCGATCACCGCGACCCAGCTATGCACCGCGCCGGTGCGGTCATCCTGCGTCGTCGCGACGAAGCGAAGCTGCTGCCCCTCGATCGCAGTGGCACCGAAGCCGCCGATCAGCCCGGCGACGAAGCCACCGACGACCCATTCGGCCTCCAACGCTTCCGCGCCCATGTCGACCTTCACCGGTCGATTCATGCCGCCGCCGCGAAATTCCTCGAATTTGCGGCCGATCTTGGGAAGGGTGACCGACGTCATTTCGTCGACCCAGCGGCCATCGACGAAAAGGTCCGCCTGCTTCAGTTTTTCAGGGAATGCCATGGGAATGCTCCGGGGAAAGGGTCAGGGCGCGGGGGCGATCAGGCGGCAGCCAGCGTGGCGAAGTCGGCAAGGAATTCGTCAGTGACTTCCTGCGACAGATGCAGGTGTTCGAGCGGCGGGACCGGCGTGTATTTGTACCGGATCGACAGCTTGCCCGCCTTCAGGTCGGCGACAGGGTTGCGGGTGGGGTCGAACCACGCTTCGGCACCGAGTAGCTCACCGGCCTGTTTCATCGCGCGGAATTTAGCATTGCACAGCGCGACGATGTCCTGCGCCAGCGAGGGGGTCAGCGGCTTGTCGATCGCCCAGATCAGTCCATTGGCGATGGTGTCGGCGACGATGTGCGCGGTGCGGGTGGCGCTTTCGAAATAGAAGTCGGCGTCGGTCGAACAGGTGCGCGATCCCCAGAAGCGCAGGTCGCCGTTCAGCCGGACAACGGTGGTGATCTCGTCGGCATTCAGGCGATTGGCGTCGGCCGCCGGATCCTGCAAATCGAACGGCACGTCGAAGGTCGTGCTCACAACGGCCGGGATGGGCACGTTGGACAGTGTCTTGTGCCAGCCCTGCGTCTGGTCGATCAGCGCGCGCATGGCGACCGCATGGGCAGCGGCGAAGCTCGGCACGATCGCGCCGGCGGCGTCGGTGACCTTCAGATCGGGATAAAGCAGCATCAGCTCGCGTTGGGTGAAACCCGCGCGGTAGGCGGCGAGCGTGGTCAGGTCCGCGCCGATCGCGCGGGCATAGGCCATCGCACGCACGCGGCCAGCGACGACGGCCAGCGCCTCGGTCACCGCCTGCGTTTCCAGCCCAGGGGCGGCGAGGATGCGCGGTCGAATGCCCGTCTGGGCCTCTGCCGCCAGCAGCGCCTGCAGGCCGGTGCGGACGCCGGCATTGCTGGTGCCGACGACGGCGGTGCTGGTCGCGGCAGCGTCGGCACCGGGCGCGACGCGGACAACGACGACCGGCGTGCGGACGGTAGCGGCGATGGCGGCCAGCACCTTGGCCCCGGTGCCGGTTGCGCCGATCTTTGCCAACGCGTTGGTCATGTCGATGTGACCGGGGGTCTCATCGATCAACACCGGCTTGTCGAGCGGGAAGGCGGCGGCATCGGCCGCCGGCGCGGTGACGACCAGGCCGATGCAGGCGGTGGCGATGGTGGCGATCAGGCGGGATGCCGTCTTGCTTTCGGTGACGGTAATCCCGTGGTGGTAGACGTCTGCCATGGAAGTCCTTTCAGCGGCGGAGCGAGGTGACGAGGTCGACGGGGGCCGGGCGCGGTCCGTCGAGGCGGGTGCCGATCACGCGCAGCACGGCGCGGCCCGCGCCGTCGCCCTCCAGCACGATGCGGGTCGCGCGGATGCGTGGTTCCTGCCGCAGCAGCGCCAGCGCGCCGGCGGCGATCACCGCGAGGCGGGTGGCGGCGTTCAGGGGCTGGTCGATCAGCTCGGGGATCAGCGACCCGAAGTCGCGGCGACCGACGCGGGTGCCGACCGGTGTCGTCAGAATGACCTGCACCGACTGGCGCAGATGGTCGACGCCGTCACAGGCCGCGCCGGTCAGACGGTCCATGCCGATCATTGCGGCTCACCCGAAATGCCCTGACCGGGCTGGACCAGCTTGTGCTTGTGCCCCTTCAGGCTCTTGCCGCCGCCCACGACGTCGTCGCCGGCGGTCAGGGTCTTCGACACCTCGACGCTGCCCATGACGGTCAGATTGCCGAGCACGACGACGTCATCGGCTTGAAGGGTAATCGACCCGCCGGGGAGGGTGGCATTCAGATGCCGCTCGGTCGGATCATACTGAAGGACGGTACCGTCGTCGAAAACGATGCGCGTCGAATCATTATCCGCCGGCGCGGGGTTTGCGTCGGAGAAAAGGCCGGGCAGCACGATCGCGCGGGCAAGGTCGCCTTCACCGCACAGCACCAGTACCTGCTCACCGATCGATGGCGGCGACCAGATGCGGGCGCTGCCGGCGCGTCCCGTCAGCCACGGAATGTCGGGCGTCTCGATAGCGCCCATCGCGACGCGGCACGTCGCGCCGGTGCGGGCGATGACGACGCCTTCGCGGATCAGGTCGCCGATGAGGCGGGGGAGGTCGACAGGCTGGTGCACAGCGCGACCATGCGCGCAGGCAATGGTACGTCACGGGGGCCGCAATCGTAGAGACGCACTCTACGATTGCGGAGCTTCAGTCGAAGATCGGCGGCAGGTCGACCATTAACCGTTCGAACAGGGCGCGGTGGCCGGCGGCGGTCGGGTGCAATTCGTCGTCAGCCAATTTGGCGGGGTCGGGAGTAACGCCATCTCCGCCGAGGGTAAGGGCGATATCCCAGCGCCAGAGATGGACGTCGGTCGCCGTGGCCAGTTCCTGCACGACGGCACGATATGGGCCAGGCGTGTAGGACTTGCTGGGATGAAGTAGAGGCAGCACGATCTCCGCGCCGATGCGGCGCGCGTTCGCGATGATGTCGAGCAGCTGGGCACGATAAGTCGCGGTCGAGATGTTGAGCAGCGCGTCGTTGGCACCGGTCGCGGCGATGACGTACCGCGGCGCGGTCGCGCGCACTTCCCAGCCCGCGCACCGCTGCGCGCTCTGGGTAATGCCGCCAGCCTGCGCCGCGACCAGCACCTCCACCCCGGCCGAGCGGAGCAGGCCGGTCCACCCCTGCGCGGCGGTGACCAGCACGGGCTGGCTGATACTGTCCCCCAGCACCGCGACATCGGGACGGGGCGCGTCGTGCAGCACCTCGATTTCGACAAACGTCGCGTTGCCGGTGTGGAAGGCAATGGCGAGCGCCGAGACCTGCCGACCTTCGGCGGTATCGACGCCAGCGAAATCGGTGTCGCCGGCCGTCACCCACGGACTCTGTCCCGATGTCGACAGGTCGGTCAGGCGGGCACGATGGACGAAATCCTGCAGTCCGTATTCGAGCAGGTAGCGGTGACCGACCACCATCGGGAAGCCAAGCGCGACCGAGGCGCGGGTGCCGGGGTCACCAGCACCCGTGGCGGTGCCCATGATCTTCAGCCGCCCGTTCGCGCCGTCGATAAGGACCATCGAATTCGCGGAGGGGGCGTCGATCAGATCGTTGGGCCGGGCGATGGTGTCGAGCCCGACGACGCTGCCGGCGTTGGTCCATTCGATCACCGCGCGGGTCAGGCGGCGGTTGGTTCGTACATAGCGGCCGGTGTGGACGCGGATGTTCCAACTGTTGGCCGGGGCGGGATTGGTGAGGCGCAGGCCGTTCGCGTACCGGATCGCGGGATCGACGTCCCAACCCAGCGGGGCGCGGTCACCGATGACTTCGCGCCAGATTCGACAGCGGCGCGCGTTGGTCGTCGGAGTTGGTGCTGCCGCATCGATTTCGGCGGTCACCGCGATCGTCACGTCGCGGAAAACGGTCCAGCCCCCGTCCGCGCCGATGCGGTAGCTGTGCCCGAGCGAGGTGCCGTAGCGCACGACAGGTCCGATCTGGCGGACGCCGATATGCCAGCCCGGCTGCAGCGCCACCGGATCGAACTGCCCGCCGGCGAGCAGGCGGTTGCCGCCGGCCTGAACCAGCACCGGCAGCGAAAGGCGGATGGCGAATTTGCCGTCGACCTCCTCGGCAAAGACGATCTCGACCGGTCCGGTCAGGGCGGAATGGCAGGAGATTGCCGACAGCAGGCCACCCTGTAGCGTCGGTAGCGGATGCAGCCACGTACCGGCAGCCAGCGCGTCACCGCCGATCGGCGGCGCGAGGGGAGCACCCACCGTGATCGCATGGCCGCGCGGGGCGATCGAGGCGATCCGCGCGGTCGTTGCGGCGGCGGAAGCGCGGGTGACGCTCTGCCAGCGGATGGCGGGCGCGGCACCGTCGCCGAATGCGCGCCACCCGTTCGGCGCGATCTGCTGGGTGTAGAATCCGTTGCGACGGGGATAACCCGCATCGCCGGGGTTAGGTCCATAGGCGCGCGCAAAGCCCATTGCGGCGGGTGCGCCGAGCGCGTCGACGCAAGAGACGCGCAGGACGTAATCGATCGCCGGGTCGATCACCAACGGCCGAAAGAAGTCGACGACGTAGCGCCAAGTGGTGCCGCCGGTAGCAATGGCGTCGAGAGCGGCCAGATCGCGTCG
Organism: Sphingomonas sp. Leaf22; assembly: GCF_001421715.1. Classification (GTDB taxonomy): domain Bacteria; phylum Pseudomonadota; class Alphaproteobacteria; order Sphingomonadales; family Sphingomonadaceae; genus Sphingomonas. The sequence continues at coordinate 160,699 of NZ_LMKP01000034.1, forward strand.
GTCGGTCAGCAGCAGCCGGTCGCCGGCCGCCGGGCCACCGACGTTCGGCGCGCTGGCAGGGCGCGCGTACAGGTCGATGACGATCGCCCGCGCCGGGGCGGCAAAGGACAGGTACAGCTCGACCCCGGTCAGCACGCCGGCGAAATCGGCACCGGCCGCGTAGAACTGAACGGCGGCATAGGCTGGCACGTGGAAGAGATCATCGACGCGCTGGCAGGTGTGCAGATCCCGCCGGGCAAGTGTGGCAGTCGCGGACATCGCGGCGAAGCCACCGACCGCGCCATCGATGGCGCTGGCGACGGCGGCGCGGGCCAGCGGCCCGACCGCGACCCGCGCGGTGCGTCCACCATCGACGACGACGACCAGTTCATCACCGGTCGGCACCTGTACCGCCGGCAGTTCGGAAATCTTGGCCACGCGGATGCTCCCTTATCGACCCAGTGCGATCCAGTCGAAGCCATCGATGCCGCCATTGGCATCGTCGCTCTGATACTGGACGGAGAAGCCATCGGCGCGGGCATCGCCCTGCCGTTGGCAGAAGTAATCGTCGCCGGTCGAGGGCGTGGCGATGTAGGGCGACACGAGCGCGCGGAAACACTGGGTCGGGAATGCCGTATCGAAGGTGACCGGGACCACGACCTCCGACGTCGCCCGCCCACGATGTCCGCCGAGCTTCAGGATCAGGCCGCCGGGAAAGGTCCAGCTGACCTGGTCGCCGAAATTGTGTGCCAGGCCGCCGAAGCTGGCGGGGGTCACTGCCACGTTGTCGGCCGTCGCGAACAGCAGCTGGGCGGCGGTAGCGGCCGGCACGCTGATCGTCAGGTCCGTCTCCAGTCCCCGTCCGCCAAGGGCGAGGCCATTGGTTTCGATCCGTCGCGTCAGCGGCACTTTCGTTGCGATCGTGGCGAGCAGTGCCTCGCGCATCGCCGCCAGACGCTGACCGAGGCGCAGCGGCGTGATGATCCGGCGATGGTCCGTCGCGGCATTCGCTTCGGCCTCGGTCGCCAGTTCGGCGATACCGGCGAGGTCCTCGCCAGCGGTCGGCAGCAGAAAATTGGTGTCGCCGAAGGTCAGCAGCTCGACGTTGCCGGTCGGGAAGGCAATGTCGATCGCGAGGTGCATCGCGGTCAGTGCCGATTTCTCGAAAATCGGGTTAGCCTGCCCATAGGTCGCGAACAGCGTGCCGTCCGTCAGGTACAGGCCGAAGCCGCGCACCCGGTACGCGAGCGCCGCGTCGTCGCGCACGACCATGTGTACCGTCGAGTCGCCCGAGGCGCTGCCGGCGATCGTCGACACCCGGCGGAATTCGCCGGGCAGTGCGGTAAGCGTCGGCGCAGGCACGAAGGCCGCGTCGGTCAGACCGACATGACTGACCGAGAGATCGATGTTTTCTCCAAGCTGTGCGGACAGGAAGCGCGTGTGGCCCACGCGGGTGACGGTCAGCGGGAAGGCAAGGGTCATGGCGCGGTATCCAGGAAGGTCGCATCGGCGGATTGGAGCGGCTCGCCGTCCTCGGTCTGAAGCAGGCGGTCCCATGGCTGGCTCGCGTCGAGGGCGTAGGTCAGATCGACGCGACGTTGCCCGGCGGCACGGGCAACCGCCTGTATCCCGATCGCGCCGGTCGAGTGCAGTTGCTGGACCAGCGTCATGTGGCTGCGTGCAGGCTTCACCCGTGCCACGTCGCGAATGATCGCCTCGGCAAACGCGGCAGTGGCGCGTCGGCCGCCCCGGGGGCCGAGCGGCAGGCGAACCTCGAAGGTGTGCGGCCGACCGCGTGGGATCGTCTGGTGCCATTCGACCAGACGCAGCAGGTCATCGAAGCTGGCGAGCACCGCGTCGACCGACGCCGGGGTACCCTTGCGGCGCTGTGCTGCGATGGCATCGGCGACGGCCGTGCGTTTCGTCGTATCGCTCCAGTCGGCGTCCCAGCGGTCGACCGACAAATGCCATGCAAGAAACGGCAGCGCGGTGGCCGGAATGGTGGCCGGGTCCATCAGTGAGGCAACCGGCGTGTCGATCGAGGTGACCCGGGTCAGCGCCGCCTCGATCGACCGTTCGAACGCGGTTGCGTTCGGCGGCAGGAGACTAGGCGTATCCGGCATGGATGACCCCCATCGCGGCACAGTGCGCCGCCTGTGTCGCGTCGGGCACGATATCGACCCAGCCCGGCAGCTCGACCCGCTCGACACCGGCGACCTGCAGCGCGCCCTCGATGCCGCTGCGGCGGATCGCGCGGCCAAGGCGGCGGCTCTCGGCGATGTAGGCGGTGAGGGCCACACGGCCGGTGCCGAGGACGAGGCTGGCGTCGGGACCGCTGAACGTCCAGACGCGCGCGTCGATCGCGAATGGCAGGATTTGCGCGGCGCGGACGGTGACGGCGTCGGTCAGTGGGCGGATCGCGCGATCATCGACGACCCCGCGCACCTTTGCGAGCAGTGCCGGCGATGCGATGCCGTCACCAGTCGCGGAGAGAACGGTCACCACGACTTCACCGGGGGCAGGGCTGGTGACACTGGCGTCGGCAACGTCGCCGTCGGCGCGGCGGGCAAAAGCGACATAGGCCAGATCTGGACCGGCGACCGAGAAGGACTCGGGTGCGAGGACGATGCGCTGACGGAAGGCTTCGTCGCTCTCCATCACCGCGACGCGCCCCGTGGCTGCATCGGCAAGCGTGACGACCAGGCGCGGCAGGCCGACCAGCGCCCCCAAGTGGTCGAGATGCGCGCCAGTAGCGAATGCCAGCAGCAGCTGGCGCGACTGGTCATCAAATTCCGCGCGCAGCAGCAGCTCACGATACGCCGCGACCTGCAGCAACATGACCACCGGTTCGCTGTCGATGGTCGCGTCGAACGCTGGATATCGGGCACGCACCGCGTCGACCAAGGCGGTCGCGATTTCGTCGAACGTCAGCTGTTCGACCAGCACCGGGGCGGGCAGGCGCGAGAGGTCGACGGGGGTGGAGGCGGTGGCGAGGTCCATCGCGATCCATGTCGTCGTCGGGTCGGCAGGGGGGCTAGGGTGCGGCAATCGTAGAGACGCACTCTACGATTGCGTGAGAGGTAGGCCACCTGAAACCGGCGGGTCCGGTATCGCTTACATGTTGATCCTTAGAAGGCTGGGGAGAGGGGCTAAGAGGCGCTGTCGGTTCAGGTCGTTCTCACCCAAATGCTACTTCCGGCCTCAACTTTGTCACTCTGCTTGATACCTTGTGATGAGCTTGAACAACGTTCACAAGGGAAGTCTCGGCGTTGAAGGGGACAGCGTATGATCCAGCGATGCAAGCCCGTCGCGATGACCCTTGGCCGATCGTTAGGGTTACTGGCCCTTCTTTCTGCTTGCGGAGGCGACGAGGCAGGCGGCGGCAGCGACTCGCCATCTGCCAACTTCCCGCCCTCTATCACCTCACCCACTTCCTTCACCGTAAAGGACGGACAGATCACCGGTGTGCGCCTGGTCGCGGCAGACCCCGAAAATGATCCGGTGACGTTCCGCATCAGCGGAGGGGAAGATGCAGAACGCTTTACCTTATCGGAAGCCGGCGACCTTACACTTAAAACGTCACTATTTCGGGAACCGATGGATACGGACTACGATAACATTTACCAGTTAACAGTCTCTGCCTCAGACCGTACTTCAAGTGTTTCGCAAAATGTGAGTGTAGCTGTCGAGCGTCCCGTGGACCGCGTGGTCGCAACTCCTCTCGCTTCCGGCTTTATTGACCCTATCACGATTCTAGTTGGACAGAATACGATTGTTGCTCAGCGGAACGGAGATTTTTACTTTGCGCGCGATGGAGTGAAAAACGCTATCGCGGTTCCACTGCCTGACATGCAATCAAACGGATTGTTAAGGGCGTCATCCAATCCCGCCTTGTCTCGGTTCCAAGATAGCTTACGCACCTACTACTTGGACAAGTCCGGAAGACTTGTAGCGACATCGTATTCATATGCTTCTTTCACGGGACTTAAGGCTGCAGGAACCGCGTCGATCCTCGACAAGGTCACCGACGCGCGCGTGTTGTCCTATTTTGCAGACAGAACCGACGCAGGAAGTCTGTCCGTGACGGGTGCGTCCGCAACTCAGCCCGGTACTGAAGGCCTCGCCCAAGATTCGAATTCTGTAATTGGAAATTTAACGATATTTTCGGTCGACGGGACCAAGATACCAGCGCAAGTTTCGGGCATACGCGAAGCTATCGCAGTTTCGTATGTTGCATATCCGACACAAATGCCACGGCTAGCTATCGCTGATCGGGGGGCGGAGTACGACGAGATCAACTCAGTATCCGTGTTATCCGGCCCTGCTAATCTGGGGTGGCCCTTCAAGGATGGGGTAAAGGTGGTAAAGAATGGTGGACCAAGTGACCTAGTAGACCCACTAATTGCGTTTCCGCGAAATTTCGTGACAGGTGAAGCACTTGTCGGTTCGGCTGTCATCGGTTCATCAGTCGTACTTGCATTTCGTAATGGCAATTTATTTACGCTGCCAACGACTGCACTGTATTCATCAAAGCCGCTTACAAACGCCGCACTAGTTGACAGAACTGCTGAGCTGCGCACCGCTTTGCCTAACATTGGCGGCATATCGCTGATCCAGGCTTACCGTGATAGACTTTATGTCATCAACTCCGCAGGCACGCTCTTCGAGGTTCGCTGGCAAGCCGGTCTATGACTACGATCATGGGCTGCGCATTCTTATGCCTGCGAAGAGCTCCGACTTTGCGGCAAGACATAAACACATTTTGGCGTGATAGCGGAAGTTATTCCCAAACCAACTGCGTACTGAGTCTTAACCCTTTCGAAAGGTTTGGGATCAAGGGTTTGAGTTATTTACGGCCGTCAACCAGCGCAGCGAGGAACGCCTCGCTCACCATCGTGCGATCGGCGTCGGTCATGCCCAGCAAGCGGCGGCGGGCATAGCGCACCGGCTTTGCCTTGGCGGCCGGCTTGTCGACCAGCCCTTCCTGGTGGATGCGGCCGACACGCGCAGCCTGTCCGACGAAGCCGATCCATGCCTCGCTGTCCGTTGCACCTTCGCGCAGGTGGCTGGGCGACAGCAGCTTACGAAACATCGCCTTGCGCCGAATATGGCCCTTCCGGCGCAGCTCGCCCGCGCCGGCATTCTCCTGCCCCTCATCGAGCGGGAGCCAGCGGCCGATCTGTTCGCGGTGGAACGACCGGATGCCGCCTGCCTTGATATCGAAGCCGGTCATCAACGGGCCGTCGAGCGTCCAGCTTTTCATGTAGACTTCGCGCGGTGCCGGATCGTCTTTTGGGTACAGGAAATGTACCGCCCTGTTGCCGCGCACCGGTTCGGGTCGCTTGCGGCGGGGGGCGAAGCCGCTGCCATCGGGATTGCGCTGCGCCTCGATCCGGGCGCGCTGGCTGGCGCGGACCTTCTTGGCGACCCGGCGCAGCATCGACCGGCGCGCCGGCGCGTCGAGGTTACGCAGCAGCGCCGTTGCCAGTGCCTCGATCCGCAGCAGATCGTCGCCCTCGGTCATGCCGCTGGCGTCAGCATCATGCCGTCATCGAGCAACCCTTGCACCAGCGATACGCCGCAAACGCCGGGAAAGGCATCGGCGATGACCGGCTCGGCGACATGGGTCGCTTCGAACGCGGACTTGCCCGTGCGCTTGACCAGGACGATTTCCGACAGCTCCAGCTCGATCGACACGTCAGCTGTATCGGCATCGAGCAGCTCGCTTTCGAAACTGAAGGGCTGGTGCGGAGCGCGGTCGAGCAGGTCGGGCTGCTGTTCGGCAACCCATGCAAGGATCGGGATCATCAGCGCGTCGATCGAGCCCGCATAACCTTCGACCGTCAGCGACAGCGTATACCGGTATTTGAAGGTGAGGGCTGCGCCCCGGCGGCATTCGACGCCGCCGCGATCGATGAAGGTCGACAGCTTCTCGGCCTGTCCCTTGAGAGCGGTGGCGAACAGCAGCTGGCGCAGCGATTCAGGCTTCCGCATGCGCTTCCTCCATGACGTAGCCCCACCCGCGTTCGGACTGGATGGTGATGTTCGCGCCGATCTTGCGCAGCCATGCGCGCAGGAGCGAGATGCGGACCTTAGCGGCGGCACTGGTGGTGTTTTCGCCCAGCGTCATCATTTCGAGCGCGAGGTGCGAGACCTTGCGCCGCTTGGCGAGCAGGTACAGCGTCTTGATCTCTGCAGGCTGTCGGTGGTGGCGAACCCCCCGCCAGTAGACGGACGGGGGGTTCAGTTCGATCAGCAGGCCGCCGATCGTCGCGCGATCGGGTAATTCGCGTTCGCAGCAAGGGCAGATTGCGCAGCCGTTCATAGTGCGAAGGTCTCGATACCCCTCACGTGGGTGCCGGTAGTGGCACCCATCGCACCCGACTGGCGTAAGCCGACGCCACCTGTGGTGAAGGTGTTGTCGATGACCGGATCGTTCGTGATCTGAGCGTCGACCGTCCGTCTAAGGATCGAGTAGCCGTCGACGGTGATGGACAGCGTACCGTCCGCCGCGTGCCGTACTTCGAGCGTCGGCAGCGCGCCCGCAACGAGTCCGTCGGGTGGCTGCACGTCCGTTGCAATCCGCACGGGTGATCCGTTGACCATTTTGAACGAGCCCCATTTGGACCCGCCCGCTTCCTTGCCGGCGAAGTAGTAGTTCGAGGCGTCCTTGACGCGCCAGACGACGAATTGGCCCCCTGCGGTCGTCTTGAAACTAAAGGGCACCCGGACGCCATAGGCGTTGCTGGGAGGTATCCAGTCACTGAGCGGCAACGACGTGCTGCTACCGGTCGAATAGGCCTCGCGGTCGTTGATGGTATGCGTTCCACCACTGAAGGTGTGACCACTCGGCGTCGTATGGGCGGTAAGCGCGGTGCCGTTCGGGACGTCGAACAACGTACTGAGCCAGACCGGTGCACCACCGCCGTCGTCGTTCGAGACAATGACGTTGGCGTTGCTCTTCGCACCGACGAGATACCCTGCCGCTGCTCTTAGGGCCAAGGCGAACGACTCCGCACCCTCGGCGACGGTGTCCGCCGCGATCGGGACGCTAACCGTCGTGCTATCGCTGCCGGCTGCGAATGCCGCGACGAGGTTGGTAGGGACGGCACCGTTCGGGAAATCATCCGCCGTGAACGATCCGAGCACGATGTCGACGGGAACGGATACCGCGTCACCATAGTCCGACCGATAAACCGGCACCTTCACGACTGTCGTCGCGCCGGTTGCACCGGTTCCCTCCGCTACCGTCACGTCCGAAACGAAGGTGACCATCGGCGGCAGGGCAATGCCGGTCAGCGCCATACCGATATTGCGGCCAAGCACGCGCGAACCGGCTCCATTGTAATGGACGTCCATGCCGTCGTTCAGCAGATAGCCGCTGGGGCCTCGGACGAACACGGCGTTGGTCAGTGCCGCGATGGCGGATTTGCGAGCGTCTTCGATATCCTGAAGGGTCGCGAGCGTCTTCAACCGTTCCGGTACAAACCCAGGGAACGCGATCATGGCATTTTCCGCACCAGGAATCTGTGATCGCAAGTCGTTCATCTGCGCGATTTTCGCCGCACGATAGTCCGCGGCGCTGACGTCGCGGTTATCCGCCTCACCCTGGGCGTCGATGATCGAATGAATGACAACCCGGTACCCGGCTGCGACCAAGGCGTTGATCGCCGCCTTGGTCTGCGAGATCGCGTTTAGCTGCAGAACGCGGCCGACGCTCCAGTGGGGCGCGTCCGACCACCCGTTTGCGGACGTGCTGAGCAGCGAGGTTGCTCCAACGTTTGCCGGCACAATACAAACGACATCGCCGGCCGGCAGTGTCGCTGCGACAGCCTTGGCCGCGTAATTGATCGGGCTGACATAACCTTCGCTGATCTTGTTCTCGGGGAAATACAGCGGGAAAACGCTGGCGCGAAGCGTCTGATAAGTCGACGTGCGCGTGCGAATGTCGCAAAACTGGATTACGTTCGGCTGTTCGGTGTCGATCGCAGGATTGTAGCGTTCGCGGCCGGGGCCATTGCTCTGGCCTACCGACAGCATGATGTGCGCGGTCGGTAGCGAAGCCGGCACAGGCGTAAGGACCGCGCCAAGGCCCGCTAGCAGGCTGGCGGCATTACCGATCGCGGCGCGGACCTCGGCATCGGTTTTACCGCGCGCGAGCAGGGCACGGGCGATGGCAGCGGCCGTTATCGAACCGCCACCGCCGCCCACGATCAGGCTGCGGAGGCTCACTGCGCGAATCTCCAGCGGAAAGTGCCGCTGGTGCGTGCAGTGACGCGGAAGCGGTAGAGGACGCCGGCCTCGGGTTCGTCGACCAGGACGCGGTCGGGCCCGGTGAATTCGCGGGGGCTGCCATCGGCAAGGCTGACAGGGATCCACGATACGCCGTTATCGAACGACTGTTCCAGGTGGCCGGTACCGACGAAGTCGCCGGTCACCGAAAAAGCGAAGCGGCCGCGCAGGAAGAAACCAGCGGACTGCCCGGCAGCGGTCAGTGTCCCTTCGCGAACTTCCGCCAGTTCGACGTTGGTGGCATTCTTGCCCATGTCAGCGGTCCTCGGTGCAGGCAGTGGCGTCGTGCCACCGGATCAGACGGATGAGTTGGTCGGTGCCGTCGCGCAGCGAAGTGGCGATGCGGATCGTCGCGGCGCGGACACCGGCGGGCATCGTTGCCTCGGCATCGGCCGGATAGCCGGCGGGCTTCGGCGGACAGCGCAGCAGCTCGGCCGGCGGCGTGTCGCGGATCGGCACCGCGACCGGCCTATCGACCGGTGCCGGGGGCGGGGTCAGCGCGCAGCCCGGCAAGGTCATTGAGAGCAGCGAACCAATCGTGATCGACGCGGTCCGTGGTGGCAGCTTTGGCATCGGCGGCTTCCATTCGTAGGGTTGCAGCGCGCGCCGCTTCGGCGGCGGCGCGGGCATGGGCGGCATCGGAGCGGGCGCGGGTGTCGCGGTCGCGCATCGCCGCTGCCAAAGTCTCGGCGGTGGCGCGGTCGGTATCGGCGCGGAATTGCGCGGCGGCGACGATCGCGGCGTGGCAGCGCTGACCGGCGGGATAACGAATGCGCCTGCCGTCGACCGTCGCGACCCCGGCGGTATAGTCGGCCCCGGCGGCGGCGCAGGCGGTCTGGACGAAGGCCGAGAGCCGGTCGCGCTCGCCGGTCACGTCCGACCATTGCGCGTACAGCCACGCGGCGGCGATGCCGAGCGCGATCAGGGTCAGCCATTGGCGCGCGCCGGCGATACGGGCGAGGGCGGCGGCGATCATCGCGCGTCCCGTCCGGTGCGCATCATCGCCGATAGCCGCTGCGCGCGGGCACCGACCTGCCGCGCCCAGAGCGATTGCAGCATGCCGGCGGCGGCGTCCTCATATTCGCGGTGCTCGATCATCCGCAGGGTGTTGCGGAACCCGAGCAGGCGGTTGATGCCGAGGTTGAAGCACATGTTCAGCAGCACGCGCTGGCGGACGTCGTCGAGGCCGCGCCACCAGCCCAAGCGGCGATCGAGATCGCGCTCGCACCCGACGATGTCGTTGGCGAACAGGCTTTCCGCCTGCAGCATCGTGAGGCCGTGGCGTTTGACGTGGGCAAGTGCCTGCGCAGACGTTTCGCAGCCGAACAGGCGCGCCTCGCTGGCGGTGATGCCGACGTCGTCGAGATTGCGGCCGATGCCGATCGTCAGCTTGGCGGCGGTGCAGCGGTAGGTCTTCAGCCGCAGCCCTTCATCGCGGGTCAATTCGGAGACCAGCTTTTGCATCGAATAGGTCACCGGCCGCCTCCGACGAAGCGGTCGCGAATGATCGCGGGCAGGCCGACGACGACGTCGATCGCGGCGCTGGCAAAGCGCGGCGTGGCGCGGAAGGCGATCATGCCGGCGGTGAAGACGATGCCGTCGATCACGAAGGTGTGCAGGTCGAACAGCGCAACGATCGCGCCGCGCGCGAAATAGGACACGACGGTGCCGACCGTGAACTGGATGAACCGGTCGCTCCATGTCAGCCCCTTTTCATAGGCGAGGCTGACCGCCGCGCCCATTGCGCCGGGGACGAGACCCGCCAGAAAGGCGAGCAAGGTGTCGAGGATGGTGAGCAGCTTGCCCATGTCAGTCCCACAGTTGGAGGAGGGGGCGGGTGGCCGGCGCGGTCGCGGCGGCGTCGGGAATGGTGATCGCGATGCCGGCCGGCAGAACCGCGCCCAGCCCGGCAAGGCCGGGATTGGCGGCCAGCACGATCGGCAGCGCCTCCGGTCCCAATCCCCGGTCGCGGTGCAGGATCAGGTCGAGGGTATCGCCCTGCCGGGCGCGGACGGTGTCGACCATCACAGCATCTCCACGTCGGTGCGCGACCGGCCGAGGATGTCGCGGATGGCGTGGACGGCATCGCGGCGCAGTTCACCGATCGTCGGCTCGAGCGCGGCGGCGTCACGGTCGCCGGCCGGCGTGGTGTCGAGATCACGGTGGCGCTCGACCAGCTCGACCTTGGCGAGCGCGCCGATCGCGCGGTGGAAGGCGATGACGAGGCGGCTTGTCCCGTCGATCTTCTTCGCTGGCACATCGGCGAGGCTGGCATGGCCGGCGACTTCCCATGCCGCCGCCTGCGCGCCGATCTGATTGTCGATCGACAGCAGCGCCTCGCGCACCGCCGCGCGCAGCCGTTCGGGGGTGACGACGTGGATCGTGCCGATGCGCTGGTCGAGGCGCAGGCGGTCGAGGTCGATCGCCGGATACCAGTCGTCCGCGATCGTGCCTTCGACCACGGGCGCAGGATCGGGCACGACCGAACCGAGGCATTCGCCGCCGAGGGTCCCGAAGCCACTCATGCCGCGCCGATCGTCGCGGCGTACGCGCAGGACGCGACGATGAAGACCAGCAGTCCCAGTGCGCCGAGCGCGAGGCAGAATGGCCGCAGGGTCGGATCGCCGAAGGGCGCACCGAAGCCGGGGTTTTCGACGAGGCCGACCGCACCGGCAAAGGTCATCAGTGCGCCGGCGCACATCGCCAGACACAGCAGCATTTGCAGGAGAAGGTCGGCCATGGGTCGGTCCTGAAGAATTCGGGGGTGGAGGCCGGAGGATCACGGCCCGCAGCCCGAAGGCCCTCCCGTGTCTTGCGACCTGCCCCCGAGACGCCGGGGGGCGAGCTGGTGTCAGCCGGTCGAGCCGGCGGTGTCGGTCTGTGCGGCGGCGAGGCTTTTCTCGACGCCGCGAATGGCGGTCTTCACCCCGACGCGATCATGCAGCGACTGGGCACCCCGCATTTGGGCAAGCGATCGGGTGAGCAGCGGCACGGCGTCGGCCGGCGCTGCGTCGGCCGCGCGTACCAGCTCGAACCCGATCGCCTTCATCAGCTTGGCGCGGACCTCATCGTGCATGTCGTGGCCGGCGGTCAGCGCCTCAACCTGTTCGAGGATGGCGAGATCGAAGGGCTGGTCGGCGGCCTGCGCCTTGATCGCGGCCTCCGCGATCTCCTCGACCACCAGCGTCGCGGCATCGCGGGCATAGCGGCCGGGCATCGGCACGGCGTGCGACAGGACATGCTCGATCAGCGGCATCGCGCCGGCGAAATCACCGACGTCGATCCGCCAGACCATGATGGTCGGCAGCACGTCGCCCGACACGCCGGCACCGGCTTCGCGCGCGCCGGTCATCAGGCCGTCCACCCAGTCGGCATACTCGGGCAGCATCTCACGCTTGGCGGCGATCTTGCGCTCGATCGAGCGGATTTCCTTCAACCGGCGCAGGTCGTGGGTGAGCCGCGCGGCGACCTGGGCGGCGGCGGTTGCCGCCTCGCGGTCGAGGGCAGGGAATGCCACCGCCAGCGAACCGGCGGTGGCGGGTTCGCCGGCATCGGCAAGCACCGCCGCTTGTGCGGCCAGGACACGGGCCTGGATCTGGAGAGCGAGGCTCATTGCGGGTTTCCGATGCGACGAAGGTCAGGCGGGCGGTGCGGAGCCGGTTACGGCTTCTTGCCCAGCACGATGTTCTCGACGAGCGCGACCATGTCGTAATCCTCGACGACATAGGCTTCGTTCAGCGACTGATAGTCGGCGATCTGCTCATATTCGGCTTCGTCGACGATCTGGCGGCGGCGAGTGCCGGCCTGCGCATAGCGCGACAGGTTGTCGAGCCGGGTGATGAGCAGGGCGTTCGCCGGAAAGAACGGCACCATCACCGCCGTCTTGCCGCCGATCTGCTTGGGCAGGGTCAGGATGCGGTTGCGCGCCTCGACCTCGGTCGGGGTGTTGCCCGCCGTGTTGATGAAGTTGCCGAAATGGGCATGCACCAGATTGCGCCCGCAGATCACGACCAGATCGGTGTCGTCGCGATTCCATTCGGCGATCAACTGGGTCGCGTCATAGACCAGCGCGTCGAGGTTGACGTAATCGACGTCGACCTTCGGCGTACCAGCGGCGACATAGACCTTGCCGGCCGCCGTCACGACGCCCTGCGCGTTGATCGTCGCGGGTGCCAGACCGCCGCCCGCCATGACCTTGGTCGGGGCGAAGTTGCGGATCTTGAACAACCACCCGTAATTGACGTCCTGCAGCAGCGGGAAGGCGACGATGTCGGTATCGGCGGCGGCGTTCACGCCGTTCCACCCGATCATAATGATGTCGCGACCCTGCTGCTTGACGATGGTGTCGCGCACCAGCGTCTGGAATTCGGGGCGGTGCCGCCACTGGTCGAGCTTGGCATACTTGATCGCGACGTCGCTATGCGTGATCTCGCAGCGATACTTGCCGCGATCCCCAGTATCGGTCGGGTCGATCGGCTTGCGGCGCTTGCCGGTACGGCTGTCGGTCTGGGTGCGGCTCGCGATCGGACGGGTGACGCCCACCCCGACCTTGGCACCTTCCTGCGCATCGACGGTGATGAAGTTGATCCGCTGCAGGAAGTCGCTCGAATGCTGGATGACCTCCTCCAGCTTCTGTTCGACGACGGGCGCGACCGAGAAGGAAACGGTGGCGTCGGTGACGCCATTGAGGCTGGCGACCTGCGTCAGCATGCCGTTGAAGAGCAGGCGGGTGTCGTTGCGCATGGAGGTGTCCTGTGTGGCGGTTCGGGGGCGGGGCGTGGAGCGATCAGCAGTCGGTCAGGACCGCGCCGCTGCCGCCGGTCGCGGGCTTGCGCGAGAAGGTGTCCGGCGCTTGCGTGGTCTCGACCTTCGTCTTCAGCGCTGACAGTTCGGTCTGGATCGACGTGACCGTGGCGTTCAGCGGCGTGATCGCGGCGGCAAGCGCCTGCGTCATGGTGTCGCCGAGCTGGGTCGCGAACGCTGCGAAATTGTCGTTCGCCGGTTCCTTGCCACCCGTGCCCCCGGCGGGCGGTGCCGGCGGGGTGGTCTCGGCCGGCTTGTCGTCGCCCTTGGCAAATTTCGAGGCGAAACCGTCGAACATCGCCTTCATCGACGCGAACATGCCGGTCGGGTCGTTGGCGTCATCGAGCGCAATGTCGGCTTCGAGCGCGGCGGTGAAGAGGTTCGCCTTGTCCTGCTTGCGCGGGGCGAAGGGGTTCGCATCGCCCTTGCCGGCGGCGAATTCGAGCATCTCGGTGCCCAGCGATGCCGGATTGTCGGTGACCGCCAGCCCGACCAAGCCGGCCTTGCCCGATCCACCCATATTGGGCGTGATCTCGCACGACGTGAACAGCTTCTGCCGGGCGCGGTTTACGGCCAGAAGCTGGTCGTTCGGCTCCAGCGACGCGAGCAGCGCGAGGCGCTTTTCCTTCTTGCCGGCGACGTCGATCTCGATCTCTTCGGTCTTCAGCGCGTCGACCACGCCGTAGGAATTGAACGGCGGCTCGGGCGAATAGCCGCGCAGATGCTCGCAGTTGATCGAGGCGGTGTAGGTCGCGCGGTTATAGCCGGCGGCCATCTGTTCGATCCATGCGCGCTCGATCACGCGGCCATCGGTGGTGCCGCCCTCGACGGCGATGCGGAAGAAGCGGGTCTTGGCCATGGGGTGCGGTCCTCGGGGTCAGATGCCGGGCAGGGCAATGACCACCACAGGGGCGCATGGGCGGGCGCTTCTCAAGGCCGGGCAATCGTAGAGACGCACTCTACGATTGCGGGTGGCTCCGGGACGGGCGGGCGGCGTGGCTAGGGTCGCGCAGCATGGAGCCTGCCGCCGCCCCTTTCCTGCGCAATCCGCTGACGCTGCCGGTCGAGGACCGGCGGCGCGCCGCGCGCAGCCTGTATTGGCGCGGGTGGGAGGTCAGCCAGATCGCCGAGGAGCTGGAGGTGGCGCGGACCACCGTCCAGTCGTGGAAGGATCGCGGCAAGTGGGACGACGTGCCCAGCATCCGTCGCCTCGAGGATTGTCTCGAAGCGCGGTGGATGATGCTGATCGCCAAGGATCGGAAGACGCCCGGCGATTTCAAGGAAATCGACCTGCTCGGCCGGCAGGTCGCGGCGCTGGCCAAGGTGCGCCGCTACGAGGAGCCGGGCGGCCACGACGGCGACCTGAACGAGAAGGTCCGCAACCGCAACACCGCGCCGCGCAAGGAAAAGACGCCCCCCAATCACTTCACCGCCGAGCAGGCGACCGAGCTGAAGGCGATCTTCCTCGACCAGTTGTTCGGCTATCAGGAAACGTGGTGGGCGAACCTGTCACGCCGCACGCGGATGATCCTGAAGTCGCGCCAGATCGGGGCGACCTATTATTTCGCGTTCGAGGCGCTGATCGACGCGATCGAGAGCGGGCGGAATCAAATCTTCCTGTCGGCGTCTAAGGCGCAGGCGCACCAGTTCCGCAATTACATCGTCGGGTTTGCCAAGCTGGTCGGAGTCGACCTGAAGGGCGATCCGATGCTGATCACCAGCGCGCTGCGCCCGCAGGGCGAGGCGGCGGCCGAGCTGCACTTCCTCGGCACCAATTTCCGCACCGCGCAGGGGCGGTCGGGCAATTTCTATTTCGACGAGTTCTTCTGGGTCCACGGGTTCGAGGAGCTGAACAAGGTCGCCAGCGGCATGGCGACGCACAAGCACTGGCGGAAGACCTATTTCTCCACGCCGTCGACCGTCGCGCACCTCGCCTATCCGTACTGGACCGGGGAGCGTCGCAACCGGCGGAAAGCCAAGGCGGACCGGATCGAGATTGATGTCAGCCATGCCGCGCTGAAGGACGGGCGGCTGTGTGAGGACGCGGTATGGCGGCAGATCGTCACCGTCCATGATGCGATCGAGCGGGGGTTCGACCTGGTCGACCTCGACGAGCTGCAGGACGAATATGCTGAGGACGAATTCGCCAACCTCTTCGGGTGCGTGTTCGTTGACGACAGCCTGTCGGCCTTCCGGTTCAACGACCTGGTCAAGCTGGGCTGCGACAGCCTGGTCGATTGGACCGATTTCAATTCGGAGAGCGCGCGGCCCTATGGCAGCCGTGCGGTCTGGGCCGGCTATGATCCGCAGAATTCGGAAGACGGCGACAATGCCGCGCTGGTCATCATGTCCCCGCCTACCACGCCCGGCGGCAAGTTCCGCATCCTCGAACGCCACCAGCTGCGCGGGCTCGACTTCGAGCAGCAGGCCGAATTCATCAAGGCGGTGCTGTCGCGCTACACGGTGACCTATCTCGGCATCGATGCGACCGGCGTCGGTGCCGGCGTCTATCAGCTGCTGTCCAAACCCGAGAGCGGAATCAAGGGCGTCACCAAGATCGAATATTCGCTCGAGGTGAAAGCGGCGATGGTCATGAAGGCGCAGAATATCGTGCGCCGGGGCCGTCTGGCGTTCGACAGCCTCTACATGGACATCGTCAGCAGCTTCATCTCGATCAAGAAGACGATCACGACCAGCGGGCGCAACGTGACCTTCAAGGCGGGGCGGGGCGGGCAGGACGGCCATGCCGATATCGCGTGGGCGGCGATGCACATCCTCATCAACGAGCCGCTCGACGGGAAGGAGCGGCCCAAGGGTTCCATGGAGATCATCGAATGAGCAGGCGCACTGAGCGGATGAGCGCGCGCGTGGCGCGTGCGGCGGCGGCCGGCGCAATCGTGCCAGCGAACGACCGGGGCACCGCGGTCGAGGCGTTCAGCTTCGGCGATCCCGAGCCGGTGCTCGACCGGTCGCTGCTGCTCGACATGCTCGAATGCCCGCACAATGCGCGCTGGTACGAACCGCCGGTGTCGCGACAGGGTCTCGCCCGGGCGTTTCGGGTGTCGCCGCATCATTCATCCGCGATCATCTTCAAGCGCAACCAGGTGGTCGGGTCATTTCGGCCGAGCCAATGGCTGTCGCGCGACACGTTCGCCAAGCTGGTGCAGGACTATCTGGTGTTCGGCGACTGTTTCACGGTGAAGGTGCGCAGCATCGCCGGATCGACCATGCGGCTCGACTATTCGCCGGCGAAATACACGCGGCGCGGCGTCGAGGCGGGGCGGTGGTTCTTCGTGCCTGGCATGCGCGAGGAACAGGAGTTCGAGCGCGGCAGTGTGATCCAGTTGATGCAGCCGGACGTCAATCAGGAGATCTATGGCGTCCCCGAATATATGTCCGCGTTGCAGGCGGCGCTGCTGAACGAAGCCGCCACCTTATTCCGCCGTCGCTATTACCTGAACGGCGCGCATGCCGGGTACATCATGTACGCCACCGGCGACATCGATGTCGCCGATACCGACAAGCTGAAGGAAGCAATGAAGCTGGCGAAAGGGCCGGGCAACTTCCGGTCGATGTTCGTCCATGCGCCCAACGGCAAGGAACAGTCGATCCGCATCATCCCGATCGCCGAGGCGGCGGCCAAGGACGAATTCCTCGGCATCAAGTCCGCGTCGGCCGCCGATGTGATGGCCGCGCACCGGGTGCCGCCGCAGTTGCTCGGCATTGTGCCGGCGCAGGGGTCCGCGTTCGGCAATCCGGCGGATGCCAACGCCGCGTTCGAGCGGAATGAAATCCGGCCGCTGAAGGCGGTGTTCCTTGATATCAACGATCGACTGGGCGTGCCGGCGGTTCAGTTTGTAGAGGAGGATCAGGTAGCGTGAGCAAAAAGAGCGTGGCCGGCGATGCTGGCAAGGGGGGCGCAGAGAGCGCCGGCCACGGCGATAATATCTCGCCGGACTATCCTGACATGATCCATTTCGGTTGCAACGGTCGCGGCCGTACGTAAGTCCTAAATTGCAACGAACGTAGGAATTCCCGACCGGCCGTTCGGCCGGCGGGGGTAGCCGGATGGCAGTCCGGCCCACCGACGAGATCCAGCTCGCCACGACCACAGGCCATCCGGCCGCCCCGCACCCGGCAGCGCCGGGCGGGATCTCAAAAGGCGATCTGCACACCCATGTATCCAACAAACGTTCGTCCGGTCGCACCTGCGGCCGGTTATATCGGCGGCAAGCGCAATCTCGCGTCGCGGCTTGTCCCGCTCCTCGATCGCGTCGAGCATGACGGCTATGCCGAGCCGTTCGTCGGCATGGGCGGGATCTTCCTGCGCCGGCGGTCGCGGCCGAAGGCTGAATTCATCAACGACGTGTCGGGAGACGTCGCGACGTTCTTCCGTGTCCTGCAGCGCCACTACGCCTATTTTCTCGACATGCTGCGATTCCGCATCGCGAGCCGCGTGGAATTCGAACGCCTGCGCGCGCAGCCGCCCGAGACGCTGACCGATCTCGAACGGGCAGTGCGATTCCTGTACCTCCAGCGCCTGGCGTTCGGCGGCAGGGTCGAGGGGCGCAGCTTCGGTGTCGACCGGACGCTGGGCGCGCGGTTCAACGTCACGAAGCTGGAACCGATGCTTGCCGATATCCATGAGCGGCTTGCCGGCGTCGTGATCGAGCAGCTGGGCTATGCCGACTTCATCCGGCGGTATGATCGCACCGGCATGCTGTTCTATCTCGATCCGCCCTATTGGGGGTGCGAGACGGACTATGGCGAGGGCGTGTTCGGCCGCGACGACTTCGCGGCGCTGGCGGACCAGCTCGCCGGTATCGAGGGGAGGTTCGTGCTGTCCATCAACGATACGGCCGGCGCGCGCTCGGTGTTCGCGGCGTTCGACCAAACCGTATTGCCGGTGACCTATACCGTCGGCGCAGGGGCAGCGAAGAAGGTTAGAGAGTTGGTCGTGGCCAATTTCAACACCCGTGCGGTAGAACTGCCAGCTCCGGCGGCCAACGGCAATTGAGATATAGAAGGCGGTCATCGGACTGCAGATGACCGCCAGCTTGGTATCGAGTTGGATTTCGCAGGATCGCTCTTGATCCAGCGCGACCAAGTTGACCCACCCGCCCAGCAGGCGCGGCGGGACCGATTCTCCTGATAACCCGGGACCGGCGATGCCGATCGTGTGCACGACCCGCAACAGCGGGGCATTGGCAAGGTTTATACCAAGCTCAACCGTGAGGAGCGGTAAGAGATGCTGGGCCGAGTGCGACGGCGATCGGCCTCGGATCAAGTCATCCAGGCGATGGTCCATATAGGGGCGACCGGGCAACTGTCCCTTATGGATTTCGACATTATCCCGGTGGTAGGGCGCGGTACGGCGATGAAGCGGATGCTGGCGTACACGTGAGGAATTAATGGCTATTATCGAAGGCACAGCGGGCAACGATACCCTGACGGGATCTAAGGATGATGACATCATCCAGGGCTTGGCGGGTGACGATCTGATCAACGGCGGTCCTGGACTGGACCAGCTCTTTGGTGGTGACGGCAACGACACCTTCACGTTTACCGAAGGCTGGCCGACGAATCCTACCTCGACTGCATTGGGCTTAATTGACGGTGGCGCGGGCTTTGATACCATTGATCTCCGCGGCCTATTTGACAGTGCTATGCTTCATTACCCGCTCGATTCTGGCAGACTAGGCTTTGGCATCCGCGTCGGCGCCCAAATGTTTGAGCTTCGCAACCTAGAGCGCATATATTTTTCCGACAAGAATGTTACGATCTACGTGGATGAAAGTACCTTTCCCACTTCCGCCGAGATTTACGCCGGTTCAGCTTCAAATCAGATACAGGTGAACGCAAGTGCGATTATCTTGGCAGGCGCTGGCAATGATAGAATATCTATTGGGCAGAATGACGGAAATAATGTTAGAACTGGAAGTATCGATGGTGGTAATGGAGTAGATACTCTACTTGTCGATGGTACGTTCAAAGTAGATTTAAGTTCTGGAACCGTTAAATCCAAGAATGTCAGTTTTAATGTAACTGGCGTTGAAAACGTAACTGTCAATTTTAGTCCTTCGCATCCCAACTACGCAATCGTTGGAAGCGATAGCGACAATATGCTTACAGTCAGCAATCTCTCGCTTCTATATGATGGCGTGAGAATGTACGGCGAGGGTGGCAATGACACGCTAGTCGGTTTTAAGACCGCAGATTTCCTCTTTGGTGGTAACGGCAACGACATCCTTCAAGGTTTAGATGACGCCGATCAACTCTGGGGCGGTGACGGTAATGATAAATTGTACGGTGGTAACGGTGCCGACACACTGAACGGCGACGCTGGCGACGATATCTTAATCGGCGGTGCCGGGAATGACACAATCGACGGCGGTCTTGGACAGGATGGTGTAACCTACACTAATTTTTTCAAATTATATTTACCTTCTACGAGCGGGGCGCGCCTTACATTAATTGGGTCGAAAGATGAGGGCATTGATACTATCACGAATGTGGAACTGATTACGTTCCAAGATGGTGTGATGCAATTCGACGTGAACGCCAAATTCGCTCAGGTTCTCCGAGCGTATGATACGGTCCTTGGCCGTACGCCCGACGCAGTCGGCCTAGAATTTTATGTGGATGCCATGGAGGACCGCGGCGTTTCTTTGCAGTCGGTTGCGAACGATCTCGCACAGTCGGGCGAATTCAAGTCGGCGACCGGAGGCCTCTCCAATGCACAATTTGTGGACTACGTGTACCGACATGCCTTGGATCGCGCGCCAGATGCTGCCGGTGCAGCGTATTATACGAACCTTTTGGATAACGGCGTAAGCCGCGGAGTATTCGTAGTCGATCTCTCAGAGTCGGCGGAACATCGTGCCTCGACACAAGCGGAAGTGTCGGTCGGATACTTCAATGCGGATGATACCTATCAGTCGATTTCGCTACTGTATGACGGCTTCGCGGGTCGGCTGCCGGATGCGACTGGCCTCACCTACTACGCCGAACGAGTCAAATCAGGTGGAATGACACTGTTTCAGATTGCGGAAGAATTTGCTGCATCCCCTGAATTCCAAAGGCTGGTTGACGGCAAAACTGCTGGAGAAATCGTCGATCTGATTTACCGGAACACGCTGGACCGCCCGGCCGATTCAGGTGGACGGGTTTTCTATGCTAACCAGCTAGAGAGAGGTGTTACCGCCGCAGGTGTCTTGTTCGACGTAGCCTTGAGCCGTGAGCACTACGATCTGATGGCCAACCATATCGTATATGGCATCGACCTGGCCTAAACTGATAGCTGCAACGGGACGCGCTGCGTGCGTTGCAGCTACGGCAAATGACCAAACGCATCGCGCCCCCAATTCGCGCGCTATTCCCCCCGCCTCGCCCGCGCGCTTTTCGTGGCGCGTTCGACGCATGCACCGCGTCGCCGGTCCCCTAGGACAAAACAGCGACTGAACGCCGCGATTTAGCCGCGCGCCTCTGACGCAGATCGACGCAGCCAGCGTGCCCGCGCACGCTACGTCTGAAATGCGAATGGCACGCGTCGTGCTCGTCCCCGTCGCTAAGCCATCGGGGCGGCGCAAGCCGCTCCGGCCGACGTTCGCCGAGGGCGTGTCGGATGCGAACAGGCTTGCCGTTTGAAGGGGAGGGGACAATCAAATCAACGTATCGCGTAGCGATTCCTCTTCAATCTTCATTCTACCAGCGGGTAGTGGGCAAACTATGAACTCGCACTAGACACACGAGCGTCTCGGTGGTCGATCGAAGCGCTCATCCGCGACAGAGCCGCCGCCAGCTCTGGGTCGGAGGGACCGGTAGGGCGGACCGGCTTTGCGTCGCCGCGAAGCTTCTTCATCGCGATGGTCAGCAGGTTCTGGAACGTCGACTTTGCATCCGTGACCAGCTGCTCCGCCCAGTCGAAATAATAGGCGTTGGAGGTCTGCTCCAGCTGAGGACCGGCGTTGCCCTCTGCGCCCTCCTTCGTCTTCGTGCGGCGGACCCAATTGACAAAGCCGAACCGCTTCAGACGGGCCAGAGAGGCTTTCACGAAGCCGAGGCTCTTGCCAGTCTCGGCCGCGATCGTAGCGTAGCTGGGGAAGAGTTGGCCGGTCAGGTGATTGTAGCGATCGAGCAGGTACCATAGGATTGCGCGGTCATCTCCGTGTAAGCGCTCGTAGGCCAGCGTCACGTCCTCGCGCGTGCCAGCGCGGCGGTCGGCTCGAGCCTGGCGCAAATCAATGCTGTGAGAGCGGTACAGGCGATCGAATGCGCCCAGAATAGCGCCTTTAATTGCGGCCCAGTGCCGACGGTTGCCATTGCCATGACGATGATGACGCCACGGCTGCGCCTTTGCTGACGCCTCATGATAGCTGTTTCGGCGGACGGGATCGGTACCGCTGCCCTCTTTCCGGCAACCCAATGTGCGACTCACGATCGAAGTCGCAACCGCTGTAAATTGCCGTGCCGTCATGCTGCGGCTCCGGTTTCCGAAATGCCGCTAACATATTGTTTTTGCATTGCCCGAAATTTCTCGGTTGAGAAAATTCAGGGGCTTTCCCAACGATATCGTTCGGAATCATAATCCTGGGGTCGGGGGTTCAAATCCCTCCTTCGCTACCACCGCCACAGACCTTCCCAAGCTCCCTTCCGGGGGAGATCGACCTTCGACCAGATCGACAGCACCGCTGAGCGATGTGAGTACGTCGATCGACCATCCGGAATTGGTTTGCCTAACCGTCACCTGCTCAACCAGCTCGCGCAGCTGGCGGGCGACAAGCTCGGGCGCGCCCGAGCCGTCAGCGTACACCAGCTCCCGCACGCGGCGGCGGTAGGCCTCGGCGATTGCCGGGTTCAGCGCGATCACTTCAATGGCACCCAACTCGGCGCGCTCGCGGACAAGGCGTTCTCTATCCGCCTGCCGCGCGACCAGCGCTTCGCGGATCATTCGGAAGTCGGCCGCGCCTGTCTCGATCGCTCCCACCAGCCGGCCGAGTGCCACGTCGACTTCGGCGATGCGCTTGTCGATTGCAGCCGTGCGCCGCCGCCGGTCGCTGGTCGCAGCGGCGACCTCGTCGTGATAGGTCTTCACCAGCAACGAAATCGCTTCCGGGCTCAGCAGCTGATCGACCAGACATGCCAGGACACGGCGCTCGACCTCCGCGCGCGCAAGCGTACCCTGCTGGTCGCAGGTGCCGGCCTCGCGCGTTCGAGAGCAGCCGAGCCTTCGTGCGTTGATGGCAGCGAACCCGCCGCCGCATTTGCCGCACCGGACCAATCCCGACAGCAGGTGCCGGGGGCGGTTGCGCTGGGGTAGGGGCTGGGCCGCACGGTTGGCGATAGCGTCCTGTGCCGCCTGCCACCTTTCGGCGCTGACGATTGCCAGCTCCGGAATATGCGCCGAAATCCGCTCATCTGCGGGGTCCGGTCGCGAAACCCTTCGACGGGTTTCCGGATCACGTTTCATCTGGACGCGATTGTAGACGAAGCGGCCCGCGTAGATCGCATTGTGAAGGATACCGACCGACCTGCTGCGCGAACCCAGAATGCTCGACGCCGTCCACACGCTGCCGCGTGGTGAGGGGACACCGTCAGCGTTTAGGCTGATCGCAATCTGTCGTGGGCTGCGGCCGGCTAGGAATTCGTCATACACACGGCGGACGACCGCGGCCTGCTCGGGGACGATTTCGCGCAGTCCGCGGACCGGCTCCCCATCGTCGCCGAATGCCCGCACGATCGAATAGCCATAGGTCAGCCCGCCGGGGATGCGGGACCGAGCAACGGAGCCGCGCTGACCGCGTCGGATCTTCTCCGCGAGATCCTTGAGGTAGAGCGCCGACATGGTGCCCATCAGGCCGATGTGCAGCTCGTCGACCTTTCCGTCGCTGAGCGTGTGGATGGCGACGCCGGCGAAGGTCAGGCGCTTGTAGATCGCGGCGATATCTTCCTGATCGCGGGCTATGCGATCGAGGGCTTCGGCGCAGACAATATCGAAAGCGCCTTTGGCAGCGTCGCTGAGCATTGTCGTCATGCCGGGGCGCCGGTTGGACGCGCCGCTGATCGCGACGTCGGTGTAGACATCGACAACTTGCCATCCTTCACGCTCCGCTCGTGTCTTGCAGAGGGCGACCTGGTCTTCGCAGGAATGGATGGACTGCAGTTCGGACGAGAAGCGGGCATAGATGACGCAGCGGGGCATGGACGACTCCGAGGTGTATTGGCGCGCGCAACATCTTCGGCCGCCATGTCGGCGGCAATGGCACGGACGAGATCGGCGATCCGGGCGTCAAGCATCATCGGCTGCACACAGCACCGGTTCCGGCCTGCCCCCTAACCTTGTAGACGCGATCGCGTCCTCGATGTCGATCTGGCAATCGTCGCGGGCGTTGCTGCCATAGGTCACCGACATGGCGATATTGCACCACGTCTGATGCCCGGTGCGATCGTGATGCTGGGCGGCCAGCGCTTGGGCGTTGGCGCTGGTCCAGAACGCGGCATGGCCATGGCATACGAAGCAGGCTGCCATGATGTCGCGGTGTCGGGCAGTAGGGCGTGTCATGCGTCTACCATCCCGTGCCTCGCCTCGTCCGGCGCAGTCTGTGAGCCAGTCGCTACGATCGTCACCTGTCGTTTCGAACGGACCGTGACGACCTCGATCACACCCAATCGGCGAAGATCGCCGAACGCTTTTGCGGCATCTGACGTGTCGCTGCCGATGCGTTCAGCGAGCGCAGCGTTGGTCGGGCAGCTCGCCCCCTCGGCGGCGAACCGCTCCAGCACGTTGAAGACGCGCCGCTGGTTGATGGTGAGCTTCATGCGCCCACTCCGTCGGCCTGCCCGGTGCCAGGGAAGCGCGCCTGCAAAGCCATGCGGATCTCGATGATCGCATCGTCAGCGGTCATCGCGTTCCAGCCTTCCCCGCTCCAAGCGCACTCGATCAAGCGCATCGCCGTTGCTTTCAGGACGGCATCCCGGAGGGTGGCATCCTTCGAAATCTCGCCGTTGGGGCCGCAGCGCTCGGCGGCGTGAAACAGGATGCTCAGTGCCAGTTCGATATCGGACGAATGTCGCGCGGCGACCCGCCGGATTTCGTACGGATGCACACCGAATTCGCGCGCGGTCGGCGGGCAATAATAGGGGTCGCGAAGGATTTGATCGGACGGCGCGGTCATTATAGCCCGATCATGATCTGGAGACCGGGGCCGCCGAGCGCCCAATCGGTCAACCATGCGGTGACGAAGCCGATAGCGAACATCGCCACGGTCTCGATCGCGGCCTTGCGGTGATAGTCGCGGTCGCACGCCGGGCAGTTGCAGTCGATCAGATGGATCGTAACGCGGCGTGGAGCCGGGTCGTGGCGTAGGGAAAGCGGGCGAACGCGGGGCATCAGCGGTCTCCATTCCGACGGTTGAGGTTGCGAACGGCGGTCAGCGCCAGCAGGCAGGCGAGGGCGGCGGCGACGATCGCCGCCGGGTTGCGGCCAAGCATGCCAAAGCCGGCGGCAAGGCCGGTCAGCAGCGCGGATACGCGCAGGAAATTGCGGTTCAGGGGGGTGAGCGGGCGCATCAGGACGCACTCGCGCAAGAAATGCAAAGGTCCGGCTTGTCCCAGCCCCATGCCGGCACGGCGATCCCGATCGGTCCGGTGTCGCTCGACGCGCAGATACGGCACAGGCGCGGCGCGGGGAGATCAGCGCCGAGATGGATCAGCAAAAGCCGCTCCAGCACCGTCAAGTCGAAGGGGAAATGCTGGCGCAGGGCGACAATCGTCGTCCAGCTCGCCGGGGCGATATCTGCCTCGATGCGCATGATCCACGCTGCACGCTCGTGCCACGCGATCTGCGGGTCGGTCGACAGCACGCCGGCAACGTCCTCCACGCCGAAACCGGCGGCAGTCCTTCGACGCTTCAGGTACGCTCCGGGGGTCAGGGTCACGAAAATCTCCGGGCAGCAGAAATCCGCTTCGCGAACCGTGTGGTCGCGAACCGGGGCGGGGCAGGTCGGTGGTCGGGAAGATCTAGTCGATCGGCTTTACGGTGGTTGTGGCTGTCGCTTCATCAGGGCACGCAGAATCGGAATGATCCGGCGCTTCGCGTTTAGAGCCTGGATGACCTCGCGCATCGCGGCGTCCCGGGTGGCATCAGTCGCATCCGGAGCAAGGGCGGCGATCAGGGCGGCGGCGGCTTCGCCGCTTTCGCGGACGGCCTCTATCGTCGCACCAGCGAGAGCGGCCTTCGCATTGGCGACGCTCGACTGACGGGCGTCGACCTGCATGCGAAGCATGTCAATGAGCGGACGTGTGCCAAACATGCGGTCGTGTTCGGTGTCGAGCAGAACAGCATCCCGGCAGGTAAGCTGTTCTCGCTTATGCGCGTGCGACAGTGCCCGCAGATAATGCGGGGTGCGACCGGTGACTTCGGCCGCACGCGCAATCGATATCGCTTCGACTACGTCTCGCAGGGTCTGCTCAATCGACAAGGGTTCGCACGCCGTTGTCATGCGCGTGAAGCGAAAAACGGGGCCGATCGCAGCATACGACCGGCCCCGCCCGCGCCTAGGGAGGTATGACCGCGCAGCGCGTGCCCCTGACCGGTACGATACATTGCGACCGGGCAAAGTTCCCGGCCGTCACTTACACGGCCGAACGGGGGAGACGCTTGTGGAAGGCGCGTCACGAACCATGTCCGTTAGCGCGCCCACTAGTATGAAGCGGCTCGACACCCGGAGCAGTCGCGTCGGGCTTGATACCCAAGGCAACGGCAATGCGATGCGAGTCACCGCGGATGCACCGTCGCCGACCGCTGAGAACCTGATGGACGAGCGTCAGCGAAAAGCCGCGCTCGCGCGCCCACTCGGAAACGTTGGTCCCGGACGCAATGAACTGCTCTCGGGCCGTAATAGCGCGCGCAGGCAGGCCACCGTCAATATTGGCGACTTCGTTCGGCATGTGTCATGTATCAGTTTGTAGAAACTGGTCCAAAAATGCGCAGGATTGTGTGAAAGATCAAGCGGAATTTCCAGATTTGGCGAATTTCGCTTTGCGTCTCAAGGAGGCGCGAAAGGCAAGTCGTTGCAATCAGACCGATTTCGCAGCGTTGGGTGGGGTCGGGTTGGGTTCGCAAAGCCGTTATGAGAAGGGCGAAACTGCGCCGGGCGTGAATTATTTGATGCTGCTTGGGGCGAATGAAATCGACGTTGGCTATCTACTCACCGGCCGGCACACCTCCGATTCGTTGGATCAGGAAACGAGTGCTATCGTCAGCAGCGTGAGAAGGTTGACGGGCGATCAAAGGCGTAGCCTGCTGGCCTTCCTGGCAACAATCGTCCCGGATTCATCCGACACGGACTAATTTGACGCGATCCTGACTGCCCAAGATTGTGGGTATGGTGGGGGTATCATTCGAAGCATCACACCATCAGGTCGCTCTTGACCGCGCGCTTTGCGGTACGGCGGCGGAGCGTGTGTCCGCCGAAAACTGTTCCAGAATGGAAAAAAAATCAGCCGTTCTAGCTCCTTAGTCGGTCTTGCTGGCTGACGACCCGCCAAGCGGTGAGCTAGGGCTCGAACAGAAGGCTGATTGCAGTCGGCTTCTGCACGAAATCTGCAAACCTGCCGGGTATGGTGCTTGGTGAAGGAGATACACCATGCTCAGCCTAGTGATGCTATTGGTGCTGACCGGAGACCCCAAAGTTATAACCTCTTATCAGAGCAAGGCGCTCGACCAAGAGGGAGTGACGACAGAGCTCGTGATGGATGCAGAGATACGGCAGCCCGAAGCGCTCGCCGATGCGCTGATCGAGGCTGGGGGCCTGACGCCTTGGAACACAGACCAACCGACTGTACGATCACGGCCGGGATCAGCATTGGCATACCGAGCCAGATACAGCGCCGACGGTAATGAAATCATTGTCTACTACCATGGTGCCGCCGGTCGGCCGGTATGTCGAATCCGACGTCGGCAAGGCGGTGTGTCGTCTGCCTTCAATCTAGCGCGCCGGTGGTGCGCGACGTCCTTGGGAATAGCTGTTGCTGACGCAATCCCGGCGCCGGTTATTTCGATGAGTGACGAGATGGATCAAATGATACGCAGATTAGACCTAACGTCTTTTCGGAACTCTACTGGGCCACGACGAGCCGCTGGCAAGCGGACGCTCGCGGACTATGGTTTCTCAAAGACGCGCCGAAGCAATCAGGGGGCAACGATGACCAGCCTCGATGGCGGTTGGATGATGAGTTTCCAGATACTAACGACTTCAGATGCCGTGGTGGATGTGTGCTTTCGCGATCGAGCACTCCAGCGGCAAACTGATCGTGTCCGACCAAGCTACGACGCGACGTCCGCCCTAAGAATCACAAAGGCCACCAAGGGCTATTGGACGGCACGCACTTCACCAATCAACTATCCGTCGTGCCGTAGCACTGCCTAGGCGCAACAGCGGCGTGCGGGTATCGTCGGTCAGATCGTGGGTATGGTCTACCACGCAGAAGGCTGTTTCAGGTAACGGCGACGGACGGGGTGTCCGCCGCTGGGTGACGTCGAACCGCTATTCTGATTTCGTCGGAATCGAGCCTCCAACCAGTCGATTGTTCGCTTCAACCGATCGCGCGGTCCAGTTTTCCAGCACGACGTCCCAGCGGAGCGTCGCGATCATTTCGATCTCGTCAGGCATGTAGATAGTGACCGCCATTCCATCTGAGGCTGGTGGATCCAAGGCGGCCAATTCGGTCTTCGAGAGGTCAAACCACAGGATATAACCGTCGTCGTAGGTTCCGGCGTTCGTATCGAAGAAGATCCGCGGCAGCATTCCAGCCGGTCTGCTGCCATTGTCGTGACTTTGCAATGCGAAGATGGGCGACCGGGTACTGGCGCTACGCGAGCGGGTATCGGTTCCGGATTACGCGGCCGATTTCCACGCATACGGCGGACGGTGTGTCCGCCGCTAGCATGTTTGAAATTGTCGAAGAGTCGCATTCGCGGGATCGCCCGATTCGGGTCCGCTAAGGGTCAGAAGCGGACCCGTGCCGGACGGATCAGGCGGGAAAATGAATTCCGCACAGCTTGTTGCCGTCAGGGTCACGAAAATAGGCCAGTTCGATGGTGCCCAACGAGGCAGTTTCGCGCGGTCCGGGCGGAGCTTCGATCGAGGTTCCGCCGGCTGCAACGGCGGTATCGTGAAGTTCCTTTACCTGCTCGGGTGAGTCGCAGGAGAAGGCGACGGTGCTGCCGTTGGCGACGCTTGCCGGTTCGTCGTTGATGGGCTGGCTGACGATGAAGTTGGTCCCGTTGCCGTTGTTGTAGATCAACCGTGTATGGCCGCTGTCGGCGATGTTCCGCGTCCCTTCTCCTGCACCCAAGGTGCCGAGCACCGTGTCGTAGAAGCGCTTGGACCGTTCAATGTCGTTCGATCCGACCATGGTGTGAAACAGCACGAATACTCTCCCAAAGGCTGATCGACTTCCGATCGCCATTACCGGTCTCGCCTAACCGGTACATAACCCGCGGTCACCCCCAAGCCCTCGTACTGTCCGCTACCGGGCGGCAGCGGTTGCGAGGGTATGACCGGGCAGATTGCGGGTATCGGCAATTACAGGACCGGCAGATCAGGGAGGCGGCGGCGGACGGAGTGTCCGCCGTTGGAATGTCTGGGAGCCGGTAGGAAGCGGACAAAACGGCACCGGCTAACGGAATTCGAAGCGGTCGTTGACCGACCGTTCGCGGACTATCATTGTACGTGAATGGTATCGTCTTCTGAGAGCGCAACAGGCTATCGTGCCTATACAACCAAGTTCGACCGTGAAGTTCGAGCAAACCAGATCGACACGGTGCTAGGGTCGTTACGACAAAGCCACCAGATCGCACTCGACGCCGCTTGGGAAGCATTACAAACGGACCTGCTGCCTTGGAGAACGAGCCTTCACTTGTTTGCAGCAGAAGCCTCATTGCGGATTAGATCAGCTTTGACCGATGACGAGCGACACGACACAGTCGTTTCATTATTGTTTGATCAATCTGGGTCAATGCGCGGACAAAAAATGCTATTTGCGGCCGCGACGGCGGACGTCATGCAAGAGTTTCTACTAACGCTCGGAATGACGTGCGAGGTGCTGGGGTTCACCACTTCTCAATGGCGCGGCGGACGGTCGCGGAACAGGTGGAATTGGCGGTTTCGCCCGAACAACCCGGGACGCCTAAACGACCTTTTGCACGTTGTTTATCAGGACGCCGGGGATCGCAGGGCAAGCACCGGTAAATGGGAATACCGTCAAATGTTACGGCCAGACTTGCCGAAGGAAAACATAGATGGTGAAGCAATACAATGGGCAGCCAAACGCTTGCTGACTTTACCGAATAAGCGTAAAATTTTGATCGTTTTGTCCGACGGTGCCCCTGTTGACGATGCAACGCTGACGGTAAATCCGCCCGATTATCTTGCCGAACACCTCTGTGAAGTTGTAGAAGATATGGTCACCGATGGCAACATCCGGATAGCCGCTATGGGTATCGGCTACCAGACTCATCTGTTTTACCCAACGTCGAGCTACGTCGAGGCCCCGAGCGAACTTGGGCCGGCGCTAATTGAATTGATCGAGCAAATGGTCACGAACTGACCCGACCGCTATGTGCATTGCGAAAATTGCCAAGCGATTGGCGAGCATCCGCAATTTGGCGCGAGAGGACGCGGATATCGTGAGGGTACTGGGTGCTGCGATGCCCACCGAACCATCTGAAACCCGTTGACTTCATAACGCAACGGCGGACGGTGCGTCCGCCGCAAAGCGACATGGCGTTATCGTTGCACGTTACCGTTGACATCCGGGTAGCGAGCGCGGAAATCTGTCTGATGCAGGATGCTCCACCCGCCGCGATAGTCGCGCAGCAAAAACCGGCGGTGCCGGTGATAGGCGTTGAGTTTCCAAACTGGAAGGAACGCGCCGCGCAATACGAGGCTGAACTCACAGCTCTGAATCAGCAACTTTGGCGCCGAGTGAACTTAACCAAAACTGCATACTACTACGTTGACGGTACGGGTAGCTTTCTACAGCTGCTAATTGATATTCGACCCCCTAGCTCAGCGCGTTATGCCGAATCATTCCAAGTTACTGTGGATTACATGTGGGATAACGAAAAGCTAAAAACGGTCACCTACGCTTGCAATAGAAAGACCGTGGCTTCGGATTGTGTAGAGAAAATTTTTCTTTCGCTTAAGCGCGTTGCGCCTTTCGCCGTGGGCAATGCACCTCCGAGGCATCTAATTTTCTAGATACCACTCGTATCCAACAGGGTACTTGTCCGGGGGCAAAAGGCTCCAAGAGGTGCGGGGGCTGGGCTTCAAACCGGCCATGGAATGGTTGATGATTGTGGGTATTGCGCGGGTACCTGCCGCAATGACCGTGACCGAAGCCGCTCTTTTTCGCCAAGCTTACCGAGGCCCGGCGGAGCGTACGTCCGGCGCGCGGATGTCCGGCCATTGGACGGTTGGCGGAAACACAATGGCGATCTAAACCTGAACGATGTCGCAAACGCAGCAGACGTTCGTCAACCGCAAGGACGGCCCAATTTACGTTTCCGTCGAACCTTGGCCGAGTGCTTCGAACTAGAGCCGGGCGACAGGCTGACCCTCATCTGGCGGAGCGTACGTCCGGCGCGCGGATGTCCGGCCATTGGACGGTTGGCGGAAACACAATGGCGATCTAAACCTGAACGATGTCGCAAACGCAGCAGACGTTCGTCAACCGCAAGGACGGCCCAATTTACGTTTCCGTCGAACCTTGGCCCGAGTGCTTCGAACTAGAGCCGGGCGACAGGCTGACCCTCATCTGGGACGGTCCTGCTACGGGTGACGCGATAGAGGTTGAGTTCATCAACGAGCGCGAGTTGGTCGTTTGGCCGAACGGCAGCATCGACGGCATCCGCTATCTTTTCAATAACGAACCGGGAGATGATCG
>NZ_LMKP01000035.1 GCF_001421715.1 Sphingomonas sp. Leaf22
GCTGGGATGCTGGGATGGGCGCACATCCTGCTCACCGGCGAATACCTCTGGCCGAAAGACGCCGACGCTTAGGGTGTCATTTCGCCCTCAGCCGGAACCGACCCCTAACACGATCGAGTTTCAGCTCCTTTGGCGTTTGAATGGTTTCAAACTGGATGCCGTGCAGGCGTAGCCGCTCGATAACCTCCGTCTGCTCGCGCGGCACCCACCAAGCCTTGGGCAGGCGCACACTTTCCACCGGTGTCTGGCCGATGATCGGCATTCGGAAGGTGATCGGCTTGCCCAACCAGCGCTGTTCCTCTCGACCGGAAGCCTTCGACACATAGGTGTCGAACGCCACGCCCTTGAAGTCTTCGATCCACCCGATCGGGGTGGATGCGGGCTTCCAGCGTGTCAGCAATTCAATCGGACGGCTCGCACAATCGGTCGCCTTGGCGGCCGCGATGCGTACCGCATCTTCCGCGGCGATCTTCATCGCCGCTTCCAGCAGCACATAGGTGCCGAGCACGCGTTGCCGATACGGTTTGAGCATGTGGTTCTCGACCAGCACGGTCGGCATCCCGATGAAGTCGCCGTATCCAGTCGAGTAGCGTGGACCTTCCGGGCTGTACCGTATGCCCTTCTCCGGATGCCGAGTATCGATCGGGCTCGGATAGATAATCGGAATGTGACCTGCGTTCGTCAGCGCCGTCGAGACCGCCGGACCGAAGCGGTGTTCCAACCAGTCGGCGGTGGCGCGATGGCGCGCATATTTGCCCCATCCGGCATAGGTGAAGGTCACGTCATACTGCATGTCGAAGCCTTCGCTGACAAGGCAGTCGATATAGAGGATCGGATCGAGCAATCGGATCAGACCGATCATTGCCCGAGACTCCGGCGCATCCAGCTTGGCGTAATCACGGTTGAGGTCGATGTTGCGAGCGTTGGCGTCACGCCCCTTCTCTACTGGCCCACGAATATGCAGGAAATTGAACGCGCTCGGCTGCTCGTGTCCGTCGATATTGTAAATCGGCACGAACACCAGATCGACCTTGTCGAGCAGGTTGTCCTTCCCACGTAGCGCAATGTCGCGAAGGAGCATCAGACCGGCGTCCTTGCCGTCGATCTCGCCCGCATGGATTCCGCCCTGCACGAGGACGACAGGTTTGCCGCGGCCTCCCTTGCTGGCACGGACATAGATCATCTCGCGGCCCTCGGTCGTACGACCGAAGGTATTCACAGTGATGAGCGGCGATGCAGCGCCGAGACGGTTCAGCCATGCTCGTACTTCCGCATATCGCGGCGTCGTTCGGAACCCGGCCGTCTCGGCCGGCGTGATCCAGGGATCACCAGACTTAACGATCAAGGCCTCACTCTTCCCCGACCAAGCTATTACCGGCGGCAAGTGCGCTGGCGCCTCCTGTGCGAAAAGCGGACTGGCGCCAGCCAATAGAAGGACGCTGAAGATACGAGCTAATTTCGAGTGCAAAGGACTTCCAATCCGATGTTCCTGGATCGGCGATGCACCGTATCCCGTGCATGCCGGTCGGCACCGTACCTCCGAAAGCCGGAGGCGGTGCAGACCTGCTGTTGCGTTGCAGCAGAACGGCTTTATGATACGTTGCAACATACCACAACCCTTGCGGCGTTTTGAGGCCGTATTCCGGAGCAGCAATGTCCTTCACGCCCCATCGTTCGCGACTGCGTCCGTCCGCAGTTGCCTTCACGCTCGCGCTCGGTTTGGCGCCCTTCAACGTAGAGGCACAGGAACTGCCCGAGCACGACGAGGAAGATGAGATCGTCGTGCTGGGCACCCGCAACACCGTCGATCGTACGCTGTCGTCGGACCGGGTCACCGAGCGCATGTCGCAGTCGAGCCGTTCGATCGAGCGCGACATTCTGGATGCGGCGGGAACGTACCGGTTAAGCGACGCCCTCGAACTCGTCAGCGGCTTCAGTCAACAGAACAACCGTGGCGGTGTTATCGACAATTTCGCCGTCCGCGGATTTCTCGGCACCCCTGACGGGGGCGCGGAATATTATCTGAACGGCTTCCTCGCCAACCGTGGCATGGCCCCGCCGCGCGATCCGGCGACGACCGAACGGATTGAGGTGCTGAAAGGGCCTGCGGGCGCCCTGTTCGGAGATGTTGATCCCGGCGGCCGGGTCAACATCGTGACCAAGGCGCCACGGTTTACGCCACATGCGAACGCGATGGTCAGTTATGGCTCGTTCGACACGCGGCGTGTCGAACTCGACGCTACGGGCCCCTTGTCTCGGACCCTGGCCGCCCGGATCGTGGTCGCAGGAGAGGACAGTGATGGGTGGCGCGATGCCGTCAACCTGCGCCGACGCGTTGTTTCGCCGTCGCTGACCTGGCAGCCGAGCGATGCGCTGCGCATTACCTACACCGGCGAGTTCAGCCAGTACGACACGCCGTTCGACCGCGGCATTCCGGCGATCAACGGCGATGCCAATGCGTTGCCGCTCTCAAACTATTATGGCGAACCATCGAACGGCATCACCAAATCACGACAGGACCAGCACCAGGTGACCGGCTTGGCGGAACTCGGCGGAAGCTGGACGCTGAACGGTGGTGTGGTCTGGCGGACAGGAACGCTCAAGGGCCTCTCCGCCGACCAGTCGCGCATCGTCGGGAACGCCTTGTGGCGACAGCGCCGATCGCGTGACTTCAGTGTCGATGACCTGTCGGCGCGCCTGGAGCTCGCCGGACAGATCGGCCGGCACCGGGTGAGCGCGGGGGTGAAGGGATATCGTTTCTTCTACGGCGAGCGCTGGTTGCGCATCAACCCCGCGGCTGTCGTCCCTTACGCGATCGACCTGTTCAGTCCCGTCTATGGATCTTCGATAGCCGCCCCTTTGCGTCCCTTCACGAACAATGACGAGAGCCGCTGGGCGGGCACCTTCTACGTGCAGGACATGTGGGACGTCACCGATCGACTGACGCTGGTCGGAGGTGCTCGGATCGATCCGTACCGGCAGAAGATCGTCAACAACAACAGCGGCGGTGTTGGCCGCAACATCAACGAGCCCATCAACTTCCGCGTCGGTGCTCGCTACCGCGTTACGGACGTGATCGCGGTGCACGCCAACTGGGGTGAGAACTTCTCACTGAACACCGGCACCGATCGCAACGGGGCGGGCTTCGGCCCGGAAAAGGGGCGCGGCTACGAGGTGGGTGTCGCAGCCAAACTGCCCGGCGTTGATCTGGCGGCAACGTGGTTCGACATCCGCAAGCAGGACATCCTGACGACCGACCCGGTCGATGCGAACTTCCTCGCACCCGTCGGAAGCATCGTCAGCCGCGGCATCGAGCTCGACGCTTCGGCGCGGCTCGGTAATCGCTGGCAGATCGTCGCCAATTATGCCTGGCTCGATGCGAAGGCGGATGACGCTGCCTTCCCGACACCGGATGTGCTGAACGTGCCGGAGCACTCAGGCACATTGCTGGTCGTCCATCGCCTTCCTACGACCCGTGGTGACTGGCAGTTGAGCGGGGGCGTCGCCTATGTCGGCGATCGGGCGGGATCTCTCACCGCCAATCCGGTGGTGCTGCCCGAATATGTAAAGGTGAAGGCGGCGATCGAAGCGCCGCTAATCGAAGGAGTCCGCTTCCGTCTCGAGGCCGACAATCTGCTCGACCAGCGTTATGCCGCCAGCTCGTACAGCGCCTTGTGGATCTATCCCGGTGCGCCGCGGACGGTGCGGGCCTCGCTTCATCTTGAAATCTGACGCGGATAGGGACCGGCTTCCGCCGGTCCCGCCAAGCCGCTCTACCGCAGATCAGCCATGGCAGGGCAACCGGCATGGTCGCGGGCGGCCAACTGTTGGTCGTTTCTGGTGTGACGGCATTGCCACAATTTGATGGCTGCACACTACCTACAGCCAGTGGCCCCTACCCTACCCGCCCCGGCTAATCGGACTGGAGGCCAACCGAGCGCGGGTACGTTTTGTATATATCTCAACAGGACCATGGTCGAATTATCGATGTTGGGTCTTCCACTCCAAATTTTTACGCTCCCCGCTTATGGGAAGCGTTCACGCTGGCACCCGCACCAAACTCGAGACACGAACCTTGCCGTCGCTTCTTAGATTGGTGTCCACATCTGCTGATCGTAGTTTCTGCTTGAAAGCGCGATTGAGTACCCACGCACTCGGGATGCCGTCCCTGACGAGATTGTCTTCGCCATGACCCAGATCCAGACGTTCGGTGCCCCTTGCCCGCTTCCCAGCTTCTGCCATTCGTTCATTGAGATTTGGCGGGCGGTCTCTTCGTTTACGAAAAGCGAGCGGAGAGAATTCCCTATTGTGATCGAGCGTCTGAGCCCGCCGGCAACCATTCGTCCCGAGAACGATTCAGGTCGACTCATCTCGATTGATCCGGTGGATTGCCAACGGCACGCTTTCTCACATGGAACAGCGGATCGTACACGCCTGCGGCCACGAGCAGGTTCACGTCATCTACGGCTTTGATGCGCAGGTTGCGCGCAAGGCGCGCTGGCTGCGCACCACCCAATGCCGAGCCTGCTTCATCGCCGACAAACAAGTTGAACAGGCGAAAGAAGCTTTCGAGAATCAAGCGGTCATCGCTAATCTCGACTTGCCCGAGCTGACCGGAAGCGGGCGGCAGATCGATTGGGCCGCCACCATCCGCGCCGGTCGGCTTGCCGCGCTGACACTCGATCCGGTCACGACCGCCGACGCCGACTGCGCAGTATGTCTTCAGATCAGCGATGCTAAATGGTGGATCGATCACCGTACCCTGCCCCTTGGCGAGTTCGTCGCTAAAGCACATGCAGCCCGCGCCACTACGGATACGGTACAGACCATGTCTGATCGGGTCCAAGCCGCATGAAGGCGTAGCATCGGCTGCTACGCCGGTGCGCGACAATCTAGCGTACCAGCAGGACTGATCTATACCGGGTTTGCCGGAGGCCCCAACTCCTGAAATGAAGGGGCTATGATGAGCAAGACGACCCGCAAGTGGACGTTCAGGCCGGCCCGCTCGCTTCCCAAAACCCAACATTCATTCACCCGTTCGCGATCGCGCTGAATGGCGGGATCCCCAGATACACATTTCCACCGTTCTGGTTGGTAGTTTGAGCCCGTGTTCCGCGTTGGCCCTTCAGATCAACAAACCTCGTCCGCCCGCAAGTTTGGGGACCACGCTTTGTTCATAGCAACAAGGGGGCTGGCTCCCACAGCCGACGACACGCATTTCGTTTGACCTAAGGGATCGAACGGATAGGCACTTCCTTCTGTCGAAGGGGAAACAAGTGCGTCCAAAAATCGGCGACGTGGCGCGGATGGCCGAGGTGTCCATCAAGACCGTCTCGCGGGTTCTCAACAACGAACCTCGCGTTGCCGACAACACCCGGGCGCGGGTCAATGCCGCCGTTGCAGCGCTGAACTATCGGCCGAGCTTTGCTGCAAGGTCGCTTGCCGGTCACCGCAGCTTCCAGATCGCACTCGCCTGCGACAATCCAAGTCCGTATTATGTTTATGAAATGCAGTCCGGCGTTCGCGACCGGTGCGTTGCCGAAGGCGTACGGATGATCGCACAGCCATATGATCATGATTCCGATCAGCTCATCTACGACATCGAGAGCTTGGTCGAAACCTCAGGCGTTGACGGGCTGATCCTTACACCCCCCGCCACCGACTATCGCCAGGTGCTCGATCTGATCGCGCGCCACGACATCCGCCTAGGGTCAGGACCCATTGATATGAGGATCGCGATCTGATTCAGGCTCTGCGAGGARACCCGAATGAGCGACCTTTTTTGGCTGACGGACGAGCAGATCGAGCGGCTGCGGCCGTTCTTTCCCAAGAGCCACGGCAAGCCGCGTGTCGATGACCGGCGGGTGCTCAGCGGCATCGTCTTCGTCAACCGCAACGGGCTGCGCTGGCGAGACGCGCCAAGCGCGTATGGTCCTCACAAGACGCTGTATAACCGGTGGAAGCGCTGGGGCGAGCGAGGG
>NZ_LMKP01000036.1 GCF_001421715.1 Sphingomonas sp. Leaf22
CTGCTCGTCCGTCAGCCAAAAAAGGTCGCTCATTCGGGTCTCCTCGCAGAGCCTGAATCAGATCGCGATCCTCATATCAATGGGTCCTGACCCTAGCGATGCGGCCAGCATCCTGAAAGAGTTTGCCCGGTCGCATAATATGACCATGAATTCTGCAATCGTCATCATGATGGCTGCAGCGTGCAACGAAGGAGGGCCTCAGACCGTATATCACCTTCAAAAAGCGGCGAATGCGTTCGTTAATGATCGGCTGAGCGTTAACACTCCAAGTAGGCAGCAACGGCGTTTGGCGGAAAGGAAGTTTGCCAAGCTGAGAGCTCTAGACCAGAAAATTTCTAGGTTAGAGGGTTCTGAACAGTTCCGTATTTTTGATTATGATGAATGATACTCCAGCTTTAAAGAGTGGTGTTAGCCTAGTACGGTTACTATTCCTGCCTAATATGATAAATATTTTATGAAAATAGTGTAACCTGCCAGTCTGTCTGACGTCGCCGACGAAACGACGCTTTTGGGCCTTGGCAAAGGATTGGGCTGCGATCGGAATATTGCCCTACTTGGCTCCATTGGCTCAGCCCCGCATTCGCCTATGTGCGTTATATAACTGCCATTGAAGAGGACCAGCATGAGCGACGCAGCTCTCGTCAACGTCAATACTGCTACGGCCGAGGAACTGGATGCCGTACCCGCGCTTAAGGGCCACGGGTTCGAGATCGTACGCTACCGAGAGGAACGCGGCACATTCACAGATCTGCGGCAACTTGACGAGGTTCCGGGTCTCACGGGCAAGGCGGATGACGGACGATCAGCGCTTACGGTCGCCCACGACTGACTACTTACCGTCGGATAATCGGGATTGACGGTACGAACGCGTGACCGGCGCGACTAAACTCTGACAGCGGAGCTGGTGATCTCGCGGCACCCTACTGTCACCTTTGAAGGGTTCTGGAATATTGGCGGCCGGCGTATTCGTGTTAATACCGCAGGCGCCTAAGGCGGCGCATATCCTGCGACGCTCGGAACTGGGCGACCGCGTCACTGACGACCGACTTCTTCTCTGCCGTCGCGCTAGCCACCACCATCATCTTCTGGCTGTGATCAACGAGTCCTGACCCTAGGCGTAGGGCAATAGCATGTCTATGAGCGATGGAATGCGCTGCATATTGTTCTCTGTGGTACTCTGCCTGACCGTACCTGCCTTGGCGCAGGACCGATATGGGAACAATAGCCCGGATCAGGCGCCACCGGTCCAATCGTCGCTTCCTGCAACCCAACAGGGTGAAACCGCGCGCTCCGCGGCCGGCCAGACCGGACAGCGCCAGACGCGTGAGGAAGTCGCCGCCGAAGCCGGGATCGAGCCGATGGGGCGGATCAATGGCCGGATCCAGAACCGGGTCCAGTCGCGCATCCGCAACCGTATCGATCGCTATTACGACCCGCAGGCCAACGCGACCTCGCCCTTTGCGGTTGCCGGCGATCAGGCGCGTACCGCCGGACGTCCACGCCGGTGATTCAAGGTGGGCGGAATGGTGCTCCGTCCGGCTATTTCCTACTCGAAAGCACGAATGGTCGCCGGTCTGTCCGGCGTGCGTGTACGGGCAGGTCCCGCTTCCCATCGCATCTTCGTGCTTTCGAGTAGAATAGTCCCATGACCCGCAAGCCCCCTGCCCCGCGCACGCCCGCCAAGCCCCCGGCCCGCCCGCAGGGCGATCTGTTCCGGCTCGACAGTCCGCTTACCGCCGAAATCCGCGGTGAGCGGTCGTTGATGGCGTTTCCGTTCTTCGCGCTCGCCAAGAATGCGTGGATGAAGCCGCTGACCTATCAGGCAAATGCGATATCGATCGAAGTACGTCCGTCGGCCAGTGGCGTTGCGACCATCTATGACAAGGAAATCGTTCTGTATATCGCCAGCCTGATGCTGGCGAAGATCGAGATCGGCGAGACGGTTACGCAGGATTTCGTCTTTACCGCGCATGATCTGTTCACGGTGACCGGGGCCAATCACTCGGCGCGGTCGTACGGTCGACTGTCGGAGGCGCTGGAACGACTGCAGGGTACGCAGATCAAGACCAATATCGAGGCGGGGGGCGAAGGCGAGGAGGGTTTCTTCTCATGGCTGTCCGAAGCCAAGCTGCACTATTCGCGCACCCGGGGCGGCGAGCGGCGGCTGAAGGCGGTCAAGGTGCGGCTGTGCGACTGGCTGTTCCGCGCGATCCTGCTCGACCGGCACGTGCTCGACTATGCTGCGGCATACTTCCAGCTGGGGCCGATCGAGCGGCGCATCTACGAAGTAGCGCGCTCGAGCGGTGAGGACCGGTTGGAAACCGACCTCGCGACCTTCCGCCTGCAGATCGGCTATCAGAACCCGCTTGCCAATTTTCGAAATGCTTTGAAGCAGATAGTAGCATCCGACAGCATCCCCGACTATCGGTTGGAGCTGATCGAACAGGAATCCCCCGAAGGCGAGGCCCCCCGGCGTGGACGGCGCTCGACCCCGG
The DNA here is from genome assembly GCF_001421715.1 of Sphingomonas sp. Leaf22. Lineage (GTDB taxonomy): Bacteria > Pseudomonadota > Alphaproteobacteria > Sphingomonadales > Sphingomonadaceae > Sphingomonas. Next base: position 2,496 of record NZ_LMKP01000036.1, read on the forward strand.
TGCAGGTGGTACTGACCCGCCGGCCACGCGCGCTCGGCAGCGATGAGGCGGGTGATTCGGATGCGAGCGAATCGGTGGACGCTCCGGCCGCGTAATTCCTATTCGAAAGCACGAATGCGACGGGGTATTTGCTACCCGAAAGCACGAACGTACCGCCATATTCCTATTCGAAAGCACGAATCGTCGGCGGTGATTTGCGCCGAAACGAACGTAATTGTCGCTTTCCTACTCGAAAGCACGAACCGGGAACGCTTCCGATGTTGGATTTGATCTGCAAAGGTCGCTGAAACCGGCAGCAGGGCCGGCAGCAAGGGAATTGGCCGTGACCACATAAAGGAAAGCCCGGCACGAAGGCCAGGCGTCCCAGGTTTTGGAGCGACGTCGCCAAACGTCGAACCGGCTTCTACAGGCCTTCTCCAATACCTCCGATCGCTTGTCGGTTCAAGGACGCGCGTTTCGCGCCACGCCCCTTTTTTGCTTGTTTGTCGCGGCCCCGGACAAGGGGGACGATGATGGCGCTTATCCTGGCGCAGGCGATCGCGCGCATGGCCGATCCGGCACGCGTACCACGGCCACGCAGCGGCGGTGTGCACCGCACCGGCGCACCCGTCCGGCGCGGCAGCGTCGAGGCGGGCACGGTCGAGGACCATTTCTTCGCGGTGCCCGCCAAGGGCGAGACCGACCGGCTGCTGCGCATGGCACGCGCCGCGCTCGATGCCGGGCGGGCGCGGCGGCGCGCTGCGCGCAGCGAGGGGCGGATGCTGACCGCGGCCGAAACGGTGCTGTGCGCCCTGACCGCCGGGGCGGTGCGCGTGTTCGAGGAGATCTGCACCCTCGCCCGGCTGAATGGCGGGCGGGTGTTCCCGACCTATGACCATCTGGCGAAGGCGACCGCGCTTGGCCGGGCGACGGTGGCGCGGGCGTTGGCGGCGCTAGAGGCGGCGGGGTTCCTTGTTCGCCAGCGGCGCTTCTGTCGCAACGTCGGCGCGGGGCCACGCTATCGCCAGACGTCGAATATCTATCGGGCGCTGCTACCTGGCGGATTGCTGCGGTTTCTGCCACGCCGTTTCCATCCCGCGCCGCTGCCGCACGATGCGGTGGGACATCGCGAAGCCGCCGCCGCCGAGCTGGCAGCGATGCGCGCGACGCTCAGCTGCCGCGAACTGGCCGAGGCCAGCGTCGGCGGTGCGCTCGGCCGGGTATTGGCATTGCTGGGGGCGGCAATTGATCGCGCCGCCTGCGAGTCTCATTTCGATCCGCAACCACTCTCTGAGTCATTTGAACAAACCACAGATGTCGTCGGCCTAGTCGGCCGCCGGCGTCCGGCCTAACAGCTATGGTGACCACAAACGCATCGAACCATGCACACACCTCCCCCGCCAAACCTGCGGGACGCACCGGCTATCGCCGGCGCGATGCTCTCCAACGAGAGCAGGCGGAACCGTGGGTGGCCCAATGTTACATACTATTGCGCGGGAATGGCGGATTTGCGCCACATCAAACGGTCGTATAACGTGTTCTACAAGAGGATTTTCCGGCGCGGTTCGAACCGAACACGGCGTTCCAGCGCGCTCATCTTCCAACGGATCCATTCCATGCAAGCATCCTCCGCGCCGGCACCACGCCGGTCCCGCTGGCGCAAGACCAAGATCGCGCTCGGCATCGTCGTCGTGCTGCTGCTCGCCGCGATCGCCTTCCTGTTCCGGCCGATGGCCTCGCCCGCCGGCCCCGCGCCCGACAACGACCGTCCGCTCGACATGGTGGTGATCGGCGGCGGGGTGATGAGCGTGACGCTCGCGACCTATCTGCAGGAGCTGGAGCCGAATTGGCGGGTCGCGCTGTTCGAACGGCTCGACAATGTCGCCGAGGAAAGCTCGAACGGGTGGAATAATGCCGGCACCGGCCATTCGGGCTTTGCCGAGTTGAACTATACTCCCGAAAACCCCAATGGCAGCATTGATACGAGCAAGGCGGTGGTGATCGCCGAACAGTTCGAGGTCGCGCGGCAATTTTGGGCGCACGAAGTGAAGACCGGGCGTCTGGGTGCCCCGAACGGCTTCATTAATCCGACACCGCATATGAGCTTCGTGTGGGGCGACGCCAATATCGAGTATCTGCGCAAGCGGCAGGCGGCATTGGTCAAGAACCCGTTGTTCTACGGCATGGAATATACCCGGGACCCGGCGAAGATCCGCGCCTGGGCACCGCTGGTGATGGAGGGTCGCGATCCGAACCAGAAGGTCGCCGCGACCTATATGCCGATCGGCACCGACGTGAACTGGGGCGTCATCACCCGCCAGCTCGCCACCGCGCTGACCAAAAATCCCAATTTCGACCTGAAACTGCGCCATGAGGTTCGCGGCCTCAACCGCGGGGCCGACGGCATCTGGAACGTGACGGTACGCGATCTGACCACGAACAAGGACCGCACCGTGCGGGCGCGCTTCGTGTTCATCGGTGCAGGCGGCGCGTCGCTCAAGCTGCTGCAGATGTCGGGTATTCCCGAAGCCAAGGATTATGGCGGCTTCCCGGTCGGCGGCCAGTTCCTCGCGTTCGAAAACCCGGCGCTGACCGCGCGCCACGACGTGAAGGTCTATGGCAAGGCGGAGGCCGGATCGCCGCCGATGTCGGTGCCGCATCTCGACGCGCGCAAACTGGACGGCAAGTCGGTCATCCTGTTCGGGCCGTTCGCGCTGCAAAGCACGAAGTTCCTGAAGAACGGATCGTGGCGCGACCTGTTCAACAGTGTGTACAAGGACAATGTCGGGCCGATGATGGCGGTCGGCGCGGAAAATGCCGAGCTGGTCCAGTATCTGGTCAAACAGGCGATGCTGACCGACAAGGATCGCCAGGCCGAGCTGGTCAAATATTTCCCGAACGCCAAACAGGGCGACTGGAAGCTGATCACCGCCGGACAGCGGGTGCAGGTCATCAAGCGCGACCCGAAAAAGGGCCCGGTACTGCAGTTCGGGACCGAGATCGTAACCGACAAGCAGGGGACGATCGCCGCGTTGCTCGGCGCGTCGCCCGGTGCCTCGACCTCGCCGGCGATCATGCTGGAGGTGCTGAAAAAGGCTTTCCCGCAGCGGCTTGCCAGTATCTGGACGCCGAAGATCGAGGCGATGATCCCGTCCTATGGCCGCACGCTCAACGACGATCCGGCCTTCACCAACCAGATAAGGCGGATGACCAGCGAGACGCTGAAGCTGCCGTTCGTCGAGGTGCCGGCGAATGTTCGTGCGGGTGCCGCCGTGGCCCCGGCCCCGGTCGCGACCCCGCCCGCGCGCAGCCTGAACCGCGAGCAGCAGGCGATGTGACCGCAAGGCCGGAGCACGACGGCATAAGGCGAAACCGTTCGTCCTGAGTGGGGTCGGTTCCGGCTGAGGGCGAAATGACGCCCTAAGCGGACTGACTGGGTTGGGGGTAGGCGGCATTCGCGACGCCCGTGAAACTGGCTATGCAGCC
>NZ_LMKP01000037.1 GCF_001421715.1 Sphingomonas sp. Leaf22
GCTGGGATGGGCGCACATCCTGCTCACCGGCGAATACCTCTGGCCGAAAGACGCCGACGCTTAGGGTGTCATTTCGCCCTCAGCCGGAACCGACCCCTGAGTAGCCATTGAGCTTGTCGAAGGGCGTATCGAAGGACCGCCACAGGTACTTCGATACGGGCCTTCGACAAGCTCAGTCCCTACTCAGCACGAACGGTTCTACAATGGTATCAACCTCTGATTCCTGCCGACGCGGGGGCAACCATCCTCAATGCGGCACGACGCCCAGCTCGACGCCGGTCTTGTCGTGCAGCGCGAAGCGGTCGACCAGATCGGCGCTGGCGCGGTTATAGCCGATCACCGCCACCTCGGCCCCGTTCTGGCGCAGGCGGGCGACGATCTTGTCGAGCGCGTCGACCCCGGAAATGTCCCAGAAATGCGCCGCGGTGACGTCGATCGTCACCGGCACCGCCCCCTCGAGCGCAAAGGCGCGGCGGAAGCGGTCGACCGAGGCGAAGAAGATCTGTCCCGTAACCTGGTAGGTAACGCCGCCATCGCCCGCGACCCGCTCGACCGCGAACATCCGCTGCACTTTCCCGGCGAAGAACACGCCCGACAGCAGCACCCCGGCCAGCACGCCCAGCGACAGGTCGCGCGTCGCGACGACGACGGCGACCGTCACCAGCATCACGATCGACGAGGTTGGTGGATGGTGACGAAGGTTACGCAGCGAGTTCCAGCTGAACGTGCCGATCGACACCATGATCATCACCGCGACCAGCGCCGGCATCGGCACGCGTCCGACCCATGGCCCCAGAACCGCCAATAAAAACAACAGGAAAGCCCCGGCGGTAAAGGTCGATAGCCGTCCGCGTCCGCCCGAGGTCACGTTGATGACCGACTGTCCGATCATCGCGCAGCCGCCCATCCCGCCGAACAATGCGGCGACGATGTTGGCACCGCCTTGCCCGGCGCATTCCTGCCGCTTGTCGCTGTCGCTATCGGTCATGTCGTCGACGATCTGCGCGGTCAGCAGCGATTCCAGCAGGCCGACCGCCGCCATCGTCAGCGCAGTGGGCAGGATGATCCGCAGCGTGTCGAGCGTCAGCGGCACCTGCGGCCATGCGAAGCTCGGCAGCCCTTGCGGAAGTTTCCCCATGTCGCCGACGGTGTTGACCGGCAGGTTCAGCGCGATGCTGATGACGCTGAGCACCAAAATCGCCACCAACGGCGACGGCACCGCCCGCGTCACCCGCGGCAGCAGGTAGATGATGGCGAGGCCGCCCGCGATCAGCGCATAGCTGTGCCACGTCACGCCCGTCAGCTGCGGCAGCTGCGCCAGGAAGATCAGGATGGCGAGCGCGTTGACGAAGCCGGTGATGACCGATCGCGACACGAACTGCATCACCCGGTCGAGCCGCAGCAGCCCGGCGGCGATCTGGATCAGGCCCATCAGGATGGTGGCGGCGAAGAGATATTCGACGCCGTGGTCGCGGACCAGGGGGCCGACCAGCACCGCGACCGCCGCGGTCGCCGCCGAGACCATGCCCGGCCGTCCGCCGATACAGGCGATGGTGATCGCGATCGCGACCGAGGCATAGAGGCCGATGCGCGGATCGACCCCGGCGATGATCGAAAAGCCGATCGCTTCGGGGATCAGCGCCAGCGCGACGACGATGCCGGCCAGCAGGTCGCGGCGGATCTGTGCCGCTCCGCCGAACCATTGGCGGCGATAGGAGGTAAAATCGAAGGTCATGGAAAATCCACATCAAGCCACATGGCACCCGATCGGGCGCAGGATTTCAGGTCATGTGCGATGTTGTCCGGCGGATCGGCGGCCGGAATAGCCACCCGGAATTGCACCGGGTCCTTGCGAATGCTCGGTCCATAGCGGGCGATGGGGCGGACAGGCAAGGGGCCGCGGCCCGATCGCCGGCAGATCGAACGAAACCGGGCGCGGCCCGGCCATCGTCCCGCCATGGGACGATCCCGCCCGCTTCTCATTTTGGGCAGGTAGCAGGATGCCACCGAATATAATGCCGGTTAGGCCGGCCCCCTGACCGCCGGACGGCGATCCGCCGGCATCCGGTTCAGGGGGGAAATATTCCATGTTACAAACGACCTATGCGTTGCTGAACGTCGACGAGATCGTCAATATCGAAGCGAACAACGTCATCGATACCCATTACAGCACGGCCCGGCGCACCGCGTTCGTCGTCGCCAATGGCGATGTCGGCGATGACAATATCATCGGCTTCGGCAAGACCGACACCCTGATCACCGGCAAGAAGATCTTCGACGGAAACGGCGACGGGTTCATCGGCTTCGGCAAGAACGGCCTGCTCGATATCGACCGGGTCAATGCGCGCAAGGCCGGCAACGATCAGCTGCGCATCACCGATGGCGAGGATTCGATCGGGGAACTGCGCTATCTCGGCGAATTCGGCGGCCAGCATGCCTATGCCGCTGCCGGCGCCCTGCACCAGTTCCTGAAAGAGCATGCGAACGGCGTGGAAGGCACCGTACAGGACGATGTGATGACCACCAGGGGCGGTGCCCTGTTCATCGACAACGCGCTCGGCCTGCGGATCGGCGACGATATCGTCACCGATTTCAATTACGGCAGCAAGATCGTCACGACCCACGCGCTGGCCGATGCGAACGATGACGGCAACGTCGATAGCCTGCGCTATCAGGACGGTGGAAAGACCGCCGTCTTCGATATCACGTCGGGCAAGGGCGAGATCATCGGCACGATCACCATGACGGATTCCTATGCGTCGTCGGTCAGCCTGTCCGATATTACCGAGATCGGCGGCGTCGTCTATTACACCTACACCGTCGAAACACCGTAATTTAGCGATCTACCGCGTAGCATCGCTGCTCCGACTACCATCGGCACCGGTATGTCATGGCATGCCGGTGCCAGAGGCTTCGATCGAACCCATCTTGCGCTGCGCCAATGCATAGTCCCGTCATGCCGTCCAATGTCGGCGCGCCCGTTCCGGTTCGTCAGGCGACGCGGCTGATCAACCATTTCCAACTCTATGCCGGATCGGCCGCGATGCGCGCCGCCGGGCGTCATTTCGACAGCGGCGCGCTGCTGGTGCTGCTCCTGCGCAATGCGTTGCGCCCGACGCCGGGGGGACGGTGCAGCATCTCGTCGCTGGCGGCGTCGCTTCGCCGCCCGCGCGAGAGCATCCGCCGGGCGAGCATCACGCTTGCCGCACAGGGGCTGTGCCAGGCGGACGAGGACGGGCTGCGGCTGCCCGACGGCTTTGCCGGGCTGCCGGCGATGATCGCGATGCGCGACGACGTGCTGGCGCTGCTGCGGCAGATGCTGGACGGGTTCGTCCATGGCGGCCTGACCTTTCCGCGCGCGGGCGTGGTGCCGGGCGACGACGCGCTGCTGGCGGCGGCGCTCGACGTCTATCTCAGTGTGTATGAATTGAGCGAAGCGCCGCTCGTCACCCCGATGGGGCTGTATGTCGTCGGCGCGATCAGCGTGCTGAACGCCGCCGCGATCACGCACTACCCCGAACTCGGCCACCGGTACGGTTTCGCCCATACCATCCCGCCCGACGATATCCGTCGCCCGGCATCGCTGCAGGCGGTCGCGGAGATCGACGGATTTCCGTACCCGACCATCTGGCGTCACGCGACGGCGGCGCGACTGGCCGGTGCGTTGCGGCGCGTGCCCGACGGCTATCTGCTCGGCACCCGGTTTATGGACGATCCCCGGACGAACGCCGCGTCGGTGGTCAAGGTACAGCATGTCCGCCGCATCCTGTCCGATCTGATGGCGGGGCATTATCGATCGGCGGAAACCGGGAAGGGTTGAGCCGGCACCGGCGGCGCCGGTGCGTCGCTGTTCTCCATGTCCATCGGGGAATTTCGGGAAACCCATTCGGGAACAGGTTATGGGAAGGCGCATCGGACCAGACGTCTGATCGGCACGGACCGCCCGGCTGTTTTTCTGAACCTTCGTTTTCGGGAAAGCCAAAATGGCCCAATTGCGGTCGTTCCCCGCCCGGCAAAAGCGCGCTAGTGATCGGAGTATGATCAAGCGAAACGATCAGGGGCGGGAGATTTGGTTCGATCGTGTCGCGTGGAGCTACACGCCTAACCACTGGAAGGGGATTGTCTATCCGATCCCGATGATATTTATTACCGTTGCGCTCTGCTGGTGGGTGGCGGGCACTTTCAATGAAGTAATAACTGTGGCGACTTTTCTCGTGTCTTTGGCGGCGATGATGTGGTTTTGTGAGCGCCACTCGCCAGCACGCCATTAAGTCCGCTTTCCACCAATAGCCGACACCAACTTAAACTAGTAAGCTATGAGCTGCTGCCGGTCTGGTAGACACGAGGTTAAGCTACCTGCGCCTGCCGCTCGAAGTCCATGGGGCTGAGATAACCCAGGGTCGAGTGGCGTCGCGTTGGA
>NZ_LMKP01000038.1 GCF_001421715.1 Sphingomonas sp. Leaf22
GGCCTCGGGTCGGCAAAGGCCGGTGATATCGGTTCCGTCCGGGCCGACCACCGTAACCGAAGCGGATTGAGCCGACACCGTTGACTTCTTGAAGAAATCGCCAAATACCGCCGTGTCGATCCCACTGCCGCCATCGATATTATCATTACCTAGATTGCCGGATAGCCGATCATTACCCTGACCGCCGGACAGATCGTCCGAGAAACGCGTTCCACCAATACGGTCCTCTCCCGGACCACCAGTCTGGCCACTGTCAATTAGTTTGACCAAAACGGTTTTGGTATCAGTCCCGGTATCAAATACTTGACCTGATACACGGATCGTAACTGCTATCGTCTCCGTCCCTTCGGCAATAAAATCTGAAAGAATTGAAATAGGAGGCAACGTAAGCCCGTAAGACCCTGATGGTGACCTGACAAAATCATAACCTAATATTTTTTCTTTTAAAATTACGTCAGCATTAATAGTTGTAGTAGATTGTTCCTCGATATTAATGGATATTATTCCGTTAATATAGGAATTTCCTGATAATATTAACTTCAAAGATAATACTTTTTCGCCGTCTTCGGAGACCGATACAGGAGCAGTTATATCTGCGGTGATTGCTTCCGATGCTGGAACGATCTTAGGAACAAAGCCATCAAAATTATATTTAACGAACTCCCTAGCATCAATATTATCAAAGTATACCATGTTTTCGAAATAGTTTTCTTCTCCGGAATAACCATCTCGATCAATTTGAAGAATTGTTCTATTTTCAAATTGTACCAAACGAAGATAACCCAAGTCAAAAGGGTCAATACCTATCACATACCCCTTCCAAAATCTCATAGCTTCGCTGAACACAACCTTGTCGCCGCCTACTCCGACCGAAAAATCCTCGACGCTTATCGAACCATTCCAAGGTCCATAAGGGCTATATATATCCCTTAAAAGTAATGTGTCAGAACCAACGCCCAGTCGTACAATTCCAGTACCTGAATCAGCCTCAGCGCTTACCGTATCGTTTCCATCGCCTGCATCAATCTCGACTAAGCTATCATTATGAATGGTGAAGAAAATAATATCATTTCCCTCTCCTCCATTGAGGTAAGACTTACCAACAATACCTTGAAAATTATAAATTACTCTTAGAATATCATCGCCGCTGCCGCCGAATATTCTATCGTCCAAGCTGCCGCCATCATCGATGTCGTCGTTTCCATCGCCACCGATCAGGACATCATTCCCATATCCACCCCTGATCTGATCATGACCCGGGCCTCCATCGATCCAATCATCCCCCAATTGTCCGTCGATGTAATCGTTGCCAATCCCGCCAAGGATACGGTCACTGCCTGCTCTTGCTTCGATAAAATCATCGCCATCGCCGCCCTGAAATGTATCAGCACTGACTGTCCCGATCATTGTATCATTGCCGGTCGTACCGGCAAAAACCTGCCCCGTAGGCATGGTACCATTAGGGTCATAACTTTCGAAATTGAATTCAGTAAAAGCACTTGCCATCGTATTACTGAAACGTATCAAGGTTACATACTCGTTAGCACCGCCATCCGGATCGATTTGCAACAGCGTGTCACCATCATTTTGCAAAAGACGCGCATAACCCGATCCAAACGGATTTGAATCGTTGTTCCATTTATTAAGTGTAACAGGCAGGCCATACGTCCATTCTATACGATCACCCAAAGCACCAGGAACAAAATCGGTAATTATCACCTCGCTATTCAAACCATGCCCCGACAAATTTAGTATACTTAGTATACTTAATATACTAAGTACGTCCTTCCCCTCTCCAAGGGTTATATTCGCATTTAATCCAGATCCTGAAATATTGATAATATCATTACCAATGCCAGCATCCAATATTATCGTTGTCCCCATAATCGACGAGCTTATCGAACCGGCCGAAATATCTATTATATCGTTACCGCCACCACCAAAAATTGTTATATTTGTTCCGGATTCATCACTAGATCGATATATGCTTATACGGTCATCACCTTCGCCACCATCAAGCAGATCAGAACCACCGGCGTTGTTGTAAATGCCGCTATCGTAAAGGGAGTCTTGACCTTCACCGCCGTAAACGCTGTCGCTGCCCTGATTTCCGGTAAGGATGTCGTCACCTGACCCGCCTTTCAGGATGTCATTCCCCTCACCGCCGGAAATTGTATCATCTCCTGTGCCACCTTCGATCAGGTCGTCGCCCGCACTACCCTCGATGACATCCGCGCCCGCTAAACCCGAAATCGTATCATTGCCCGGCGTTCCAGTTAGTGTGTCGGCTGCCTTCGTGCCGGTGATACGACCCATGTTAGTTACCCTTGCATGCATCTTCGGCCTTCGGGCACGAAACGCTTATATTTCTAGATTTATAGTAGACAACGTATCGACGATTCCAGATCCAGGATGCCCCTGCAACATCCTGGATCTAGGCAATAAACAGCTAAGCTACTGTCACATCACGTCGATACCGTTGATGATGGCACCGCTCATCAGGTTATAATGTTCCTGGCTCAGGCTGACCTCGGTGACGAATGCCGCCGGGGCAAAGCCCTTGTTCAGC
>NZ_LMKP01000039.1 GCF_001421715.1 Sphingomonas sp. Leaf22
GCCTCGCCACGCATCGAGGCTCGAGTACGACGCTTTCCCGGCTTTACCGTGCAGCGCTGGCGTTCGGTACCTCCCGCAAAAAGTTTTCGGACGGTCTCCATTCCCGATCAAGAAAGCGGCTGCATCATGCCTGTGGAAAGGAACCTTCACCCCAGCAATTCCATTGCGCCCACGGAACGAACGCCCGCGTTCCGACTTATCACAGGATGGTCAGGCTCGCGCGCCCGTGGCGGTTCATCCTTGGCGGCATCCTCGGCCTCGCACTCCTCCTCCTGCTGATTCTCGCCGCCTTCCCATGGGGAGTGCTGCGCGACCGGGTCAGCGCGCGGCTGGCACAGCGTTTCGGGTCGGACGTATCGATCGGCACGATCGAACGGGTCGAGCCGCTGTCCTTTTCCCCCACGCTGATCGTCCGCGAGCTGACCATCGCGCAGCCGAGCTGGGCGGGGCAGGGCGATCTGGTCCGGCTGAAACGGGTCGACTTCCGGTTCGACGTGCTGCCGCTGCTGCGCGGCACGTTCGATCTTCAGGCACTCGCCATCGATGGCGGGCGGGTGGCGATGGTCCGCACCCGCGACGGGCGCAAGAACTGGCAACCCGACAAGCGTGGAGACAAAAGCTCGGCGGCGGCGATCACCAGCCTGACGATCCGCGACCTCGTGATCGACTATCGCGACGCGGTGCAGAATCGCCGCTTCGCCGTCACCGTCGCCTCCGATGCAAAGGGCTTTCGCGCGCAGGGGAACGGCGCGATCGACAACCGCCCGGTGCAGGTCGCATTGACCGGCCCGACCATCACCGGCGAGGGGCCATGGCCGTTCCGGGCGCGGGTCGACGGCCCGACCATCACCGTCGATGCAAAGGGGGTCATGGCCTCCCCGCTCGGCACCGACCGCATGACCGTCGACCTGACCGCGCGCGCCAACGACCTCAAGACGCTCGACGCGCTGATCGAGGCCGGTCTGTTCGGGACCCAGCCGGTGAAGCTGACCGCGCGCGTCCGCCACGACGATCCGACATGGGTCATCGAACGGCTGTCGGGCACGATCGGCCGGTCGACCCTGACATCGGCGAACGCGACGATCGGCAAGGATGGCGATCGGACGAAGATCGACGGCAGCCTGCGCTTCGCCGACCTGTCGTTCGACGACCTCGCCACCGACGAAGGGCGCGCCCGCGCGATCGCGATCGAACGCCGCATCGGTCCGCGCGTGGTGCCCGGCACCCGCATCAACCTCGCCAAGATGGGCGATCTCGACGGGCGGCTGGCCATCCGTGTCGACCGTCTGCTCGACATGGCGGGCTTGCGCAGCCTCGATACCGTGCTGGCGATCGACCGCAGCCGCCTGACCGTCGCGCCGCTGACGGTGCGGCTTGCGCAGGGGCGGATCACCGGGCAGGTGGTCGTCGATCAGCGCGAACGGAACAGCCCCCGGGCGACCTTCGACCTGAAACTGGTCGATTCGCGCATCTCGACCTTTGCCGGCGGCGCGCCGGTCGATGCCCCGCTGCGGGCGCGACTGAAGCTGGTCGGCAGCGGCGACACGATCCGCGAGGCGATCGGGCGGTCGGACGGCATGATCGGCTTCGTGGCGGCGGGCGGGACCCTGCCGGCGAAGATGGCGTCGCTGCTCGGTGCCGATGTCGCGCGCGGGCTGACCACCGACGACGATGCCCGTGCCCGGCTGCGCTGCCTCGGGCTACGGTTGAACGTCACCGACGGCATCGGCCGGATCGACCCGCTGCTGATCAACACCTCGCGCGCGCAGACGCGGGGGCAGGGGGTGGTGCGCCTGTCCGACGAACGTCTGTCGATCGCGCTGACCGGCACGCCGAAACAACGCACGCTGCTCCACCTCGACCAGCCGGTCCGCATCGGCGGCCGTATCCAGAGCCCCGACATCCGCATCCCGCCCGGCGTGAAGAGTGCGGGCGGCATCCTGCGCATGCTCGGCCGCGCGATTGGTGGCGACGACACCCCGCGCGCGGGCAACGCCGATTGCGGCGCGCTGGTCCGGCGGGTGCTGCGATAACGCTTTCCGACAGGTCGTCCCGGCGGCAGGATCGCCGGTGCGCGCCGTGCGCCTGCTCTTTGACATCCGTCCGATCCGCCATCCGCTTCGCTGTGCCGGCAACCGCGCGCGAGTGTGACCTTTGATGCCTGTACAAGGCGTCCGGTTGCTCGAAACGTTGCGAAAGTACCGATCCCGGCCCCCTGCCGTGCCCCCGCGCAGGCGGGGGCCCAGGGTTCCAAACGCAAGCCGTTGTTCCGCTTGGCTCTGGACCCCCGCCTGCGCGGGGACTGTTTACACGAGGCGCGTTTTGGATTCTTCTGTGTTCCTTTGATTTGGGACGGGGAGGATAGGATGCGTTGTCCAGCGTG
>NZ_LMKP01000040.1 GCF_001421715.1 Sphingomonas sp. Leaf22
CGTCCGGGCCGACCACCGTAACCGAAGCGGATTGAGCCGACACCGTTGACTTCTTGAAGAAATCGCCAAATACCGCCGTGTCGATCCCACTGCCGCCAATCAGATAGTCGTCATCCGCACCAGCCAGCAAACGATCGGCCCCGTCACCGCCGTCCAGCACGTCGCGGCCTGCGCCTCCGTCAAGCACATCAGCACCACCTAGGCCGAGCAGACGGTCGAAGCTTGCCGAGCCGGTGAGCGTGTCCGCACCCGACGTACCTTGCCCAGTCACATAATAGAGGTTGAAGGCATGGAAACTGGCAGCATCCGTGTTGGACAGGGTCAATAGTGTAATGAACCCACCAGCACCATCGCCATCACGATCAACTTCCAGATTCGTCGACGTGCCATTCTGAACTAAACGGAGATAGCCGACGCCAAACGGATTGACTTTGGTAGCGTCCACCAAAAACAAATTCGTCGTCAATAACGAGGCAATGTCGATAATATCGCCACCAACGCCGGTAACGAAGTCCGTTACCGTCGTCCCGGTCGACAATGTTGCCGTACTCGACGCCGCATAGCTAAGTGCGATCGTGTCGGTTCCTGCGCCCAAGGTGATCTGATAGCCGATGTCGCTACCGCGACCATCGACTGTGACGCGATCGTTGCCGGCACCGCCATCGATCGTCGCCGTCGCCATGCCAACTACGCTGATGATATCGTCGCCGTTACCGCCGGAAATCAACGACGCCCTGTCTATATAGCGCGTCCGTCCGTTGAAGGTGAGCGTATCGTTACCGTCTCCGCCTTCCATCGTAACGTTCGTGGAGCCGACGATATATTGCCGTGTCCCGGTCGGCGTCGTGTACATGGTAGTGCTGCGTGAGATGATCAGGGTATCGTCACCGCCGCGACCGTAGAAGGCGTCGTTTCCGCCGTCTTCGTCCTCAAGGCGATTGGCTTGATCATCGCCGTTGAAAACATCGGTGGAGCGAGATCCCGACAGATTTTCGACCCCGAAGAGCACATCGACACCCGACGCCCCGGTGTTCTGCATTTCGCCCATGCGGCGCAGATCGACCGTAGCCGCACTGTCATAGTCGACCGTATCGATCCCGTCGCCACCATCAATCCGGTCATCTCCGGCACCGCCGCTCAGATAATCGTTGCCCGCGCCGCCGTAGAGCGTATCGTCACCGGCATCGCCATAAAGATCGTCACTACCGGCATTGCCGTAGATTTCATCGTTGCCAGCACCACCTTTCAATACATCGGAGAAGTCGGCACCACGAAGAACATCGGCACCTTGGCCGCTGTAGAAGACGACCCGCTCAACCGCCGCAACGGTACCGATTCCGACACCGCCCGCCAAAACAGTATTCGTTGCTGCGGGATTGCTGTTGTCGAATACGATGTTCGCAGTTTGGTCATGGAAGGAAAGATACGCGATATCGGTCCCCGCCCCGCCATTGACAGTTTCCTGAAAAGACGAGCCGAAATCAGCTCCGGTGGCTTCATCAACGGACTTACCGGTTCCGACCACGAAGGTGTAGCTGCCACTGAGCGTTACGCGGGATGCCAAGCCCGGGATCAGGATGTCGTTGCCATCGCCGCCATTCAATTGGTCGATACCTGCGCCACCAACCAGGAAGTCGTTACCAGCATCACCGTTCAGCGTGTCGTTACCCGCCAACGTGCTGGTGCCATCGGTACCGTCGCCATAGAGGATATCACCCGCCGCGCCACCCGATAGCACATCGTTGCCATCGTTACCGACCAACACATCGTTGGCGTCGCTACCGGTCAGAGTATCGTTGCCGGATTCACCGATATAATTCATGCGTATCAACTCCCGCGCACATTCCGCCTAAGCGTTCGCGTGGGATCAGTACCCGTCTCGTCACGAAAATTCCACCGAAGTCTCGGCTAACGCATGATCTAAAACAGGAATCGTCGTCCGTTTACCATATAGCTTGCGAGCACGTAACGAACCAGAAATATGAATCCGATCACCGGAATCATAAATTATGGCCCATTCCAAATAATATTTGGTCCTATCAATATAGTATATGCCAATAAAATCTATGAACTTATATCAAATCGATACCGTTGATGATGGCACCGCTCATCAGGTTATAATGTTCCTGGCTCAGGCTGACCTCGGTGACGAATGCCGCCGGGGCAAAGCCCTTGTTCAG
>NZ_LMKP01000041.1:0-260 GCF_001421715.1 Sphingomonas sp. Leaf22
GCTTCTCTTGCAGCGTCGCATGCTCCTTGCGGATCCATTTGAGSACCCCCGCCGGCGATGCTCCCAGCACCCGGCCGATCGCCCGGATGCCCATGCCRTTCATGTACATCTCGATCGCCARRGCTTTCGTCYCGGCACTGAACCTGGGCTGGCTGTCGGTGCAGTATCGACCGCAGGCCCGGCACACATAGCGCTGATGGCCCGACYTGCGGCCCCGCTTGATMAGGTCGGTCCCCTCRCACGCTGGACAACGCATCCTG